>CAJVZD010000019.1 GCA_913019905.1 uncultured Cellvibrionales bacterium
CGGGCTGCGGGAGATTGCCGCGCTTCGCTCGCAATGACATCGTTGAAAACACCCATTTCTGGATGGGCACTAGTTAGCGCCCATCCAGAAACAGATCAGTATGTGTAAATCGGGTTTTAACCCGATCTGCAGCAGAAATGAAAATTTCAAGTTGATGTTCTTGGACCGGCACTAATCATCGTTTTTTCGCTAAAGCGCTGCGAATTCTCGATGTTTTACCGACGACAAGTACCATAAACCTTACCACACAGAGTTTACTGGCCAAATAACGCCGGAGCCCGTATTTCTATAGGCCCTACGCAGTCAGTAACAGGTCTTCTTCAAGCGCTTGATTAAAGCGACGAATAAACGGCCCCTTTGCTCTTTTCTTGGTCGCGCGGTAAGACTCCATATTAATTCCTTTTAACTTTACGGCATGCTGTATCGCTGTCTCTAACAAACAATCGGCTGACACAAGTTCATCCAGAAATCCCGCGATCTTTGATTCTTCAGGTTCAAACATTTCTCCATTCAAAACCGTTCTGCTGTACCAACTAGGCATTAGCCTGCTGCCCGCCAACTCAATGGCAAAACGCGGCACGGTTATTCCAATGGCGACCTCGTTTAGGCCAATTTTGTAAGTACCCGTGACGCCTATTCGATAGTCAGAAGCCAGTAGCAGGAACGCTCCCATTGGAAAAGCATGACCAGTGCAAGCCGCAACGACAGGAAATGGAAATTCCATAATTCGGCGCGCCGTCTCGGCACCAATTCGAGTCAATTCTTTCGCCTGGACTGCCCCTCCTGCCAGTACTTTCAGGTCAAATCCGGCGGAAAAAATACCTTCACGCCCTGTCAATACGACAACCCTGCCCTCCGCTTCTGCTCTATCGAGTGCAGCATTGATCTCTCTCAAAGAGTCCAACGACATGACATTCACCTTTCCATCGTCAATAGTAATGACACCTACTTCATCTTTTACTTCAAAAGTTACTAGCTTGCTCATGATATTTACCCCATTTAGACCGATTGCTATAATCCGAACAACCGTTATAGACTGATCATCATAATTTTGCAAATTAATTTTTGGAGTTAACATTGAGCAGAGCAGCAATTCATAGGGACGGACTGGTTCGAACAGCGATGAGATTGTTCCGTCAAAAAGGCTACGCGGCCACCGGTCTGCAGGAGATTTTGGCGGAGAGTGGCGCTCCCCGAGGTTCCTTGTACCACTATTTTCCAGAGGGGAAAGAGTCTCTCGGTGAAGCCGCGGTCGTACTAGCTGGGGAAATGGTTGCCGAAATGCTTAAGGAATTAGCAGACAAACACAAAACGCCAGCTGATTTCGTCAGCGCCTACTGCGCCCAAATGGCCGATTGGATGACCGAGTCAGATTTTTGTTCTGGCTGCCCTATCGCAACGACGGTGTTGGAAACGACACCGAGTTCGGAATCGATAACAAGGGTAGGAGCCCAGGCATTCGACAGTTGGCTGTCAATTATAGCTCCTGTCTTCGCCAGAGCCGGGATTTCCGAGAGAGAGGCAAAATCAAAGTCAGAACTATTAGTTGCTGCCATAGAAGGATCCCTCGTTCTGGCCCGTGTGAGGCAGTCTAACGAACCTATTTTGAACATCGCAAAATCTATGGGAATTTGAAACAAGCGGTTAAATCGAATTAAATGATACAGACTATATTAGG
This sequence comes from uncultured Cellvibrionales bacterium, assembly GCA_913019905.1. GTDB lineage: Bacteria > Pseudomonadota > Gammaproteobacteria > Pseudomonadales > Dasaniaceae > Oceanicoccus. Next base: position 1,679 of record CAJVZD010000019.1, read on the forward strand.
GGAATGTCGGCCATCGTCGCCGGGCGACCAAAGAAATTTTTACTCGATACTAAACAATGGGGCGCTATCGAGTGATCTAACTATTTTGTATTGGCCACGACATGGTGATTTTCGCGCCGATTTCCGGCATGTTTTCGACTTTTAGTTGACCGTTATGATTGTTAACAATCTCTGCGCACAAAGACAAACCGATACCTGAACCCTGTTTTTTTGTGGTATAAAAAGGCGTTAAAACATTATCCAAATTGCCAAAGCCAGGCCCGTTATCAATAATCTCAATAACTTGTTGGTCTTGTAGATAAAAAGCCCTGACCTGCACTTCACACAGTGACTTATCGCAAGCTTCTCGAGCGTTTTTCAGCAAATTGATCATCACTTGAGTGAGTTGTTCTACATCGCCAAAACAGCGCGTATTACCTCGAAAACCCATCTGAAAAGCGGAGTCCTCAGACATAGATCTCGCCTCTTCGATAATTTCGGAAAGATCAAACCATGCTAATTTTGGCTGTGGCAGTTGCGTGAGTTTTCCGTATTCTCCGACAAAAGAAAGCAATCTCTGGCTACGTTTTTGAATGCGCGACAAAACTAAGCGAGTCTGTTTTTCGTCTAACTGTTCACTGCAAAGCAGCGTATCAGTCATCGAGTACATTGGTGTCAATGAGTTACGTAATTCATGCCCTAACACACGGATTAAATTCTGCTGAGTGACGCTTTTATTCTTTGTCAATAATTGCGAGATATCCAATGCGGTAAAAAGCCAGTGCTTTTCCTTGGGGTTCTGGTGTAAATAACTAACCGTTTGCCGCTGCCATTTTTTATCGAACTTTGGATGGAAGAAGTTACCATCTTGTAAGGTAAAACCGAGTCGTAGCGCTGAACTTCCCACTAACATGGGTTGCTGAAGTGCTTCATTCATCGCCGTATTGCGATAGGTTAATTTGAGGTGGTGATCAAAAAGGCAAACAGGCACAGGCCACGAATCTAAAATTCGGCTTAGCAAATCATCCACGGACTGATTTTCGGAATCTTTACTCTGATGTTTTTTCGCAAGGCTGTCGATTTCGTTTTGCAAGGCCAACAATAAGTTATCGGGATGCTGTTCTTTGAACCGCAAATTATACTCACCCTCCTTGAGCACTTGGGTATAGGTAGTCAGCTGCATAATGGTTTGACACCAGAATCCGTAACAACGCCAGGCAAGCAAAACCAAGGGATAGATTGCGAAAAATAATAACGTTGCAATGGCCAACAAGTCCCACCCAAAACTCCATGCTAGCGCGCACAGCAAAGACAAAATGACAAAGACGGTAGAACTAAGCCCTGCTATCAGCCATTTTTCATGACTCAAGTGACCCCCTTTCGATTGATCGTCTATTCGCCATCATGGGCAGATTTAAAATCGGGATTGAATTTTTCCAAACGACGATACAAGGCATTGCGTGAAATCTCCAGTATTTTTGCCGCATCCGCAATGTTGCCTGAGGAGACATTCATGGCTTTATCAATCAACTGCCGTTCCGCTTGCTCCAGCGACTGTAATTTTACATCGCTCTCCTGCGTCCCCGAGACATCAAGCAAAAGCTGCTCTTCACCCACCTCACTTTGCGAGGCCAACAATACCGCCCGCTCAATAACGTGGCTAAGCTCTCGAATATTTCCGGGCCAGGAATGTCTCTTCAACTTTTCAATTGCCGTAGCCGTTAAAACCAAACCCACCTTGTGATATTTTTGGCTAAACTGATGAATGAAATTGAGAGTCAGGGCTTCGATATCGTCTGTCCTCGATCTAAGCGGCGGCATGGTAATGACTAAAGTATTTAATCGGTATAACAAATCCTGCCTGAATGAGCCATCGATGACTAGCTGGCTTAAGTCTGCATTGGTCGCACTGATTAATCTAACATTCGCAGTTTGTGTCTGGCTTGAGCCCAAAATTTCATACTGCCCCGTTTCGAGCACTCGCAGTAATTTAGGTTGTAAGTTTATGGGTAAAGAACCGATTTCATCAAAAAAAAGCGTGCCTGCATCAGCTAACTGAAACCGGCCAACACGCTGTTGTTTTGCATCGGTAAAAGCCCCTTTTTGATGACCGAATAATTCGCTTTCAAAAAGATTATCGGGAATAGCTGCCATATTTGTGACGATGAACGGATTGTCCCGCCGCGCGGACAATTGATGGATTCGCTCTGCCAGCAAGGACTTACCCGTGCCGTTTTCTCCCAAGATAAGAACATTGGCATCGGTCGGGGCGATTTGCGTCACCCACTGTTCAATGGCCTGCATCGGTTTAGATTGGCATATCCAGCCTTCTCCTCTATTCCCGGCACGCGGCTCTTGTAACTGAGGAGCGCTAAGTAGTTCTCGATAAGCCTGATGCTCTTGCTTAACCCGATAAAAACTCAGTTGCTGCTCGATACTGTTTAGCAACTTTCCTTTGTTCCAGGGTTTTTCGATAAAATCACAGGCTCCTTGCTGTAATCCCTGTACCGCTAGTTCGATGCTGCCCCACGCTGTCATCAGCAAAATGGGGATGTTGTGGTTGTTAATCTGATTGAGGATTTCCAGCCCCTCCTGACCGCTGGTAGTATCCCGACTGAAGTTCATATCCAATAATACGAGATCCGGTTTATGGCGCTCAGTTTGAATAACTACTTCCTTAGCGCTGCTAGCCTCAATCACCCGATAAGCTTCACCTACCAGCAGCATTTCAAGCGCGAGGCGAATATCCTCGTCGTCATCGGCAACTAAAATGGTGGCTTTTTCCCTATTCAATGACAACTCCTCTCGCGGTTAAGCCTGCTCCAGACACCCTATAAATTAGGCGATCCTAGGAACACCCAATTTATATGCCCGAAGACCCTGTATACTTTTTATTCTTCTCGCAACGCCTGCATTGGATCTGCGCTAATCACTCGCCATGCTGGTATGAATACCGATAGAAGAACAATAGCAATTAGCCCCGCGTCAAGCAACGACATTGCCAGCCAGCTAAAGTCCGGCAACATATCGAGACTCTGTTGGATTTGTTGGTAACCCATTGACGAAACCACAAATCCCAATCCAAGACCGACTGCCAACATCCATACTGCGTCCTTGAGGATAAACTTAACTAACATTAACTGCTTAGCACCCGTTGCCATACGTACCGCCAACTCGTATTTTCGGTGATTGGTGGTCATTTGCGTTAAACCAGAGACACCAATGGCAGCCAACAGCAGAGTTAAACCGGTCATACTCAATACCACCCACAAGCTAACTCGTTGTGCTAAGGTTTGCTCGCGCCATAACTGATCGAGTGATTTCACCTCCAGATTAGTCAAGCGCGGAAACTGCTTACGCAATTTCTCTTCAATCATAGCAGCGGTAAGACGTTTTCCCGCAGGCATCGATACCGTAATGGCGATATTTCGGCCTGTACTTATATTTGCCCAATAGACCGCAGGCATTTGTATTACGTCGATAGCACCCGCACGACTTTGGGTGACACCGACAATACCATTGATAATAGTCGGCACCGCGCCCTCATTTCCGGCACCAGTAATATTTAGTGTAATAGCCTGGCCAACAATCTCGGAATAGGCGGTCCCGGGGAACAACGCTTTCGCCATGTTTTCGTCGATCACCATACGCTGCTCCCTGTTGCTGATTTGTTCCTCGGTAACATTAGAGCCCGCGAGAAAAGGAATAGCGAAAACATCAAAATAGGTCGGACTCAAATCTCTAACCTGAAACATAATGCGTTGATCGGGCTTGTCTTCAGGAAAATATACTGTAGCAGAAAAATTGTCAGACAAGGCCCCGTTTGAATTGATCACCACTTTACTGTCGCTAACTTCACCCTCAATTATCGCGTCAATGCCGTGATGTAGCTGTTCTAATTCACTACCCTGGTAAAACTCTCTCGACGCCAGTTCTGTCGCCCATTCTTCATCTGAATTGTACAAACTGACTGTATAATTATTACCTATGTCGTAACCCAGATCCTTAAAAACGGCGTTATAACTTTGCATCGCCAGCATAACCGAAGACGTCAGAAGGATTGAAGCAATGGACAATTGCACTACCATCAATACGCGGCTTAACCACTGGTTACTTTGAGCCTGAATCCCTTTTCCGCTACTATTCAAGTTTTCAGCCAACGCCTGTTTGTTTATATCGACCAGCGATAAACTACTAAACAAAATACCCAGCGCTATTATAATGAGAAACGAGGCGACGATGGTGCTCGCGTCAATTCCGATCGTGTCGATCATCGGCAACGTATTCCCGGCGATCGTCGGTAAAATTTTTATCACCCATCCGGTCACCAATAGACCCGCAACTGCGGCGAGAATAAAGCTGGGTAAGTTTTCCAGAAATACCAACAATCTTGCCCGCATCAGGCTTGCGCCCAAGGTCAACTGAATGGCATATTCCTTAGTACGTCCTTGGTAGTGTGCAATAAAGAGATTAAGGAGATTGAGTGTCGCCATTAGCAGCAACCCGACAACCGCAACAAATAGCGCGAGTAATAAGGGTTTAGTATCACCTAATAGTTTGTCTCGGTAATTAGACTCAATGATTTCAAAGGGGGTGGCTTTAATAAACCGTAAGTAGCCGGCCGCTTGAGTTTCATCGACGTTGTTCGTAATAAAATCCTCAATCCATTGCAGGGTTTCTTCCTCACTTGGCAACGGCGTGTCTTGACCACGTCCTTTTAACAACAGACTATCAATGTCGTTACTCACATTAGCAATTTCGGGTTCACTCAACAGCTCTTTTAGATTCGATATACGCCATACCTGCTGAGGCAATACCGGAGTCGTACTTTCCACAGCGAGTAAATCTTCAATAATCCCGGCAATGATGTAACTTTTCCCATTCAGATCGACCTGCCTACCCATGGCGGAATCAAGGCCGGAAAAACTTTGTTGCCAGAAAGTATTTGAAATCCAGACATAATTTTCAGGTTTGGCAATATTGACGCTATCCCCTTTAATTAACTGAGTGCCCAATACTTCCAGAATCGTATCGGAGGCGGTATGTAATGTTGTGGCATAAGTCACACCTTCAATAGTTACGTCTTGTTCCGTAGAAGCGATACCAGCCCAAACACCAAAATTCTTAAACCGCTCATTAAAGTCGGCCAGTCGCCGCATGCTCCAGTAAGAAACACTCAAAGTCTCCGACGGCTTCAAACGATATTCATAGGTTTGGATTTCAGATTCATTGTTGACACCTTGCAACGGTTTATACAAAAGTGTCGATGAAATGGCGATCACACTTAACACCGCACCGAGCGTTAACCCCAAAGTCAAAATCAAGGGGACGCTTAATCGAGGTAGTGAAAAAATTCTTGTCACACCGGAAGATAAGGCCTTTATGATTAAGCTCATGCTGCCCCCTGCATATCTCGCAATACAGCGTGTTCCGTCACAATCTTACCATCTAACAACTGAATGGTACGGCTGGCACATCGGGAATAACGACTATCGTGCGTCACCATAACAATGGTAGAACCATCGCTATTTAGTTTTTCCAACAGTGCCATAACCTGGTCGCCGTTCTTGCTGTCCAGATTACCGGTAGGTTCGTCGACCAAAATCAGATCCGGTTTTCCCACTAGAGCTCGGGCAATCGCGATCCGCTGCTGTTGACCGCCCGACAGCTGGTTGGGACGATAATCTTTACGGTGTAACATATCCACTTGCGCCAGGACTTCTTCTACCCGTACCTTGATTTCTGCCTTATTACCAAATCGATGCTCAAGCGGCAAAGCAACATTTTCGAAAACGCTGAGGCTGTCGATCAAATTGAACGACTGAAAGACATAACCGATGTGCTGATTTCTAATTTGGGTACGTTGGTCCACTTTAAGACCGGATGTATTAATATTAGCAATTTGGTATTCACCCTCACTAGCACTGTCCATGAGCCCCATAATCGACAGCAATGTTGACTTGCCGCAACCCGACGGACCCGTAATCGCGACAAATTCACCCTGCTTTATTTCGAGTGATACGCCTTGCAGAGCATGGGTCTGAATTTGCTGACCGGTATAACATTTATGTACATCTTTCATTTCAACTACTTTTTTCATGGCAATTTCCTTGATTGATTTTCTCTAAATTAATGTTCAATGATTTTCAATTTGACACATGTATTCGGTTTAGTCCGCGAGCGATATTTCTTGATATTGTTTGTACTTATTCGTGTCGTTACTAACAATTTCGTCACCTAATACCAGACCATCAGTAACGATTAGTTTTTGTTGTGATAACCCGCCGAAGGAGACATCTCGTTGAACTAACAAGTCATGACCGTCCCTAACAAATAAAGACTGTCTGCTACTTGGACGAAAACCAGGCACTTGTTTTACGAATATCGCGTCGTCTTCATGTTTGACAAAAACCTGTGCAGATACGGCCAAAGCGGGTCTGGCGTTTGAGGTAAGCTCGCCATCCAGTACCACTTCCGCAATCACAGAACCGCTCGTTACAACGCTCTCGATCCGTGAAATATGCGCCTCGATGGTGCCTTTTTGAGTATCAATAATTACTGGGGCATTGATATCGATTTGGTCCGCCTGGTTTTGCGGCAAACGTATACGAGCGATTAGCTCCTTATTGCTACCGACTTTGGCGAGTGATTCACCGAGCTGTACGCTTTGCCCCAATTCGATATCCAGAGTCTGTAAGGAGCCAGTAATGCCGGCTTTGACGAACATATTACTGAGCTGTTCTTCAAGTAGAGCGACCTGAGACATTTGCTGTTTTACGGTGATATCTCGCTGAGTAAACTGAAACCCTTGCATCTCAATAAACTGCTCAAATTTTTGCTGTTCGAATTGGAGTCTTTTTGTTTCTTGTTTTACGAGCAATTGAGCACGCTTTAACTCAATTTTTGCGCTGACACCAAGGCTCAACAAATCCTGGTTCACAGACAGTTCAAGTTCTGCTTTTTCAATGTCTGCTTCGATATCGGCAATACGCCCTTGGTAACTGAGGCGCTCATTTTGCTGTTCATATTTAAACGCTTCCTGCTCTGCCTGTTGTTGCGCTAACAAACCGTTGGCCTGACTGACCTCTTGCTCAAGTTTTGGATTAAACAATTGCAGGATTACCGTGTCTGGACTAACAGCGGTTCCGGGCCGTACTAATATCGCAGACACTTTTCCCGACGCGGGCGCAGATAATAAACGCTCTTGAGCAGATACAAATTCTCCGTAGGCATTGGTATAAATGTCCAAAGCGCCGCTTTCAACCGTTTGGAAACTAAATTCCGACGTCGATACACTTTTCGTTGCTTTACCGCTTAGCGCGAATGCCGCATAACTGACCAACACAACAAACAAACTAATCACAGTCCATTTTTTCCATGGTTTTTGCTGACTAAGCTCTATGTCCATCTATCGACCCACCTCTATAATTGACTCTACGTTAGCAAATACATTGAAATTTCCATGCCAATATTGAATTTCTATGTTTATCAGTAACTTACAAAATTCTTTCGAAATTAAATGCTTGCGTCTGTTCGATTTCGTTACAAGACTGTTCGGAAATGGCAGCGTGTTCGTAAAGTTCCAATACGATTATTTTCCAATTTTTGGTGCAACAGCGACGTAAGCACTTAAAGAGACCCCTATGCCACAAAGTAGCTGAGGCGAGCAAACGATCGGTTGAGCTGACATTACTCGAGATTAATTTGCGCTGACCTACAACTTTCACTATGGTCTGTGCTGAATAAACATAAATAGAAAGGTTACATTTCCAACAGTCTATTGCTGAACAGCAGGTTTTCCGTCGACAGTTATTTATAGGAGAAAGGTATGGCTTTAAATGAAACGGTTTCAAATACTCCCGATGACTTCGTACCCATGTATGAAGGTGATACGGTAGAAGAACAGCGAACCCACCGAAAGCAACATCTGGCAGCGGCTTTCAGATTGTTTGGGAAATTTGGCTTTGACGAGGGCGTTGCCGGCCACATTACCGTACGCGACCCAGAGTTCCCCGACTGCTTTTGGGTTAATCCAATGGGCGTTAGCTTCAAACAAATTAAAGTATCAGACCTCATTTTAGTGGATCACAAAGGCGAAATTGTCGAAGGTAATGGAATCTTAAACGGTGCCGCTTTTACCATTCATTCCGCCATTCACAAAGCGCGTCCGGATGTTATCGCGGCCGCACATTCACATTCGGTTTACGGCAAAGCATGGTCGTCCTTACGTCGTCCATTAGATCCTATCACCCAGGACGCATGCGCGTTTTACGACGATCATGTTTTATTCGATGATTTTACTGGCGTGGTGCTCGAAGGGGGTGAAGGTGAACGCATTGCGTCTGGATTGGGCGACAAGAAAGCCGCTATTCTTAGTAATCACGGTTTACTCACAGTGGGGAAAACGGTTGAAGAAGCTGCGTGGTGGTACATCACAATGGAGCGTAGCTGTCACGCTCAACTGATGGCCGAAGCGGTAGGAAAACCGGTTTTGATCGACCCCGAGGTCGCCTTAAAAACACGTGCAAACGTTGGTTCAGAAATAGCAGGCTGGTTTTCTTTTCAGCCACTTTACAACGTTATTTGCGCAGAGCAACCAGATTTGTTCGACTAGTTCTGCCACATTGGGATTAGAACGGCGCTCTAAAACCCCAATGAATCTTACTACAAGATTCATTGGGGAGAATCACAACTTCACTAAAATAAATACAGCTTGTGCTGCTGCACCTTCCGATTGCCCACCCGCGGCTTTCTTCATTGAAAATCCCGTACAAACACCGTGAGTCAACTCACAAGCGGTCAAATAGAATAACAACGTAGGAATGACATGAACAACAACATAATAACAACCCGAGTAAACTACGTGCTAATCGGTTTCGGCGCACTCTTTTTTGCTGCCCTGGTCGACGCGACTGAAAAGGGATGGGAAGTCGGAACACGCATGCTTCCCAATCCCGCTGGCTCCAGCGAAGAATTGCGAAAATCAATCGCTGCCACTCCGCAACCTGATGTCAAAAGATCAAAAATGTTCTTACAAAACACGGACGCAACTGATTGGGAGAACCTTAAGGCACTTAGAGCCGCCAGTAGGGGAAAAGCAGCATTACAGCTGGCGGAAAACCTTAAAGTAGCGGTCGAACGGCAAGACATTAACGACGTTACAGTTCGCCGAATAACGCCGCAGGAAATCGATCCAAAGTTCAAAGATGCAGTTTTCCTGTACCTCCACGGTGGGGCATATGTTTTTGGTGGCGGTGATGCCAGTATTGGCGAAGCAGCCATTATTGCAAACAGCGCCAAGATCTCAGTGATCTCCGTCGATTACCGCATGCCGCCAACCTCTCCTTTCCCGGCCGCGGTCGACGATGTTGTCACGGTTTATCGACACCTATTAAAAACCGTACCCGCCCAAGCCATAGCAATCGGCGGGACTTCCGCTGGCGGCGGTTTAGCGCTCTCCGCAGTTCATAAGTTTATTAGCTTAGGGTTACCGACCCCGAGCGCGATCTATGCAGGAACACCTTGGGCAGACCTGACAAAAACAGGGGACAGCCTATTTACCAACGAAGGTATCGACCGCGTGCTGGTCACCTATGATGGAAGCCTTGGCGCCGCAGCTCAACTGTACGCAGCGGGTCACGATATGAAAGACCCTCTAATATCGCCAGTGTATGGTGACTTTGTTGGATTTCCCCCAACTTATTTCGTGACGGGCACGCGGGATATGTTTTTGAGTGATACTTCAAGAGTTCATCGTAAACTCAGGACGGCGGGCATTGTTGCGGAACTGAACGTTTACGAGGGCATGTCTCATGCGGGGTACGCTTTTAACTTAAGGTCTCCGGAGTCAAAGCAGGTTTATTCGGAACTAAGAAACTTTTTGGTCGCGCATTTAGAGTGAAACGCCAGCATTCGGCTGCATCAGTTTTATCAACAGGATAAGACAACGACTCCCAGCCATATATCTGCGAGCTCAATGTCTACAAGATTAATATATTTCGACTATTCTAGAAATATATTGATCTTGTCAACCTTATCGATTAATATCCCGCCATGAAAGTTGAATACGCAGCAGAACAGTTATCCGAACTCGGCCATACCACTCGCTTGGGTATTTACCGAACGCTGGTAAAAGCGGGAAGAGGCGGTCTGCCCGTATCAAACATCCAAAAACAACTGGAAGTGCCAGGCTCAACGTTATCTCATCATATTACCCGTTTAGTTCGTGTAGGTTTACTTAAACAAGTCAGAGAAGGACGTGTCTTGCGCTGCTTTGCCCAATATGAAGAGTTAGCCCAGCTGATTGAATTTTTGTCGCAAGAGTGTTGCGCTGACGAAGAGTGTTAGGTTTTTTTTGGCTTTATATTTCGATATATCTAGAAATATAGTTATATCGAATATAGAAATTATCATTAGTGCCCATTTTATTCACCAATTACCGTAGGACACCATTATGTTCGAGCTTGGATTTTCACCAGCAACACACGAGGCTGTACGTTTTTTTGTCGCAACTTTAAGCGAATTAGCTTTGCTGTTCCTTGGTATTAGTTTTTTCGTTAGCTTCATCAATCAAACCTTACCCACTGAAAAGGTTAAGCAACTGCTCAGCGGCAGTCGTGGTTACGGTGTCGCTGTTATGTTGGGATCCGCCACGCCATTTTGTAGCTGTTCGACGTTGCCGATGACGATAGGACTGATCAACGCGCGCGCGGAATTCGGACCTGTGATGGCTTTTTTATTCACATCTCCACTCTTAAACCCTTACATCGTCGGTTTGTTTTGGGTGAGTTTTGGCGCAAAGCCGACCATTGTTTACGCTGTTTTTGTCCTGACTCTGGCAATATTTAGCGGTTATCTTTTACAAAAACTAAAATTTGATCGATTCGTTAGAGATGAGTTGCTCACACCGGCATGCTCAAAGTCGGAAGATAATTCTCCGCAACCGACTGGAACATTGGCAACAAATTCTGGCTCTACGGTCGCGGGATTTTTGGGAAAATTCCACTGGTCATCATTAATTATTGACACCTTCAAACAATTTCGATCATTTATTCCCTATATGATTATCGGTGTCGCTATCGGCGCCATTCTGCACTCTTATGTACCAACCATGTTCTTCGAAGAGCTAGCTAAAGTATCGACCTTGTGGCTGGTACCAACCACCGCATTCATCGGGGTTTTTCTATATATACGCGCATCAACGATGGTGCCTATTGCAAGCTCTCTACTAGCCAAAGGCATGAGTATGGGAGCGGTGATGTCACTAACGATCGCCGGAGCAGGAGCCAGTCTTCCCGAAATGATTATGATGAAGAAGATGTTTCATTGGCCATTGCTACTCGCTTTCATTTTTCTCGTTTTCAGCACTGCATGCATTACCGGCTTTGCCATTGAACTTCTCTAAATTATTAACTTGAAAGGCATTTAAGATGAAAATTAGCTCAAATTTTGACAGCGGCAGCATAGACGTCCTAGATCAGAAAACACCTGACTCAATCGTGCTGAAACTAAAGAATGACAATCAATCCTCTAACCGCCAATGGTTCAATTTCCGCGTCGAGTCGACCGCCGGAGTCCCCCACAGTATCGACATTGTCGAGGCAGGTAATAGCACCTTCCCGAAGGGCTGGAGTGATTATCAGGTCTTGGGAAGCTACGATCAGAATAACTGGTTTCAGGTGCCGACGGAATACGACGGTAATACACTGCGTATCAATCACACACCGGCCTTTAGTCAAGTCAATTACGCGTACTACATTCCCTACACTTATGCGCGACATAAAGAGCAAATGGCGACGGCAGCTGCAGCGGACTTTTGCAAACATACCGTACTGGGTTCGACCGTCAAAGGCAGGCCATTAGACTTACTGACTATTGGTTACGATGAACCAGGCAAGAAAAAAATCTGGGTCATTGCTAGACAACACCCAGGAGAAACCATGGCGCAGTGGTTTATTGAAGGGCTTTTAGGACAACTGCTGAGTTCAGATGAATCCTCTCGATCCCTGTTGAACTCAGCCGTTTTTTACATTGTCCCCAATATGAATCCCGATGGCAGTGTTCTCGGTAACCATCGGACAAATGCGGCCGGGTGTAATCTAAATCGACACTGGCATCAACCGTCGAAACTCGACACTCCCGAAGTCTATTTCGTCAGAAAGGCGTTGCATGAAAAGGGCGTGGACATATTTTTGGATATCCATGGCGATGAAGAGATTCCAAATAGTTTTATCATGTCCGGAAATTCATCAAACGCTTTAAAGAAACAAGCGGACCGATTTAAACGACAATACATGGACGCGAATAACAACTTTCAAATTGCACAGGATTATGACAGCCAAAAAGCGGCTGGAGTGACCGTTTGCTGTGGATCCAATTGCGGTGGTAGTCGTAATAAGTCAACAGCAACAGATTATGTCGCTCATCACTTTGGGTGCCTGTCTCTACTATTAGAGATGCCGTACAAATCCGTCGCGACCGGTACGGAAGGCCAACGCTCAAACCCACAAAACATTAACATCGAATTGGGCGCATCAATAATAAAACCACTTTCTGACATAATTAGTATTAGCCGCGAAGATTGTTCAGAAAGAGCGGCTCTAACGAGTGTCGGATAGATGACTTACCTAACCGATTGGCAAAGTTAATGCAAACGACTATACCAATCGATTCTGCAAATCGATTTATCGACATTGATCAATTTTCTGAATGAAGGATGGGTCTAGCGGCCCAGCCTTTTCTGCGTCCAGGCACTCCCGTAACTCTGCTCTATTCTTGACGCCAAGCACAACAGTGTCGACTCCGTTGATGGACAAGGCGTATCGATGTGCTAAGTAGGCAGAACTGACACCCAATTGTGCGGCTAACTCTCTAAAAGACTGAGCCTTCTCATAATCGCTCATCTCGGCTGAATCTGGCTTTACATCACGATCAATATTGTCGGTAAGAGAGCCTGCCGCGACTGCCCTGATGCCCATGACTCCGATCGACTTTTCGTGAGCGCTGGCAATGACGGCTCTTGGATCTGGAGCCTCGTCACAAATTGACATGTTTCCGGGCGAATCGTAGACATTCGTAATACACTGAATCACGTCCGGATGATGATTTTCCTCCAGAACCCCAAGATTAGTGGCCTGCGTACTCGCCGCAGTAACGCCCCACGCACCGATTCTGCCACTGCTTTTTAGCGCCTCAAAAACGCGTACTACCTGTTCTAGATAGTTGGTCCACGCAACTGCTATATGAGGAAATGCGCGAGGTCTTGTCGAGTTATTCCAACCGTCCGGCACAACGTAACCATGCATAATAAATACGTCGATATACTCTTTTTTCAGCCGCTCGCAACTCTCGTCCAAGGATTTGGTGAGCTTCGCTTCTATCGTATTAGCGTCAACACCTCCCACCATACATTTAGTGGTTACGCGAACGTCGTCTGGATAACCATCGGAGAAAACCATGCCCATGACTCTCTCTGCTTCGCCATTGCCATAAAGCGGGGCCATATCAAAAAGATTGATCCCTCCATCATAACTTTCTTTCACGGTTGCAATGGCTTCTTCCTGAGTGGTATCACCCCATACCTGCCCAATGCCGCCACCGCCCAGAGTAAGTCGGCTGACGTTATTCAATGGTCCTAACTGAGTCGTTTTCATTTCGTTTTTCCCTATCCTTTTTTTTGCCGCTTTTGGCGAGCTACATTTGAAATGTCTCCAATACTGTACTATAGAAAGTCAATTTGTAGTAATCGATCAATATCTCACGACCTCTCTCGTCGATAGAAATACACTGCTACTTTCGGTTGCGATAATATGCCTTGAAATCTGGCAGTCCACCGATCAAAGTTAGCCATTCAATTTATGCTGTCACTGCCATCAAACAGGATATTTAACGCGACCTATAATAGGCTTCATTAAAAGGTCATATGATATGCCAATTATTGCTAGACAAAGCTTGCTTCCTAGGCTGATAATATTAATTCAATCGGATTTTAATAATAAATCGAGAAGGTAACGTTTATGCGAACCGCTAAGTCAGCCATCATTTTTTCACTATCGCTATTTCTCCTTGTCTCATTGACGACCCACGCAGCCGAAAAGAAGCCGGCCTGGCTGCAACCCGAAGTTTTGAAATCGGCTGTCGCGATAAACATGACAGATGAACAAAAGCCCAAGTTTCAAAACGCTATTACGGTTTATCTCACCGACTTCCAAAAATCCTTCAAAAAGATTATCACTGGGCGCGATACCAGTGGCATGGAACGGAAAATAAAACGCATGAATAAGCGCTTGAAGAAAAAGATGGATGGCGCAATGGCGGAGTTCCTCAGCAAGGAGCAAATGCCAAAGTACGAAGTTTATCGAGACGCTCTTATCAAAGCGATGAAACCCTGAGTCTTTGCCAGAAAATCAAGGCGGCCAATTATTATCGATCAATGCTGTTTATTCGCAAACACTTTCCGATTAAACAGAACCGTACTTCGATGCTGTCGGAAAGCGATGCCGAATGCATCCTTTTACTTAAGGAATTTGTTGAAAATCCAGAGGGGCTTGTTCGACAAAACTGCCACTCGTGCCTCCCTCCAATTTCAACAAATAGGCCTTTACGTCAACTCCACCACCAAAACCCGTTAAAGAACCATTGGCACCAATGACGCGATGGCAGGGAATAATAATCGGCAGCGGGTTTCTACCGTTTGCAGCGCCGACAGCACGGACGCTTTTTGGGCGACCAATCATCTCGGCGATGTCTTTGTAACTGCGCGTTTCGCCATAGGGTATGCTATTGAGTGCATCTAAAACCTCGCGCTGGAAAACTGTCCCCGACGGTTTCATTTTTACACTAAATTCTTTCAGCTCACCGCCAAAATAAGCGAGTAGCTGAGCGGAAGCATCCGTAAATGAGTGCCTATCCTCAACCCAGCCTTCACCCACACCGACGGCCATCTTTCCCCTGGGAAAGCCAACTAATTCTAATGCGTCCTCCCCAGCTAACAGTAATTTTCCGAACGGAGCATCAACAAAATGATAACGCATCGCTTTCTCCTTCTCTCTTAAAATAGTTAATACTTTTTAAAATGGAACTAGCCGTTGGCCTCGTGCCACAGCTGCATTAGCGCGTAGGCTCGCCAGGGTCGCCACTCCTGCGATTCCTCTTCGAGCTCTTTGATACTAATTAGAGCCGTTCTTTTTTGCAGAGAACTCACCACCTGCCTAATCACCAAATCTCCGGATAAAAATGCATCGGGCTCCCTCAATGCTCTCAATGCGATATATCCCGCTGTCCACGGCCCTATTCCTGTAATGCCCAACAACTTTTCTAGCAACTCTTCAGAATCCATCGTTAAATCAAATCGAATATGTCCGTCGACCACTGCCTTAGCCAGCCCTGCGATTGCCTTGATTTTTGCCCGCGATAGCCGAACCCGCTGATAATCGATATCACACAAATCTTCAGGTTTTGGAAACAAGTAGACATCGCTTGCTTCAGGCGAGTCTGCCAGTGACGTTAGTGGTAAGTCCACATTGACCTTTTCTCCATACTCTTTGACCAATGTCTTCATCGTAGTGATGGCACCGGTAACAGAAACCAACTGTCCGACAATTGCTCTTACCGACACTTCAAATGGATCCCAGCATCCCGGCACAGGCAAATAGCCATTCCGGTCTAACACATTTTTCATTAGCTTATCGTTCGAGAGAGATAGTGCGATCTCGGAAGGGTTTGCATCGATGTCGAAAATGCGCTTTATTTTTTCTTTTACAAGTCCGAGGGATGTCACTTTAGGATAACTCACTCGACAGACTAATCTATTTTGATCCGGCAGATTTTTTACCTGCAGCCAGCCCAACTCACCGCCTAATTGAAAAACTCTGAGATAGGCATCATCAGCAATCCACTCGATTCCAGAAATCGCTCTTTTATTGAGAAATTCCAGCATGAATTTCCAGTTATAAGGCGGTCTATATCCCAAATAGAAAGTAAGCTCTGCACTTTTCTCCAAACCTTTCTTACCTCGAATTTCCCTCGGCGATTTACCATAACTCGCTTTAAAATGGTCATTGAATCGTCGTACGCTGCCGTAACCGGCCGCCAAAGCGATATCAATAATGGACAAATTACTATTATCCAGCAACGATTTTGCGAAGTGCATACGCCGTGTTTGAGCAATCGCCTTCGGCGACGCACCTAAATGCTCCATAAACAAGCGGCGCAGGTGGCGATCAGTCATTCCTAACCGCTCTGCAAGAGCATCGACAGAGGCACTATCCAAAGCCCCTTCTCCAATCAACCTTAAAGCGCGATTTACTACGGCCTGTGTACCGCTCCAAGCCGGCGTACCCGGAGCTGTTTCCGGACGGCATCGAAGACAAGGTCTGAAACCCGCCTCAGCGGCAGCAGCGGCACTGCGATAAAAATCGATATTTTTTGACAACGGTAATCTGACTTTGCAAACCGGGCGACAATAAATACCGGTTGTTTTAACACCGATAAAAAACAGACCATCAAAGCGCGGATCCCGTGATATCCTCGCGCGCTCACAAACCTCATTGCTTAAATTCATTTTCAACCACTGCCTTGTTTGATGTGGGTGAAATATAGCCTGTAAACGGTGACTAAACTAGCCATTAACGGACCTCCTCTTTTCTCGGTTTCAACGAGCAAAAATTAGCCTCTAACGCGCTATGGAAACAAACATCGGAAATGACTTTCAAATACGCGAACGCTCTAAAGCTTTTATGCACCGCTGGCAGCACTCGCACAGATTGATGGCAAGCCGATATCCGCGATTTCTATGCTTAACAAAGGATGTTAAAGTGTGCCGAAGACCATTGACCAAAAAGCAGCGGTTATCGAGTTGGCGATACAATTCTCTTTAAGACAGAAAATTAGGGCGAGAGACCTGCTATTGGCTGGACTCAGAATCACTCAACCCAAAATCTGAGTGACAAGTCCTGCAATCTAAAATATCGACACTCATTTCAACTTGTTAAATCAAGCTGACGTATTTACGGAGTTTTTGTAATGACTTTATTCGGAATCCTTAATCTTTTTCTATTTGCGGGATTGATGTATTTTCTTTTCCTATGGAGCAATAGAAAGTTAAGCCTATCCCGCCAGGTTTTTATAGGACTCATTGTTGGAACACTCTTTGGGTTCTTCATGAAATTCGCCTATGGTCACAACCCCGATGTCATCCAGCAAACCCTTGCTTGGACAAACATCGTTGGCGGAATCTACGTCAACTTACTGCGCATGATTATTATGCCATTGATTCTGGTCACTATGGTTATGGCCGTATTGCGCGTTGAGGAAATTAAATCACTGGGGAAAATTGGTGGAACGGTCATTGGTCTTTTGATTGTGACCACGGTTATTGCAGCTCTCGTCGGTATTGCAATGGCTGTCAGCTTCAACTTGAGCTCCGAAGGATTAACAACAGGAGCCAGAGAACTGGCTAGAGCCGATGTACTAATTGTAAGGCAAGAAACCGTGGCTGCGATTAATATCCCGGAATTGATTACCGGATTTTTCTCGACTAACATTTTTTCTGACTTAACGGGTGCCAGAGACAGCTCAATTATTTCGGTAGTGGTATTTGCTATGTTTTTTGGCGTCGCTTCTTTACTCATCGGCGAGGAACACCCAGAGCACGGTCAGAAAATAAAGCGCTTTTTTGAAACCGCGCAATTGATCATTATGAAACTCGTGAAACTGGTATTGAATTTAACGCCCTTCGGTATTCTTTCGTTAATGACCGATGTCGTCGCTACCTCGGACGGGCAGGCAATTTTGACGCTGTTCCATTTCATTATTGCATCCTACGTCGCTATAACGCTTATGTTTATGATTCACGGACTGATGATTGTGTTATTTACGGACACCAGTCTTGCAGACTATTTCAGAAAGGTCTGGCCCGTTTTGACCTTTGCTTTTGTTACGCGTAGTTCCGCTGCCACGATTCCTCTGACCATTAAAACACAAATAGAAGAACTGTCGATTCCGGCGCCGATCGCTAATATTGCAGCTTCCTTTGGTTCCACCATCGGCCAGAATGGTTGCGCTGGAATTTATCCGGCTATGCTCGCGGTTATGGTCGCACCCACGATGGGTATCAACCCTCTGGAGGCGGAATTTATTTTTGGCCTTGTGTTAATCGTTGCTATCGGTTCGTTCGGCATTGCTGGTATAGGTGGAGGAGCGACCTACGCCGCCTTAGTCGTATTGCCCGCGATGGGGTTACCTGTCACAATCGTCGCGCTACTCATATCGATTGAGCCCTTAATTGACATGGCTCGAACAGCGCTAAACGTCAACGGAGCGATCACCACGGGAATGATTACCACTCGCTTACTTGGGCCATCAATTCACCCCGCAGATCCGCATTTGGATGAACAAAGCGCTTCCTGAAACGATTAGAAAACGGCGAACAACAAATTTCAGATCATTTCTGCGAGAGTTTAATTTCTTCACTCATATATCTGTGTTAGATCACTATTGGATAACAATTGCTAACTTTAAAAAACCGTATTGCCGCCACACTAACTGCTCTTCTGTTTTTGCTACATTCAAACGTTTTGCTTTCCGGAACAAAAACAGAGTTCGAACAAGAGATCAGTAAGGTCATTGCAGAAGAAAGCTTAACCGGGATTGTCTGGTCGACTGTATCAAACAACAACGTCGTGGTCGGAAGTGCAGGGCTTTCAAATTCAAGCACCCAGTCTGCGATGAATGCCTACCATAAAGTACAAGTGGGATCAGTGACTAAAGCTGTTCTCGCCATTGGCGTGATGCGTCTGATTACGACGGGAAAGCTTTCTTTATCCAGCAATGTAGAAGCATTGCTACCGACACTTTCAATTAACAATCCATGGCATAAAACGGACCCGATCACTGTAGGTCACCTGTTAGAGCATTCAGCAGGCCTGGACAATTTTCGGATGTGGCAATTTCTAAACTCGCAAGTCGACCCATACACACCTTTAGCTGAGGTTTTTCCCGCCGGCAACTCGACGCTTTTGAGCGTCAGAAGTAAACCAGGAGCGCAATATTCTTATTCTAATATGGGTTATACCTTACTAGGCATGGTGATCGAATCTATCACTGGCGAGCGGTATGAGAACTACCTCGATAACAAGTTATTAAAACCACTCGGAATGCACGAAAGTACCTTTGAGTATATTTCGCAAACGGGTAAACACGCCGACAAAAAAATGGCGATGGGCTACTACGAAAATAATGTCGCACAAGCTGCAATCCCGATGTACCTGCGACCGGCAGGCCAATTTACAACTACTGCCTCAGATATGGCGAAGTTTATGCAGTTTTTGCTGTCGGATGGGAGAATATCCGGAGGACCTTTTATCGACCCTATACTAATGAATTTACTGGCATCACCCATAGACACCGACGCGAAAAAGACCGGTTTACAAATCGGTCACGGCTTGGTTTTGGCCGGTAGAGACCGACACAAAGTTCTAGGTGCCTGCCATCCCGGTACTACTTTTGGTTTTCGTGCTTACCTATGCCTTTTTCCGGACGAAAAAAAATCGTTCTTCTACGCAATAAATACCGACAACGATTCCGCCAATTACGAGCGATTTAATGCCTTGTTCATTCAACTTTTGTCCGTAAAGAAATCTCCGATCGAACAGACATTAAAACCCACCATGGACATCACCAATCTAGAGGGGACCTATATCCCTTCACCGAACAATATGGCCGAGTTTGAGTGGCTGGACCTATTGTTTAATTTTAATTGGCTAGTTAAAGATGGTCATAAAATCATATTAAAGTCATTACAAAACGAAGATCGAACATTGATTCCAATGAACGGACAACTGCTTAGAGCGACAGATAGAACCAAAGCCTCTCATGGGATAATTATTGACGAAACAGGTAATTTGTTATTGACTGACGGAATCAGCACAGTGAAGAAGTACCCCGCCATTATTTTGATTTTGTACTGGATAAGCCTCATTACCGGTGTGGTCAGTTTCATTTATATCTTCTTAATCGGCGTCATAAGAGTTATCGGTGGAGATACCAACGGATTCAAAACGATTGCTTTACCGTTTTTCAATATTCTGGCACTAGCGATTGCTGTCTATTTGCTCTCACGTCAATCGTTTTTACGTTTTGGAGAACCGACAACCGCCAGCTTTTCACTTTTCCTCACTTCTGGGTTACTGCCGCTAACATTACTTGTTTCTGTTTTTCTGGTAATTTTCCGCAGCGTAAAGACTCGACAAGATCATCGCGACACAATCGCCCTGCTTATCCTGTTTCAGTTATGTATCGTTCTGGTTTTCTGGCGAATGTTACCTATTGCCTATTGGTATTAAGATAGCGGCATAAAATAGTCTCAATAACGTTTTAGTTGAATCGAAAAGAGAATGTTCAAACCTAACTCAGGGTTTATCTAAAAAATACGCTCACCACTAAGCTGGAGGGCCGTACTCTTATGCTTAAAATTGGCACTACGCTTTACTGAAAAAATAATCAAAAATTTTAGCGGTCAATTGGGTCATTAACTTATCGCTTATATCTCGAATACAAAAAAAAACGCTTTAGGCTGAAGAATTAAACAGATAATCCAAAAACCGAAAGCGTTATCTCAATGCACAGAAATTACTTCGCGTGAAGCTTTACTGGCATTTCGGTAATCCCTAAAACGAAATTCGAGGGCAATCGTTTAACTTCACCTACCACTTCAACAAAGGAAAAACGTTTCATAATTTCTTCCCACATGATTTTCAGCTGTAATTCAGCAACTCGATTTCCCATGCAGCGATGGATTCCAAACCCAAAAGAGAGATGTTGTCGAGCTTTCGTGCGGTCAATGACAAACTCGTTAGGGTTGTCGATTGATGCTTCATCTCGATTGCCTGAGGTATACCACATGATGACCTGATCATCCTTTTTAATCATCTTGCCGTTAAGTTCAAAATCTTCTGTGGCAGTTCGTCGCATATGGGGTAACGGCGTTTGCCAGCGAATAATTTCAGATACCATGTTGGGAATAAGATCAGGGTTGTTACGTAACAATTCATATTGCTCAGGAAATTCGTTTAGGGCCAAAACGCCGCCACTCATGGAGTTTCTTGTCGTATCGTTACCGCCAACGATTAACAACATTAAGTTACCCAAAAACATCATCGGGTCGTCTATCATGTCCTTGGTATCTGGATGATTCGCCAGCATGGTCACAAAATCAAAGCCTTCGGTATTCCCTTCACGCTCGTGCCAAAGACGTTGGAAATAGGCAAGGCACTCCAACAGTTCGGCCTGACGTTCCTCAGGGGTAATGGAAAAATTACCCACCGCTTCTACAGACGTCGTCACATCGGACCAGTGGGTCAGTTTGTGACGGTCTTCCATCGGAAAATCAAATAGTATCGCCAGCATATACGTGGTCATTTCAATGGATACTTTTTCAACCCAGTCAAAAGTTTCTCCGACAGGTAGAGAGTCCAAAATCAAACAGGCTTTTTCGCGGATGATATCTTCCAGTTTCTTTAGATTGACGGGACCAGCAGCCGGAGAAACAACTCTACGCTGTACGTCGTGCTCGGGTTGGTCCATCGCAATAAAATTCGGTGGATTGAATTCGTCGTTAATAAGCCCAATTGCAATCGAGCGATCAGATGAAAAAACTTGATGGTTTGTATCAACCGTTTTTATATCATCGAAGGTAGTAATAGACCAAAAAGGCCCCACTTTGCTTTCGGGGCAATAGTGAACAGGATCTTCTTTTCGTAGACGTTCGAACCACTTTTGATGGACGTTTGCCTCATATAACTCTGGTCGGCTCATGTCGATTTTATCCAAAGGTATATCGTATGGATTTACGTTCGCCCAACTATCTAACTTTTCTATTTCAGCCCAGTTCATGCTTCAAACCTCTAAATTTATTCGTATAGTGGCTCATTTATACTACGCCACATCGAGCAGTGCAAGCAGCGACTTTTGCATTCACGACAGGACAACTTGTCGACCACTGCGGCAGAGGGAAAATACCGCTCCGGACCCTGTCGTCGCATAAATAGAGCACTGTCAATTTAGAATGTGACCGACGTTTTTCCCGCAAATAATCAAAAGTCAGCAGGGGAATGTTTGACCTTTTATAAACGTGGCTATCGGCCTATTTTCGGGGTTGATCAGTACAAGAGACGGGCTCTTAACTAGTTGTCTGGAGAGCGATCAACCGAAGGCGTCTTTTGGTTTCTTTTATTGCGAAATTCCATTTCCGGATTATTGAGCAATGCCTCGCTGACCAATTCATCGTAATAGGAATGGTTGGAAGACGGAAGCCAGTTTTTGTAATATTGCATGAATGCAACAAAGGTTGCCGGTTCTTCAAGAACACCGTTAATTTGGCCAACAATCCTGTCCCCCCACTCACCTTTAGAGCATCCCGTATAACCCAAGGTATAGGGCAATTGTTCGACAATGGGTAAAAATGCGGTAGCGGCTTCATTGCCAATACTGCGGGCTGCGTATTCTTGTTCAGTGGAAAACCCTAAGACTAAGTCTAGGCGGTTTTTGTGCAGCATGTGAATCAACCCAGAGTTAACATCTTGTCCGGACCGAATAAGTAGCTGGCCAGGCGAATTTTTCCTTATCTTTTCCAGTAGCGAATCAACACCTGCGCCATATCGGCGCCCGCTGGATGTACCGAGAATGAAGTTGTTGCTTGTTAGCGCCAATGAAAGGTTTAGGCGATTAGATGAATCAATATACGGCTGAAAGAGATGAATGTCTGCCGATCGAACAAGCACGCCATTGGGTATCAACAGGAAATTGGGGTGGCTATAGGTAATATATTTTTTTCGTTCCACCGTTTTCAGCAACGCCGACGAACAAACCTTTTCACCATTTTTCATATCAAGCAAAGCGCGTTGATAATTCACGGTTTTTGTTAAATGCGTGTATTGCGTTAAGGCTTGTTGGAAAAGGAGCCGATTACGATCCCCAAAACCTCTATCCGTATCCTTACCAACTGTGATAGTGACGGGGGGAGAGTCAAACGTATACCAGGTTATCGTATCTTCGGTATTAAGTTCATCAGCGGAAAGATCCAGACTAGGCAGATAAGGGTTGATAAGGTTGTAAACGCCAAGTGTCACTAACAGGTGAGCAACAATCTTCGCACGATTTCCGGCGTTGATAGCTCCAGGAAATTGCAACCAAACCTCCAATTCTAATCGCCGACTAAAGGCTTCAATTTCTCGTAAATAATCCCCGATTATCAGTAACCCTAACACTACAAATGCTTATCGAATGTATCAACAAGTCTTAAGCTATGCAGCTACTGAGGTTACGACGGAAATCAGCAGACGGAAATGATTGCATTAACCGCTCTGTTCTATCTTATCCGAACCGAAAAATAGCATAGCGATCGCGCATGACAGACTCTGAAACCATTCGGTACAGTGTCAACCACTGAGAATTCTCGCTCAGCGCTGGTTATTTTCAGCTTAAGTGCCGGTCCCCTTTTTTGTCAATATTCCGCAATAAGCAGTAAAAACGCTGTCGAGCAGATTTGTAAGGCAATATTCAAAAGAGTCTTTGCCTTTCATCCATAGCTGGCCTCGGCTACCGTCTGAATTCACAAAAATCGCCTCATCGCCTGTTGATCGCATGGCGCCCCAGACAGTCAACGACGGCTGTGCCTTCGGCGTCGTCGAAGCACGAGAACTTCCGAGGAAAGATTCCCCGTCCTGATATTCAATCGTAACAGTCAATTCAACATTGGAAATCACAGCACCACCTTGTGCGACATCGTCACCCGACGAAACAATCCTGACATTGCCTTGCCAAGCCCCGACCATATCGGGATATTCAGTTGCAGAAACGAAGGGGCTTGCCAACAGCGCGACATATAAAAACAGAGGGAACTTTTTCATCATGTGGCCTCATTTATGATCGATGCATATCACTTAGTGGTATATTAAATTTAGCTTAAAGAAGGGGGATTACAATTTCTTTTATGGAACTATTGCCGAAGAGTCTGGCATGTTAAGTCTTTTTCGTTTTACGTGAGATGCTGACAACTTGTCTAAATTTAAGACGGCATAGATAAGTATGGCAGAACGCCAAGCAGTAGCGGCACGGTGAATTTTCATCAACGCTCACGAAAGTGAGTAAGCACTTGCAAACCACGCAACTCGGTTAAAACCTGTACTTCAAATGAACACCACAGAATGTCAACCACTACGACGAGCGCCAAGGACTCAATGATTTTCCCATACTGACATAGGGCTGTCAGCAGTCATTCGATACACTACCTGCGTGATCTAAATTTTTCAGCGTTAGCAAGACAACAAGGGATACAAAGATAAAATGGCCGAGCTGCTAAAACATGTTTATAACGAACTTTTTATCAAGAACCTCGGTGAAGCATTTGCCAGACAAGCACCCTATTTTGACCTAAAGAAATTCGAATCCTCAGTCTTCTCTAGGAACTGGCAGGATCTTGAACTCAAAGCTCGAATGCGCCGTATCACCGAGTGTTTACAACATTGCATGACTGACGACTATGGCGAAAACTTACGGGTTCTGCTCGATGTGTCAGAGGTCTTGAAGACCCATAGTAAACCCGGATTTGAATATATGCTTTTTCCTGATTTTGTCGAACTCTACGGACAAGACGATTTTGACTTGTCGATCAACGCCCTCGAGCAACTCACTAAACTCGCCAGTGCAGAATTTGCTGTTCGACCTTTTATTATGTCGCAACCGAAAAAAATGATGGCCAAAATGTCCGCATGGGCAAAAAGCCCAGACGCCGATGTACGGCGTCTGGCTAGCGAAGGATGTCGCCCTCGTTTACCGTGGGCAATGGCTTTACCGAATTTTAAAAACGACCCAAAGCCAATACTGCCCGTGCTGAGGCAACTCAAAAACGATAAATCCTTGTATGTCCGGCGCAGCGTCGCGAACAATCTCAACGACATTTCTAAGGATCATCCCGATGTTGTTCTCGACATCGCACAACAGTGGTTAGGCGAAAATGACGAAACTGACTGGATTGTTAAACACGCCTTACGTGGCTTATTGAAAAGCGCCGATGCCACAGCGCTTGGTTTATTTGGGTATGGCGATGTAAAGCACCTGGAACTGTGTGAGCTACGCTTAGAAAAAACAGTCAGTTTTGGCGATTATCTACCCTTTAGTTTTGAGCTAAAAACATCCGCGAAATCCATCGGTAATTTGAGAATCGAATACGCAATCGACTTCATGAAATCCAATGGCAAAACGGCGCGAAAAATTTTTAAAGTCAGCGAATCTAACTATCGACAAACCAACAAGGAATTTCAACGTAAACATGCCTTTAAGCCAATAGCTACCCGGCAACACTATCCGGGAGAGCACGGCTTTGCACTGCTACTCAATGGCGTCGAAGTGGCGAGTCATCGCTTCCTACTTACGGGCTTGTGAAAACAACATATCGGTAGTCGATATTCGGCCCAATCAAGTCTGGATCGCTAACCCTCCAGAACAGGTCCACAAAATGTCCCTGTGCCGAATCGTTTCAATGCTGTTTACCACGAGTGGGCATGACCGCGGCGGCTCTATCGAATACGAATCCACCGTAATCAGTTATACACTGACCCGCTAATTGGTTATTATAGGCACCACTTTACCCCTTATCCATGATGCCTTTTCCAGAGAACACTACCGTGCCAAATAAAAAATATATCGATGCCCAGCAGTTGCTGGATGACTCCTTCGCACTTGGCTTACAGATTCTCGAAAGTGGTTACGTACCCGATTTTATTGTGGGCGTATGGCGCGGGGGCACCCCGGTCGGTATTGCAGTCCAAGAGTTACTGGATTATTTCGGTGTCCACACCAACCATATTTCGATTAGAACCTCTCTTTACACCGGTGTCGAACAGCGCGCTACGAATGTAAAAGTTCACGGTTTAAGTTATATCGTAAAAAATGTAGACGCGGGTGATTCTTTACTCATTGTCGACGACGTACACGATACTGGATTGAGTATTAAGCAAATAATTGCAGATTTAGAAAAAGAGTGCCGATTAAATACCCCCGACATTCGCATTGCCACACCTTACTACAAACCTGGCAACAATAAGGTCGGAAAAGCCCCCGATTACTACATTCACGAAACAGAGCAGTGGTTGGTCTTTCCCCACGAACTATCGGGATTAACGGCGCAAGAGATTTTAGATCGCAAGCCGGGTATCGATAAGTTGAGAGAAAAGCTATTGGAACGCGCCAATAAAGACTAAATTTCAGTGCCGACCTGTACCGACAATATAAGATGTGCACTGATTAGGATGTGCACTGAATAAGACGTGCACTGAATAAGACGTGCACTGACAATATAACTACACAAGGTTCACTAACATCTATGGACTACTCACTTTTTTGATCTGTCTGTCGATAATTGAAGCTACTAAACCGGGGAATAGCCGTTTCATTAAAACACTAAATTTTCCGGATATTCCCGGTACGATGATAAATTTGTTGCGCGGCAGCTCCTTAAAAAATACGTCGGCGACATCATCTGCGGTCATAAGACTTGCCCCTTCAGACAGCGCGCGTGTCTCTGTGGGTTTCGTCAGATTTTCGTTTTGAAACCCTGGCGTATCTGTATCTGGAGGGCACAAAACCACCACGTCGATATCATTCGCTTTCACTTCGCTTCTTAAGGCCTCAGAAAAACCGACTAAAGCGAACTTTGAAGCGGAGTAATCTGTATAGCCAAAAACGCCAATAGTTCCGGCAATCGACGACGTGTTGACAATCAGCCCCCCTTTTTCCTTCATATAGGGCAATAGCGCAGCAATGGTATTTCGGCAGCCGTAAAGGTTAATTTTCATCGTATCGTCGAATTGTTGGTAAGAAACATCTTCAAACTTACGTGGTATTGCTCTCCCGGCACAATTGATCAAAACATCGGGAACACCAAAACTCTTTACCTCTTCAGACAAAATTGAACCGGTCATTTCATCATCTGTAACATCCAAACTACGGGTGTTGATCATTTGCGTTGAGTGTATACGCAGCGGCTCTAAAGAGCCTCGGGCATCCTTAAGCTTACTCTCTGTTCTCGCAAATAGATTAACGTTAGCGCCGTTAGCCACTAACTTTTTTGCAATGGAAAAACCGATACCCATGGAACCGCCAATCAGGAACACAGTTTTACCATCAAAATCATTCAATTTAATAACACACCGCCGTAGTATTGAATTATGAGCAATTTGTAGAGATTTTTGTCGACAATAGCGGTCGAATAACGCGGCCTCTAAATCGAATGCTCAATAGCTCCGCACATTAAAATCAGTTGAGCCGATGATGCCGATTTCGAACGGGTTCGCGCCCTTAGGCTGTTCTATTTCTAATACCTTTTCAACGCATCTACCTTCCGCCACCTGGACGCCAAGCAGGTATTTCGCTTGATTGCATTGCATCCCAATCATGAGCGACTAACACGCTGGCGACGGAAGAGTTGTCAATATCAGCCAACCACAAGCGTAATTGTTCCAAGCGTTCGGTATCTTCCGGTATTAGCAAATAACTATAGAGAAAGCCTTTTCCTTTATTGTGAGTGAGTTGATCCATATCATTAGTAATGTCGCCCGCAAACACCCAAATCCTATTATTCAGCTTAGTCGCAAAGATTGTACTGCCGGGCGTATGACCACCCGCAGCGATCGCAACAAGGCCATCAAAACCCGGCACAGGTTTAATAACATCGGTACTCAATAGACTGCTATTACAACTGCTATCATTAATGATATTTTGTCCTGCTTCGGTAAATGCGTTGTGGTTTTTTGCCTGATCATTGGTCTGAAAAATAGTGGCGGGTGCAAGCATTGCATCACAAATAGCGGTAATGCCGGCCGTATGATCACTGTGTAAATGCGTGAAGGCAACGCCATTTATTTGATTGATTTGAGAACCCAGTTGCTCTTCAATTGGACCAAATGTAATACTGGGATCAGAACCGAGCAAACTTTCAAACGGCGCACCAAAAGCAACCGCTGTTTCTCTATCCATCCCCGCGTCAATCAAGAAGCTGCGACCATCAGGCCATTCCAGTAATATACCTGCATGCCCCAACGTTTTAGACCCATTTTTTTGGCTTGCCGTCGTGATATAAGAGATGGCTGCGGGCCCACTGCCTGAGGTTAAGGCATGACTAAGTTGCTCAAAACTGGGAATTGCAGAATTAAAATTGCGAATCTGTTGGTGGGGTGGGATTAAAACTATCAAAACAACAATGACTAACAAGACCAGCAAGCCGAGCAGACCATACGCAAACTTTTTTAGCATGATTATCCTTTAACTTATATTAATTGAACCGAGGTGATTGTCCGATATTTCCTCACGCAATACCGGCAGTCGCGATTCTAATTAACTTACTGAATGATGTCACTAGCTTGAAGCTCACAAATAGGCAGACGGGCAATCTCGTCGACCTAAATTTTTGAGACTTCCGATCGGGCTCTATAACCAATGGAGCTATAATTAAATGCCTGCTGCAAAAACGGCGTCTTTCAGGCGATTAGTCGAAATCTGGTAGGCCGCCTCTCGATAGCTCAATTGTTTTTCTGAAGACAAGGCCCATACTAGCTCGCATGCCTCACTTACGACTTCCCACAACTGCTCTTGAACTTTTTCCTTCTTCCAATGAACATGCTGAATATTTTGCACCCATTCAAAATAGCTCACAATGACTCCTCCCGAATTGGCGAGAATATCGGGAATAACCTTTATCCCGCGCTCGCATAACACATCATTGGCAACCCGAGTCGTTGGGCTATTCGCCCCCTCCACGACAAATTTACAGCTAAGACGATTCGCATTCGATTCGTT
Source organism: uncultured Cellvibrionales bacterium (assembly GCA_913019905.1). Lineage (GTDB taxonomy): Bacteria > Pseudomonadota > Gammaproteobacteria > Pseudomonadales > Dasaniaceae > Oceanicoccus. The sequence goes on from CAJVZD010000019.1 coordinate 30,509, forward strand.
AATTGCTCCTCCGAGAGCCGCTGGAATTAAGTAATCGCAAGGCAGTGAAAATATTTCGCTATTGTCTATAACATCGACATTTTCCATTCCAACGACAGAACCAATACTTTCTTTATGTGCCACCGCTCGCTGCACATCTATACCAGCAGGATTATAGACAGCGCCTTGCGTATCACTTATTGCGACAATTTTACAGCCAAGCGCAGCTAATTCGATCGCAGCATGGCGTCCGACATTTCCAAACCCCTGGATAACCACCTGCGAGTCCTGCAACGGCAACTTATGGGTTTTTGCATGGTGTCGAATAACCATGCTGAGACCTAAACCTGTTGCTTCTTCACGCCCTTCGCTGCCACCGGTAACGATCGGTTTGCCTGTCACAACCGAAGGCGTATAACCATAAATAATGGAATATTGATCCTGAATCCAAGCCATCACTTGGGCATTAGTACCAATATCCGGAGCGGGAACGTCGATGTTGGTGCCGATATTTCGATGAATTTTTTCGACAAACTTTCGCGTTACCCGCTCTAGTTCACGGTGACTAAGAGAGCGCGGATCACAATCGATTCCACCTTTGGCTCCCCCTAAAGGTAAATCTACTAACGCTGTTTTCAATGACATTAAACAAGCGAGTCCGCGAACTTCCTGCTCATCAACTGCGGGGTGAAATCGCAAGCCGCCCTTATAGGGGCCTCGCGCATTGTGATGCTGAACACGATAACCATTGAAAACAACAATACTGCCATCATCTTTTCGCAATGGAATTTCTAGCTTGATTTCGCGGCTTGGTGTCAGTAGTAACTCGAAGATAACCTCATCGTAGCCCAGTTGCCGACACGCTTTTTGTAAAAAGTGTTCGTAGGTAAATTTAATACTATTCATGCAGCACCCAAATTTTGCAAATACGACGACAGTTTCACGACGGTGAAATAGTCGATTCTTAAAAATGCAGTATCATGTATCATGCATTTTGTTCGGCGACGTGACCAAAGGATGTGTCACGACTGGCCGATACGGCCAATGCCTACTAAACAGCCTAACAAATTTTTTTAACTCGCGATTTGATTTGCATCGTTGTTTATCGGCCTCACCACTATTTTCACTAAAGCCTTTAATAATCCAATCGTAAAACACGGCTCTATCTTTCTTGCGCTTCTGACGATTCCCGTCTCAATAAAAGACCTCTCCACAACAACACGTCTGTCAGCAACAATAGGTACCAACCTATTTATAGCGCGCATAAAAAAGCCCGACTTAAAGCCGGGCTCTTTGACTGCTACAACAATCCTTACTGATGAGGTTTTATCAAAAACTTCTCACCGGTTGCTTGCTTAGAATAGGATTTGATTGCATCAGCGCTTAGCACGTCGGCTAGGGAAACTTCCTTATTATAGTGGCTATCAAACGTTGTCTTTATTTCATTCGCAACACGTTGACGTAATGCACCAAACTTTTCCATACCAATTTTGCCGATAAACGGGGTTAACAACCATCCACCTAGACCCCAGGACATTCCGAACGCGCGGTTTAATATTGTGGCTGAGCGATCCAGACCACCGTAGATGTAAACCTGTTTATAGGTAGTCGACCCATAAATACTATGTCCGTCCGCGGTTTTATTCGCAGCTATTTCCATTGCCGATAAAATCTGGCTGGCCAATTTACCACCGCCTGTTGCATCAAAAGCGATAGTCGCTCCGGTTGCAACTAACGCATCGACAAGATCTTCCTTAAATGTTGGCTCGCTAGAGTTACAAACATAGACCGCACCTAATGCTTTTAGCTGTTCGACCTGCTCTTTTTTCCGAACAATGTTGACCAATTGAACACCGTCAGCCAAACAAATTTTCACTAACATCTGCCCGAGGTTTGACGCAGCTGCGGTATGCACCAATGCCGTGTGGTTTTCCATTTTCATGGTTTCGACCATGCCAAGAGCTGTCAGTGGATTGACAAAACAAGAGGCGCCTTGCGCAGGTGTAGTGCCTTCGTTCATCACTAAACAACTGGCTGCGGGCACGCATCGGTACTGTGAGTACATTGCACCGCCGGCAACACCAACCGTTTTACCGATCAATTCTTCAGCGCCAGCTCCTGCCGCAATAACAGTACCAGCACCTTCATTTCCCGCTGGCATCGGCTTGTCGACTCGTGCGGCCAAAGCAGGCATCATCGCTTCGGGCACGTCCATGCTCACAACGGCATCGTCACCAGATCCGGTAATAGTCATGGTAGAAACATCCGCCGGCCCGAGCAGCAATCCAAGATCGGAGGGGTTAATGGGCGTCGCTTCAACTTTAATAAGTACTTCACCGTCTTTAGGTTGCGGCATTGGAACTGACACGATCGAAAGCTCCAATTTACCAGCACTAGTTATATTTGTTCGTAACTCTTTAGATATTTCGTCGCTCAAAATGCATCCCTCAATCTGTAAGTTAAACGGGATCCGAAATGATCCCTATTATGCGTATCATAGAAATTCTCGTATTGAACGGAATTACCAATAAGGTAACAGTCGAATACAAGAGAATCGAATATCAAATTTCTACCGCTCAATGCTCACCAATTACTGGTGAACAGGAAGTCGACAAACATTGATAATTAGGAAATTCCTAGCTGAAGTGTGCATCATAGCCAGAAAGGAGGCTGTAAAAAACCCACCAAAACAGTAATCAGTATTGTCTTTTTAACAAAAATACCAGAATAGCTCTGGCTAGGGCTGCCTAGATTTACTACACGCCATCTTTGTTACCGGAAAATTCGGCAAAAAGATGGCGTCCTGAAACGATCGCATCGCGATCAAAACCACTATTTGAAGTGCTCGCGAGTTATAGCATTTCTTCCGCGATTACGCGCAGGGTAGCCACATCGCCTGTACCAATCAACATAGCGCCAACGTGCCCTAATTTATCCGCAGCTTTCCATGCCTGTAAACGCTCGACAATACGTTCTTTTGGACCGACCAAAGCCGCCTCATCAACCAGAGCATCGGGTACAGCGGCCATGGCCTCTTCTTTTTTACCCGCTAAATAGAGATCCTGGATTTTGACAGCCGCCTCCTCATACCCTAAAGCCTTGGCATAGTCGTTATAAAAGTTTTTCCCTCTCGCCCCCATACCACCGATATACAAGGCCATCATGCCTTTTACCGGCATCCGACAATGATCGAGATTGTCACCCATCACGGCAGTTACAAAGGGTGAAATAGTAAAATCTTTAAGCGATTTACCATTCCCAGCTTTGGCGAAACCCGCTTCAATATTATCGGCAAACACATCATACCGCTCTGGATTCATCCATATCGGAAATACACCGTCGGCCAGATGAGCGGCCGTCTCAATGCCCTTAGGCGTTATCGCCGCGGTATAAATAGGAATATCAGTAGCGGCCATGATACTTTTCAGTGGTTTACCCAAACCGGTGGCATCGCTGCCTTTGTATGGCAGGTTATATTGACTGCCTTCGTAATTTACTGGGCCTTCACGGGCCATAATTTTGCGTAATATTTCAATATATTCCCGGGTTCTCGCCATAGGCTTGCCGTAAGCGACGCCATGCCAGCCTTCGACAACCTGTGGACCTGATGCGCCCAGTCCTATTATAAAACGATCACCCGACAACTGCGCCAGTGTCATCGCTGTCATCGCAGTCATCGCTGGACTACGGGCCGGCATTTGCATAATCGCGGTGCCAACTTTGATCTTTGTGGTATTTGCCAATATCCAGGCTGCTGGTGATACCGCGTCAGAACCATAAGCCTCTGCCGTCCAGGCGGAGTCGTAGCCCATACTCTCAGCCTCTTTAATCATATCTAGCGGTAAACTAATCTGCTTGCCTGAGTACCCGACTAAAACGCCCAATTTCATAATTATCTCCGTTTTTTATACTAATGTTCTGAATGTGAACTGAAAAATTCGAATCTCTTTTGCGACCACTTTACTATAAAAAGCGGACCTTCCACAATCGCTCGACCAGCGAAGAAGCGAAGCTGCGCGAAAAAGAAAAACTGTGTGTTTCGTAAGAAGGCTTACATCTGTTGTCAACTAGAGAACGTGCCTCATCAGTCTATTGATGGACCGATATAACTGGCCCAATCTCTCTTCGGCTCTGAGCTGTTCCTGCAGGCTGGCATGATATTTATCGATTATGACTTAAACAACGGTCGCTCTTACGTCGGTCTCGATGGGTTTGTTAAATCGCATCTTCATCCCAGCGTCTCGCAGCCAGGTAACCTATTATTCCCAATACAATCACACTGACCCCGAATAAGACTTCAACCGGACGTTCGATGGCTAGGTAGATGAGAGTCCAACCGGTAATCGCAATAAAGATAACTGGCGGCAGAGGATAAAAAGGGGTGCGAAAAACAGGTTCTTTCGAAGCAGCCTGCTTACCTTCTCGATAACGTAAAATAAAGACACCAAAAACGGCGAACAATGTGTTTAAAGCCATAGTCACCCCCGAAAAAACTAGAATGCTGTCGAATGATGCCGTCCACATAAACAGCAACGTCGTAACACCCTGAAAGTAAACGGCGGTCGTTGGAATATTATGTTTATTCAAACGGCCAAGAAAGCGAAATACATGAAAGTCTTCACCGACAACCTGGAGGACTCTAGGCGCTGCAATAATCATCGCACTAACAGTCGATATGAGTAGCAATGCCAAGGTAACACCCATAATTGCAGCCCCTACGTCGCCGAAGGCGTAGTATGCGGCAATATAACCAATCTCAATTTTTCCTGCCATGGCCTCTATCGGCGCAACGGACAAAAAGACATAATTCAGCAGCAAGTAAGACACCATGACAATCCCCGTTCCGGCCGCTAGTACAAGGGGTAAAGATCGACCAGGATTTTCAAGCTCTCCTGTGAGATAAGTAGCCGCGTTCCAGCCGCTGTATGCATAACCGACATAAATCAACGCTACGGCGAAAGAGCCACTGGTTAAAATCGGGATATCTGTCGGTTCCGGCACGAAGCTGATTGGTTGGAATTCGTTGACAGAAATTAGTGCAGCCAAAGAAAAACCGACAATCACAATGATTTTAGCGGTGGTAAAAAAACTTTGTAGCCCGGCACTGTTACGATGGCTGGTTGCATGCACAATTGTCGTGATGACTACCAACGCAGTGCCGAGCAACAGTGGCGATAAACTGGGAAAAACGGATGCCAGATAGGTACCAAAGGTAATCGCGGCTAGCGCGGTGGGGGCGGCAAACCCAACCGTCGCTGACACACAGCCGCTGATAAAGCCCGCCATAGGGTGATAAATATTGCTGAGAAAGTTGTACTCACCACCGGAGCGCGGCAAATGTGCGCTCAACTCCGCATAACACAGCGCTCCACAAATCGCGACGATGCCCCCTAATACCCACAGAGCGAGAATCACAAATCCAGATTGAATATCAACCAACTGATAGCCAAGGCTTGTAAAAACACCCGTTCCAATCATGTTAGCGATGACGATAGCGGCCGCGGTCGACATGCTAAATTTTTCGATTTTTGGCATAGGAGACTTCCTTAAGGCCCGCGCATCATACGCGTCTCAACGGATGAAATTCAATGACTTTTGTCATATAACGATGACAGGGTTGGCCTATCCTGAAACTGGGATAATGGGCTGAGCCTAACAATCGATTTATATCGCGTTAACATCAATGATCGCCTTACCTTATCGGAAGGTATCTTCTTTGATTCAGCGGGAACGCCAGTGACGAGTTTACCTGAGGCCGCCGCAAACCCTGGGATACAAGGCGCACAATTCTTCACCAACGCGGTTGATACGGAAACAGACGGTGTCAACATTTGGCGCTAACAATTTACTGGGGGAATATCCGGATCAGTTGATTTACGATACTCCCCATTTTGGAAATTTCCCCTACAACATAGTCCCGCCTCTTTGATTAAACGGTCGCTATGTTTATTTCCGTACTTCTTACAATGTCTAAGTAAGGAGCCGAGAATAGAAACGCGACAAACTATAGCCCGCATCACATCATCCAGACTAGGGATAACACTCCGTTGTTAAACTACTTCTCCTCCAAGCTAAACAGCTTTACCGCTCCTAAGATTCCGGCAGTGGGTGGTACCATTCATTCCCATCTCCTCGCCATTTTTCAATCATCGTAAAGAATTCAGGCCCCATTGGATCGACATCTTGCATTGGCATTGAACCACGACGAATGGTGAAATCGTGCGGAGCCAACTCGCCAGCGCGTAAAAAATGTGCCTTGCCAGCTTCTTTTTTTCCCTGCTCCCATAACCATTGTCCTAAAGCAAACTCCGCACGTGCTTCTTGATGATCTGCGGTCGGCAGTGTTTGCAATTCCCGCGCGCGGTCAGCATCGAAAGCGATATTGCCTGTTTTAACCCAATCACGCAGCGCCGTTTTATGAACTTCAGAATCGAAACCCGTGACTTTTTGCCAGGTATTATCACCGTAGGCAACATCATTGGGACGTACAATCTGACCACTTTCATCAATCCACAAGATCGTTGGTACGTTAACCATATTGTACAGATCTGCCACCAAATGCTTAGTATCGATTAAACTGGGATGGTCCGGTTTGGCCAGCTCTATCCATGGCCTCGCTTCCTCTACGTTTTTATCCAAAGCGACGGTAATAACGGTAAACCCGTCGTCTTTTAACTCTTCATACATTTCTTGCCAACCTGGCAAGTCATTACGGCATCCTCACCACGACGCGTATGCAGCTAACAGGATTTTTTTGCCTTTATAATCGGACAGCGCGTGTATTTCTCCGCTTAGGTCGGGCAACTTAAAATCGGGCGCTTGCAGCGAATTGAGATCCCCTCCCCTATCGGAAAATGTTGCACCTAAACTGGCGGCAGCATTGTCGACATCAATGACAAAAGGCCGATCAGTCAATCTAGCAAATTCCGCAAGATCGACCCTGCCGTCATCATCGACGGCCTGTCGTGCGGGAATACAAATATCTTCAAAACAAAATCCTTCCGGCTTCAAGACCCAGCCAGTTTCATCGGTAAACGTTGTTGGCGAAATCATCACGGCGGTGGCCGTTGCAGTCGCGTCAATCAACTTACTGCCCAGCGCAGTAATCAGGGATAATTTGTCGGTCATAAGCTTCCTCTTATAGTTAACGTTAAAAAAGATGTGTGAGTCACTACTTAATACCGAACTAGCCGGATCTGTCATTTCGATAGAATAGAGATGCTTTCTACTGTACTGCAAGCGTACTGAGCAAGGCAATGATTTTGCCATTGTTTAGGTTCTATCCCTATAGGTTCTAGCCATGTGAATTTTATCCAGCCAAGCACCGGGTTTCGCGTACCAGCTTGTAATCATTTAGAAGTAATGATTGATTCAGATTCAAACAGGCACTGTTTACGGACAGGGACTATTTTCTTACAGGGGCTATTATCTTACCGGGGCTATGCATTCATCGAAGGAGTCGGATTGTCGCTGTTAGCCTTGCGGTTCTCACTCGGGTTTTCCGAAGTCAGGAAAGCCGCGCGACCACCGCCGAAAGTGTCGCGTGCTGAGTATCGATTGTGATGACAGGCTCTGTGACTCCTGGCTCCTCAAATTCATCAAGTTGCCAGGTGAGAACCACTGCATCGGCTTCTGAGGGATTGTTGCCAGCTAACTGACGGTCCGTAATTCTATTTAACAATACTTCATGTGGCGCGGTAAAATGAAGCACTACCGGTAATACTCCCACCTGTTGGGCTATCTTATAAAACACCTCGCGCTGAGCTCTTTTCAGGCAGGCCGCATCGACAATGACATTTTCACCGAGAGTTAATAAAACCGCACTATAGTCGGCCAAACGTTCATAAACCTGCAAGGAAACACTCTCGCTGTACAAATCCTGACCGAGATCGGATTGACTATTTTCGAACGCATTATAACCATATTGAGTCTTCCGCAATACATCGGCGCACAGACGCAACGACGGTATTGCCGTTACAAGCTGACCTGCCCAGTATGACTTCCCAGACCCCGACAGCCCGCAGGTGATGATTAAGCGGCCGGCGGGTCGGGACGATTGCGTTAACGGCCATGACACATGTTTCTGGATTTTCTGCCAAACTTCAGGATTAGCTGTCTGCTCGTATCGAAGGGCCGCAATCTTTGCCCGAACCACTGATCGATAAGCCGCAAACATAGGGAGTAATTGCACGCCGCTATAGTCGCCGCTCGCCATCAAGTAGCCGTCGACAAACGCATACCCCAGGTCAGCCCGCTCCCTGATACAACAATCCATAAACAAAAAAGCAATATCGCACCAAACATCGATACAACGCAGAGATTCGTCAAACTCCAAACAATCGAATGCCGTCAACCCAGAGTCAAGTCGAGCCAAGTTTGAAAGATGCAGATCACCGTGGCATTCTCTAACAAAATGGTCCCGATACCGTTCTTGTAAAAAGAGACCTTGCTGTGCCAACTGATATTTTGCCTGAGTTTCTAACATCTCGATTTGAGTTGAAAAGGACTGCAGGCAATCCAGCTTTTTCAATGTCGTGAAATTTTCAAGGATAGCCTTACCGGGATCGTATACTGAGGAAAGTTGGGGCAATATTCCGTGCTGAGCAGCCAGTTTACCGCCAAATTCAAACATTTCTCCTACAGTTAACTCCTTGTTTTCCAACAACAGATCAGCTTGCAAATTGACATCGAATTGAATCATACGGACGGCGTAATCGATGACTTCATCACCTCTAACAGCAGCCTCAGGTGCGACCAACAAAGTTCCGTTCGCCCGCAAAACGATAGGCACAACACCCAGATAGAGCTCAGGTGCAAAGGCACGATTACATCGTAGCTCTTCAGAGCAAAAGAAGTTTCTTTTTCCAATTGAGCTAAAGTCGACAAAATCAAAACAGACGGGTTTTTTTACTTTATATGCATAAACGCCCGTGAGAAAAACCCACGACAAGTGAGTTTCAATGAGTTTGACACTTTCAACTGTGTGGGAATATACCTCCGGCTTGATCATCGCGCCGGGCAATAATGACATGAAAACGCCTCCTGATCACAGCTCTAACGCGAATAGTATGTTCGACTACACCGTCGGTATTAACGTGCCGGCAATTAATCTGTTGCAAGCTTCCACACTTCACCGTCACGTTTAATGTAACCCGCCGTCGGCGTCGCAAAATGAGTCCCAATGATGAGAGTCGATGAATCAGCATGAGCGGCGAACTCTCGGCGCCTTGTTTCCGTACTTTCATTCGAATCTGTATCCACAACCGCCGCCCATTCCGGGTGCGCCATTTGGCAGGGATGATGGACAAAATCGCCGGTAATGAGCGCTTTTTCGCCTTTAGATTCTATCTGGATACTCACATGCCCGGGCGTATGGCCGTGAGTTGGAACAAGTTGAATTTCTTTACAAATCAATGCATCGGTTGCCACGAGATCTATCAAGCCTGCTGCTGCAATTGGATCAACCGAATCTGCCATGACTTGACGTTGTTCGTCATCACCTTCCACGTTCCAATGCTCGAATTCTGTTTTGGCAATCAAATACCGTGCGTTCGGAAATGTGGGCAACCACTCGTCTTCAACCAGCATAGTGTTCCAACCAACATGATCAACATGCAAATGGGTACAAAGAACCGTATCGATTGTTTCCCGTTCATACCCCTCGCTTGCCAGATCCCTCAAAAACTCTGTCTGTAAAAAACTCCAGTCACGCATTGCGCGTTTTTTGTCATTGCCAATGCAGGTATCGACAATAATTCTTCGGCCGGGAGCTTCAACTACCAACGCGTGGATCGACATCTTTAACTTCCCACCATCACTGGCAAAGTGTGGAAAGAGCCAGTCTATTTCCCTGACATTCTCAGGCGTAGCTTGCGGTAACAAAAAGCGAGTGCCACCCGTGGTTTCCATTTCTACAATTCGGGTTACCGTCACATCCCCTATGGTCCATTTTCCACCGTGCATAATTTTCCCTTTTCTTATTCTTCACAATAAACTAACACCGCATATATATGGCTACCACGTCTGATCAAAAATTTTCACTACGTCCCGCCGATCAACTTTTCCTTATACTGCAGTCCTATCCAATTGCACCCTATCTATTGTAGCCCTATCTATTGTAGCCCTATCTATTGTAGCCCTATCTACAAAAAATAGCGGCTAGAATGTAGTACGGAAAAAAGCCATTGACTCAAAAACCTATTCTTAGATTCTATCGCGTGTCTATTCTATCGACATCGGCTTCATCCACTAGCGAATAATGGTACTCCAGCGCTTCCAGTAATTTTTCAGCATGAGGCGTTTTTTTTGAGACGATAAAAAAAAGATCCATACGCTGTACCGACAATGCGTGTAAAAGTTCTCGTTCTCGCGCAGTTAAAATATTACCGATAGGGTGTTCATAATCTAAAAGATAGGAAATACGACCTTTCAAAAGCATTTTTACAGCACTTCTGTGGGAGTTTATATTACTGATATCGCCCAAATTTTCGCTCTGCATTAACAAAATACGACGGCGACTACCGTACTGAAACCCTCTAATGAGTCCGACATTACTCAGGTCGGCTAAATAGTTTTCTGTTGTTGGTAACGGCGTTGACACCAGCGCATACAAATTAAGCTCGATACGGTCTACCGGCTCACTACTATACAAAACATTACTTTCTTCACCAGAGGCAGTTGTCGTCTTGATTCCGAGGGATATATCCGTTGTCCCCGAGATCAGGTTACTCACGAGGCGCTGAGGAGGATAAGCAGCGACGTGATACTCCCGTCCCATTGAATCCAGAGTTGCAGTGAGGATATCCGTGAGAATGCCGGTTGGCGCTTTATTTGGGACGATATTATAAAGAGGCGGAAAGTGAGTAACCCCTATCTCAAGCGGTCTGGCAAAGCTTGACACAGCATGCGCACACAGTAACAAGACAATAGATAAAAACCGCATGAAATACCTCCTCTGCCTTTTAGTTTAACAGAATATTGCGAGTCATTTGCAGTTGCAGTTGATTCTCAACACAAACAGTAAACGGACTGCTCCGATTAGAAACCCCGCCAAACGTGAATTTATCAGTACGTCTAAAGAGCCGTATTTTTATCGGTGATACAAATTACGACTCGAGTCCGGCTCTGTCGGTATCGGCTCACGCTGCAAAACCCCGTTACCAGAACAACTATTTCACAGAGACCCTTGACTTAAAGTGTACTCTAAGTTGCATAATCATATTTAATTACAAATCACGAAAGCCAGTTTCTAAATTTCCCACCAGTAAAACACGAGGAAGCCGCAATGAATCTAACTGTAAACGACATCAATTATAAGGTGGATGTTGAAGACGATACGCCCCTGCTGTGGGTTTTGAGAGACTCGCTGGGATTAAAAGGGACGAAGTTTGGATGCGGCATCGCCCAGTGCGGCGCTTGTTCAGTGATGATCAACGGTGTTTTACAAAGAAGCTGCAGTGTTCCAATAGCAGCGGTAAAGGATAGTCACATTCGCACAATCGAGGGCTTATCTGATGACAACAGCCATCCAGTGCAGCAGGCATGGATCGAAGAAGATGTACCGCAATGCGGCTATTGCCAGTCCGGACAAGTGATGGCGGCGACCGCTTTACTGGCGCAAACCCCAAAGCCCAGCGATGAACAAATTGACCAGGCGATGACCAATATTTGCAGATGCGGCAGCTATTCCAGAATACGAAAAGCTATTCATCGCGCTGCCGATTCACTATAAACGGGATACTTACATTATGACTAAGACCTTAAAAAGAAGGCTGTTCCTTAAAACCGCCGCTCTGTCGAGTGGTGGATTGGCTTTAGGGTTCAGCCTCCCTGGCTGCGCCGTAAAGCCGGGCGGCCCTAATGAAACTGACTCTTCCTCAATCGAGGATGCTACCACTAGCGCTGTCTCGGCCTGGTTAACCATCGACAGCGACGGTGTCATTACGATCAAAGTACCGTCTTCCGAAATGGGACAGGGAGTCCATACGTCTTTGCCCATGATTATCGCCGATGAACTTGACGCAAATTGGGCCCACGTTCGTTCGAAGACAGCACCAGTTACTGCAATGTTTGTGAATCCACTCACCGGAGGGCGTGGCACCGGTGGCAGTTCTGCGGTGCGCCGCTGGTGGCCCAGTATTGCAAAGGCTGGCGCAGCCGCTCGAGAAATGCTCTTGGTAGCCGCTTCCCAATTGTGGGATGTTCCACTATCCGAACTGACAACATCCAATAGTGAAGTTCTTCATAAAGAGAGCAATAGAAGAGCAAGTTACGGGGCACTCGCGGAAGCCGCCAGTAAACTTGAACCGCCCACAGACCCGACAATCAAGAAAACATCTCAGTACACTATCATCGGGGAAGCCAAGAAACGCCTGGACACGCCCTCAAAGGTAAATGGGGCGGCCATCTTCGGCATCGACGTCGAAGTTCCAGGTATGTTATATGCCACGATCGCAGCGTCCCCTAATTTTGTCGGCACATTAATAAGCATGGACGAAAACGCGGCCAGAGCCACAAAAGGTGTGCAGCATATTGTCAGTTTGCCCGCCGCCGCTCAGGTGGCAGCGAATATCCAGAGTATTGTCGCAATGCCGGATTCGGTAGCTGTTGTTGCCGATAGTTATTGGCACGCCAAGAAAGGCTTACAAGCACTGAATCCGCAATTTGATGATGGGGATGTAAATGCCGTTAATGATGCATCTCTCCACAATAATTTAATGCAGGCTCTGAACGAACCGGGTGTCACGGTGCGTCACGACGGAGACATAGAAGAAAGTTTTCGCAATGCCTCGCAGCTTCTCGAAGCAGACTTCACGGTTCCTTTTCTAGCCCATCTAACGATGGAACCAATGAACTGCACGGCTCATTACAAAAAAACCAACGGAATCGAAAGTCTTGAGATCTGGGCGCCGACGCAAGGGGAATCACATGCGTTGAATATCTTACAGCGGGCTCTTGGTTTAGCGCCGGATCAAATCACGCTGCATACAACACTTATGGGCGGGGGTTTTGGTCGACGCTATGAAGCCGATTTTATTTTGCAGGCTGCACTTATTTCAAAAGCTGTCGCAAAACCGGTCAAAATGCTCTGGTCCCGAGAGGAGGATCTGCAACATGATTATTACCGGCCCGCGAGTGCCTCGAGGTTTAAAATAGGCCTGGATAAGACAGGGCTGCCAACCGCCTGGCAAAATAAAGTCGTTTGTCCCTCGGTAGCCCAGCGTAATTTCTCTTTTGCAGTATCCAAAGGTGTCGATCCGTTTTCGATCGAGGGCGCAGTTAACATACCCTATTCCATTCCCGACCAATTAGTCACTTTGAAGCAGCAGGATACTCATATCCCAGTCGGCAGTTGGCGGTCGGTCGGCAGCAGCCATAACGGTTTTTATGTTGAAAGTATGATGGATGAAATTGCCGCCGCCGGTGGACAGGACCCGTTTGATCTTCGTCGTCGTTTACTCCAACATGAACCACGTTTTTTAAAGGTGCTGGATGTATTGGAGAAGCAGTCAGGATGGCAAGAAAAGCCGGCCAATAACCGTTTCCGAGGTATGGCAATTCATAAAAGTTTCGCCTCTATTGTCGGTGAGGTCGCAGAAATATCCATCAGTGAAACCGGAGCAATTATCGTCCACAAAATGACCTGTGTGGTCGACTGCGGCCGAGTCGTCAATCCCCGTATAATAGAATCGCAAATGGAGGGCTCCATGATTGATGGCTTGACGGCGGCTTTGCGTGGCGGCATTCACGTAAAAAACGGTAGAGTCGAACAAGCAAATTTTGATACCTATAAACTCATGCGTCTTAAAGAAGTACCCGAAATGGCCATTCACATTATCGAGAATGACGAAGCTCCTGGAGGCGTTGGCGAACCCGCAGTTCCACCCAGCATGCCTGCGTTAGCCAATGCACTGTATTCAGCCTCCGGTAAGCGGGTTAAATCGCTGCCTATTGAAGTCACGTAAAATTGGGGTGGCGTTAGGAAGTACAGTACTTTCCAGCGGCACGATGATAAGGGAGCTATCACGGCGCCGCAGATTTCTTTGATTTTTCTGCCTTGCATTTTCTAGCGTTACAAATCGTCAATTGTCCACTCCACCACGGCCCGAGCATCTCGGTTCTGAGATGTCATATCGTCGACAAATTGAGAAATAAGCGTTTAAAACGGTACAATCAGCAAGCACATTTTTTTGACTAGTTGATGCTTAAGATAACAAAAAACTATATTTATTTGCTATTTATCAATGACTTATAGATTTGTGCGGCGCACAAAAATAAATTTGACAGAAGGCTTATCTGAGCATAATATACACCCCATATTGTGCAGTGCACAAAACGTGTGTTCATGACCTTTTTAAACGGAGTATAGATATGAGTATTTTTCAGAACCTACAAGAGTCGATTGCCCCATTCATTGAAAAGCAGCAAGAATCTGGTGTGCTACAGACGGCTTACTTCAAAGAAACTATTAGCCGTACGGGTGAAACGTTGACTACATTGACAACGGACGGTACGAGCTATCTGACGGATCTGACAAAGTCTGACTCTTTCTCCAGCGCTCTACAAACTCATATTGCGTTTGAAGATAATCTCAAAGCTACTATTATCGACGCTACAAAAGCAAACTTGTCGGCGGCTACGTCTCTGTTCGAAGAACTCACCACATTGTTTAACATCAACCGCGAAATGACAGCACCGGCCAACGAAATAGCTTAATCGCCATTGACTTGAATCGTAACCGCTAACACAATTTTATTGAGAGAGTACAACATGATCGATTTAAATCAGATTAAAGAAACTATAGAAAACGCAGCAAAAAGTAACAAAGAAGCTTTTGAGCTACAAGTCGGATTTTTTGAGGGATTTACTCGGCGCCAAGGAGAAGTCATGGCTGAATTAGCCGACGCGCGAGTCAATAGTTTGAAAGAAATGGCCGCCAGCGGCGACCTGCAAAAAGCCCTACAAAACAACACAGCGTTTCAAGCTGATGCTAAACAACGCCTGGAACAACTTCACACAGAGAACGTCGATGCGTTTTCTAAATTCTCTGAATCTCTAAAGTCTGCTTACAATATCTAGACCTCACTATCTAGACCTCACTATCTAGGTCTCACTATCGAGGCCTCACTAGATGTTAGAACTTGTTATAGCGAGTAACCGTAGTTATTTGCTATTTTCTATTTTGAGCCTTTTCTTCAATAATTACACCTGACTTCTAAGTCGATCTTTGCCGAGTCCCTCATACACTTATTTTTCTGCATTGAGAATAAGGATGGGATGACCGTTACTGTATTATCAATCTATCTATTAGCCAAAATCTGCTGCTCGATTGAATGCTTAAAACGAGAAGTATCCTAGATTTGGATAGGCTATAAATCTTCGATTGAAACGTCGAGCCCGCTGCTAACAAACCCTGAACGCCTAACAAGTTCTCAATGTCTCCACTGGTCCGCATTAAAAATGCTAGACAAGTTAGAACGTGATTGTTACAGTTCTTGCCATGAGCATGAGACCCATTTCACAAGACGCCAGCAACATCCGCGTCAATCGATTTACCAGCCTCCGGGAATTTCACGGCACGGGCGGCAGGTAATTGAGTATCTGATTTGCGGAAACCCCCGGGCCTTTACCCGGGGGTTTTTCGTTAAGGCTTTTAATATTCGTCGGTTGAGGTCGACAATATCAATCCCAAGCCACCCTTCTCCGCAACCACTTTTTTATGGAGAAACAAATCATGACTACTTTATTATCGCGTTCATCATTATCCGAAGCACTCGCGCTACCCGACTTAACAGACTCCCGCCAACAGCTCCATGGCATGCAATTACTGATTGAGGAAATTCACCAGAAGCTCAGCAATACCTGGCGCTGCAAGCGTCAAATAATTCGCAGCAATCCTATCGTGCCCTTAGAAAACAATTATGATCGACTAGGCTATCCAGCCGACGGTGCAGCACGCGACGAACGATATACCCGCTATGTCACCGACAATTTAATTTTACGCACTCAGACATCCTGCGCGATTCCCGACTTACTAAGCGGCTTAAGCGTTGACCCGCCCAGCGATTTATTGTTAATTCTGCCTG
The DNA here is from genome assembly GCA_913019905.1 of uncultured Cellvibrionales bacterium. Taxonomy (GTDB): domain Bacteria; phylum Pseudomonadota; class Gammaproteobacteria; order Pseudomonadales; family Dasaniaceae; genus Oceanicoccus. Next base: position 46,573 of record CAJVZD010000019.1, read on the forward strand.
GGTTGGTATATCGGCGCGATTCGATCGACCGGTTGCACTGCGGCGAACCCCACCAGATAGATCTGTGGCGAATAGTCGACAATAAAAATAGCAAATCGATGACGACCAAGGACCTCAATCAAATGATTGCCACTGTTATGGACGCGGCGATCCCGGAGCTGGAATGGAGAACATCAACATCTCCTCATCCCTATACCGAACAGGGAGTTCAGATAGATGCTCTGTGGAATAACGAGTGGATTGAAGTCGGAGAGTGCGGCCTAACGGCACAACCCATTCTTGATGCGGCTAATTTGAAGAATCATTCGGGATTGGCGATGGGCTTAGGCTTAGACCGGTTACTAATGCTGCGCAAGAACATTCCAGATATAAGACTTTTGCGCAGCCAAGACAAAAGAATAAGATGCCAATTGGATGACCTAGGGCAGTACCAACCTGTGTCTTCGATGCCGGCAATTTATCGGGATCTTTCTCTCTGCCTTAACGAAATCACCAGTGAAGAAGACGTAGGTGACAAAATACGAAACCACCTAAAAGAGTGGAATTGCATAGAGTCTGTCGTTATAAAATCGGAAACAAGCTATAACGACCTTCCGTCGACCGCCCATCATCGAATGGGCATGACGCCAAATCAGAAAAACATCTTGTTGCAGTTAGTCATACGCCATATGGAGAGAACCCTGACCGATTCGGAGGCAAACCAAATTCGTAACGGGGTCTACAAAATCTTGCATGAAGGAGACAGGCAGGAACTCGCAATAAACTAACCCGGTGAAATGGGGCATCGTAGCGTTTGTGCTCCGGTGCCCCTCTGAGAGTAATCAATCCGACACGTTTGTCATCTCTTCTCCACTGCACACCAGGAAAAGCGGTGAGTGGAAATAATTTAGTGAACTCAGACATTGCCAAGATAATTCAATCTAAACCCTTGTATTATCTACGCCGTCACTGTGAAGAAACTAAAAATCTTTTATGGAACTACATAGCAAGGGAGAAAAAGTATATCGCCGGCGACATTAAAATTCGTAGGCAATACTGGCGCGAACGGTACGCGGCTCCATCGGGTGGGAATGAAAATCCTCAATAGGATCGATATTCTTTTCACGCTCTGCCAACGTACGCGACTCGAATAAATACGTAATGTCGTCATCTTTAGAATCAAATAGATTAATGATCTCCAACCCAATTGACCAGCCATTTTGAAGGCGATAACCGACATTGGCATTCACTATTTCTGTTGATTTCGATTTCACCTCTCCCGTCTCGGACAGATTTCTCGGGCCAAAATAGCGCATTCTCACCCCGGCAAAGACGCCGTTATCCAAGTCAACACTCGCACCCAGAGAGAAAACCCGATCGAGGCTATCCGGCACATTATCGCCCAACGCAGTACCGATTTCGTCGAATTGTTGTTGTCTAAATATCGTATCCGACTCGGCAAAATCGACATCCAGTATTAACCAGTCCACCGGGCGATAAAACAAGCCAACCTCGACACCCGAACGGGTGGTTTCGCCTCGAGGTTCCGTCGTTGCATCGTCGCCGACAAACACTAATTCGGAATCAAGATCCAGGCGGAACAAAACGACTGAGAACTCCAGACCGTCAACGATGGCACTGCGCATTCCCATCTCATAGCCTTTCGACTCTGACAACATCGGCACGTTAGAACGGCTATCAACAACACCGCGTGCATCATTGCTGTGAAAGCCTTCGCCATAGTTGACGAAAATTTCCGTCTCGGAAAAAGGTCCAAACCGCATTGAAAGTTTCGGACTAACCAGATCGTCATCTTTATTGCCTTCAACACCACCAGCCAACTTGGAATTAACATCGACCTTAAAAAAATCATAACGTCCGCCCACGATAGTTGCAAACCAGTCGTTCCACTGACTATGAAGACTCAAAAATCCGGACATGGATAATTCAGTCACTGACGAACGACTGAGAATGTCGTAAATATCCGCATTTTGACTACTGCCTACTCCGACGTTACCAATATCGTCATAACGATAACTGACACCGCCTTCCAGATGATGCAGGGTGGTTAGATCGCGTTCGATATCAAATTCACCCCCGCTAAAAACACGCTCATCAAACTGCGTAAACTGATCGCCGCGCAAATCGGGATCATCCGTTTCATCTTTAGAAAAATAGGTCGCATTCGTTGTTAAACGAAGCTGGTAATCGACAACATACAAACTCCCATTATAGCGAATATCGCTGTTGGTCTTCCCCCAGAACGATCCGTTCAAGCTATAACGTTGGCTATCACCTCCTGTCGTCGAATCCAAAGAACCGTAACGATCCAGTTCGCCGCTCTTCACTAAACGTTGAGGAATTTGATCTGTTGAGGTCCAGCTGGCATCGTAATAAAACGCTGCCAAAGAAAAACCGTATTCACCCTCATCGCGACTATATTTCAAAACGGCATTTTGTTTATCAAAGTCTTCCGCAACTTGCCAAGGGCCATCGTTCCGCATTAACTCAACGCCATAGGTCCAGTGATCTGATTCTCCGGATTCAATACCACCATACGCCAACATTCGTCGATTATTGTTTTCACCAACCGTCATTTTCAACGATGTTTTTTCTAGACTATTCGCATAGGCGATATGCGCCGAACCCGCCGAAGAAAAGTCTCCTTCACTGGCATAATACGGTCCTTTTTTATAAACCATCCGATCCACCAACTCGGGAATCAAAAAATTCAAATCTGTATAACCCTGCCCGTGACCGTGAGTTACGTTATTGACCGGCATGCCCTCAACGTGATTCGCAAAGTCAGTACCGTGATCGAGGTTGAAGCCCCGCAAAAAATATTGGTTAGCTTTACCGTCACCGCTGTGTTGTGTCACGACCATCCCCGGTATTGTTTCGAGCAATTCTGCCGGCCGTAACATTGGACGAAATCGAATTTGATCATTTATTACCGTACCGACTGACGCGGCTTCCGCTTCGCCAAGTAACTCCTTACCGGACTGACTAGCAACCACGACCAGTTCCTCTATTTCACCGGTGATACCGGCTGCATTAGTGAGGGAGCCGAGCATACTGACAACGACTGCAGCGGACGTTAATTCTAGAATTCTTTTCATTAAGTTTGCCTCAGAACAACTGTCGTCTTATTACGAGTAAAATAAATCTAAAAGATAGGAAAATTCAAACTAAAAAAATACCGACACACTATAGAGATTGCAAGGAAAAAACTTCCGCACGATTGCACGGTGCATGAACACGGACAAAACGTTTTTATTACAATAAACTCGGCGATGAAACCCCGCAGTTATTGTTTTCCACCGATTACTATCAAATCCCACGTTACAAATGTGTGTTTGATGGAAGCGCCTCTGGGGCAGAGCCCTTTCCTAAAGAAAGAATTGCCTGAAAAATTGCGCTTTCTCTGTATAGAGCCGATTTTCAACGCAAAGAGTCTACCGGAAATTGAGCACCCGTTTGTTTACGAAACGTTAATGAAAAAAGTATTTCCGATTACTGTACCGCAGCACGAACGGGTCTTTCTATGTCCGACACATTAAAAGCGAGCCGATCCCACTAATCGCAGCGCGTGAAATTAGTATTTGGTCGCTGGTGGACAAGACGAAAATGTTACAAGGAACGACAGCGTACTACAGTTCGAAATCCTACTCGAAGAGCCTCCTCAAACACCGGCTTCCAAAACGCACCCTCGAATAAACGATTGGAATCCAGTGACGGATACTTCTTGTGCATATTTCCGCGCTTATTCTTGCGAGCGGGAAGAAAATTTTATACATTAACTCGCCCGTTCAATGAAATTTTAACCACGTTAAGGAACACCCTCGTGAGCATAGTTAGTAAATTGATAAAATGGTTAGGCATTACCTTACTCGGTCTAACCGTACTCACCGTAGTATGGTTGTTCACGCGCCCCAGCATGACCGAGGTTGGCATCCCCTATGCGGCTAACGCCCCTGAAACAGCATCGGGAGTCACGATTAAGTGGTTTGGAGTAGCCACTTTGTTGATAGACGACGGGGAAACCCAGATCATGACCGATGGCTTTTTTTCGCGTCCTGGCTTAATCGATATTGTGATGAAGCGCCCGATAGCTCCAGAAAAAGAAAACATTTCCAAGATTATAAAAGAACATAACATCAACCGATTAGCCGCGGTCATACCCGTACACTCTCATTATGACCATGCGATGGACAGCGGTGAAGTCGCCAAACAGACCGGCGCAGTGTTACTGGGTTCCAGCACTACCTCTTTTATTGGTCGAAGCTCGAATCTACCAGAAGAACAGATAAAAACCGTCGAACCTGGCCGTGTCTATACATTTGGGGAATTCAAGATCACCTTTTTAGAATCGAAACATGCCCCCTTGGCCAGTAATTCCGGCATTAACGGTATTGTCAATGCCGCCTTTGATTTACCGGCTCCCTATACGAGCTGGCAGCTCGGCAAAGCTTTTGCGTTGCTGATTGAACACCCTCAGTCCAGGTTTCTAGTCCAAGGAAGCGCCGGATTTTTACCTGGCGCATTTGAAAATCTCAAAGTTGATGCCGTATTTCTTGGCACCGGAGGCCTGAGAAAGCAGGAGCGGGAATATCGAGAAGCATACGTTTACGAAACCGTGACGCTCGTAGACCCCGAGGTTGTTTACACTATCCACCATGACAATATGTTCGGCCAGCTGGGGGATGTTGAACAGAGCAGGCTCATGCCGGAATATGACTCAATGCATGCATTTGAGATGGGTCAGCTAATCTTACCCGCACGGTTTGAACAAATGCGTTTCGCGCAGCCAATCAAATTACCAACCACCGCACGCTGACGCGATCATTCGAATATTAGCAAACAGGAACAATCGGGCGGGCAACCGCTGATTACGTCTATCGATATCATTTCCCACAGAATACAAAACTGGGCATGGGCAAGATGCTGGCTCGTGAAATGAAGAGTACAGGAGCTCGATCGAACGCAACGCAAGACGGTCGACCTCCACAAAAAAACGATCGACGAATTGTGTTGCCTCGACGTCATTTGCACTTATAGCTGGGGGTAGCCGTCGGCAAAATTTTCCTGCATAACTTCAATAACCGTAGGTAATTGCTGACTGTTTGCTGTTATGAGCGCTTCTTTTAAATCAGATAGATTATTGACCCGCAGCGCGTTGCAACCAAAAGCCTTACCGACTCCAACAAAATCGGGAGTGTGTATATCGACGCCTATTTGTGCGATGTCAGCGTCGGCCATGAACCGCTTAATTTCTCCGTAACCGCTGTTATTCCAGATCAGAAAAATAACGGGTAATTTTGCCTCTACCGCACTGGCCAATTCTCCGACACTAAACTGGGTAGCACCGTCGCCAATTAAAGCCACAACCGGCAGTTCTGGCGCAGCTAATTTAGCGCCGGTGGCTGCAGGTATCGCGTACCCCAAGGTACCAAAACCGGAAGCTGAGTGAAAATAGCGCCGCGGTTTTTCCGTCTCGTAATGGATCCAGGCGTAATAGACTGGTTGCGTCGAATCTCCGACAATGATCAATTCAGGCAAAGCAGAACGCAACACCTCAAAAAAAATCGCGTAGCTCTTGTCTCGCCCCTCCTGTATTTTTTCTCGGATCCGCTGCGCTCGAGTAATACCGTCACTAACACGATTAACTAAAAGACTTGTCGGTTCGTTTTCCAGCAAACGGTTGATGGCCTGCAACGCAAATTTTGCATCACTGCAAATGGCGAGATCGGCTCGAATATTTCTCGTCAGTTGCGCTGCATCAATATCGATACGAATCAACGTCCCATTAATTTCAACATCACCGCTGAAGAAGAAATCATAATCGGTTTCACTAAATTCAGTACCGACAGCAAGCACCACGTCCGCCGCGTATAATTCCTCTCTTATTGAGGGGCAAGATCCGGACCCGCCAACAGCAAGCCCATGACTGTAGGGTAGAACGCCTTTAGCATTAACTGTGTTGATCACTGGCGCGCCCAGCGTTTCTACCAATGTAAGCAGCTCACGGGACGAACCGACAGCGCCCCCACCGATTACCAGCAGTGGGCGTTCAGCCTTGTTTAATAATTCGACGCAACGATCGATGGCCGACAAGGAAGGACCGGGCGCACTAGGTAATGCAAACGCCTTTTTATCGATATGGCCACCCGGGCTGGTAATGACATCAATAGGGATTTCGATATGGACCGGACCGGGACGTTCACTCGCAAAAACCGTGAAAGCGCGGGCTAGTACCTTTGGCAACTCGTCGGCCCGCAATAACGTATGACTAAAGCGCGCTACGCCGCTGACCAAGTTCCGCTGCCCCGGCATTTCATGCAGCCGACCTTCGCCCATGCCGAGTTCATAACTCCGGTTTACCGATGAAATCACCAACATTGGGACAGAATCGGCCAGAGCCTGCCCCATCGCAGTCGCGATATTTGTCATGCCGGGGCCGCTAATAATAAAACAGGCTGCCACTTTCCCGGACGCACGAGCATAGCCGTCAGCCATAAAACCGGCGCCCTGTTCGTGCCGCGGCGTAACGTGGCGAATCTCTGTATGCTCGAGCCCGCGATACAATTCGACGGTATGCACACCGGGAATACCGAAAATGGTATCGATGCCGTAGTTTTTCAGCATTTCAACAAGGACTTCACCGCAAGTGGACATATAAATTTCCTCATCAGGACTTAATAGTATTTACATCTATCGCAACAGATTGAGCTAAAAGGCGGCGCATAAAAAATCATTTAGGGTACTAACTGAGAGAATGAATAAACCGTTGAAGACGGTTGCAACCCTCTATAAGTATCTCCTCCGGTTGCACCAGCGACAGTCGAATATGCCCACTAGTACTAACACCAAAGGCACTGCCGGGTAACACGGAAACTTTTTCTGCATCAAGCAATTTTTTCGCAAATTCCTTGTCGTCGGCGAACAACTCGGTCACGTCAACCATAATAAACATACCGGATTCGGGCCGCAGAAATTTCAAAGTCGGAATTTGTTCGAGGCGGGAACAAACAAGGTCTCTCCTGGCTTGATATTTATTGCGCATTTCGCGGACGTAGTATTCATCATTGTTGAGCGCAAAAGCAGCTGCGTCCTGAATGAACTGCGGGCTCCCAAAGGTCGACATCACCGAAAAGCGCCCTAAATGCTCCGTCAGTTCTTCTGGCGCTACCGCCCATCCCACCCGCCAGCCGCTCATTGCATGTGATTTTGAAAGGCCATCAATAACGACGATATTATCAAGGCGATCGGCGGCCGTTCGAAGCGAAACATGCGGACTTTCATAAGTGAACATCGAATACACTTCGTCGCAAACCAACCAAATATTTCTTTCACGGCAATAACTTGCGAGCTTTTTCAACGTGTCGCGAGAAATAATTGCACCGGTAGGATTTCCCGGTGTATTTAGAAATACGACACGTGTTTCGCTAGTAATTGCGGCAACTAAATCTTTTAATTGGGGCTCAAAGTTGTTTTCCGACAGACACATAACGGTTTTCACTTTAACGTTGAGCGCCTGTAAAACGGGGATATAACCAACATAGGTAGGGTCGGCGACAACGATTTCCTCGCCGGCATTCAACAGGCAACTCATTACCGCAAATATCGCAGAAGTGACACCAGGATAAATAGAGACTTCACTGGCGAGGCAAGGATGAGTCGATGTCTTAGTCTCATAATCTGCCACGGCGCGCCGCAAATTCAACTCTCCCAAGGCGGGTGAGTAATGCGTGCGACCAACCCGCATGTGACTGATAGCATTATCAATAATGGGTTCCGGCGTCCGGAAATCGGGGTCGCCAATAGAGAGAACGACAACATCTTCTCCGTTTTTCTGCATCAGCATTGCCTCCTCGTGAACCTGCCAGGCTTCACCGGAGTCCGTATTCAGTCGCTCAGTAACACGGCTGTAGCGGCGGTCTTCGCTTTTATCAAATTTACTCAAAATGAGGTTTCCTCGAGGGGATGTCCGGTGGCTGCTGCTATCAGCAGCTCCCGGGAAATTTAAAACACGGTCACTTAAATCAAGTCTAGCAAAGGCCCTGTGAAGAAGACATTCATGTTGTAACTATTTCTGATCAGGTGAATTCGCGAAGAGATTCTTCTACTTCTCCCCATTCCGACGCTCCTCATTTCCAACGCTTCTGCTTTCCAACACTTCTACTTTCCAGCCCACTCCTTTAAAAAACACGCCTCTTCGATAAATATACAACCCTTGATTACTATTCTACTGCTAGCACTAAACCTTCTTTCACGGTACTTAATTATCAATACTGGACTTTCGAGAACGGGACTTCTATCCTTCCGACTCATTTTTTATTCAAGGAAAAACCATGGGCAACCTAGATGGGAAGTTCGCTTTGGTCACCGGAGCGGGCCGAGGTATCGGTGCTGCAACGGCCAAAAAACTAAGCGACGCCGGAGCAAGAGTTCTTGTCAATGATCTGGACGCCGATGTCGCACAAGCCACCGCCGCCGACTTACCAGGAGCTATTGCAGTAGCGGGAGATCTCAGTGATCTTGATGTCGCGGACCAGCTAGTCAAAACGGCTGTAGATACCTTTGGCGGCCTGGATATCGTCGTCAACAACGCGGGGTATATCTGGCACAGCGCGATCCACAATATGAGTGACGAACAGTGGGACGCGATGATCGACATTCACGCCAGCGCCCAATTTCGTGTATTGCGCGCCTATGGTCGTTGGCTGCGCACAAATGCCGGCAAAGATGCTCATGTACGTAAAGTCGTCAATGTCTCTTCCACCATGGGTATCTACGGTGGCGCCACCCAGCTCGCCTACTCGGCGGGCAAAGCAGCCGTCGTTGGAATCACGAAGACTCTGGCTAAAGAATGGGGGCGATACAATGTTACGGTAAACGCCGTAGCATTTGGTGCCATTGAGACACGTTTAACCAGCCCCTATGAGAAAGAACCGAATATATCGATTGTAAAAGGACAGGAACGCAAAGTTGGTTTAAGTCTTGATCAAATTGAAGGCGCGAAACAAGCATCCCCCCTAGGCAGGATGGGCACCGTTGAAGATGGTGCAAATTCGATTTACCTGATGTGTATACCGGAATCGGATTGGATTACTGGCGAAGTATTGGTAGCCAGCGGGGGCGTCCGAGGCTAACAACATTGCAGAGAAAGTCGCTAATATTTGAGAGCAGATAGCTAAGGCATTTATATCTTATGCGTTAGCTATTCTGCATTCTCATTCTGCTCTCTAATCCTGCCCCCCATGCGCCACTCCCAACAGTTAGCAAACGCCGATTGCGAAGTCATCGTTAGCAAGTTGTCTAATAATAAAATTACAGTAGCCGCAGCGGCTATGAATCGATCTAAAGATAAAAGAACATCTGTAACACGACGTTAACGATCAACAGCTCCCGAATTAGCATCGCTCGCCAATCGTCGCCGAGAAAATTCAAGCAACACAATCAAGACAAGTTCGACCACGGTAGAACGAATAGCTGGCTGACTAACACCGTCAATAAGCATATGTATGCTCCTGCCAAACAAAACCGTTAGCATGAAAACCACCGGAACCAGTAGCCAGGCACTCTGCCCAGGCCGCGACCCGTAAAGCGTAAAAAAGGCCACCATCATTAGTGCTCCCCCCAGATCACCCCGAAGCGTTCCAAGTCCTTCTGGACGGCTAGCCACGACGGCGAAACTAGCCTCCATGTCCACCGGCATAAACATAAAACCAAAACTACCCAGCAAGATAAGAACACCCACCAAGGCCACGACTATCTGTAAAACTTTATTCACTGCAATTTCCTTTCGTTAAAGTTCTAAAAAAGTTGTTACATTGTAATACAGCTGAGATTAATGGGCACTAACTATTGACGCACGCTGTGCCGATACATACAACTATCTCATTCTATCAAATAGTCGCGGGGCCTTAATAGGGCCTCCAGCCAGCTTTAGCTCACCGGATCATTGAGCACAGAAACGAGGACACAGTAAAAGAGGCGCAGGAAACAGGAAAGTAACAGATTCGTCTTGTGAGAAATCCAGTGCTCGATTACTATCGACTATTTTCGAACTCGTAGACTCATTTATTATGCCTATCAATCAACTCAACAGTAATCCTGTTCACACCGTTGCTGTCATTGGCGCTGGCGCCTCTGGGCTCGTTACAGCGAGAGAACTGCTACGGCAAGGATTTGACGTTACTATTTTCGAGCAATCAGAACATGTCGGTGGCTTGTGGGTATACGACCCGGAAATAGAATCAGACGGACTCGGAACTCACAAAGAAAAACGTGTTCACTCGTCGCTTTACAGTTCGCTACGTACAAATTTGCCACGGGACATCATGGCCTTTTCAGATTACACATTCGACTCAGACGGCGGCGGTTTGAATCAATGGCCGCGCTTTCCCCATCATACTCAAGTACGCGCCTACCTCAACAATTTCGCGAGAGATTTTAACTTAGTCGAGAAAATTCAGTTCAATACACAAGTTATTCGACAGGAATACGAAACCAGCAGTTCAAAAATCACTCTTCATCTGAGCTGTGATACAGGACCAAATAAAACCTTTACGGAAAAATCCTTTGACGCCGTCGCCGTATGTAATGGCCATTTTTCCCAGCCAAGAGTTCCTGATTTGTCAGGCATGAACCATTTCTCTGGAGAGCTGTTACATAGCCACAACTACCGTCAACCAGACAGCTTTAAAAACCAACGTGTTGCTGTATTTGGTGTGTCTGCTTCCGGCGTAGACATCGCGCGGGAAATAGCGACGCAAGCTTCTGAAGTCTATTGGTGCGGAGATACGTTCAACCAATTTGAAGGTGAGGCGATAACTGACCCCGAGCAAAAAAACCTGCACCTGTTTTCCTGTCCTACCGGGGCTGATGCAAATGGGAATATCACCTTTAAGAAAAATACTCCGAAACCTATCGACACATTCATTTACGCGACCGGCTACCACTATAACTTTCCTTTTATCAAGCAGGAAGAAATCGTTAGCGTAGAAGATAATTATGTTTCACCGCTCTACCAACAAATTATTCCGCCACACCATTGGAACATTGGTTTTATCGGCATACCTTTTTTAATCGTTCCTTTTCCTCTCTTTGAAATTCAAGCTCGCTGGTTTTCTCAGGTATTAAAGAAAAAAGTGATCCTACCAGACGCTGACGAGATGAAAGCATTGGTAGAAGCCAGAGAACTAGATCTAAAACACAGAAACCGAAAGAAGCGCCTGTATCATCAGCTGGGAGAAGACCAAATCGCTTACCTAAATAAATTACTCAGCGATACAAACGAGCCGGCATTATCTCAGTGGTTTTTGAAGTTGATCGAAGAATGCCAGACTGTAAGAACAGAATATCCTTCCACCTACAGAGACGAGAAATATAGTAACCACGGCCCAACAAAATTGTCAGACTAGGAAAAACATCCATCTCACGAAGAATGTCACTCAACGCACAGCCTGGCTTGACCTTCGAGTTCTTTCGGAAAAAGAAGCGCGTAAGATCGGCGATAGCTAACCCGAACTGTAAGAACGCTAGTTGAAGAGAAGACGCGTAAACTCATAAGCATCTTAATAAAAACAAGATCGTCATATTTTCGAGCGTCGCAAATTCCTATTCGGGTGCGCAATTAATAATGCCTACCATGATTTGTCGCAAGGAAATCCATACCAAATCATCTAGAATCAAAACTAATTTTAGAGCTCGTCAGTTTTTCTGTAATACCAAGATTTTCCTGTAATACCCATACTGCCCTATGACTGCAATGACAGGTGAGACATGGAATTTAAAGACTACTACAAAATATTAGGTGTCAAACTCGATGCGGATGACAAGGCAATCAAAACAGCGTATCGAAAACTGGCCAGAAAATATCACCCGGACGTTAGCGATCACCACGAAGCAGAAGACAAATTTAAAGAAGTCAACGAAGCTTTCGAAGTGTTAAAAGACCGTGGTAAACGCGACGAATACGATCAACTACGGCAATACGGCTCCAGTGGCGAACAATTCCAACCACCCCCCGGGTGGACATCGTCGCAACCCTTTGACGACCAGAATGACGGTCGATTTCAAGACGGATTTTCAGACTTTTTTTCCTCCATTTTCGGCAATGCCAAACAACAAGGATTTACTTCGAATTCTCCTTTTGATCGAAAAGGACAAGATATTGAAACTGAACTGCCGATCTTTCTTGAAGACACTTTATCGGACGAATCCAAAACCATTTCCTATCACCTACCCCAGTACGAGACGGACGGCCGGGTCACGGAAATCAATAAAACACTGAATGTAAAAGTTCCAGCCGGGGTTAGCGACGGAGAACGTATCCGGCTGCAAGGACAGGGGCACCCAGGTCTCGGCGGCGCGCCGAGTGGCGATCTTTACTTGAGAATTCGTCTCGTACCCCACCCTCTGTTTGACGTAGAGGGCCATAACCTGACCATCATCGTGCCGATAGCACCTTGGGAAGCGGCGCTGGGCACTAAAATTCAGGTCCCAACACTGTCGGGAAAAATCAATTTGTCTATTCCAGCCAAAAGCCAAACAGGGCAACGCTTGCGTATAAAAGGCAAAGGCCTGATTAGGAAAATTGGCGTCGGAGATCTATTTGCAGTGCTAAAAGTAGTCATGCCTTCGGCGGCAAACGATGAGATAAAAGCACTTTGGGAACAGTTAGCGAGTAAAGCTTCCTTCGACCCAAGAGAAGAATGGAGTAAACGGTAATGACTTATCAAACTATGACATTCGACGAATTGTGTTTTACCACTCAATTACCCGCAGAGATAGTTTTCGAGATCATCGAACAGGGTATTGTTGACCCAGGCGGAGACCTACCGGAAAACTGGGCCTTTGACGCCAACATGATCACTCTGACAAAAAAAGCCTGCCGGCTCCATAGAGACCTTGGTATTGACTGGTCTGGAATTGCACTGGCAATAAGTTTGATTGATGAACTGGAACGCGTTCGAGAAGAAAACAAGCAGCTTAGACGTCGATTGAAACGATTTATTGCCGATTAAAAGTAAACATTCAAAAACGACTTCAACTCTTACAGGATGGCTAATAGTCAAAGCGACTCGATCGCTGTAAAAGCCAGCAGCGACTATCCCGGTATTTTTCGACAGTCACCGCGCTGTCGTTCGCATCATCAATGTATTTCCGACGACTTGTGGAAAAAATCCCATATCAACTCACTCGCTGAAATGTCTATCGTGGTGTAACCCAACTGCTTAGAGGGCAACCCTCCGGGCCACGTATGACCGCCGCCCTTAATAAGATACCACTCGGTGTCCGCGTCGCAATTATCCCAAAATATCCGGCGAACTTCGTTACTGACCCGCTCCTCAAGAGCAGCGTCGTCACAGCCATTATGCATAGCCCACCGCTGCATAACTTCTTCCATGGGAGGATCAAACCAAGGAGATTCGGATCCGTCAATTGGCACTATGTAATCCTTATCTCCCTGAAATGAAAGGGTTGGACGCGGACCCGCATTAGCACATTCCTCTGCGGCATAGTATCGGTAAGTGACCGGGGCAAAGGATTTAAATGGAGTATCGACCAGACAAGCGAGGGCTGACACCATATCTCCTCCCGCCGACATACCCGTGGCAAAAAAATCCTTGGTACAGTACTCACTCTTAACGTGCTCGACAAGCTCGAGTACAAAATCAATATCGTAATTTCGCTTCCGAAGGTTAGCTTCCCAGGCGTGGTCCCAATAACTGGCTAATGGATGCTTCTTATCGGCAAAGACTTTATTGGCATCGGGCATAACGAGAATGACTTCGTTGCGGTCAGCGATTTCGGTAAAATCAGCGTACCGGAATTGAGTAGCCGCCGACGAACCGGAACCATGGAAATTAAATATCACGTCAGCGCAGGATTGCTCGCTAAAACCCTCCGGCAAGCGTAAGAGCCATTTTCGCTCTATGCCGGCTTTTGTTGTCAAAGAGAACTTTTCATAGGGCGAGCGTAACAACTCATCAGCCGCCTTTCGTTCGGCAGCAGATTCGACAGCCACCGTACTTTTAGGCAATCCTCCGCAGGAACCGATACAAAGACAAAAAACAGTTAAGCTCAATAATTTATACATAATCATCCACGTTTAGCCACCGTAACTTATGGCATTTGACATCCCCCGAGTACAGAGTCTTCACTCGCGAAAGCGAAAACATCAAATAGCAACATACTCTCACATTGCACTCGAAAATATATTATCCGTCTATCGACATTTCTCTTTTTTCCCCAATGTTAAAATGTCGTTCAACTAGTAAAACTAGACTGAGGCAGGCGCAACTTTTATATCGTCGCCAAATATATAACATACCTTTGTGCGGGTAAAGTATTGAGCTCGAACCCGAATGAACTATACTTCTTCGATACCAAAATAGAAAAACCCAAGGCAATTCATTAGCTCAAGCTTTCTGGCGGTAGGCGAAATAGGCCGGCATGACGGGATGCTCACACCGGAAGAAACACCTGAAGACCAAACGGTTTAGTCTATCAGACTCAACACGATGCAGGCTTGACACAAAACAAGATTGAAAGAAGAGTAAACAAAAATGAAACACGAGCCAGGGAATTCAAAATAAAATGCCTCACGTGACACGCTGATCATGGAACACTACTTAGCTAACCCGGCCATATGCCTGCCGGGACTAAAACTGGCCCGCGAAAAAGGATTGGACATTTCTCTGCTAATCGGCAACATGGGCCTATCGGAACCACTCTTTCAAAATCTTTTAGACGGAACCTTGCTCAAGGTCGATACCTCAGAATTTCTCAGCACCATTCAACAACTACAATTTCTGAAAAACTTACAGCGCTACTTCAAAGATCCCGCCATCGGCTTGACAATCGGTCGCTCTTCCAACTTTGCCGATCTTGGGATACTCGGGTTAACCATGCTCAGTGCCCCAAGTCTACGCCAAGCGATGCTGGTTGGTGCGCTCTACTCGCGTATCGGTGGCACCTTAAACCAGATTCAATGCCAGGAAAAAGACGATAAACTCGTCATTACTGTTACGGCGCCCGTGCTGGAACCTCATCTTCAACGCTATATAATCGAAGAGCAATTTTCTGCCTTTGCCAGTTACATAACAGAACTATTACACCATCAAACCTCGAGTGAGTCGTTATTTGAAAGACTTTGCTTCGCTTACCCTGAACCCATTCACAGTGGTCGCTACCGGGACCTTTTCCGCTGTCCTATCAGTTTCAGCAGCGACAGCAACGAGTGTTGGATTAACCCGCAAAACCTTGCGACCCCGGCAGCTTATGCCAACGCTGCCTCATTCGCGGCCTGCAGCATTCTGTGCCAAAATGCGATGGACTCACTGCGAGAAAAAGATGCGATCATCCGCGAACTTAAGTCATGGCTAACTAGCTTACCCCAGGAATTTCCCAAGCTAGATCAGGCCGCATTGCAGCTGGGTATCAACAGCCGTGCTCTGCGTCGAAAGCTAGAGGACCTCAACACCAGCTTTACGCGTTTAGTTGCCGAAACAAAAGACGAGCAAGCTAAATTTTTGCTGACTAAGGCGGATGTTTCTATTCAAGACATCAGCGAGTTATTAGGCTATAGCGAAGTCGCGAACTTTCGGCGAGCTTTTAAGGCGTGGACCGGTGTAACACCTCAACATTATCGGAAAAGCTCTCAGGCCAATAACTCCCCCCCACCTCCTCTCGCCTAGACTCAACGATGGCATTTTCCTTGGTCAAAACTGACCCCCAAGCGGGCAGTTCTCACCTTATAAAGCGAAATTATTTGTTTCAAAATAGCACCTTACAAAGGGCACACTGAGCAGTTTGACTTAAAAGACTCCTGCGCGATTGCCAAAACCATCACCAATATCAATGCAATAAAACCCAGGAACGCATTATGTGGACAGAATTCGCCGTTAACATTTCCAGTGTCGCCGTAATAATTTACGTGTTTCTGGCCTTAATTGAGGTTAGTTTGGATTTAGCCCACAAAGAAGGACATTACAAACTCAAAGATTCATTGTGTAGCATGACAATGGGCGGGTTTTATCTCGGCACCAAATTGTTAATGAAAAGCCTAACACTCGTCGTTCTGTTATTTGCAGGTCAATATTCGGTATTTGATTTTAGCGCACAGTGGTGGCTGTTCCCTGTGGCCTATATCGTGGCGGATTTTTGCTTCTATTGGTTGCACCGTTTTATTCACGAAGTACGCATCGGGTGGGCGGCGCATATTAACCATCACTCCAGTCAAGAGTATAATCTGGCGGGAACAGCCTTACGACAATCCTTTGCCGAGCCCATAATGGAACCCTTTTTTTACGCGCCTATGGTGCTAATAGGTTTTGATCCCCTAATGACGCTTGCGGCTATCGAAGTCAATCTTATTTACATGTACTGGCTGCATACTCGAAAAATTGGCAAATTGCATAGTGTATTCGAGTTCTGGTTCAGCACGCCGTCTCATCACCGAGTTCATCACGCTTGTAATGTTCAATACCTGGACAAAAATTATGGAGGAACATTGATTATTTTTGACCGAATGTTTGGCAGTTTTGAAGAGGAAGATGAGTGTGTTGTGTTTGGCATTCCGGAACAAATCAATACCTTCAATCCCATCGTCGTCAGCTTTCACGGCTGGATCGCGTTGGCGCGAGACATAATAAAAACGCCGGGATTACTAAACAAGACGAAACTGTTGTTCATGCCTCCAGGCTGGGCTCCCGATGGACGTGGGCTTACCACGAAAGAAAAACAGTCTGCTTACTACGGCAATGAAAAACAGCTAATGAGTCTCTAGACCATGAACATCAATCGGCAATTTCTTTATGCACTGTTTCTTTCGATTTTATTGTGCGCTCCGCTTAACTCCGCCGCGAATTTTACCATCGATCAAAGAAACCTATCGGCTGAGAACTGGTTTATAAATCATTATGCACCACTGTGGAAAAACGGAGACAATCTCCTATTGAAAAAATTGGAATATTTTTACCATCCAAGCGGTTTTATGCGCCAACAAGGAAAACTCATTCAATGGCAATTTCCCGCCACTTTTGAAGGACTGCTACTATCGGTTAAAGAAGCTGGCTGGCAGAGCGCAAAAGTCCTCAGCATTCAGCCACAACAGATTAACCAACATAGTGTGGCTCTAACGGTAATATGGCAATCGGAGTACTCAAGTCGTGCGAAAGTTATTAGCTGCGAATGGTATCTTGCAGACTTCGAGCAGAGTCGCTGGCGAATTACTCAGCACAACTTTATCCATTGTCTTTAATAACTAAATGGGAGAGCTTCAAACACTAGATAAGTTGACGAAGCGCCCGGGGGGGGTTCTTCGTTAACCGTTAACGAAAAGCCAGGAGCCTCTACAATGTAGATTATAGATCTTGGGTTTCTAGTGGTATTAACCGCGTATTTTCCGAAGCTTACAACACCGCGCGTACTCATCGAAGCACATCGCAGTGTTATTTAGATCCCTTAGTTGTCAATCGTCATACCTTCCATAGACCCTTCGTCACGCCATTCGGCCAAACGCTTGAAATAGGCATCCGACCCACCTCCGTAAGGACCATTTCTAACGCTCAAGGGATTCGGCTTACCTTCATTGTTATAATACCCCGGTGTACACTGGGCTTGAAACGACTCGCTAAACCGAGCGAGGCTAATGACTTCCTGAACCCAGGCATCTTCTGCTTCAGCAGAAACCTCAACCGCCTTGATATCATTGTCCAGCGATTGCCGAATCACGTAGGCTATATGAGTCGCTTGTTCGCTCATCGCATGTGGGAAGTTAACGGTAAAACCCGACTGCGCTTGACTAATGATAAAACAGTTCGGAAATCCGTGAGTATGAATGCCGTGCAAGGTCGAAATACCCTCAGACCATTTATCTTTCAGACTAATGCCATCACGACCTTTTAAGTCGTAGCCAGAACGCCGAGTATAATCGGTTCCCACTTCAAAACCGGTGGCGAAAATAAGGCAGTCCAGCTCGATCTCTTCACCATTGGCAACGATGCCATTTTCAGTGATACGGTCAATTCCTTTGCCTTCGGTATTAACCAACGTCACTCCGGGCAAATTAAATGCGTCCAGATATTCGTCATTGAAACAAGGCCTCTTGCAAAATTGTCGATAATAGGGTTTTAGGCCTTCTGCGGTGGATTCGTCTTCCACTACCGAGTCAACTCTAGTGCGAATTTGTTCCATCTTCTGAAAATCAGCCAATTCCATTTTCTCAACAATTTCAGCAGGGTTAAGCGGCTGGTCAGACTGAAAGTTAACCATGGTTGCCAGGTTCCGAATTATTTCCGTCCAACCGTCGCCAACCAAATCCTCTTTCTGATAACCTCCCGACACAAGTGTATTAAAGTTTTTCATGCGCTCTGCTTGCCAACCCGACTGTAAACTTTCTTTCCACTGGGGATCTGTCGGCGTATTGTTACGAACATCAATAGACGAAGGCGTGCGTTGAAAAACGAACAGTTGGTCAGCCCCTTTGGCCAAGTGAGGAACACATTGCACCGCGGTAGCCCCGGTACCTATGATGCCGACGCGCTTTCCCTTTAATTTACTTAAGTCTCCCTCTGAATTACCACCGGTGTATTGGTAGTCCCAACGACTCGTATGAAAAGTATGACCTTTAAATTGGCTGATACCTTCGATACCTGGCAGCTTAGGTCGATTAAGGGGGCCATTAGACATACAAACAAAACGCGCCGTCATCCGGTCGCCACGATTGGTACGGATGATCCAACGGGCAATAGACTCATCCCATTCCAGCCCCTTAACTTCAGTTTGAAAACAAGCATTCCTATACAGGTCGTATTTCTCTCCTATCGCCTTCGAATGGGCTAGAATTTCCGGAGCTCGGGTATATTTTTCTTTCGGTACGAAATTTAACTCTTCCAACAAAGGTAAATAAATATAGGATTCAACATCGCAAGCGGCACCGGGATAGCGGTTCCAATACCAGGTACCGCCAAAATCGCCACCCTTTTCAATTATACGAATGTCCTTTATTCCTGCTTCACGGAGGCGGGCACCTGTGAGCAAGCCACCAAAGCCACCCCCAATCACGACCACATCCACATCGTCTTCCAGAGGTTCACGGGAAAACCCCGGCTGTACATAGGGGTCGTCGATGTAATGGGAAAAATCACCCAACATTTCTTGATATTGGCTATTACCATCTCCGCGTATTCGCTTGTCTCTTTCGACACGGTACTTCTCGCGCAAGGCGTCAGGGTCAAATCCTAAGTCTTGAGATTGAGCTGTGGAATCTAGAGTTGTTTCCGTCATGGCTAGTGTCTCCCCTATTGATTAAACGTTAGATACTGAAATTTTTGTTAGCCTGATTTTTACTAGCGGCTGTTAGTATATCTTGCGATTTGTTTGACACACATTACCAAACAGCAATCAAAACGAATGGCACTTGGCTTAATCTCAATCCGATCCACCAAATTCCTCCATTGTAAATTGTGGAGAATGTGATACTTTTCTGAACGTTAATTGCTATACTGCCAGTCGCGATTAATCCCGGAAGCCAGAAAATTTGGCCCACGATATGAAAAGGCTTTCGCTTTTTTTGCGCTGTAAAGTCGGGCTCTGGAAGAGCCAAAACCAGAGGGCATGGGCGCCCCATTTTGCATTCCTGCATTGCCAGCTGAAAGAAGAACTCTATGCTCTGCGCACTAAGAAACCTTTTGCCATTTCTATTGCTCGTCCCATTAACAACGCTTGCTGAGCCGTTGCATGTGGTAACAGAAGAGCTACCGCCCTATAGTTTCTCTCGGGACGGTCATATCGAAGGACTGAGTACCGACATTGTAAGAGCAACATTGGAACAGGCGAACATTGACTACGACATTGAAATGACGACTTGGGCAAAAGCTTATTCATCAGCACGATTCAAGCCTTACACTCTTATTTATTCCGTTGCAAAAACGCCACAACGATTGACCCATTTTCGTTGGATTGGTGAAATCGTTTCCTTCGAATCATGCCTGTTTAGCTTGCAGGAAAATACCCATCTCCGCCTGAACACACTTAAAGACGCCTTGAATTATCGAGTGGGTGCGACCTTTGGCGGTGGGGGCGAGCAAGCTTTAATTAACCAGGGTTTTGAATTGGGGAAAAACCTAATACGGTCTCCCAGCGAAAGAGCACTAAAGACCGCCCTCCAAAACGGTAGTATCGATTTTTGGATCGCGCTAAAACCGACGGCTATGGGAGAATCTTCAGAGGACAAATTGGCTGACCAGCCCGCCTTTAGGCAACACATTTGTCTTCCTCCCGGTGAGGGCTTATATATGGCTCTCAGCAAGAATACGCCGAACGAGATAGGCAACAAGCTTATTCAAAGCCTTCAATCAATAAAAGCCAGCGGCGAATATCAAACAATATTGAATAGATACCAATCAGATCAAATTTGAATAGTCTGCTTATTCGTTCCCGCCGATGCAGCTTTTCTTTTGTGGTCCAGGCGTTAAGGCGCAACATTAATACCAAATGGGCCAAAACTCGGCAGCCCTTCATTAGATAGAGCCTGCAAATACTACTCGATGCTCGATGTATGGCAGCCTGCCTAACTCCGGTAAGTTTTTAACAGCAAGGTTCTTTCTAGCTCCAAGGGAATCACCACCCGTTTTGCCCATTAGTCTTTCTTCCTACCGTCGTACCATCATTTCGTCAGAAATTTAGGCGGCCGATCTATCCACTCCTTTTACACCGTCAATGCTGAGCCCTCATTTGTCTGCGCAACGCGTGCGGCAACTGTGTCGGGCCTTCGATGGGAAAAGCACTATTATTCTTTGTTAGAGCAGTAAAGTAAACGTTGTTTCATTTTTTTGCATATTCTTGATAAAACATTCCGGCATCAAGATATTATCTGTCAAAACGAGAGACATTGTTTCCCTTGATCTTCGCTACAATTTCGACCCCCGACAAGCAACGAATGAATACAACAAATGAATACAACGAATACACTCATAGACACTATCCGCGAGTCCGTCATAGGGGAGAATCACACCATAAAAACGCCCTTCGGTGATAAACCGTTGGTTTACGCTGACTATACCGCGTCGGGGCGCGCCCTCACCTTCATAGAAGATTATATCCAGCAGCAAGTTCTGCCTTTTTACGCCAATACCCATACAGAAACGTCTTATACTGGAGCTCAAACGACAGCGTTGCGGGAGGAAGCCCGCCAGGAAATCCGCCGCGCGATCAACGCCGGGGAAGATGACCAGATTATATTTTGCGGCTCGGGAGCTACTGCAGCCATTCACAAGTTAATCGAGATATTGAATCTTCGACTGCCGAACACTCTGGATGGCGAGTATCAATTATTGAATAACATCCCAGAGATCGACCGCCCGGTCGTTTTTATCGGCCCGTATGAGCATCACTCCAACGAACTACCCTGGAGAGAGAGTATTTGCGATGTCGTTGTCATCCCCTTAAACGATGAAGGTTTGTTAGACCTTCCTCGACTTGAAGAGTTACTGCAAATTTATAGCGACAGACCATCCAAAATCGGCAGTTTCTCCGCCGCCTCCAATGTCACTGGAATAAAGACAGATGTGGATGCAGTGACCCAATTGCTTAACCGCTACGGCGCCCATTCCTTTTGGGATTACGCAGCTGCCGCACCCTACGTCAGTATTGACATGAACGGTCGAGAAAGCGCTGCAAAAAATACCAGTAAAAGTGCCGTTTTTATCTCGCCGCACAAGTTTATTGGCGGTCCCGGCACACCCGGAATATTAGTCGTTAAAAAACAACTGCTGAAAAATCGCGTTCCTGCAGTCTCCGGAGGTGGCACGGTTCTTTATGTAAGCTCCGATAGCCACCGCTATATAGACAATCCCGAGCGCCGAGAAGAAGGCGGCACGCCCGCGATTGTCGAATCTATTCGAGCAGGCTTAGTATTTAAATTGCAGCAAGAGGTAGGCATTGATGAAATCGAGAAACGGGAGTCGAGTTTCATCAAACGCGCATTAACTCGCTGGTCACAACAGGATAATATCGACATTTTAGGCAACCTGTCCGCGCCGCGATTATCAATCGCATCGTTGTGCATAAAACATCAAGGCCGGGATTTACATTATGGATTCGTCGTTGCACTGCTAAATGATCTATTCGGCATTCAAGCTCGGGGCGGCTGCTCCTGTGCAGGCCCTTATGGCCATGAGCTACTAGGCTTAAATACAGATAACAGCAACGCACTCGAAAACCAGTTACTGGAAGGCCAGGCAATCCTGCGCCCGGGCTGGATACGTTTAAACTTTAACTATTTTATCGGCGAAGCCGACTTTGAATACTTAGTTCGTGCTATTGAACTAGTCGCCGAACATGGCTGGCGTCTATTACCCTATTATAATGTCGATACTAATGACGGGATTTATCGCTACCAAAAAGAAAAACCAAATCTCGCCACTCTTTTAGATAATTTCAGTTTCCACAACTTGAATAGCAGTAGCAGCAGTCGCAATAAAAACAGCAATAGCCCAAACCCTTCACATCGAAAGCTGTCACTGTCTGCCTATCTTGCCATCGCGGAAAAAGAAATAACCAAAGAATCACGAGAGGGACAGACCTACCGCACAGAACTCACGCCGGCGGCGGAAAAACTACGCTGGTTCGCAATTCCACAGGCAGTATAATGGCAACCCCTCCCCTCCACTCCCCTCCAATCGCTCTGGTCTGAGCCTACGACATGCCAGTAAGAAGGGCTCCAGGTATTGTTACAGACTCCAGATAGCCTTAGCTAAATGCACTGACTTCAACAATAGAAAGGGCGCCTGGGAAACTAACACATTAAATCATGTAGTAGTTTCCCAGGCCATTAGGCCTATAGTTAATCCCCGTAGTTATGCCCCGTAGTTAAGCCCCATAGTTATGCCCATAATTTAGTCCATAGTTAAGCAATAGTTAAGCAATAGTTTTAGGGCCTGAAAATACGACGACACGGCGCAGTGGATATTTCCGAACTCAATATCCGACATCCAATTCCCCATAGCCCATGACTAATATTCAAATACTCCATTGTCCGCGGTCAAGCGGTCGAGGTCGATGCCTTTCTTCACCAGATATCGCCGTCGCAAGGGGTAATAGGCTATTGATATGATAATCCAGGCAGCCAATATGGCAACGACAGTAGGCGACAGATCCAGTGAAAGAAAATAGACGCCAACAACCAAAGATAATTCGGAGATGACAAATAATCCCCATATCCATGGCTGACTTAGATTGAACATTGATGCTCTGTATTCATCGGGGTATTGTTTTGGGATTTTGGTCACCACCCAATATACAATGAAGCCTGGAAAACTCGCGGCAATGGTCGCTGCTCGCGCGATCTCGCCAATATCCAACCCAGCTAATAGCGGGCCGATACCAATAAGTAACATAATCACCAACACAAAATAGGGCGCTCCGTATCGGTTTACCCGGCCGACCCAAGTCGGGATCAGTTTGTCCCAACTCGCAACAATAAAGGTTCTCGGAAGCTGAATAAATTGGGAATTGAGTGTTGTACAAATCGCAAGGCCCGCTCCTGCTATCAAAAAATAGGTCATCGCCCATCCAGGTAAAAACTGCCTTCCCGCAACGGTTAGCGGCTGATCAATCATCTGTACCCACGACACAACTCCGACACTGGCAAGTGCAACAAACCCGTAAATCACTGCTACCGCCAAGGTGGCCCCAATCATCACAATGGGAACCGTTCTCCTTGGGTTATGCATTTCCCCACCAAGACCAACAATCATATAAGCACCACCGGTCGCAAACTTCAGTAGAAATACCGCAGTAATAAACCCGGTAATGCCTTTCGGAAACATGGGGCTCAGTAGATTGGCATCTATCGCCGGCATGGCAAAACCGGCGTAAACTGCTAGCGCGGAAAGCAACAACAAGACCAAAATTATTTGAACCTTCGACGCAATTCTCAAGCCAAAGAGATTCGCAAAGAAAAGCAAAACAATGACAAAAACACCCCACTCATTCACAGATAACACCGGAAACAGCGGACTGAGATACAAACCAAATGAGCTGCCGTACAAACTCAGTGAAATACTGGCCAACAAAATCAAGGATAAAACGATGGAGCCTAACCAACCATTTCCCAGCCGCGATGCCCATGCATAATAAGCACCAGTGGATGGTAAAACGGTACCGGCCATCATTATCAAAATACTAACAACAAGAACGAGGATTGCCGCGACTAAATAGGCCATTATGACTGAAGGGCCGGTCATGCCGATCGCAATGCCCGTCAATGCGACCACGCCTGCGCCGATGATTTGGCCAATCGCGATAAAGAACACGTCCCAAAAAGTCAGAACTCGTTTAAGCTTTGGGTTTTCCACACACGTTCCTTTTAACTTATTATTTTTGTTACAGTGTTAAACATCAAGATAAGCGGGAAGTCTCTTCGGCCTATCAACTGCGTCCACCAGTTCTTGCCGACATTGTTCGAGCCATTTGAGTGATTCAATCACTTCACAAACGACTACATTAAGCTATTCGTTAGGAATGCAAACCCTTCATCGCTCGATGCACGCCACTTTATTAACGGCAACAAAACCTCAGTTGCATCACCGTCACTCAAGTTAATTAGAGAGATATTCAGACCTATTGACTGACGCTGTAAATAAACCAACAGATTTTTGTCGATGCACTAAAAACTAACGAGAAGAATCTACTCATCGCGCCGCTATACATTCGATTTCGACGCTGCCGCCTAAAGCCAGTCCACTAGCACCCAGAGCACTTCTTGCCGGACGATGTTCTCCCAGGGCTTCCAAGTACGCGATATTCATCTCACCCCACTCGTTCATATCGCCCAAAAAAATGGTGCATTTTGCAATTTTTTCGACCTTTGACCCGTACCTTTCGACTATCTCGATAATATTGTTCATGGCCTGACGAGTCTCAGCTTGAACTCCGCCTTTCACCAATTTTAGCTCTCCGGGCTTATTACCTATTTGACCAGAAATAAACAGTAAATCACCAACTGCAACAGCTTCCGAGAAAGGTAGATCTAATTGCTTCGTTTTTTCAACACCTAATACCTTAACCTCAGCGGCAGTTGAAATCAGACTAAAAAATACTAACACCATTATAAGAGGGAGTTTCATTCGGTTTATCCTATTTGAAAATTAATGCTCAATATCTAATGTCTAATGTCTAACAAGATGCTCTAGAAAAAAGTCGCTCAGAGCCTTATCGGACAATTCCCGGGCGAGGTTGTTAGTCTTCATGACAACCTTACCGCCTTTTCCTAAATGACTAAAAGGATCAGTCACTTCTGCTGGAGCAGCCGATGTATTAAAACCGTGCGCGGCGTCGGGATATACCACGACTCTAACATTTTTTTGATCCTCGCTTCCGAGCGTTGAACGCCAGTCACTACAAGATGTTGCCGTATCATAGTCGTCTTTCTCACCCGTCAGAATTAAAAGTGGTGTGTTGTCGAGCTCGGGCAATTCATAACCGGGTACTTTATTGTAGACCCAACAGACAGGGTAAAAGGCAACCTGTGCGGCGAAGGACAAATCCGTCGAAATCATTCTTTGATGAAGCGGACTTCGACTCAACATTGAGACAACGCCCCCCCAAGAGAACCCGACCAGACCAATCCTTTCGGGGTCAACCCCTTCCAAGCCACGTAAAAATTCCAGCGCCGCAAATGCATCCGGCAATGTTTCTGAGACAGTTTTCGGACGGCCAAACTGACGACCTAACCAACCTCGCGCGGCCCACAGATCTATCTCCAAAGTGACAAAGCCTTCTCTATTTAACGTGGACGAATGATAAGCGCCTCTTGAATCCACTCCGCCGGATCCATGCACGATCAGTACTGCGGCACCGTTTGATTTTTGCAAAGGAAAGCTGAGTTTAGCGGCAATATTCCAGTGTTTTTCTGCATAACTAACGGGAAAAGTGACGTACGAAACGCGGCTAACCTGACTCGCAGAAACGCCCGCCGGGAAAAACGATAACGGCAACAATAGCGACAACAATACTAATGACATCTGAATTTCCTTGACTATCGACACCTTATCCTCTACCCATTCGAATGAACATATTTTGAGAAATTGCCAAGTCGGAACCCATTATATTCGATGACGAACAACGGCCTTCACATTTTTATTTTCAGCCAAAGCCGAAATCAACAGCCATGAACAAGATTCGAATGATAATATAAGCGCTAAGCGTTAACAAACATTACAAATTACGCCTTATTTTGGACTTACGACCTATACTAACTAATCCTTACTTACTCAATTTACACACGTTAGTCACTATCATCAGGAAATGGTCAATGCAGAAAATCCTAGTCATCGATGACAGCCAAGCGTTTACTAGCTATTTGGGCTCACTTCTCAACGAACACGGTTACCAAGCAACCTCCTCAACAGATCCGGCATCACTAATTCCACTTTTACACAACCAACACCAAGATCTTGTGCTCCTTGATATCTCTATGCCGGAAATTGACGGAGTCACCTTGCTAAAAAGGATTAGGGCAGATTCCCGCCTACAACACGTTGAAGTCATGATGGTCACCGCGACTAATGAGGATCGGGTACTTGTCGATTGCCTGAATAGCGGCGCTGTAGATTATATTACCAAACCGATCAATGAGGTCGTCCTTCTCGCGAGAGTCGGCGCTGCACTCGAAAGAATAGAACACCAACGGACCCAAGAAAAACTGTCTAACTCAGTCGCACACTATAACGCTATTGTTGAATCATCGGCCGACGGCATCATTTCAACCGACGAACATGGCGTGATAAGGTCCTTCAACCCGGCAGCTGAGAAGATCTTTAACTATTCAGCCAAAGAAATCATTGGGAACTACGCCTCAATATTTTCTATCGACAATGCCGAACAAAACAATGATGCAGGCCATCGAATTTACCAAGGCCATGCTATCAAAGAGGTACTCGGCAAAACCATTGAAATTGAGGTAAAACGCAAGGGAGGTGAAATTTTCCCCGCTGAACTGTCTGTTAGTGAAATTAACTTTAACAGAAGAAAAGGCTACGCCGGTATTATTCGCGATATATCGGAAAAAAAGAAGGCAGCAGCCGAGCTTAGTAGGCTCAATAGTTATCTGGATACTGTTCTTTTTAATCTACCCCTAGGCGTCGCGATATTGGAGGGCGAGGACTTTCGGTATTTTCGAATCAATCAAGCACTTGCAGCGCTTAACGGACAGCCAGTTGCGGAACATTTGGGGAAACGACTTGTGGATATGGTACCCAGTAGTGACGTGGAGTTGGTGCCGAAATTACGGGAAGTATTAGCAAGTAACAAACCAATTCTTGGCCGTGAGTTCAGCATCCAGCTACCCAGCAGCAGCGACCCTATTCACTTAATGGACTGGCACGTACCCATCGTAAGCCCGGACAAAGACCTTAATACAATTATATCAGTTGTGCTCGACGTTACTGAACTAAACGAAGCGCAGGAACAATTGATTCAGTCTCAAAAAATGGAGTCCTTGGGCGTATTGGCAGGCGGGATAGCCCACGAATTCAATAACCTGCTTGCTATCATCATGGGCAATGCTGAACTTGCCTTCAATATATTTCCCAAGGACAACAGAAATAGGGTCAAAGAAGTTACTATAGCCGGTGAGAAAGCTGCAAAATTAGTTAATCAAATGCTAGCTTTCAGCAAGACAGACAGCGACCACCAAAAGCCGCTTGACCTGATTGAATGCATCAAAAATTCATTAGAAATGGCTCAATCATTGACACCCCATAATATTGAAATACACCTGGACTTTGATAATGACTGTCCTCCCATCATGGCGAATGAGGCGCAGATTTATCAGATTATTCTTAACCTGTGCAGCAATGCCTTTAACGCAATGGAAAGTGAAGGCGGCGTAATAGAAATTTCGGTAAAAGAAGTCGATGACAGACTCGTGTTAACCTTTAAGGATTCGGGAATAGGCATAGAATCAGGAAATCGAAAGTGGATTTTCGACCCCTTTTTTAACGGAAAAACTATCGGTAAAGGAAAGGGTACAGGGCTAGGCTTGTCGGTGATTTATAGATTGATCGAAGCCCACAACGGGACAATTAACATCGACAGCAAACACGACATAGGGACCACAGTCACGATCACGATACCCACGGTGATGGAAGGCGCAGCAAATTCTGACGAGGCACATAGCGCAAATAAAGGGCCGGGGCGCATTCTCATCGCAGACGATGAGATCGGCTTGTTAGCACTTTACAAAGAGATTTTGGAATCAGAAAATTACGAGGTTACGATCAAGGAAAATGGGGCAGATGCTCTGGCGACATTTAGGGAAAACCCGGACTTCTTTGATCTTGTAATAACGGATCAAACCATGCCTAAAATGACCGGCAAAGAGCTTGCAATGAACCTGCTACAAATAAGACCTGAACTGCCCATTATCATGACCAGTGGTTACGACCAATCGCTTAGGTCTGAGCAAGTTAACACCGACAGCATTCGTTGTTATCTGCAAAAACCCATTGGACTAAGACAGTTAGTTGATGCCGTACAAATTCAGCTTGAAGCTGGCCAGCTCGGCTAAATCGTTCGTCACACCCTATCTATTGTTTACGTCGCCTTCTATTGTTTACTTGGTCGTGGCAACAGACCGAAGGTGATGACGACCAGTAGGTACCACTCCAGTAATAAGCATCGTTCCAGTAATAAACATCGTTCCAGAAAAGTGATCGCCTGAGAAATCACGCAGCTCAACTGAGTGTTAGCCAGCGGCCTTTCTGAGCATTTGAAACGATGTCGCCGATAAGCGAAACAGGTAACAACATTTTCCTGCCTTAAATCGCTGTCGATTAGGAAATCGACCTCGCTACGCGAAAAGGTCCTACATCAACAAAATACAATTGATGAGCATTCGCATTTAGACTACATTATGCCCATTGTCAGTAGCGTCTATTTAGCGCTAAACCTTTTTTCGTCTAATCAGCGTTCCTAGGAAATTTATCCACATTCACCTACACAAGGTCAAACTATGAAAATTGCAGTTGTCACTGGAACTAGCACCGGAATCGGATTTGAAACCAGCTTACATCTCGCCCGAAACGGCTACCATGTATTTGCCGGCATGCGTAACACTCAAAAAGCGCAAGCACTGATCGACGCGGCAAACTCGGAATCCTTGCCGGTAGAAATAGTAGAAATGGATGTCACTAATTCTGATTCATTGAAAGCTGCTTTTGAAACCATTCACAGCAAAGGCGCTGTTTCTCTATTGGTTAATAATGCCGGCATAGGCGGAGCTTCGCCGTTAGAGTTAACACCAGAAGAGGAACACCGCCAAATATTTGAGACGAATTACTTTGGCACTATTGCCTGCATCCAGGCAGTGCTGCCATCCATGCGGGAAAGTGGCAAAGGCGATATCGTCAACATTTCTTCTATTGTGGGCATTATGGCAACGCCGAATCAATTAGCTTATTCCGCCTCAAAATGGGCGGTAGAATGCGCGACAGAAACTCTGGCCCATGAGGTTTATCGATTTGGCGTGCGACTTTTTTGCGTAGAACCCGGTGTGGTTGCAACTAACATATTTGATAACTCAGCTGACAAGACACGTTACGATAAAACGTCCCCCTATCAACCCATTATGCGACGAAATGGAAAACTCTATGCTGCCGGTTTCAAAGCTCCGGCATTACCGCAGCAGGTAGCCGATACGATTTTGACCGCTATTACTCAAGAACAATACCAATTTCGCTGGCCCGTAGGCGTTGATGCCGACGGTATATGCAGTGGTCGACCAAAAATTTCGGCGGAGGAATGGATACAGATGGGTGGTGATCTGACTGACGACGAATATAACGAGCGCTTTAAACAGTACTTTAACATTCAACTTTAACACTCTTTTCTGGCCAGTGAGTAACAGTGCCACAAAGAGAATTACGTTAACGGGGTTCAAAAATATTTGTACCGCATCGCGGCAAAACTTGAGATAGGGGCAGGCTCTAATCGCCCCAACACTCCCGTTGGATAGCCAGTACGGAGGTAAACCGAAGCACCGGTTTACCTCCGTATTCACAAAACCTAACTATCAGTCTTCAATCTGAAAGTTTAAACCGGCATTTTCTTGTAAACGGTCAACCAACAAACTGCCAAGGGCCGCAGCTGGAGTCCAGATTCCACCGGAGGCAACATCCAGATTTTTCAGCAGACAAACCGCACTCTCGGCAATCATCTTCGAGGTTGAACCATAGCCCGGGTCTTTGTCCCCTTTTACACTGACTCGCACAGTATCGCCGTTTTCGTTAATACCGACAAAAAGAACATCATAAAATCCTGCCTCTCGCTCCTCCTTTGAAGGACCTTCACCCGGTTTAATGGGGTTTTCAGCCATGGATTTGTCTTCCGCGACGGCTTTTGCCATCGCCTCTCCCTTGTCGCCCGGTCCGGTCAGCATCATTTCGTCATAAACAAAATTCTCACCATATTCATGACCCATTAAAAAGTTTGATCGATGAATGTTCTTGGTGTTGATCGTTGCCATCACAAACGGCGCAGACCAACTGCTTAGATCTTCTTCATAAATCGGCGCAAGCCCTGAAGGTTGCTCCGGACCGTTAAATTCGGCCGTCAGTGCGAACGGATTCATGAGTACCTGGATCATTTCGGGTTGTTTCGCCGCAGCGGCCATAGTCGCTTTAAAGCTTGCCAAGGTTCCACCAGAAAATGTCCCCTGCATAGCCCGAACTCGGCCCTTAATACGAGAAACCGGAGCACCGAACTTATTTTTTGCCACTTGCTGTAAGAAATAGGCACCCAAATCAAACGGAATAGAATCGAATCCGCATGAAAATACAATTCGCGCACCGCTGGCCTTGGCTGTCTCACCATGGGCAGCAATCATTTCGTGCATCCAGGCGGGTTCCCCGCATAAGTCCACATAGTCTGTGCCCGCTTCGGAACAGGCACGAACAACGTCAGAGCCATACAATTGATAAGGGCCGACGGTGGTTAATATCACTTGAGCACTTTTAACCATGTTCTCAACTGACCCATAATCACTCGCATCTGCAACGACCAAAGGCACATCGACTGGTATCGACATTTCGTCTCTTACAGCCTCTAACTTAGCCTGACTGCGACCGGCCATAGCCCACTTCACATCACCGTTGACACCATATTGTCTATTCAAATATTCACAAACTAGTCGCCCTGTGTAACCCGTCGCGCCGTATACAATAATGCCGTATTCGCGGTTTTCAGACATAAGATCATTCCTCAATTCAATTGTTGTCCATTACTACTCGAAAATTGCTACCAGAACAGTCACTGACAAATTGTCAAAATTCGATTTAATTCGCTCCGCGTTTCAGCATCGCTGTGTCCGGATCGTTATTCTATTGTAATTGTTTGAACTCCACTTTTGAACTCCACTATAGTCCTCACACCGTTTTCGACCGATCGAAAATTCGGCCCATTCGAAAGTGGCTGATCCGGTAAAAGTTGATCGTATCAATGCCTAAACAGGGCTTTATCATAAGATCGTCACGGGAAAGAACTAAATACGTATTTTCGGACTCGCTTTACGCCGCTCAAAACGAGAATCGATGGCAAACAAGCCTCAAACTCTGTATTGCTACACTATTTAGATAGACTGTTAGGAATTAAAGTCTGTCGATTGAACCCTTATCGACTATATTAACAGCTGAGATTCGTTTGGTGAAAACAAAAAGGCCAAAATAGACCTAATTTGTCTTTTTATAACTGCTATTCTCTATAGAATCGATAAATTGTAGAATTGATAGGAAAAACACTGGAAACTAGACGATCGATCGATCTATATTTAGTTTTGCCGGCGTTTTATTACACACAGACAAGGAAGAAAATGAACACGCCACAATTAATCCGCGACAACCTCGACGACAGCATTGTAAAGCGCTTTTTTGAAGAGAACGATTTTTGTCTCTTCTATCAAAAAAAAGTTGCGCTCCGGGACGTGAGTGAAACAGTCGGTGTCGAAGCATTTTTACGCTTACAGCAGGAAGACAATACTTTTTTAACACCCCATGCCATCCTGCCGATTGTTGAAAGACTAGGGCTTCTTCCAGAGTTAACTGAACTGGTTATAACTCAAGTCACGCAAGATTGGGAAAAATTAGTGCAGCACGGTTATGACCATACCGTGTCAGTGAATATCGATTTATGTATATTCGAAAACCCAAAGGTATTGGCTAACATCATTTCCATCGTCAAAAGCTCTAACATGCCTACGGACAAGCTTGCCGTTGACATCGTTCTCAAAGACGAAGAAAAAATATCTGAAGCCGCTATAACCGGCTTAAGTCGATTTCGAATGATGGGAGCCAATCTCGCCTTAGACATTCTTTCGGACAAAGAACTCAGTCTTGCCCAAATAGAAGAATTACCGATAGACGAAATGAAGTTCGGACGCGCACTAACCTGCAAAATATTCGAATCAGATAGCAGTAAAAATGCCATTAAAAATTATTTGTCGATTGCCCAGCAAATGGCCCTCAACGTAACAGCCGTAGGCATTGAAAACGAACAAGAACTTGAATGGCTCAATAAATATGGCGTTGATCAAGGGCAGGGGTTTCTTTTTGGACAGCCGACGGAAATAGAAAACCTTAGTGAAAGCAGTCTTACCGAGGACGAACAGGCGCGACAAGATCGCAGCAACGCTCGATTAAAGCTTCTTGTGGTCGAAGACGACAAAGAATACGGTCGACTCATGATGGAGCTGCTCTCAGATCATTACGAGTTCTATTTGACGGACAACGAAGAGAGCGCAATAGAAATTGTTGCAAAAGAAAAACCAGAGATCTTGATTTTGGACATCCACCTTGCCAACGGTAATGGCTTTAACGTCGCCAATGCCATCAAACGAGACTACGACGAGACACTTTTCAGCATTGTTTTTGTGTCCGGTGATGACAGTCAGGAAAATAGGATAAAAGCCTACGAATCGGGAGCAGTCGCATTCATTCCCAAGCCAATCCCTGTGGTGGATCTCGTTACAAAAATCAATCGTTATGCCTCGCTGCACAGAAAACGGAAGGAACAATCAAAAAAAATTCGCGACACCGAATCGATGGCTTTTCAGTCCATGCGAGAAGCATCTCACTACGGCGATATCATCCAGTTTATGAAAGAAATATCTCACCGAAATGATGAGCCAGGCATATCAAAGTCACTTTTCAAATACATGGAAAACAGAGGTCTCGCTTGCTCAATTATATTTAACGACAATAAAAATAGCTGTAGTTTTGACCAAAACGGCGCAGCTTGTAGCCCAATTGAACTGAATGTTTTTGAATTGCTGCAAAACAAAAGTAGACTTTATGAATTCGGAAAACGCTTAATCGTCAACGACAAACATATTTCGTTTATGGTAAAGAATATGCCGTCGGGTGAAGTAGAAAAAGGACAGGTTCGAGACTATGTCGCCGTGCTAATCGAATGTATGGAAGCACGGTATTTAGCCCTTTTGCAAAACCGAATTCTAGAGTCAGTGGTCGGTGACCTCAGCAGCTTAGCTCAAGAAGCGGCGAATTCCATGGAAAAATCGCAAGGCGACAAACAAGCCATGGTCGATAAATTTTCAATGGATATAGGCATGAGCTTTCATGTACTAGAACTTTCCCTAGATCAAGAAGACTATTTAAAAAACATCGTCAGTGAAATGATTAACTCAAAAGAAGATGACGAAATATCTACCGACGATATTATTTCGAGAATTCAGAACTCGGTTAATATGTTGACCTCAACGCTAGAAGAAATCACCGTCTTAAGCTCCGAAAACGAAGAAGATGAAAGTGGTGACGACGTTGAATTGTTCTAGGGCCATGGACCCATACATATGCTAGCTAGGGCATAACCAGTAACAGATGTTTTTCACGGATGTCGTTGCGTACTTTGCGGTTCCACGCTTCGAACTTGGGCAAGGGTCAATCATGAATAATGTACTTGTAGAAAAAATTGATGAAATATCGGTCATTAGTATCAATCGACCCCACGCTCGGAATGCAGTCGACGGGCCTACAGCCACACTATTAGCTGATGCCTTTAGAGAATTTGATGCCGATAACACACAAAAAGTCGCCATCCTCACTGGCACCGAAGGCACATTTTGCGCGGGTGCAGACTTAAAGGCGGTCTCAACTGGCAATGGCAATCGCGTAAAATTAGACGGGGATGGACCAATGGGCCCCACAAGAATGCTGTTAGGAAAGCCCGTAATCGCAGCCATCGAGGGTTTTGCGGTTGCCGGAGGCTTAGAGCTGGCAGCCTGGTGCGATTTGCGAGTGGCGGCACAAGACGCAATTTTTGGGGTTTACTGTCGACGCTGGGGCGTACCTCTCGTTGACGGTGGCACTGTCCGCTTAACCCGGTTGTTAGGGCATAGTCACGCGATGGACCTCATTCTGACCGGACGTGGTATTTGTGGCGATGAAGCAAAACAAATGGGCATCGCCAATCGTTTAACAAACAAAGGCGAGGCCTTAAGTGGTGCCATCGCTCTTGCACGCGAACTCTGTGCATTTCCGCAAAAGTGCATGCGAAGTGATCGCCTATCGTCTTATGAACAATGGAACCTGTCGATTCCCGAAGCCTTACAATACGAAACTGAACTGGGGCGCGAGGTTATTAAATCGGGCGAGACTGCCGAGGGGGCCAAACGCTTTGCTGGAGGTAGGGGCCGACACGGAAATTTTAACGAGATTTAGAAAGCTCGAATTCGACCGCAAAACTATCGGAGATACTAGCTGGAGGCGCTGATCGGAGGCACTAGCTGAAACGACTGCAAGATCCCCCACACGATTGTTTGCAGTTCAGTTTTACTAAGCCAGCAAGATGATGTGCAATCCATTTTTAGCCGATCACTCACTGGCATTCAGCCGAAACTGGCTCGGCACTATCATCTGAAACCTCGGATTGAGCTCATCCAAGCCAATCCTTAGGGATACTTTCTTCAACTAATTGCATGATACTAATGTTGATTATATCGTGTTCTGCGGTCACTTCGCCGGCGAAGTTCGACTCCCTGCTACTCCGCGCAAATACCTTGGTTCCGGGGAACTTGTGCCTTATCCACAGGGCTGTGCGCAGATTATCTTCCTCTCGCCCGGTTCCCAACACAACGACCGTATCACGGGATTCAAAACAGCCATTTTCCTGTAGACGCTTCCATACATCCGGGTGACCGATATCCCCTTCCAATATCACGCGCCGGTAGTTGTCTGAAAAGTGCATTTGCTCGTCGGCGACTAACACACGGCGATCGGCATCTTTATCGACAATGGCGACAGTGTCCAGCTCATTGACCGCTTCCGACTGCAGCTCCTCCAGTATTGTTTGACCAAAACGACCGAATCCCGCCAGAATGACAACGTCCTTGGGACGAGTTTCTTTAAAATGCTCTAATAAGTGGCTGCGCACAAGACCGACCGCAGCCAGGTGGTAAGTATTAAAGGTTTGGCATTCTTTCGCGACTCTCGAGGTCGCCATTGCCCGCATAAAGCGCAGGTTTACGCAGTGAATCACAATTTTGTTACCAATATCCGGCGCCAGCTTCAATATTTTGCTGGCAGCTTCGTAGTTACGAAGGCTGTCGTCCTCGAGCAAGAGTATTTTCTTCGTTTTATCGACCCGTAACTGGCGGAGGAAAAATTCGTGAGTGATATCACCCTTAATAACAATGGCACCAAAACTCTGAGTCAGCTCCTCAACAATATTATCCTCTAAGGATTTACAGGCAACCACCACGGGTGTTTTCATATCATGCGAACGTAAAACCCGTAAATAACTTAAGCTTAATTCTCCAGCACCCACAACCAAAATATGGTTATTGATTCGATTCAATTGCCATTGATGGGGTCTGAACACTCTTAACAGAGCATCGAGTAAGGTAGATGCCGTCAAAATGGGTGCGCCAAAATAGGCCAACCACAATAACGAACGGAAAAGTGAAGAACTGCCTGTCGGCGTGCCCAAATCTACACCACCCACGACAAACAAACTTAAACTATAATAGGCGTGGGTTAACCAACCGGCCCCCACCACATCGGGACGTTCAGTAACAGAAACACCGAGTTCGAAGGCAGTCATCGCGCAGGTAAAAAAGAATAAAGCACCGATCGAGTGCCAACTAAATCTCGCCGGTTTTCTATAATTGGATTGCATCCAACACTCTCACTAAGGATTAGTTTTGGGGCGCATAGTTTATCGGATCAATGCTTGTGTACAAGTTTTTTACCAATAAAACTACCTTTGACCTTTCAAGGCTGTTCAAATTTTTGGCATTGACGGGTGTTCGCGCCACAAAATCGCTAATGGTATTTTGAAAAAGTATGTTAGCTGAGTCGACCGGCAAAAGTGAGCGGACGGCCCATTTTCACAGTACCCAGTGACGGTGTGAATTCACCTTGTTCCCATGCACTGTGGCCCGCAATAATGGTGTTTCTCACGACGCCATCGGAACGGTTGACTAATTGCTCGTTCTGAATATCGTCACGATATTGGATCTCGCGACAACTGTCGGAGTCGTAAGAAGCCAGCGCGTCCGGGTCAATCACAATAAGATCAGCCTGAGTGCCAATATTAAGATTCCCAACGTCGATACCAAAAAAATCAGCGGGTTCGCTGGTAAGACGTTTTACTGCCTTGCCCACTTTGTCCAGAGACTCTTGCGCGGCAATTTTTAATGTCACCAGATTGCCATCATAAAAAGCCAAATTGGTTAAATGCGCACCGCTATCATTAAAACCTGGCAAGGTATGCTCATGGAACAGCAGCTCTTTAACACGCTGTGGGTCTTTGTTGGCAACGATAGTAAACCAGCGAAAATCTTTATCCCATTTGCGCAATATTTCTAACATGAAATCCGCATCATCGTCGACCGGTGCAAAGCTTGCAAAAAACTCGGCCTCTTCCGGTCCGCTCGCCCCGGATTTGTCGCGCTGATATTGTTGTAAACGCTTAAAAGGTTGATCTAAGGTTTCGCCCTGCCAGCTAACCAGCGGGCAACGGTCGACTGTGATATCAATCAGCTCACGACTAAATGTCTCTATCAACAAACCTAACAGAGACAATAAGCGTGGCAAATTCCAACCGGCCTTTCCTCTAAGCCAATCATGTTTGAACTGCGCAATAAATTCCGGGTCATTCAGTAATTTCAGGCGACCCTCCCGATCGTCAAGCTCTTTGGCAATTAACTGACAAGTCGACTCATACTCCTCTAATATTGGCATGGTGACGCCATCACCCCACATTTTAAAAGGCATTGATAATGCCTGAAGGTGAAACTTTCCCTTTAACAAATGCGAGTTTAGAAGTTTGGCAATCTTAAGAAACGCTTTTCCTGCTCGTGGTGCATTGGAGAAATCCAATGCTGTTAATGCAGATACTCGCAAAGCCTTGCCGTATAGCCTGCCACTGGTTAAAGAAAATCTGGCAAGTGTTCCAATACTGCTGGATGGCATGGGCGTCGCTTGCCACACCCGATCACTTGACCTTAGAACAGCGGTCAGTCGTTTTAACTCCGAAACTTTTGCGAACTGCGTCGGTATGCGTTGATCGGTGTTAGGAGATTCAGCAAGATAATGGAACGGTAGGTTGTCGGTGGAAAAACCAATATAACCCTGATCAACAGCGTCTTGAAGAATACTGGCCATTTCCACCAATTCCGCTTCCGTTGCCTCACGACTGATACTTTCCTGCAACCCCATGACTTTAATACGCAGCATAGAGTGCGGTATGAGCGGTGCCATATTGGGCCCCAGTGGCAACTGCTCAAGGTGCTTCAAATAGTCCGCCGAGTTATCCCAGTCCATAACGCCCGCGCATTGTTCCAAAACATGTTTAGGTATATTTTCCACTCGAGCAAAACAATCGATAATGGGATTTTGGCCCGCAGTTTTTTGCGCGCCAAATGCAGCACCTAAACTACAATTACCGACAACAACGGTGGTCGTACCATGGCGCACGACCTCCCCTAAACCCGGTGCAATTTCTACCTCCAGATCTAAATGCGTATGTATATCCAACAAACCCGGCATAACCCACTGACCCGCAGCGTCGATTATCGAGGAGGCATGATCAAGAGGCAGGTCGGTGCCTTTGGCCGCTATCTTGCCATCTTTAATAGCGACATCCAATGTTAGCGGTGCACCCCCATGACCATCAAACACCAAGCCTCCGCGAATCACGGTATCCCACAGTTTATTATTCGACATGTAAAACCTATTATTGAGTGGTGCGTTGTATCTCTTGCATTATCGAACTATTTTTGCGAAATAGATCGGAATATCGTGCGCTGTCGATGGTCCCAGGGTAAATGGGACGCCCGATTTCAGGCCAAAGACTATGGCTGTGTGGCTACAATTCTAATTTCAACATGAGCTCCCGGCATGGCGAGTTCGCTAACTCCAACAGCGGTCCAACAAGGCCAAGGTTCGTTAATATACTCATCACGGATTGCCGAAAACTCCTTCACGTGGGAATTCAGGCCAATATGGTAACTGGTGTATTCCACAATATTGTCGTAACTCGCGCCAGCAGCAGCTAACACTTCCCCAACTTTTTTCCACACGCTGTGAAATTCTTCCTTTATATCGGCGGGAACTTTACCTTTGTGGTCGGCCCCAACAACACCGGAAAAGAAAATAAGTCCGTCTGTCTTTACAACCTCTGAATAATGGAAATGCTTGTAAGTAAACTCACCGGCTTCGGTATTGATCGTGTTAATTGACATAGTTTTTTCCTGGTAACATGATTTTTCAAAATAGTTAATTGTGATTTTTGATAAGGCCTGTCAGGAACAAGGCCTGTCTGCTCCGACAATACTTACTCGTTCACCGTAGCGACTGTGTGGGTGGTAATCCCAGACCGCGTGGTGCTGCGTGCAACGATTGTCCCAAAAGGTTAATGTTCCCGGCTGCCACTCAACACGACAAACCAAGCGCGGCGTTGAATCGATGTGGCGAAAAAGTGCGTCGAGAATCGCTCGGCTTTCCCACTTTTTCAGACCTTTGATATGTGACGTAAAGCCGGAGTTGACATAGAGAATTTTCTTAGCCGTTTGCGGATGGGTAACGATCACCGGGTGTTCATTACGTGGATAATTAGATCCATCCGCCGGCGCTACGTTATAACTGCCGACATAGGGCAAAGCGCCATCGTGAACCGCAACTAACGATGCCAGCATGTTTTTCATGGTGTCCGACAATAGATCGTAGGCCAGGTACATATCGGCAAACAAGGTATCGCCGCCGCCACACTCGGGTGTCTCCGTAATATATAACATTGAGCCCAAGGGCGGTTTTTCATCACAAGTAACATCGGTATGCCAACCATCGCCAGCCGTGTACGCTGAATTTGCGGTTGTTTTCACCGTTAGTATCTCAGGATCGCCATCGCGATTATGCTGCAGTGGGTGAACATGTAAGTGGCCAAAGCGTTTTGCAAATGCTTTGTGAGCTTCACGACTGATGTCCTGATCTCTGAATACCAGTACTGACCACTCGAGCCATGCTTTATGAATTTCGGAAAATTGCTGGTCGCTGACTCCGGAGCCAAGATCAACACCTGTTATTTCAGCACCGAGATGTGGTGTCAACGATTTTACGGCGATCGTCTCATAATTCATCCTGTATTCCTCAATTCACAGCAAGCCCGTTACTGAAGTCTGTCTAGCTTCGTGCTACTAGGCCATCCTGTGTTAACGTCCACAACAATACATCGAATTGGTCCTGATCGAAAACGCTTCGCCCGGATAGACGCGGTGTCGCCAGATCAGACCAAAACACGTTGACAGAAAGTTGGTAGTCTTCTTGCAACTTAAGCTCTTTTTTTAATGATGAGAGCAATTAAATTTGTGCTTTTAGAAGAATAAAAGCCAGACCCGCTAAAGTCCAGTACCAAAAAACTTTACTCTCGACGTGAAAGCCGTTTCTTTCTAAAGTAAACATTCGCCAACGGATGGATCAGGCTCGATCCACCCCGGGTTAATTCGTTGAGGCAGTGAAAATCGATGGGTTTGCTGCTAGTATTTCCGAAGAGGTTGTATATGGTCAAAACACGACTTCGGAACCCGCTCGGTAAAAATCCATCTGACATTCGTTTTAGCGATAGCGAGGCTTTGATCGCAGCCGCTATTTTTCAAGGACTAATAATGAAAACTCTAACATCAATAAGAATAATATTTGCATCGGTATTATTATCAATTTCTACCATCTCTAATGCCGAAATATGGGACGAAGTAGAACATGGGTATGCAGAAAACGACGGCGTCAAAATCCACTATGCGACCGCCGGAGAAGGCCCCTTAGTCGTGATGATTCACGGTTTTCCGGATTTCTGGTATAGCTGGCGCCATCAGATGAATGGGCTTAAAGATCACTACAAAGTCGTTGCTATCGATCAGCGAGGTTATAACAAGAGCGATAAGCCGGAGGGCGAAGAAAACTACAATATGCGCTATTTAGTGAGTGATGTTGCGGCCGTTATTAAACATTTCGGCAAAAGTAGCGCAACGATTGTGGGCCACGATTGGGGTGGGATTGTCTCCTGGCAATTTGCTTTTGCAATGCCCCAGATGGTCGACAAGCTCGTTATTCTCAACCTGCCTCACCCCAATGGCATGGCAAGAGAAATGGCAAACAATAAAGAACAGCAAGCGAACAGCGGTTATGCTCGAAAGTTTATCGCCGGATCAGCAAGTGACCCGGATATTTTCTTTGGCATGCCAATGACACCACAAACGCTGGCGGGCTGGGTAAAAGATCCCGCAGCGCGCAAGCACTACGTAAACGCTTTTTCGCAATCCAGCTTCGATGGAATGCTCAGCTACTACAAACAAAATTATCCAGGCGCCGACGCCACTGCTGCAGCGCAACCACCGGTTCCCAGACTGTCAATGCCCGTTCTGGTTTTCCATGGGCTGGCCGATACTGCGCTGCATTCTGACGGTCTGAACAATACCTGGGACTGGATAGACGCTGACACCACCATAGTGACTGCGCCCGGAGCCAGCCACTTTGTACAGCAAGACGCAGCAGAGTTAGTGACCAGTACTTTGAAATGGTGGCTCATGGCGAGGCCTTAGTATCTGGTGCGATAAAGAACTAGGTCTCGCAACACCAAACATTTACGAGAGGGCGGTCGAACATCAATGGATCGCACTTAACCACCCGCCTATTTCACTGCTTAAAGAAGAAAATGCGGAGTCAATTCGCTCAAGATGACTCTTGCACCTCAACGCCAAGAGCGCCTGCTTCGGGCCCACGTACTGTTTTATCCTTTCTTAAAAGTTCTCTTTGAATGTACGCAAGTCCAATTCGTGAGTCCATGCGGTTTTCGGCTGCTTATACAAATACATATAAGCCGAGGCAATACCTTCGAGTCCGACCAGGCCATCTTCACCGGCCCTTTCCGCGAATTGAGGAATGCCCTTAATAATTTTGTCACCGGCAATTCCGCCGTCGATAACGACATGACCCACATGAATACCCTGCGGCTGAAATTCTCTAGCGAGACTTTGTGCCATCGCTCGGAGCCCCGCTTTCGCCGCGGTAAACGGGGCAAAACGAGGTTTTCCACGCATCGAAGCACTCGCTCCGGTAAACAATAAACAGCCCGTTTTTCTCTGCTGCATAACTTTAAGCACTTCTCGCGAGAACAAAAACCCACCAAATGTACATACCCTCCAGCACTTTTCGAAAAAATCCGCTTCCATCGAAAGAAAGTCACCGTTAAAGTTATTACCCGCGTTGTAAATAGCTAGGTCGACGGGACCTAGCTGCTCGCTATTAGCAATCAACTTACAAATGTCTTCTTCACTGGTTGCGTCGCAAACCATTGGAGTAGCTTGTCCGCCGCTTGCCTTAATGGTTTCGGCGATCAGCGATAATTTGTCAAAACTTCGCCCGGCGACAACGACATGTAGACCTTCCTTTGCGGCAAAGTCACACAAATACCCTCCCACACCGTTCTGCGGGCCAACGCCCAAAATAATTGCAGTTTTCATTGTTTCTCCTACCACTGTTCCCCGAAGGGCCTGATCACGGATTCGAAGGTCCAGACAGATTTCGCCTGGTGCGCCACTTGCCAAACGTGTTGTGCAATATCGTCGGGATGACAGAAAAAATCATCGGCTTTATCACTGAAGTGTTCGCGCGTCCAAGCCAAATCTATCACAGCGTCGATTGCGACGTAAGCAACGTGCACACCGTTAGGCCCAGCGGCGCGGGCAATCGATTCCGCCAAAATTCTCTGGGCTGCCTTGGTAGGGGCAAAACCGGCAAAACTGGCTTTGCCCCGAAAGGCCGACGTATTGCCGGTACAAATTACCGCGCCCCGGCCTTTTTCTGTCATGTCAGGTATGAGCTCTTGCGCCAACTGCAACAAAGCAAGCGTATTCACTTC
Organism: uncultured Cellvibrionales bacterium; assembly: GCA_913019905.1. Taxonomy (GTDB): domain Bacteria; phylum Pseudomonadota; class Gammaproteobacteria; order Pseudomonadales; family Dasaniaceae; genus Oceanicoccus. The sequence continues at coordinate 88,993 of CAJVZD010000019.1, forward strand.
AAAATTCTTTTGTAATGTTTCCCGTGTTGTCTGGGTGTAGTCGCCAAATGCGCCGCCGACTGCGTTGTGGATGACAATCTCAGGGTGACCCAATTCTACTTTTATTTTATCCAAAGTGTGAGTTAATGATGCTGCATCTGCAACGTCACAGGGATAAGCGTGACAGTTTTCAAAGTCTCTCTCGAGCGACAATAGCCGCTCCTCAGTTCGAGCCAACATGACCACGCGATAATCTGAACTAAATCGTCGAACGAGCGCTGTGCCAGTGCCGGGACCAACACCGGCAATAAGACAGATGGGATTCATTGCCTAGCTTCCTATTGATACGCTGCGAAATATAAAAAAACAAACTGATTCAAAAGAATAAGAGTCTCTTACCCCAATGTCCAGTACCTGACTCTCTATCACGCCGCATCCCGCGTGCGCCATATCTCTTTTGTAAATGCCCTCTTGGCGCTCTCGATGATTCCCGGGTAAAACTGATACGCCCCCCGACGGTCAAACACGACCCACATCATCGCAATCAGAGCATTAATAGATACACTGTAATTAGTTGCGATGTAATTGGATGTCCTGTAGATTTCAGAAAACCTCTTGAATTACTTACACTGGATTAGCCATATCTTTGCGCAATACCTTCCAAACAACGATCGGTAATATTATCGATACGGGCCAGAGAGTTTATGTTGGGTAAAATATTTTTTCCTCTCCTTTTCCTGATGTCCCTAGTGACGGTTGCCGAACCCATACGTGTTGTAACAGAGGAATTGCCGCCGTTTAACTATTTGGAAAATGGAAGAGTGGAGGGTTTAAGTTCGGACGTCGTCAGAGCAACATTGGATCAGGCCGGACTCGAATACCACATCGATGTAATGAGCTGGGTAAAAGCCTATTTTATAGCTCGATTTAAACCTAACATCCTCATTTATTCGATTGCAAAAACCCCCCAACGGACAGAGTTATTTCGCTGGATCGGTCGAATTGTGCCTTTCGAAAACTGCCTATTTCGGCTCGAGCGCAACAAACATTTGCAGATACATACTCTCGAAGACGCTAAAAAATTCAAAGTGGGGGTCGCATTTGGTACCGCAGGCGAGCAACTACTGATTAGTAAAGGTTTCAAGCTGGATAAAAATCTAATTCGCTCACCGACTGAAAGTACCCTGATAGCGGCATTGGATAATGGCAGTATTGATCTATGGCTAGCGGTGAAGGAATGGGAGTTAGAGCAAGGAAAAAGTCGTTCAAAGGAAGCAAAGAACTCCGTAGTCGCCGATCTGTGCATCCCTGGCGAAGGCGGCTTGTATATGGCAATCAGTAAGGCCACAGCTACGGATATTGGTGATAAGCTGAGGGCGGCCTATAGCACTATCAAAGCAAATGGGGTATATCAAAAGATTTTATCTAAACACAATCGCAGAGAAAAGTAATCGGGCTCTAGATCTGAGCTATTTTTGCTTACGACATGCGGATTCTCGATATGTTTGCATACTAATATGTTGACTCAGGCGGTATTCCCCAAATATCGCCGCAGAAGATCATCCACAAAGGGCTCAACATCCTGATAGCCGTATGTTTCCGTCGTGAACCTCTCTGCCTGAAGCAAGTTGGCAATACCATGCACCAAACTCCAGGCAAAGGCGACGTCCAGCGGCTTATTTTCACTGTCGGAAAATCTTTTTAAAGGGGTTTTATCAATAGCATCAACCAATAGCTGATAGCTCGAACCGTATTCTTCGTGAATCGCATTAACATCAATCAGCTTTGACAGCTCACCCCCGAACATTAAATGGAAAAGACCTGGGTTTTCAAGGGCAAAGAAAACGTAACCGCGGCCGAGGCCTACCAAGTAATCCTGCTCCTTACCACTCTCAGCTTCATGCTGCATTCGCTGTCCAAATCGAGCATAGCCTTCATTGGCAACGGCTGTCAGCAGCGCCTGCTTATCCTTAAAGTGGCTATAAGGCGCGGCCTGAGACACGCCAGTTTCTTTTGCGACACGGCGCAAACTCAGGGCCGAAATTCCCTCCTGTTCCAATAGCTCAATGGCTTTCGTAACAAGCGCGCGGCTAAGATTTCCATGATGGTACTGCTTCTTTTTGGTAACCATTAATTTGTCTCAAAGAATCCCTGGGAATAATTGTAACTTGACAGCGTAAAGATTGCGCGCTAATTTATCTTAACGGCGTTAACTTTAGATTAAAATTCAAATCTGAGCTTAAATTAAAGCCCAGAGCTAACTTCAGAGCAGAACTTCAGAGGACAGCCATCAATGACAGCGATTATTCAAGAGCGCATGACCGCCCAAACAGACGAGGAATTTGTAGTTTTCCTAATCGGGATGCGAGTCAATAAACCATGGAAGATACATCGATGGCTTCCCGTCGCAAAGGCCATGGGCCGCATGGTGAACGAGTTGATGCGTGAAGATGATTCAGACCTCTTACATATAGAATCCTGGGGGGGACGCACGTCGATCATGATCCAGTACTGGCGGTCATTTGAAGCATTGGAAAATTATGCGAAAAATCCCAATCAAGCTCACCTACCGGCTTGGTCACAATTTAATAAACTGGTAAACAGTAACGGCGACGTGGGTATATGGCACGAGACCTATACCATCAAACCCGGCAATTTTGAGGTCGTTTACAACAATATGCCGGAATTTGGCTTAGCTAAAGCAACCACCATGGTCGCTGCAAAAGGACGCCGGAAAAATGCCCGAGGCAGACTCTCGGCGGCCAGCGAGCTCGCCATCTAACAAACTACCCCTGATGGAAGGTCAGCCGGACGCCTAATACGAATAATATAAGAGGCATCTACGCTTCAGTTCTCCCCTTTCAACAGCTGTTTTTCACCCGGTTTTCCGATCAACACAATGTAAAGATCAATGACTTAATTGCGACGAATGGTTTCGTCGCAGATTTCATACAAAAATCGTATTTTGAACTACACTTTCCTCAGCACCAAAATAGGGCGCTTTCTATAAAAATAAAGCCGGCCTAATGCTAATTGGTTAAAGTTACAAAAATAATGAAATTTATCCCGGAGATATGATTTATGAAAATCGCAAAAACACTCATAGGTGGAATAATGGTGGCTACTACACCCTTCATACCCATCTATCAAGCTTACGGACAGGAAGAACAAGCGCTCGAAGAGGTCGTCATTACGGGCTCGCGGATACGAAGAGATCCTCTTAAAGATTCTGCCGCCATGATGGATATCTCTAATGATGCCCTTGCAAAAACCGGCGTCACTAACCTCGGCGATATCTTACAAGATTTACCCATCACTGGCTCTGCGCCAAATTCACAATTCAATGTTCCCGGCAATTCGGGCTTCCCTCAGGATGGCGCCGGTATCGGTGCCGGTAGTGTTCAGCTTTCACTTCGGAATATCGGCGCAAAGCGGACGCTTATTCTGGTTGATGGCAAACGATGGGTAGGGGGGGCATCAGCCTCCGGTGTTCCCAGTACCGTCGATCTCAATACGGTACCGGGCAATGTTATTAAACGTATTGAAATACTACAGGATGGTGCATCGGCGGTTTATGGCTCCGATGCTATCGGTGGAGTCGTCAACATTATTACCGATTCCATGTACGACGGTTTCAAACTCGATATGCAAGGCGGAGAGTATATGTCTGACGGTGACGGCGCCTCGTCGTCAATATCTGCCCTATGGGGCGGCGGCGACGACTCGACTCACCTGGTTTTTAGTTTGGGTTATCAAGAAGAAAAAGGTATTCAAACATCGGACCGATCCAGGTCGGCCTTTCCGAACCCCGATGCTAAGAGTTGTAATATTCCGGGCACCAACTGCTCGTCCTTTACACCACAAGCCCGTTTAGTACTCGGTCCGAATTTTGGCTATACGGATATCGCACTTAATGACGGTGTTTTAAATGATGGCAACGCCAATATACCGAGCTTCGATCCGGACAACCCATTTGCCGGTGATTTCCACGCGTTTAGCGGCGCCGATCGATTCAACTACAATGGTCCAGGTTTCAACTATTTGAGAACACCCAATGAGCGAACCAATGTCTACGCGGCTGTCACTCACGACTTGAGCGAATCGCTCAGTTTTATTGCAAGAGCTTCTTACACCAAACGTAAATCCCAGACTCAAGGTGCTCCGGAACCGCTTTGTTTGGGTAACGATTGCGGCAATCGCATCAGTGACAACTTTTCGATTTCAGCGCTAAACCCCTACAATCCATTTGGCGTAGATTTATCCGTTGCCAACGGTAATTTGGAGTTTTTCGGTCGCAGACCTCTTGAATCAGGGCCTCGCCTCTTCTTTCAAGACGTCGACAGTCTATTTATCAGTGTCGGCTTCGAAGGAAACTTCAAGATGGGCGATAACGCAATGTTTTGGGACTTGACCGGTAGTTACGGCGATAACAGTGGTTTCCAAGAAAAGGAAAATTCTCACAACCTGGCTAAACTGCAGCTCGCCATGGGCGATCCCGAAATTTGTGCCATGGTACCCAACTGCGTACCGTTTAATTTCTTTGGTGGTCAAGGTCCCGACGGTAATGGATCGATAACCGAAGAAATGTTGGATTATGTGGGTTATACCCAACGAGACTACAGCGAGCAAACGCTAAAAAACATCACTTTCAATATCACGGGTGACATTATGCCTCTACCCGCCGGCGATCTTGCCTTCGCAGCGGGATTTGAATACCGTGATCACGACGGCTCGTTTCGTCCTGATCCGATTGCAGCCAGTGGCGAAACTGCCGGTATTCCCGCCGGTGCAACGGCAGGTCAATTTGATGTAACAGAATTCTATGCGGAATTAAGCATACCCGTCTTAGATTCCCTCGAGGCTAATGTTGCGGTACGTACGTCGGACTATAGTACATCCGGTTCGGAATCTACCTACAAAGCCGGTTTTTTGTGGCGCCCAATGGATAGCCTATCATTCCGAGGTTCTGCATCAACAGGATTCAGGGCTCCGGGTATTGGCGAACTGTTTGGAGGAGCCGCTCGCGAAGACTTTACCTATACCGATCCCTGTTCCGACTATACCGGCATTCTCGGTGCAAGTAACGGCGGCCGCGATGCTGCGCAATCAGCACAGATTCAATCAAATTGTGCCGCTTTAGGTGTTCCTGCTGGTCTCGCACAATTGAATCCTCAATTGAACGCTACATCGGCAGGTAATGCCGATCTGGAAGCGGAAACCTCAGATGCATGGACCTTTGGTATCGTCTATAGCGCTGACTGGGTCGACGACGTTAACTGGATCGATGGTCTTACCGCATCCATTGACTTCTACGATCTGGAAATTGATGACGCGGTTCAAGGACGTAGTCCCGGTGATGTTATCGATGCTTGTGTTAACACCTTATCCGCTGAGTTCTGTGATTCGGTGCCTCGCACCAGCTCGAGCAGAATAGGTCTTGTTAACAACCAACTACAGAATATCGGTTCTATCGAAACGTCTGGCTATGATGTTGCTATCAATTATGTCAGCCCCGCTACCGATTTGGGACTGTTTCAGGTATCCGTGAATGCAACAAAACTCGATGATTACACGGAAGTCACCAACAATGCCGATGGATCGACTATTTCAAATGACCTTACGGGTATCCATACCGATGAAACCTTTGCCCGTGCGTTCCCAGATTGGCGTGTCGTGACGTCTGTTGACTGGGCGAAAGAACGCTGGAGTGCGACGATGTCGTTCCGCTGGACTGATGAAATGACGAGTTCAGGAGGCTCGGATGTAGATTCGGTGATGTTTTCTGACCTGCAACTAAGATACAACCCTAACGTTATGGAAGAAGCGTTGACCGTAACGCTGGGATTTAATAACGTGTTTGATGAAGATCCACCAGTGTTCGATGGTAACATTATCGGTCTTAGCACCGTCTCCCATGATTTACCGGGACGCGTCGGCTACGTTAGACTTTCCTACGAATTCAACTAGCTAGAAAAGTAAGTACCGCAAACGACAAATGGCCCTATTTATAGGGCCATTTTTCTTTGAGGTACTTACTAGCTGTTCTTTAAGGTATTAGTTAATGGTAAGTAGTCAATTTTTGGCGGTAACCTTTCTCAAACCATCCTCTTAATAACAGACATTAAACCTCCTCTCCAGCCTGTCGAGCTCGCGTCAGCCGGGTATCCAAATCCTTTTTGATGGTCTTTGTTGCCGCAAAAAGCAACACGATACTAATAACAGAAATACAACATCCTAATAACATCCCCATTTGTAATGATTGCGCTGAAGTCGAGCCGGACTTTGCGTATATATCGCTGATCTGGCCAATCATAAACGGCCCCAAAGCAAGACCGATAAAGGTGATCATCAATAGATAAAAAGCCGACGCCATCGCCCGCATTCTAGGCAGCATTAAATCATTAACAGTCGAAGCAATAGGGCCGATCCACATGGGAGATAACATTGAAAATATGAAATTACAGATATAGGCCGTCGTGAGGTTAGAGCTTGTCAGGGTAACGTAGATGAAAGGCAGAGAGCCGATCATAGACAATAAAGCGACCCACACTTTGGCGCTGGGACTTTTTCGGTAAGCCCGGTCGGCTATCACGCCTGCCGCTGTGACACCAAACCATCCACCAATGGCTGCAGAAAGCCCCAACACCTTACCGGCTTCTGCGGCACCTACTTCGTGCATACGCAAGAAGAATGAAGGCCCCCAAAATCCTATACCATAGGTGATAAAAGCAAAACAGGGCACGCCAATACCGAGCAATAACAGCGTAGGCGTTTTGAAAATCATAGTAAAAACCGCTGTGTCTTTTAGTGCCAACGCTTGTGCCCAGGAGAAAGCACAGTAAATACCGATACCGAGGGCGACCCATTGCACCGGGTTCCCCAGCATATTGGTGAGGGTATAACTTAAGACAAAAATCACCAAACCGGCGAAAAGATTAACAATAATAGACTTGGCACCGCCGCCAAGCCCTATCAAGACAATGAAATTCGTCCCCGGCAATAGAGCAAAAAGCTCCTTAAAGGCTTCCCTGAAAGGATGAGGATGTTCAGGGGTTTCAATACCGTCACTCAAACCCCGACGCGGTTCTTTTAAAGTCGCAACCCATAAAGCCATCAGTAAGCCGGGTAAACCGACAGCGAAAAAAGCGGCTTGCCAACCCTTAAGCTGAAACGGCGCGGTTAAATGATCGGGGTAGCTACCGTTCCAATAGTCGAGGATCATACCGCCCAAAAATATGCCAATACCCGAGCCAATATACACACCGGATGAATAAACAGACAGTGCGGTGGTCCGCAACGCCGGTGGAAAATAATCAGACAACATCGAGTACGCCGCGGGCGTTGCACTGGCTTCACCGACACCGACACCGACCCTGAAAGCGGCCAGTGATGCAAAAGAACGAGCAGTCCCGGACAGTGCAGTCATCATACTCCAGAAACCAAGGCCTACGGCGATCAATTTTTTCCTAACCCAAACGTCTGCCAGTTTTCCCAGGGGAATGCCAAAAATTGCATAGAAGACGGCAAAAACAGTACCGTAAAGAAAACCGATCTCAGCGTCGTTAATACCTAGATCAGCCTTTATATCCTCGGCCAGAATTGACAAAATCTGCCGATCAATAAAATTAAATATATAAACGATAACGAGGACAAAAAGTACATATTTCGCGTAACGCCCGCCGACATTAGCTGCTGGTACCGGTGCTGCCTGCGAACTATCCTTAGGTGTTGATAACGGAGCTGACGGTTCTTCCAAATCACTCATAGTACAAATCTCGCATAATTATTATTTTCGCCAATCCTCTGGCCCGCAATCTATGTCATTGCTTATCTGTACGCGCGGTTAATGGGGAATTAACCGGCGCCAGATCAAAGTAACGTAGAGTATTACGGATAACAAGGAGATTAACCAGAACATCTGCCAGAACGTCTATCAAGAACACCAATATAAGAATAAGTATCGGGTACATCTAGTGAGTACAACCATCAAGAACGACCATCGCGAATGGTGTTAGTCGTGTAGCCCCAGTACACGTTTTGCAATGATGTTAAGTTGAACTTCTTTGGTGCCGCCCGCAATAGTCAAGGACTTTTGATACAGCCAGCGTTTAGTGGCGCTAACTTCTTCCTCGGTACTGTTGCCATCCTCAGTCGTCCAACGATGGCCATGACTACCCATAGCTGCCATAAGTAATTCATCCCCGTCTTGAATGTTCAGCGCGTTGCTTAATTTCACCGCTGAAGAGGTGAAACCCGGCGCGTGGCTTTGCAACTCGGCAATAGCGCGACGCTGAGTAATTCTCTGCGCGTGTGTATTCATTTCATGCTGAGCCAGATGCGCACGGAGATGAGAATCGGCAAGCTTGCCGTCCTGCATACCAACATAACGTTTTATCTTTTCGGGGAGCTTACTTTTTTCCGTGCGCCCCCCTTGCGATCCAGAAATATTGATCCCCGCATGCGTTGACCGCTCAAATTGTAATAGCCGCTTGCCGACCGTCCAACCATTATCGACGCCACCAATAATGTCATCAGCTCTGACAACCGCATTTTCAAATAAGGTTTCACAAAATGGTGACTCCCCTGAGATCAATTGAATCGGGTTGACCTGCACAGCATCCTGACTCATGTCGATAAGGACAAGACTAATACCATCGTGTTTGGGTTTATCTGGTGACGTTCTAACCAGCGCAAAAATATAGTCACAATGAATCGCATCACTGGTCCAGGTTTTGCGGCCATTAATAATATAATGGTCACCATTTCTAACAGCTTTGGTGGCAAGGCTCGCAAGATCAGAGCCGGCTCCGGGCTCCGAATAGCCCATGGCCCAGCCACCATCCCCCGCTGCGATTCTAGGTAACCATCTAGACTTTTGCTCCTCAGTTCCGAACTCCAGCAAGGTAGGACCAATATAATTTACTCCGCGCCCCGTCAATGGGGTACGTGCACCGATGGTAGTCAGTTCATCTATCAGAATCTTATATTCATCGCGAGACAACTCTGCGCCACCGTACTCCTTAGGCCACGTGGGTACCGTCCAGCCCTTTTTTGCCATGCGTTCGAGCCATACCTTTGCATCTTGTTCCAGTTTAATCGATCGACTACCGAAGGGTATCTGTCCTGTACCACGTGCACCGATCGGACAGTTTTCTTGCAACCAGATACGGGTATCACTTCTAAATGCTTCCAGAGTATTCATGCTGTTACCGCTGATAATCGCTTATTATTTGAAATAGAGACTTGGAGAATAGACATACGCCGAAAAGATGTAAAGTTTGACTCCACTCCTTTCGTGATCTGACCAGGTCCCGCTACCTAAACGAGATCGACTTGGGAACAGATAATCTACCGGTCCATTTTTTTGGTTCCAGTTGCGTCAGCGGACGCAGTGGCTTGCAATATGTTGCAAGAAGGGCATGAACATATACGCGCGGCACAAATTACCGTTATACCGACTGCCAGATATCAGAACACATTTTTGTTCAATACTATTCGACTAGTGGGTTACACTCTTTAATTATTGAGATTTTTAAATACGAAAAACTTTAACTATAAAAAGCTTCAACCATAAAGCTCCTCAAGGACAAAGCTCCTCAACGACAAAACTATACAAAACTAACAGGTGACAGAGTGATCACGGTATTTATAGCAAAAAAAATAATAACAATGAATCCATCCTGGCCCGAGGCCACCGCTATCGCGGTCCGTGACGGTGAGATTTTAGAAGTGGGCTCACTAGAAGATATGCAACCCTGGCTGGACCACGATGACAGCACCTTAAACAAGGATTTTTCTGGCAGCGTGATTATGCCGGGAATGATAGACCCACATCTTCATCCCATTATGGCCGCCGTATTATTGCCGATGCAATTTATCACTGGCTTGGAATGGCGCTTTCCCTGGGAAACCGTCGCGGCAACCGTAACACCTGCAGGCTACCTTGATCAGTTGCGGCTGGGACACAAAAACACCGAGGCTGACAGGCCTTTTTTCACATGGGGTTATCATAGTCACTGGCACGGCGAGATAGACCGAACAACTTTGGATACGATCTTTGGCGACCGCCCCTGTGTCGTTTGGCAAAGATCGTTCCATGAAGTCTATCTCAATAGTGCCATGCTTGCCGAACTCGGTATCGAAGAAGAAAATCTTCGCGGACGCCCGCAAATCGATTTCGCAAAAGGCCACTTCTATGAAACCGGCTTAGGTTATGCAATCAACAAACTCAATCAATTTATTATGGCACCGGAGTGGATTGAAAAAGGTCTCGAGCGACTGAAGAAGGTCGTCCACTTCGGCGGTCAAACGACCGTAGGTGATATGGCAGTCGGACTTTTTGATTTCGATTTAGAGTGGACTGCAGCGGAAAACATCATCGATAGAGAAGACACTCCCTTTCGCGTTTTGTGTGTGCCGCATGCCGCACGTGTCAGCCACAATAAAGGCGGATTCCAACAGGGTCTGGACTTTGTAAAGGGTCTAGCTGAGCGCAATACCGACAAACTCACCTTTTCAAATAAAATAAAACTATTCACCGATGGTGCCTTTTTTTCGCAACTGGGAATGATGCAAGCCCCGGGCTATACCGACGGCCACTTAGGTGAATGGTTAATGGCTCCAGAAGAATACGAAACAGTCGCACGCCTCTATTGGCTCGAAGGTTATCAAATTCACGTGCATTGCACCGGCGATTTAGGTTTAGAGTTAGCCCTTGACACTCTGGAAAAACTACAGTGGGAACGTCCACGCTTTAACCACGGCTACACTATCGAACATTTCGGTCACAGCACGCCGGAACAAGTAAGACGCATCCATTTGTTAGGCGCGCGGGTATCGGCCAATGTCTATTATTTACATGAACTAAGCGCGACCTATAGCCGTAAAGGTATTGGTGTTGAACGTGCCCACCAAATGGCACGTCTAGGCAGCTGTGAACGTCAGGGAATACTAACCGCGTTACATTCAGATTTCCCAATGGCGCCGGCATTACCTCTACACAATGCCTGGGTAGCCTGCAGCCGTGAAAACTGCGAAGGTCAAGTGGTGGCAGAACAAGAACGCTTGACTTTAGATGCCGCGTTGCGGGCAGTGACTATCGATGCGGCGCACATATTAGGCTTAGAAAACAAAACAGGCAGTCTGCGCGCCGGCAAAAAAGCAGACTTTGCCATTCTTGACAAGGACCCATATGAAGTGGGAGCCGACGGTCTAAAAAGTATTGTCATTGAAGCCACGGTCTTTGAAGGACAAATATTCCCGATTTCACATGTTTGATTTACCCGTTACCATAATTTCAGGCTATCTAGGTAGCGGAAAAACTCACTACATCAACACTTTGTTGACAGAGAACAATGCGGTCCGTTACGCCGTATTGGTCAATGATTTTGGTGAATTGAATATTGACGCCGCACTCATTAAGAATAGCAGCACCAAGAGCATTAGCTTAGCTAATGGTTGTGTCTGCTGCTCTATTTCTAACGATTTAGATGCAGCGCTAGCGGACTTGCATAATATTGCACACACTATTGATTGGGTGCTACTCGAAGCCAGCGGTGTCGCAGACTCTCGACGCATCGAAAACACTGTCATCAACTGGCCGGGGTTTAAGCTTTTTCAAGTTTTAACATTGGTTGATGTTACCCGCATTAGAAAACTCGCTGTCGACAAGTACGTCGGCGCGCACATTAACAAGCAGATACAACAGGCGGAAAATATCCATCTGACAAAAACCGATTTAATCAGCAGCGATGAATTGTCAAAGACGCAACATTGGCTCACATCAATAAACGAAAACCCCCTATCAGATCAGAAACTCGAACATCATCCAGAATATTTCAGCTATAGTTTTTCCAATAAAAACGCATTAGGGCAATCGCAGTTAGAGCTGTGGCTAAATCAGCTAGACGACAATACCTTACGACTGAAAGGCTTTGTCTTTCTAAAAGATGACCCCGATTGTCGGTATATTCTGCAATGGGTGGGACAATGGTCAAGCAACAGAGAATTAGGACCGCAGCCGACATCAGAGCCACAACATCTACGGTCATCGACAAAAAATAGTGTGGAGCGAAATTGGAGTTTACAAAGAGACAGTCGCTGGGGAGAAAAAACCGAGACGCAGTTAGTGATGATAACTCAACAACCGATTCAATCTCCCTTTGCAGCTATTTCAAGCACTGGCATTTCAAACACGGGAGTTTCAAACACGGGAGTTTCAAGCCCAGCCATCTCAAAATCTTAGTTAGTGCCCGTCCAGAAATAGTGTTACTACGAGAAGCGTATCGACGCGGCAATCTTGGGGTTAGAATTAATATATAACCATCATTCGCTTAGAAAAATCAGATTGCCAGGTCGAGATATCGAGGCGTCGAACCGTCGAACCGTCGAACCGTTCGCTCGCAAAAACGAGCTTATGGACGGGCCCTAGCTAGTGCCCATCCAGAAACTAATAAACACCGTCATTGCGAGCGTCAGCGCGGCAATCTCATCCAGCATTGACGCGGCCTGTAA
>CAJVZD010000020.1 GCA_913019905.1 uncultured Cellvibrionales bacterium
TGTGTATCAAACGACAAAAAGCATAACCGTATGGTTAAATCGATGAAGAAAATCGGTAAAGAATTCAATGTTGCGGTTCGCTCTTATAAAGATCGTATGGCAAACAGCTAAAATATCCCTGTCTCTTTAAGACATTCCTGCAGTTATTGCCTCGATACATATCGGGGCTTTTTTATGCATAACAAATTCATAATACCATCCCTTGATTTCTGGACACTAATCAGCCACTCCTGCCAACGAATTTTGAAGCTGAACTAGGTATTCCAGAATGCTTTTGTTTTACATCAACTATTCGGTACTTTTTGTCCAGAACTAAAAAACAAGAAACTAAAAAACTATTGCGAACGAGTACCTTTCGACCGCTTCTTTTAGTATACATTTAGGGATATTTTAGATTGTTGAGCTGACTAAAGTGAGCTCAACCTTGCATTTATCCTTCGAGCAACATTGCGACCGAAAACAAAACGACGAGAAAGACCGACGCGCCTTCAGTTGATCCCTTAATTATTATTGGCTGCGATCAATAGATCTGTCGAGATTTTGGAGCACTGTACACTGCCAAGAAATTCCTTACTGTGGATGAATCAAAAACATTGTTATAACATAGTGATGTCCGGGGAATATATTGAGAGATTAACGACATTTAGTTGGGAAACTGAACCCCAATTATACCAAGAAACCTGTTCTGCTACGCCACACGTATGAGCTTCTATACAGCCTCCAGAAACTCAGCTATTGGAGATCTTTTTGTTATCTCAATCAAGACATAAAGCAGATCTGGACTGGTGCATCAACAGCCCCGGGTTAGTCCATAATGAGAATAGCTCGGTCATATGGCCTGACGACAACTGGTTCAAGTCAATTCACGTAAGCGAGCAGATAAGCAATTTTCCACAGCCCCGTCACTCTCATCACTTTCGACTCGGCAAACATTTTGAAGAGCTACTTATATGCTGGCTACGACAAGACGACGAGTTTTCTCTCATTCAAGCAAACTATCAGGTCTTCGACAAAAAACGCACCGTCGGTGAATTCGATTTTCTGCTTAGTCATCTCGGGCAGGTCGAACATTGGGAAGTCGCTATTAAATTTTACCTCGGACTACCGAACACACGTAACGCAAACCACTGGCACGGACCCAACACTACTGATCGATTTGATCTGAAATATAATCATTTGTCTAATCACCAGTTAAAGCTGGCAGGCAATCCATTTGGTAAACAAGCACTCGAGGCACTGAAACTAAAAGTTTCGACCGTCAGATGCATCATTAAGGGACGACTATTTTTCCCTTGGCAGCAATACCTCAGTGGCGAATTTGAAGTGCCTGATGTGATAAACAGCCATCATGAAAAAGGCTGGTGGATTGACGAAGCGGACATTCCCGACAATGATTTCAAGCGAATAGTTTATCTTGAAAAACAACACTGGTTATCACCAATAACAAAAAACGACCCGCTGCTGGTAATGGATTTGCCACGGCTTCGGGAATTCTTGCATTCACCCAGCATAGAACAAGCAACACATGTCGCATTAGTGGATGAGTCAGGCGATGAGATGTCACGCGGATTTATTGTGAAACCGATATGGCGACAAAGGGCAGCTCAGAACCAGGCTTAGCAACGTTTGCTCATTGCTCGGGCAGCGATTAAATTGATATAGCCTCGCACTTGGCACTACACTGCTGCTGGTAACGTAAAACACAGGGTTCAATGACTTTCCAGCAACGCATGTCCATACACATGTTCCATCATCACAGAGTAACCCGGGTCATGATATTTTAGAAATGGCAGAAAAAGCTTAAGATTAGGACTTTTTCACGGCGAGGAAATCAGTTATTGCCTGCGTATGTTCCGCGGTTGTTCCGCAACAGCCGCCAACCACGTTAGCGCCTTGCTTAACCCATTGCGCCACAAATTGTGCATACGCTAAAGGCTCAAGATCACGTCGTAATTCCAGCTTACGATCGTTTTCCTTAATACCATCAAGTAACCAGTCTTTCGGTACTCGCGAAAAAGCATTGGCATAACCACCGGTAAAATCCAGCCCCGCCGAAGCCAATATAGGCATAGCATCACTAATACGTTCTGGCAGACAACAATTAGCCAATACGCCTAACGGATTAAAGGGTTTCAGTTGTTCCAGAGCCTCTTCAATCGTTTCTCCACTGCGTAGACAACCCTTTTTATCATCGTCAAGGGTAATCGCCACCAATGCCCGCTTACCAACTTTTGCAACAGCCGCGGCAGCGGCAACCGCTTCGGTAATCGCGGACATTGTTTCGCATATAAAGAAGTCTACATAGGGCGCGAGCAGTTTCACTTGTTCGATATAGAGCGGCTCAATCGCCGCTCGATCTAGTACGAGATCGGGACGATAACTACCATTTAGCGGCGGAAGGCTGCCGGCGATCTCTACGTTAGCACCGGAACCCTGAACGGCCTGTTTAGCCAACTCTCCCGCTTTTTTATTGAGCGCCAAAAATTGATCTTCGATATTCTCTTTGGCTAGATCGCTGCGGATAATTCCGTAACTGTTGGTGGTAATCACGCGAGCCCCGGCAGCGATGTTTTCTTTATGAACATCGACAACAATATCCGGAGCAACGATCAATGCATTAGCGGACCAAATGGTACCGGGAATATCTACTCCGCGCATGGCCAACGTTTTACCCATGCCTGCATCCAGCACTGTGACTTGATTTTTATTCATAGACTACCTGCCAAATTGCCTATCCAAATCTTCTCACCATTGTTGTCATATTGAAAGACGCTGTCGCGCCAATTGAGTCTCGTTTAGATGAGCATTATTCAACAGCAATTGAGAAAATTTCAAGTCCTTTGGGGAAAATTGAAAAGTTGCAATGAATAGATTTCTCTCGACACTTTGAGGGCTGCAGTAGAGGATTTGTGGACACCGTGTATAGACACGATAAAAACGGAATGATCTGGAATATCAAACCGTATCGGTATCGGTACCGGCGAGAGAAATCTAAAAAACACTAACAACTAGTACGGAAGAAAATCAAAAGAATAATTCACCCGGGTTTTGATAACGTTTTCTACGTCAAAACGAATGAGTCTTACCCGCGACAGGATTTTTCGTTCAAGACCGGCATTGGCTAACTCACTGGATAATAGCTTAATCTCAGAAATCGAACCATCCGGATCGATTAGCATTTCAAATACATACTTTCCTTGTAACGCGGGGTCTCTTCTTAGCGCGCGATGATAGATCGCAAAGATTGCGCCTTTATTTTTGTCCATTTCTCGACGCACCGATTGATCGCTTCGACCACCAACTGAAACCGAGGCTGACGAACTGCTCTGGATATTCGCTAATCCAGCAATCGAACTTGCCACTTTGGTATCTTGTTTACCTGACAAGGCGGTACCGTCAGTATTTCGGCTAAGCGCAGCAACTTGAATCCCTCCGCTGATGGACTTCGCCTTCGAGCTAATGATGGAACGCTCTAGCTTAGTCGCTGTAGCCTCTCCGCGACTTAAGCTTTGTTTAGATAAAACCTCTACATCGATGCTATCCCTCATTTCCGCTAAATCATCCTGAAAAACCAAAAGCCCTGCTACGGCAGCGGTATCCTTTGCTTTTTTAATGAGATCAACTCGCTTTGGCTCAGGTTTCGCCTTTATTGGAATCTCAACGAATTTCGGTTCGGGGATAACTGTTGGTTTCGGAATGACCCGTTTCTTCTCAACAGGTTTATGTTTGGCTATTTCAGCAGGCTTTTGTTCAGACTTTATCACTATCGGCTTAGGCAATTGCTTCTTTTCCAGATTAATCGTTGCTAATTGTGGCGGTAAAACTTCTCGCGGCTGTCGATTAATTTCTGGAACAGATATAAATGGAATGCCAATGGCAAGCAGAGCCAATACAAACAAACTATTACGCAGTATTTTCCGAAACCTGGTATTGTCCTGTTCACTTGAGGTCCAGGGTAACAGTAATTCAGGAGTCAATGCCATTGTTGTCACGAGCTACTTCCTACAGACTGCGGTGAACGATTAGCCTCGATAAATGCCTTTTCGTCACTGCCAGGCAGTGCATTTACCGCCAGAGAAATATCGCGATAGTCTGTTTGTGCACAGGCGGCCATGACCAATTTCAATAATTTATAAGGAACCTGCTGGCCGCCCATAATCGTAACAGCTCTTCCCTTTTCCTTTTCCAAGTCGTTGAGCAGAGGCTTTCTTTCCGCTACAGACTGTAACGCATTCTCCAGAGAGGCGATTGCGTCGTTTTCCCCAGACAAAACGTCCTTTATAGTGGCCACCGCCTGGCCTTGGATAATTACATCAGTTTCACTAATTTTGACCAGTAACGTTAAATCTGGCTTTTGGGCTGATAACGAGTCAGGCAGCTTAATATTCTTGTCAGATTGTAAAACCTCAATATCGCCGCTATTAATCATCAAAAAAAACACCAAAATCGTAAATATATCCATCAAGGAAGTAAGGTTCAGTTTGACACCTTGTGCTTTCAGGCGATGATTACGCGCCATTCGTTTTGCCCGGAGCGATGACTTCATGAATCACTCCCATCGGACGCGGGTGATGTTTCTGGGGAATCTCCCAAAGAAACCTCGGGAAACAACTCGGCGTCCACTACCGATGTAGCAATAACCGCTTTGTAAGAGCGCACGGTATCCATAGCACTAACAATCGTTTGATAATGCGTATCAGCATCTGACAAAATACTGATCGAACGCTTCTTAACATTCTTTTCACCGAGTTGGCGTTTCAGTTCCTGCAGAACTAAACTCAAAAACTTGAAGTCATGTTTTTCAGCCATTGGGGTATCTTCATCAATATTTCCATCGCTGACAGCTACTTTGGGTATTCGCTTTAACAGTACACCCTGTGGATAATTAACATACATAGCTTCTTCACGTATTATTAGTTCGATTAGTTTATTTTCCTTATTGTCGGTAGTGTCGACGGAAATATCGGGCAACTTCAGATCCAAAACCGTAATTTGAGAAAAAACCATGCCCAGTAGCAAAACGGGCACCAATACAATCATCAAGTTCATAAAGGCAGTAATATCTAACTCAGCCTCTTGCAACTTCTTGCTTCGCCTAACTCTTCTCATAAGTAAAACTCCGAGCTACCATTTACTTAGGAATAATTAGGCTATTTCGTTGGGCTTAGCACTGGAGGAACTCTCTGCTAGTATATTGATCACCTTGACCCCAACCATTTCCAGACTATCGACAATCTCGATAGTTTTCGTTTGTAACAGAGCATGGAAAAGTAAAAGTGGAATCGCTGAGATTAAGCCAAACGCGGTGGTATTCATGGCCACCGATATGCTCTGCGATAGCAAAGCAGCCTTTTCGGTAGGATCGGCATTCGCCACTGCCGTAAAAGCCGCGATTAGGCCGATAATAGTCCCCAGCAGACCTAACAAAGTTGCTATATTGGCAAGCGTAGCAAGATAGGGAGTACGTTTTTCCAATCGCGGCAATGCTTCCATAACACCTTCTTCCATGGCATTCTCGATATCGTCTCGGCGTCTGCTTTGCCCCATTCTAGAGATGCCGGCGCCAACAATACGCCCCACTGGCGCACCGGATCCATTTGCCAGTTTTAGCACTGAAGGAAAGTCACGCTTTTTTAATGGAGGAAGTAGTTGGTCAAACGCTTTCCTGTTGGAAGCTTTAGCCGCTGATAAATAAATATAGCGCTCAATCGCGATGGCCAGACCACAGGCAAGCACCACAGCAATCGGGTACATAAACGCCCCGCCTGTTTGAAAAAATCGAATAATAGTTTCGAAAATGTCCATGTTAGTTCCCTACTTATATCTATAGTTCGGCCAGTCAGCCGTATGCATTTAGTTTTCGGTGATGATGTTAATCGTTCTGGTGGAAATTTCTGTGAACCCAAGCCAAAAGATGACAAGCACTTTTTTAAAATACCTTACTGCGGAGCGTCTATCAGGCCATCCTCAATTTTCTCTCGGTATTTCAGTTGTCTCAAGAATTCTTCTCTCTCTATTTTCGAAAAAACGCCATCGACTAGACTCTGCAAGGGCTGATAGCTCAACTGGAGCTTTCCAGCACGTTGCCAAGGAACAATATAGAGCACCTTTGGTTGCTCTTGATTGCCAACCACGGTACTGCGTAAAACCACTTTCGCCTCCCTCGCTTCCTCGCCAACAGACATTGATACGTGCATTAGACTAAACACTGAAATAGCGATAATGGTCGATACTAGTATTCGCACGGTCAATCTCCTCGCGTTATTTGCGACGTCGCTAGCCGCCGCTGGGTATCTATTATCCAGCCAGATATCTGACGGTTGGTTTCCGGCAGTAAGGATTGATATATTTTGTAATGCTGTAGTGCCAGCTCCAGCCTACCCATATATAGATCGTACAAAATAGCGAGGTTTAAGTTTCCCTCTGGATAGGCAGGCCAAATGTTCAGCGCCTGACGGTAGTACTTTTCTGCCTCGATAAATTTGCCCCGCTCGCGCAAAAATACAGCGTATTGATTGTAGGCATAGATATTTTTATCGTTTGAGACTATTGCATGCCCAAAACTCGATTCTGCTTTTTCAAACTGCTCAGTTGCGTTATAAAGTAGTGCCAGTTTCAAAAAGGGTCCTGAAAGCTCCGGGTAATTTTTTGTCAGCCATAATAGATGATTTTCAGCTTGTACCCAGTCTTCTTTGCGAGAGGCTTTGTTGGCTAATTCAAATCTATGCCGCGCCACAGAAGTTACCTTTACAGATTGGGCTAAATAAGGATTATCATCTGTAGATAAGGACACTTGATCTTTCTTACCCTCTGTTTCAATTTTATTTTCGCCCAACGGTCGCGAGTTTCGACTACTCTCAGTGGGAATAAATTGACAAGCGCTGAACAAAAAGATGGCCATAAGAGTCAAAATAAGTGAAGTAAGCTCAGTGAATTTCATTATTGTCCTCCCATCTTTTTTCTTGCTTATTATACCTGGCAGGAATGAGTTCTTTGAGTTCTGAAAAACTGTTTTTGACCCACTCATCGTAAATTCCATGCCAACTTCGCTGCGCATTTGCCTCGTGTATTTCGATAGCTTTTTCTTCGAAGGGAAATGCTTGCTCTTCCAATAACAACTCGTATTGCTCCATCGCAAGCTCATCGAGATTAACTGGCCGATCAGACGCCATTAAATCGCTACTTAACTGCCAGTAGATGGTACCTATACGATAAGTCGCCATGGTGGAAAACTCTTCAACTTCGTAATTATTTACCAGCCGATATGACTCCAATACTCTAGTAAGCGCTACTCTCTTTTTCATTAGACTAAGTTTTAATGGCAAATTTAGCGGTATTTTTCTAAATTCAAGGTAATCATCATTCGCTAAAACACTGGCAGAAAATGCGGCTAAATAATCTGATCTTCCTGTACGCTCAGACTTCGCCTTCTTATTTTCAAGCATCATCTTTTTTAGCCAAAAACGACGTTTGGCAGCTTGCTGCGTTTCACGATATAGCTCACTTAAGTGATAACGCGCTTCCATTGCAGCGCCAAGTGGATCAGGATAAGCGTGCGCATAGCTACGAAAACGTTCAATGGCTAGCGTCTTGTTATTCGCTTTTAGATAAAGTTCGGCCGCCTGATATAGCGACTCTTTTTTTGTCGCATCATCGCTGGAGTTTGCGTAAAAGAGAGTTAATTCATCTGCCGCCCGCGTCCATTGTTCATCTTGCTGATAAGCGATTATCAATTTAGCCGGAATATCTTCAGACAAAACATTTTGAGGATATTTAGACCTGAAGTCATTCAACACGACGATAGCTTTCGAATAATTCTTAGCGGACAACAGGGCGTTGGCGGCATCATACTGAGCAATAATTCCAATTGCAGAGCTGGGCGCAACAATGTGCACTCTCAAGTATTGCTCCGCTGCTTGATCGTAGCGATCGGCTTTCAAATCCAACTCTGCTTGTTTGTATACACTTGCCGCCATTCGTTCAATAATTTCAGGGTCAGCTTTGTCCGACAATAAAAGCGTTTGTTGATACGCGTGCTCCGATTTTTTGAAATGCTGTAGTTCGAATTCACTATGGCCAATAACCAGCCAGCCCGTTTTTATCAACTTCTCTGCCGCGTCTGGATATTTAGTAACTAACTGCATTCCGGCCTCGACAGCCTCTGTATACTCCTTAATTTCCAATAATTCTTCCGTTGATTTTGCTAACACCGCAGCTGCACGGTCTTCTTTCGGGAAACTATTGGTAAACTGCAATTGACTAGTAATTTTTCGTCGTAGCCAATGACTGTATTGCGATGATCTTGTGGCGTCCTCTGTGAGATCCGATGGTATCTCTTTTAGTAAACGGCCGTAGGCAACGATCGCCGCGTATCCGGCTTCAGCGCTGCGCGGGTTGCTAGCAGACTGATAGGCTACACTTTCATAAGCGTCTATTGATTCACTGAATATGCCTGCGGAAAATCTACTCTCAGCAAATAGGTATCGCATTTCCGGTGTTTGGCTGTTGTTCGGAAAATGTTTAAAGAATTTTTGATAATAATCGCCAGCGATTACGTAGTCTTCCCTGGCTATCTTTTTTAAGTTCTCGCCGTCATTCGCCTCTAATTTATTCGTTTTTATGACTTTTCCGGCGGCGCCAGCTGCTTGAGCAATAGCGTGATAATGTTTCCCCAGTTCGGGAATATAAGTTTTTAAGTGAGACTGAATGCGTTCTCTTTGCTCATTCTTTGCAGTCCGAAAATTCTTACCGCTAAAGTCATAGAATGTAATAAAATTTCTCTTCTCTTCCAACACCTCCTTAGTAAATCCTCCGGAGGTAAACGCTTCGATGACTTTTGTGTAGAATTCAGGCGTCCTAACTGCGGTCGGATTTTGTGTTATATAAGCACGATAGGCCTCTGCGCTATCCCGGAAACGCTGTTGCTTTAAATAGAGTTTCCCTAGATTTTCGTAAAGCAGCGGCATGTAGGGGCGATCGCCAAACGCCTTAAATACCTGAGTGATTGTTGCAGGCCCATCAATGTAAGAAAAAACAATACTCATCACCTTAAGCGTATCTTCGGTTATCTCCCTGTTCCCTCTACTCAAACTATCCAAATCGCCATCAGCAGCGATATTCAAATCCAATACTTTCGAGAACGATTTCAACGCGGCACGGAAACGCTGTTGTTTAAATTGCGACCAGCCATGCATATACAAGGAGTTTTGGTAATAAGGATCCAGCTCTCCCCGCCCGATAACTTCTGCGTAGGCTAATTCAGCCCTTTGATATTGTTGCCGACTAAAGAGTAATTCAGCTCTTCGAAACTGCGCTTCACCATAATGCTTAGAGTGAGGGTAGTCTTCTACTAGCTGGTCTAATACCACCATCGACTTTTCCAGCTGGCCACCCAGGTCATAGGCTTTAGACAATTGGTAGAGAAGAAGATCATTCTCGGTGTAGTTCGGACTATCTTGCAGTAGTTTCAAATAGGCCCGAATTGCCAGATCAAATTGTCCTGCCAGCGCTTCCTGTTCATATAATTTATTCTCGCCTCGTTTCATTTCCAAACCGGCCAGGCGGCGCATCACCTGCAAACGTATTTCTTTATCTTCCGTAACATCTAATACTTGCCGGTAACTGGCAATCAATTGTTCCAAGTCGATTGTGGGCAAGGGTTTTAAAACATTAGGCATCGCGGCCTGACTCAAGTCTGCTAACGTTGGGGAGGCAGACCGACGATCGTCACTACTAAAGGCAACAAAGGGAATATTGGTTAGAAATGAGGAACAAGCGGAAAGGACCAATAGCAACAGCAGAATCAGCACACGCCGAAGATACATTATCGAATTGTTGCCCAATAGGCTTCGACTCTTCTGTGCTGCCATTAGAACGACTCCACATTAGCGGAGTCATGCAAACGCGCCACTGACAATTTTGCCTGGGCGAGATAATAAGATAAATGTCGGGTTTGTTTTTCCAGTTCGGTGACTGCGAGATCCCGGATTTTAGTTTCTGTCCTGGCAATACTTCCATCTACAATGCCTGACTGGCTTTTGAGCCGTTGGGACAAATTCGCAATACGCAGGGAAAACCTGCCTTCATAATAATCAACACTAAGGTCATCCAATCGTTCCAATCGTAAACGGGTTTCTGACAGTGACTTTTCAACCGTTGCCAGTTGTTGTTTTAACTGCCAGCGCCGTCCGATATCCTCTTCATTGGCCTGCCACAATAGCAGCCCCTTAAAAAAATCGAGTTTGCTTTTCTCAACGCCAACATCCTGCCCTTGATGCTCTAAGTGACGAATAATTGAGCCAGAATTGCTAACCAGCCCCCACAGTTCAAGTTCCTTTTTACTCAGAAGTTGACGACCATCCGCCTCTTGTTCAGCGATTGTCTGTTGTACTTCTATTCTATTTCTCGCACTTTCCAAATTTTTGTACTGCTCTCGATATTGCTGTCTTTGTGCCTGGCTAAGTCTGTGTTTCCGTATTACTCGCTGACTGTTTAACACTTCTTGCATGGCTGCTATTCGCGTAGATGCCCTCTGCAAGTACGCCTGCATTGTCAATAAGTCTCTCAGATTATCGATTGTCGACTGGAAATGATTTTGAGCAATCAGGTGGGATAGATACGGAGCTTGATCGTTGATGGGCAGGTTGTCGTGGCCACCGATCCACTCGCCCTCTTTACCATGGTGACGGCTTATCATTTCTAGCAAGGGCATTTTCTTGAACACTTTAATCGCTTGCGCCACTTTTTCAAGTTCGATTTCGTATAGCTCAGTAGCGCGCTGGTATTTTTGTAGAGCGTCTGCATTTGCCTTTAGTTTTTCAAAGGCATAGGGAATTGCTAACAAGCTTTCCTGTACGCTCGAGCTCATTAATGATCGCTTACTTAAGGCTTGCCATGGTGCGAGCGCTCGCAGAAAATCTTTCTCTTGTGCGGCGGCCCAACCATAGCCTAGTAGTGCCTTTTCGACCAAAGGACTCTCCAACCTTACTTTTAGGAAATCTTCTATCGCTTTTTCATATTGACCTGCACCGAGGTGAGTAAAGCCAGAACCAATATAGGACTTGTCCTTAAGAATTCTCCCCTCTTCTCCACCAAGTTCAAGTTGCTGAATTTGGCGAAAAGACTCAACGCCTTGCTGCCAATCTCCTGCTGTCGTTTCGCGCGATCCCCGATTAAAATAATAATAGGCTAGCCAGGGTGATGTTTCGTCCAATCGAGATATCGTTTCATTTGCCTCCGCAAACTGGTTCGAATCGAGCAATAGATTGGCTGCCATATAATTTTTTTCTTGCTGTAGCTCGTCGGGAAGCAAAGCTTTATCAAACCGGGATTTTCCTTTTGTATTTGCCTCAAACGACTCGTCACCTGTTCCTATAGCTCTGAGAGCCCCCGTGTGCCCCACAGGTCCCGCAGGCTCAATATTTCCTAACGCCCTGGCCGCTTTGATATTGTCTGAGCGCAAATAATATAGTTTGGCCAAGTAGAACCAGGCTCTTTCTCTCTGCGAACTTTGCGTTTGGTCGGGCTCCTTTCCATTATCTAAACCATTTAGCAATTCGGTAAAAATCGATTCTGCCTGCTTCCCCATACCATAGGAAAGACTGATACCGCCTCTTAGGAGCTTTGCTGACCGTTGGTGATGAGGCATATCTTTGCGTTGTTCGCCGACTAAGGCTTCAGTGAGGGATTCAAAGTAGGATTGTTGGAAAAAATGATAGAGCATTACACCATAGCGCAAATCTTGTACTTCTACGGGAGCATTATTCTTTGTGCTTACAGGAGACCTGATGTCCTCGCCGACACTCACTGACGTGCTTATGATGACTCCAACTAATACCAGAGATTTAGTCAAACGGGTTTTAGTCAAAAGTAATTGAGTCAAAAAAGACAAATTCATTTAGCATTTACCACTCTTTTGTCAAAAACTCCGGCTGCTGGGTAGCATTGGAATCAACAATTTTCAATTCAATATTTTTCGCCTCGTTACCCTTTTCGAAATGAAGTGTCACGGCACGCTTATATTCTCGATCGCGAGGTCCACTCCCGGTAAACACCGCGACTAATTCATGTTCCCCAGACTTCATGTTCCCTACAAAAAGACGTTGGACGCCGCCACGGTGTAATGCATTGACTTGCTTGTCGGTGTACAGATAGTTACTGATGACCTTTTTGTCTAAACTCACTTTTACCGCATCCAATTCGAAAAATTCACCAACGTTCATCGATACGAAGATGGCTATCTGTGTATTCGCCGGAAAAAGAAGCTCTTCCTCAAGAATAAATAGATCTCGATTGAGCTCGATCACTTGCTGCTTTAAGTCCTGCACCTGACTGTTAAGCGACTGCGGGGCATTGGCATTCTTGGTGTGTTCAATACTCGGCGATTCATCTACTAGCTCCTGACCTGCTAGCACCTGACCCAATACATCCTGACCTAATGCCTGCCAAAAAAGAATCAAAAATAAAACGGAACACAGATTCCATTTTAACATGTGCTACTTCCTTCTAAATCATTAAAATTATTCAAAGCGTACCACTGACAATCGGTTCAAAGGCAATGTATTTATCCAAATCACTGAGATCCGAAATAATGGATTGCGAAGAATTAAACAGCCCGACGTTATCGTGTAAAGCCATGTAGTTCAGTACGACAGCCTCCGCCAAGGTTTCAACACTGTTAGCAATTGCATAACCACTTGCTGTTTCAACGGACGCATCCGCCCGCATCCAGCCTAACTGTTGATGTTGATCTTGATCTTGACCTGCTGCACTGTTAAGCACAGGCTGCGAATTAGGGTTATACACTAAAAAGAATGATGCCGCGGTGGACGAATTATCTCCCGTCCATTGACCTTTTGGAATCGCCATATTCATGTCGAGCGCGCCGTTACTTGCAACGGAGCCATCACTAAATACGTAGACCATCAGTGGCACGCCGATCCGCTGAGCATACTCTAAACAGGCACCAATACAACGACCCGCTCTTTCGTCTCGTAGTTCACCTGTCACCCGATCGCCCGTATGATAGTCATAACCGCCCATGGTAATCGTACCCGCGGCGGCATAGCCATTGACAACCATTTTCATAATCGATGCCGTTTTTTGAAACTCATTGTCTGAATTGAATTCATCCCGAGTAAAGATACCGGCGTCGCCAACAATAAGATCGTCTGCAGAAGGGTCAAGAGGATCCGGATCACCAGGCTGTCGCGCAAACTTCTCGTAAGCATCCGCACTTTTTAGATATTCACAACTGATTCGCTGTTTTAATTCTAAATCCTGGTTGGCCAGTCCGGTATCAACACGGTCAAGTTTGGCGTCACTAATTTTCTTCATCGACTCCATTACCGACACCACATCGGCCGGATCGGACAATACCTGACTCAGGTCACCCACATCAACCAAACCGGTCACGTCGCTAGGACGATCTATTTTCGTAGGCCGCGCCTCTGGGTCAACCATCGCCGCAGGTGCCATCGAATTACCCCCCGACTCAGAAGTTTGAGAACCGACTAACTGCAATAAACTGCCCCCGGAACCGGACTTATTCAAATAGTTAAAAACACCGTAACTAGGGTTATGTGGATTGTTGCCGGTATCGTTATCAGAACGGGCTGGTAAAACGGCGCCGTTAGTTGCCTGCTGCGTTGCCACACTGGGCGCGCTGGCCAGCATGCCTTTTAGCATCGCGCTGTCTGAATGAAAAGCGAGACCAAATCGACGATCAATAAAATCGCTGGCACCGGTTACCGGATCGGCAACCGAGGGCACCATTGTTCCAGGCAAACCCAATTTGCTATAACCGCTCGTACTAAGAAAGTCTTCTTGTCCACCTTGCCCTCCAACCAATACATTCGAGCCTGAAATATTCGCCCCACCGGCCAAATCAAAACAAATAAAGGGGATTTTTCTGCCAGCGGAGTTTGCCAGGTCGCAACTATCGCCAGGAGTGTAACCAGTACTACTGAACATGGACGGAGAAATAGCATTGGCTGAAGAATGTAACATGCCCAGAGCAGACACCCCCAGTAAAGTACCCGCTCCCGTCCTGAAACCCTGGGCGATAAAATCCCGCCGACTTACAGGCTTGTGGTTATGCCTTAAGGGCTCATTAGGCAAAAAAAACTTACGGCGCTTAAACATGGCCTTTAAACCTCTATAGAAAGAT
The DNA here is from genome assembly GCA_913019905.1 of uncultured Cellvibrionales bacterium. Classification (GTDB taxonomy): domain Bacteria; phylum Pseudomonadota; class Gammaproteobacteria; order Pseudomonadales; family Dasaniaceae; genus Oceanicoccus. The sequence continues at coordinate 14,168 of CAJVZD010000020.1, forward strand.
GTCCACTGTATTTTTTACATTTTCTTTTCTATCAATCATAACAATCCTCATTGCAGCAACACGGCTGCACTGCCCAGAACAGACGCACATACCGCCTTTACGACTTCGTTAGTACGGCCAGCGGGGCACTCAAAGCCACCCCCAACGCCATTACAACGAGCCAATCCATCCGGGTTACCATCTGGCTGAGAAATGTAGTCGTTTAGTACACTGTTATATTTGTAGGGTTTACTATCGTTTTCATTTAGGATCAAATCGCTCAAGATTTCTCTGGATGTAGCCCGGTCAGGTTGACTATCAATAACCAGTGGTTCTCCGTCAAAAATCAGGACTGCCTCTAGCAAAGGATCGATAACTTTATTTCGCCAGCTATTCGTTGAAACTAAGTCGGCCCGGAGCGAGAAGTTGAACGCGGCACCATCGTTAAAAAAGCCATTTCTTAACTGCGTACTGTCGACCAATACATCGCAGTAAGCGATGGCCAGTTGCGCCACAGCGGTTTGGTGTGAACCTTGGTAGGCCCGAAAATCGGCAATACTGGGCAACTGTCTCTGCAGCCCCTGATCGTCTCCACTGCCAGAGCCGTAAAAAACAGTGTGTACATCCGTATTGGTACTGGTAACTCCCGTAATCTCGGCAAAGCTTTGGTTGATTTCTTCGAAGGTTCTCACGGCAATATTTGAGTTATCGCCGCCTTTCAGACCGTAAACAAAGTTACTGGGAGTGTCGACAGGGGTTAACTTCACACCAGACGTCCCATTAATTTCTTCAAAAGCCAGGAAGAACTGGTCTACGGTTGCGCCATTTTCTAATAAGATGACCGAGCCTTCAGCTCCGATGGGATTTGTAAGAGTCACACCACCACTCGTATAGATACTGTTATTGAGATTTACATCAACGCTGCTAAAAGCCTGACCACTACTCGCCAGCTTTCCATTGATTCCAAGATAAATACCTTTAATGCGAACATCAGTTAAGGACAAATTGTCTTCATCTAAGCTAACAAAAAAGGGCGATGAAAAAGAATAACTAAACTCATCAAACTGGCTCACCTTGAAAACAACATAACACTGGTTCACCCGGTCATCGCCACTGCCTTGCAAGCAGCCGCTGCCACTGTCAAGCAAGTGTGATATACTAAACATCAGGTAAAAATCCAGCCCGATACCAACATCATTGTTCTGCAGGATTTGCTCATCATTTAACGCCCTGCTATGCAGTGCAATATAGCGAACAATACCCTTCCACGGATTCATGCCTGAGGAGTCATTGCCGATAACGACTGAAAAAGCATCATTCCAGTTGTCCATATTACCTCCACCCTGACCGTCGGCAACACCAGAAAACTCTCCATTGACATAAATACGGCGGCCATTAATTGAATCAAAGGTTAGCACCACATGTTGCAAGGTAGCCTGTGCCAATTCATCGTCATCAGCCGTTGACAAGCTCGGGCCCCCAGAGCCGTCAGCGCCAGTAGCACTACTGCGATTTAAAAAGTCGTAATTGTAGAGTGATTGCCCAAACATGAAGTTCCGATTATCTGAAATACCGGAATAACTAATTATGCTAGTTTCTTCCTGACTAACGTTATCGGGAATAAGCCAAGCCTCAATACTATACTCCCCGGCCGCCGCCAAGGTGTCTCTTAGTTTTAAACTCGTACTCGCCAGACCGCGAGCGCTGCCATTATTAAAACGGATTCCGCCACTACTAAACAATTGCACGTCACCACTCAGTGACAAAGTAATTTCCGGCTGTACACCACTGGTATCAGAGGAAGTCAACGTACACTGCGAATCGGTCAAACAATTATCAATATCGGCGGGATTCATGCCTTCGCTGAATTTCCATTCGGCGACAATATCTTCTTCGTAGCGTCCGCCGTTCGAGGCTAGAATGCCATCGGACGCTAATACTTGAGCTCGACTAATCGCTCCTTGAATTGATGCTTCAATTTCGTCAATGTCTATACCGTCTGCTATTACAATTATGGCAGCTTCCAGCTGGTCAGCATCGTTTTCGCAATTCCCACTCCAGCAGTTATGACCCTCTTCTCTCAAGCGTATAACGATTCGCGACATTTTGGGATTGATCAAATCGATTTTTGTCTGTGCCGCTGCATAGGCCTGAGTCAAGTCGGCGCTCGCGAAATACGGCGACTGAGGAAAGTCTGACTCGGCTCGATGACAATCACTACAATAAGTGGTCAAAAGCGGATACAGACCTAAACTATTGGTATTGGTACTACTAAAGCTGGTTGGTGGATTAACCGGAAAACGTTTTGTGCCAGTCGGATCAACAGAAGTACGTGGCAGCAATTGCACCGTGGTTACTCCACCGGCACTACTGGATGCCCAGTTATTGATATAAGCTATCATGGTACTTCGACAGGTCGCAGTTTGGTCTGAACCCAGCCAGCAGTTATGCCCGTTTGCTACTCGCTGAACTACGGTCGAACTTGCGGGGTCGAGCAGATTAACAACAGTGTTAGCCTGTTGCCATGCCAGATTTACGTCTTCCTTGTCCACAAATAAAGTGGTCCCGGAACCGTCACTGGTATGGCAGTCGCCACAACGGCCGGATATGACCAGATTGTCGTAAAACTCGCGTTTGAAGGCCTGAATTTCAGTATTAGCCGGACTCGGACCAGAGTAGGTAAATCCGCCAACATCGCCGTCACCTAATACGACACTCGGATCTTGATCGGTCGCGCCACCGCCACTACCCCCACTGCAAGCTTGCAACAGTACAGTCAGTATCAATATCCAAAACCTTGATATGGTTTTCTTTCCAAGAAATAAGCCACCGTAAAAGTGTTCGACGTTAAAACCAAAGGTTTTTTTCATAAGACTCGAGAATATTTCCACGTTAAAGCTCACGACTAAAACCCATCGGCGCAATTTACCGCCAACTCCGCAAAAACATTCTTCATGTTATAAGCGGACATAAAATTAACGGCAATGGCATCTACAGTGCTGCGATCACTTTCCGATGGTTCGCGAAGGCAAACTGACTTAAATGCCTTGGTGACCTGGCAGTAGGCAAACGCTTTAGTATTCGCCAATTCTTCGCCCATCGATTTGGCTCCCGTACCCTGGGTATAGATTTCACTACCGGAGATCCAACCGAGTTTCTCGACATTCTCACCCTGTCGCCAGTGATTAGTCCAACTATCATCTGTTGTAACAAAGCCATTTTTGAAATTCGTTTCATTAATAAGAAACTTGTCTTGAACGATGCCCGGTGTATAGGTTAAACGTCCCGAGTCTTTATCATCGAAGTATTCCCACTGGTGATAGGCAAAGGCCTGGGTCAATGGGTCCATACCACTGTGGCAACCGACACAACTTGTCAAATAGATACGGCTATCACCTCCAGGGCTACGAGACACATCCTGGCGGATTCTATCGGCCGGTAAACTAGTATCTTTTAACTGCTCCATATCATTGCAAAGATGATTGCGCACGGTAAATCTCAACATCGCGCGATTGGTTCCGTCGGAAAAAAAGGCTTTGGCAGCCGCTCTGGTCGAAAAAAAACCCGCAATTCCACGCGGGTCGATATCCAGCTGAGAGGACTGCGTGGTTTTTACAAATACACTACTATCACCCAGATTTGCACCCGATGACTCCAACTGTTGGTAGTGATTGTTATTATTCATTGCATAGGAGGGAAGACTTGAATCTGCGCCTAAATAGAGGATGTCACCACTTAAAAGCAAAGAAAAATCTTCTTCGTCCCGAACCAAGCCAATCACTAAAGCTGAATAATCATTGAGCGGTGCAAAAATATCATCTTCTTCATTGGTCCAGGGAGACGCCCAATTTTTAACCGTAACATTGTAAAATGCGCCACTAGCGTCGACATTATTATTGCCATCAATGGCAACGAGTGCAGCGTCAAAGGCGCCGCTGCCACCGTTGTTTAGGGAAATGATGTCCTCCATTTCTGTAAGCATGACAGCGGAAGGCAATACGCCCGTTAATCGATCGTGAATAAATTTAGCTTTTTCTCGGTCGTTTAACGCTGCGCTAGAAAAGTTACTTACACAAAAGAAAGACACAATAACTAAAACTCTAGCAGCTAAATGTAGGGCGGTAATATTACCTAACAGTTCACTCAGCTGCTTATTTTTCATCCGGGGAATTTTCATTGTCTATCTGTCCGTTCTTTTCTCGCTACTTATATGTCGAGATCATACTACCTACTTTGCCATGCCGAACAGTTTAACCCAACGAATTCGTGACCTCTCGCCCATAAATAGTTATCTGTTTTTATTTCTTTACCTTTTTAGTGTTCAATACAAAATGCTGCCAGGGAAATTAAATATTTTGTTGATAAAACGTATAGCGGATGAAACCATGTTGCTCTTCACGTTAGAATTCGAAACTCTATTGACTAAAACCAAAAAGTCCCGCACTTAGAATGGATAAAACATTGCCAAAAACAATGATCTCTGTCTTGCTTTCGATGCTTCTGATCAGCTGCGGCGGCAGTGACAGTGACGGGAAAAAAATCACTTTTTCAGATCGCGACGACGAAAGCCCCGACCCAGTTGTCGTTGAAATCCCCATCGCTTATATAAAAAGGCCTACACCTGAACTTAACGCGCAACCAATCGATCTTCGCGAACCCACTGCCTTTCATCCAGGAGCACAGCTTTATGTTCGTAGTCGGGCATCGAGCAGTGCCGTCGAACTTAATATAAGCGATCAAATTTCTGCCATTGTTGCCACAGAACTCGACATTGACGCGGCAGAGCTCGCGATCGATATAAAAGATCTGGAAACTTCCTTTGATGGTAGCACGCTTATATTTTCCGCTAGAGTCGTACCTGAACCCGTAGACAATAATCTAGAAGACACGACCTGGAATATTTGGGAATACAATTTCGACAGTAATACTGCCAGCTATTTGATCGATTCTGCAGCGATTCGAAACGAAGCTGCAGCAGACGGTTCTTCGCAGGATATCGGCCCACATTTTTTACCCGACGATCGAATTGTCTTTAGCTCGACCAGGCAAACGTCAAATTTAATTCGTTCTGCCGCTGAAGGCCGCCCCGCATTCATTGCGGCGGATGAAAGTGGTCGCGGTCCGTCTTCAACACTGCATATCTATGATCCGGACGATGGCAGCTTTGAACAAATTTCCTTTAACCCTAGTCACGACATTGACCCTACCGTTATTTCGACGGGAGAAATTGTTTTTACCCGCTGGGACAATAGCCCGGGTAACAATCGTTGGAGCTTGTATAAGATCAATCCCTCCGGACGACAGTTATCTTTACTCTATGGCTATCACAGTCACGACACGGGCGGTAGCAATGAGCCAGATAGTGGCGAAGCCAATTCAATTATACAATTCACCCAAGCACGCGAGTCGAAAGAGGGTCACCTGATTAGCTTATTACGTCCGACGGAATCTGAAACCTTAGGCGGCAATATCGTCACGATAGACTTCGCTGGTTTCGTTGAACACGACCAGCCGGTCTGGCAAAATCAAGGGAGCGGCGGCGAAGCACAAACTTCTTTAACGACCACCGAAATTATCATCAATGACCCACTGTCACCCGGGGGGCAATTTGCAGCGGCCTACCCGCTCAGTGATGGTAGCAACCGAATGTTAATCAGCTGGAGTCAATGCCGCACTATTGAACAAGACTTATCCGACCCCTTACTGTTAGACAGCGACCCTAACAATGATCCGGAAGTTATTATTCTACCGTGCTCAATCGCACAAGAAAACGCTATGCCAGCCCCAGTTGTTTACGGTCTATGGATCTATGATCCAATCGAAGACACCCAACTACCCATTATCGCACCGGAACGCGGTTTTTATTACAGCGAAATAGTCGCATTTGAATCACGCAGTTTTCCGGGAGTTCCCAATGACGAATCTCCCGACATATTTAATACACGGCTAATTGACTCACAAGCTACGGGTGAAGGTTTTGGCCTGCTCCGTATTGATAGCGTTTACGATTTTGACGGCCAGGATGATTCGGAACTAGACGGAATTGGTGATGTCGACGTGGGCATAGCCGCGAGAGCAAACCCAGCCAACGACGCCTATAAGAACCGCCCTGCACGATTTGTTCGACTCGTAAAACCGGTATCCTTGCCCGACCCTGACAATGATGATTTTGACATAGATTCAATCGTATTCGGACGGAGCAGCGGCCAGGGATTGCGAGAAATAATTGGCTATGCACCTATTGAGCCCGACGGCTCCGTCACAGTCAAAATACCCGCCAACATTCCATTTGCGATAAGTATTCTGGATGTTAACGGCCGCCGTATTAGTGAACGGCATGATAACTGGATGCAACTAGCCGAAGGCGAAGTACGGCACTGCACTGGCTGCCACAGCAGCGAAAGCGAGCGGCCTCATGGGCGTATTGATTCGAATCCTAATTCCGCAAATCCCGGAGCTCAAAGTATTATCGTGGGTTCCGGGAGCGGCATTGGTTTTGCGAATACGAAAGTCGATCGCAGTGACTATCCGATAGACTTTCTCGACGGTGGCGACATTGGCCAAACTATGGCCGCCATTTTTGATTTACAACGGCCATTAGACGACATGCAAAATAGCAAAGAAGATGTTAGTCGAATATTACAACTATCAAATTTCAAATACGACGACGAATGGACCGATATTCTCAACGGTCAAGTTGCTGATGTAAGCCTCAACTACAGCTACGATGAGGAATGGAGTAGTTATCCAACCACAACTAACAGCCAAGCCCCCTATGTCAATCGAATCGTGATCAACTATCCCGACCATATTCAACCCATCTGGGAGCGGAACCGCGAATTCCTCGTAGCGGGTAACCCCGTCGAAATTGAGCCAGGCGTAATCGCCTCTAACTGCTTAGCCTGTCATCGCTCCAATAGCGATGACAGCGAATCTGCCGAAACCGACATCCCCGCCGGGCAATTGGATCTTGGTCGCCATATCGACGATAGATTCTATCGATCTTACCGGGAATTATTTTTCTCCGATACCGAGCGCTGGCAAGATGTTAGCGGCGCAGTGAGCGATCGCATTCGCGATTGTACTGTCGATAGAGAAGACGGCATGGGCGGAATTGAAACCGTTGCCGTCGCCGATCCCAGGCCTGCAATTATCCCTTCAGTAATGAATACTAGCGGTGCTAATAGAAGCAATAGCTTTTTCAGCTGTTTTGAACAAGACAATAATTGTGGTGTTTTTGACCAGCAAGAAACGGCTTCCATTAACTGCACCGAAGATGGTACCGTGTTTGTCGATCCCATAGCTTACAATCACAAAGGCTGGTTAACTGACGGAGAGCTTAGACTAATTTCTGAGTGGCTAGACATAGGCGCGCAGTACTATAACAACCCTTTTCATCCCGATCTTAGTGAGTGAAACGAGAATCAATGCAAAACTCAGATAAGCATCGAGAGTCAATATTCGGATTGAGCATTCATTTAGTTTTTTCACTGCTAGTTTCTCTTCACAGTTTAAATGGCTACGCCGAATCACGCTTTTTTGGCACAGAAGAAATCATCAGTGTAATTGTCGAACAGCCCTATATTGAAATGCGAACCGGCCCCGGCCGCGGATATCCTATTTTCCACATCGCCGAGAGAGGCGACAAAGTAGACATTATAAAACGGAGAACCGATTGGTTTAAAGTTCGCACTCAAGCATTTGGACTGTTAGAAAAAGACCGCAACAGTAAATTGGTTCCCGGTAGCAATACCAAGACAGGCTGGGTCCATATCGACCAAATTGCCAAAGTTCTCGATGGAAACCAACAGCCCATCAACATTAGCAAACCTGCGCTAAACGATTTTTATCAGCGAAGCTGGGAAGCTGGCATTATGGCCGGAAGCTTTGGTGGCGCCGATGAGATTAGTCTATATGGTGGATACTACTTCACGAAAAACATATCAGCGGAAGTGACGTATTCTGAAAGTTTCGGTGACTTTTCCAACGGTAAGGCGGCGACCCTCAGTATCGTTCATCACCCCTTTCCCGAATGGCGTTATTCGCCGTTTTTTACCTTAGGCGGTGGGACACGACAAACCGACCCCAAATCAAATTTAGTATCCACCACCGATCGTACCGACGATAGCGTTCACGTTGGGCTCGGCGTGAGTGTCTATATTACCCGGCGGATAATGTTACGAGCCCAATACAAAAATCATGTCGTGTTGACCGACAGAGACGATGACGAAGGAGTAGACGAATGGAAAATCGGACTAAGCGCGTTCTTTTAACGCGTTTTCTTTTAGCAAGCGCCGCCCTTATTGGCACATTACAATTCACTACAGTGTACGCAAAGGAGGCAGTTCAGGTTATAGAGCCGGACATCCATCGCCGGCAGATTAAGATCGATGCCATCGACAGTGAAAACTTCGAAATCGGCGTCTTTTACGGCATCATAAGTATTGAAGACTTTTCAAGTAACGATGTTTATGGGGTACGAGGTACTTACCACCTAACGGAAGACTTTTTCTTCGAAGCCTCATATGGTAGCTCTGAAGGCGACTTAACCAGTTTCGAAAAACTAAGCGGCGGTTCGCCCTTGCTTAATGATAGCGACCGTGAATACAATTTTTACGATATATCCGTTGGCTGGAATGTATTACCCGGTGAAGTATTTATATTGGAAGAGTATGCATTCAATTCCGCATTGTATCTTGTCGCCGGAATTGGCAGCACCGAATTTGCCGGAGACAGCTGGCTTACCGTTAACCTGGGAGCGGGTTTTAAATTGCTACTAAGCGATGCAATCGCTTGGCACATTGATGTTCGCGACCATATATTTGATCGGGATACCTTTGGCGCGGACCAAACGACTCACAATATTGAATTTAGTACAGGCATCACAGTGTTTTTCTAAAGTGCTGTTAAAATGAAAGAAACTCAACTAAAAAGATGTAAATTACTATTTCATTTTTCACGGTTAAATCAATAGCAATAGCAATAAAAGGGGTTTATGAAAACGATATTGCCATTTTGTATTTACGCATTCTTAGGATTGTTATTAAGTTCGGCAAGCTTAGCCGCTACAATCACTAAGAGTCCCGCTCCCGATTTTACGCTGAAAAGTAATGGCGGAAATAATCTGCGACTCAGCGAGCACCGCGGGCAGGTAGTACTGATTAATTTCTGGGCGTCCTGGTGTGGACCATGCCGACAGGAAATGCCGGTGCTAGACGAGATACAAAAAAAATACCAAAAACTCGGCTTTACAATTTTAGGCGTTAATGTCGATAAAGACATTGCGGCCGCCAATAGAATTCTAAATGATATTCCTGTTAGCTTCCCAATTCTTTACGATACGGGGAACGCGGTAAGCGAATTAATGAATGTGGACGCGATGCCCACTACTGTTCTAATCGACAGAAATGGCGATATCAGGTTTACTCATCGCGGCTATAAACCAGGCTACGAAAAACTCTACATCCAACAAATTAAAACACTTATTCGTGAATGACCAATGAACAATAAACAATGAATAGTCGATTCAAGTTAGCGTTTGTATTATTTTTTCCGTTACTCATGGCAACGGGGTGTAGCGTTAACCCCTTAAACATAGAACCGTGGATAAAACCCTACGAACGCCAGAATTTTGCCGACCCTATAATGAGTCTCAACAGAGACCCCGTTTCCAGTGCTTATATGCATCACGTTTATCAAGCACGTGAAGGAGCCAAGGGAGCTGAGGGAGGTGGCGGAGGTGGCTGCGGTTGCAACTAGAAAAACATCGAGAATGGTTAATAACTTGTTGATCAAACATTTTTTCATTGTGGCCATAACCCTATCTGTCGTCAGCATCGAATTGTATGCGGCCGTGCTTCCCGAGGATCGAAGCGATGTCATGTACCATCGCTACGATGGAGGCGGTGTAGTCATTGATGGCCCCTCTCTATTGGTTCGCAAGGAAGTCGCCAATACCGTTTCTATTAGCGGCAACTACTATGTAGACAATGTTAGCAGCGCTTCTATTGATGTCGAAACCAGCGGCGCCAGCGAGTATTCAGAAAAAAGAACTGAATATAGCCTCAGTGCAGATTATCTTTACGACAAGGTGATTCTTAGCGCCGGATATACCAACAGCGAAGAAAACGACTACTCGGCTGATACTTTTTATGTCAGCGCTAGCCAGGATTTATTCGGCGATCTAACGACCTTTTCTTTGGGTTATTCGTTGGGCAATGACACTGTCATGAAAAATGGCAATGACCAATTTGAAGACGAGATAGAGCGACATAATTATCGCTTTGGTCTTAGTCAAATTGCCACCGCCAACCTCATCCTAACATTGGATTATGAAATAATTACCGAAGAAGGTTATCTGAATAACCCCTATCGCAGTTATCGTTTTGTCGATCAGAGCAATCCAGATAGTTACGCGAGTGAAACCGAAGTGTATCCACTGACTCGCACCAGTGACGCCGTCGCAATGGGCGCCAAATACTTTTTACCCTACCGGGCAGCAGTACACGGCAACTATCGTTATTTTACCGATGACTGGGATATCAAAGCCCACAATATAACATTGGGCTATACACATCCCTATGGTGACCGATGGGTATTGGACTTAAGTTATCGTTTCTATCAGCAAGAAAGTGCCTACTTCTACAACGACCTGCACCAATACCGATCAATCGATGAAAAAGATTTTCGTGCCAGGGACAAAGAGTTAAGTGAATTTAGCAGCCAATCAATCGGTATCGGCGCTAGCTATCAGCTAAACATCAATACCTTAACGTCAATTGAACGAAGCTCAATTAACTTTCAATACGATTTTATAAAGTTTGACTACGATAACTTCAGCGATATTCGCAGTGGCGGCGTTGCAGGAGCCGAACCTTTATACGACTTCGACGCTAATGTTTTTAGGGTTTACTTTTCAGTTTGGTACTAATTGTTAAACTCTTCAGCCTCTAGCTTTGGGTTCACCTATTCTAACTAGCGCCCATCTAGAAATAGATGTATTTCCAAGCTGTCATTGCGAGCGAAGCGCGGCAATCTCTTACAGGCCGCGTCAATGCTGAATGAGATTGCCGCGTCGAGGCATCGAACCGTAACGCTCGCAATGAAGTGTCTAATAGTTTCTGGATGGGCACTAACTAAATTGGTTCAACTTGACTTGCGTTGGCTCTCATCGAACTAATATGAGTTACACCGACAGAACTTGACGCAATTGGAGTCATATTATTTAGTTGCCCTCAGCAGCCCTTCTGAATAATGCAGCATGCCACCCCGATCAATCAAGATCGCTTCGACCTTGTTCAAACTATTTACCAGCTGTAGACCTTCATCAACTCCTAACACAAATACAGTGGTTGACAAAGCATCACTATCGACAGCTAAAGGTGTCAAAATACTAGCACTTTGTAGAGATAAAGCAGACTTCCCCGTTTGCGGGTTTAGAATATGATGAACCCGAATTTCACCGTCCATATAAAATCGCTCGTAATCCCCCGATGTCGAAATGGCGCTATCGACCAGGGGAATACGAACGGCGTTTTCATCGTCTTTGCGTGGGTGGCGAATACCAATTAACCAAGGATTGCCACGACGTTCTCCCAATATTCGACTATCACCGCCGGCACTGACAATCGCAGAGGTAATACCCCTGCTCTGCAGTTCATCAATGGCACGATCAACGGCATAACCTTTTGCAATGCCACCTAAGTCGATTTTCATCTGCGGGTGATTGAATCGGACACTACGTTTCGCTTTATCTATTTCAATGAGTTTGTAGTTTATTGCCGACAAATTCTTTTTTATCTCGGCATCTACAGGCGATACAGCGTCGCGATAATCGTAAAATCGCCCGACCGAAGAAAAACTAATATCAAACGCACCGCCACTGACGTTAGAAAAATATAAAGATTTTTCGATCAATGAGAATAATTCAGAGGATACGACAACAGGTTTTTCCGCTGCATAACTGTTTAGTTTATACAACTCACTGCTGGGAATATAAGGACTCATTCCTTGATCGACAGCGTGCATTTCGTTCATTACTGCCGCCATCGATTTCTCGGCAGTAGTCTTGTCATCGTGCCAAAGTTCTACGCTCACTTTGGTACCCATAATATCTTCACTAACGCTATACCACTCTGCGTCACTGAGGATGGTGATGGCGGCGAAAATTAGAAAAGTTAAAACCCTAGCAAAAATGCTCATGATGGTAGTCTATGTAAAAACGCGAAGAGTAATATAGCAAAGACGAGATGCTACACAACTGTCCGCTCGTAATATACAACAATCACTAGAACTAGTGAAAAGTAAAAGGAATACACTAGCCTTGCAGGATCTTCCATAAGGTCTCACCGTAATAACTGCCCTGATAATTTTGTGTCCCGCGGCTCCCTGTAATGGCGGCAATTTAATTATCCGGAAGGCAAATCAACTCGCTATCATGTAAAAGCGACGGAAAGCTCGGATGGGCGGATTGACCGGAAAAAAATAGTCCTCTATTCGGTATGAGAGAGATTCAATAGCCGACACACGCTGTTGAAAACACAGTCCTAATGAACCAACTTTCATATAATGAACTCGTGGGGCTACCAGCTTGAAGCCGCCACGTTACCGCCACGCTAAGACAGTACCTGCTTATTAAAATCGATCGTATTCGGCATTATCAATGAACCAAAACGCCTGCTATGTTGAACAATGCATCTAAATCAGACCCTACTATCCTGCTTGCAACTGACCGCCAGTCAGATATACTAATGACCAGTAGTCAATTACAGAATTCGGAATCATCTCTTGAACACTGCCAGCCTTAAAAAGCGTGCGCGTACTGACGAGCAAAAGCAACACCGTCGAACAGCCATCCTCAATGCAGCCGAAACCCATTTCATCGATGCCGGTTTCGAGAAATTCTCGATGGCAGTCGTCGCAAAACTCGTCGGTTTATCGAAAGGCACGCTGTATCTTTACTTTGAGACTCGCGAAGAAATTTTACTGGCACTTTGTCTCGACAAACTTGAGGCATGGGCTCCTCGTCTGACCGCGACTTCAACGCAATGGAATTCCGATCGGGTATTTATCGAATGCTTCTACGACACTTTGACGACAGATAAAGGGTTAATCAGACTCCTATCTCGTCTGGATAGCGTCATTGAACACAACGTTTCGCTGGAAAGGCTCATAGCAGCCAAGCGCGCAATGGCAGCGATATTAATTATGCTCGGTGAAACCATCGCTCCCATTCTAAAGTTGGAAAAAGCGCAAGCTTCAGAGGGAATTAACGCCCTGAGTTCCCTGTTATTAGGTGCGATACAGGTAGACCTCGGTCCGAGCTACGATGAATCAGAGTTTCCGGAAGACGTCCGACAGCTTATTAACGCTTTTTCTTCTCATGATATGTTTGTCACTAACGGTTGCCGGATTATGTCCGGGATCAGGCGTGACGCAGATAAACCTAAGGAGATCCAACCCCAATGATCGAGTTTACATTAAATGGCAAAACCGTCCGTTCGGATGACGACCCCAGCACACCACTCCTATGGGTCGTACGGGATACCTTCAAACTAAAGGGCTCCAAATTTGGTTGCGGCGCCGGCCTGTGTGGTGCCTGCACCATGCATATTGATGGCGACGCCAGCCGAACCTGCATAACACCTCTTAGTGCAGTCGCTGGCCGCAACGTCACCACCATTGAAGGACTCGGCACACCCGATGACATGCATCCTTTACAGGAAGCCTGGGTACAGCTCAGCGTGCCGCAGTGTGGTTACTGCCAATCTGGCCAGATTATGTCGGCCGCATCGCTACTAGAAAAGAACCCTAATCCTTCCAGTACTGAAGTTGATGCTGCCATGTCCGGAAATATTTGCCGGTGCGGCTGTTATGTCCGAATTAAAGATGCCGTATTGCAAGTGGCAGGCCAGAATCTTGCCTACAACGCAGCCGAGGAGAGCAAGGCATGAACACAACAAACATGTCCCGCAGAAAGTTTCTTAAGACCACGAGCGTTATAGGTGGCGGATTGGTCGTGGGTTTCTCTATGACCGGGTGTGCATCCGGAAAATTACCCATCGCATTGTCTGAAGGTGCATTTATACCGAATGCATTTCTGCAAATAACACCAGAAAATACGGTCCGTTTCTATTGCCCTCGTGACGAGATGGGACAGGGCGTTACCACCGGACTCGGCACATTGATTGGCGAAGAACTAGACGTGCATCCAAAAGACATGGAGATCGAATTCTCCGGCGTTCACAGCGACTACAACAATCCGGATTTTGGCGTTCAGGCTACTGGTGGCAGCAGTTCACTCAAAGCGCATTACCTTCATTTGCGCCAAGTTGGAGCCAATACTCGCGCACTGTTAGTTGACGCGGCATCGAAAAATCTCGGTGTCTCAGTCGGAGATATTGCCACCGAAGACGGGCACATAGTGGTCGCAGGCAAGCGCTACCCCTACGGCCAGTTTGTCGGCACAGCTGCAACGATGAACACCAGCGACGAAGCACCCCTAAAATCCAATACGAACTTCCGCTACATCGGTAAAGAATTTTCCCGCGTTGATGCCACGGTCAAATCCACCGGAACCGCGGAATACGGTATTGATATCGATATACCCGGTATGCATCACGCGGTTGTTAAACGTTCACCGGTGGCCGGCGCAAAACTCAAATCCGTTGACAAGTCAAAGGCCCAAAACATGCCGGGCGTCACGGATGTTGTTGAGATATCCAGTGGTGTCGCCGTGGTCGCTGAAAAATACTGGCAGGCGAAAACCGCCGCCGAAAAACTCTCACCGGTGTGGGAAGAAGTGGCATTGGCAAAGGTAGACACCGAAACAGTACGGCAAGATTACATCGCTGCGATGAAGAATGATGACGGTATTTCCGATACCGATGAGGGCGATGTGGAAGCCGGGCTTGACACGGCAGACCACATCATTGAAGCAGAGTACTGGGCACCTTACCTTGCCCACGCGCCATTGGAACCAATGAATGCCGTCGTTCGGATTGAAAATGGCGAGGCAGACGTTTGGTCCGGCACTCAGGGTATCGTTGCGGCACGGGGTCTGGTATCTCGTTTCTCAGACATTCCCGTAGAAAAGGTTCGTGCCCACAATACCTATCTTGGTGGAGCCTTTGGCCGCCGCGGCACGCTAACCCATGTTATTGAGGCGACGGAAGTTGCCGTCGCAACGAATAAGCCGATCCACCTTCTTTGGTCCCGGGAAGACGATATTCGCAACGGCGTATACCGTCCAGCGTCACTGATGAAGATTAGAGCAGGCCTGAAAGACGATGGCAGCATTACCGCCTGGCAGGCAAAAAGGGTCGGGGGCAACATAACACCCAAGACGCTGGAAAATATGATGCCGGCACTGTTCCCCGGTCTAGGCGATGGCACCATTGACTTCATGGTGGGTTTATCCCGTAATGTTTTTGCCGGCTGGATGGTCGATCATTCAAGCGTCGAAGGACTCTTCGAAGACTATGATACCGCCAATAAAACGGTCGATCATGTCACTGTCGAACACGATGTACCACTCACCTTCTGGCGCTCAGTCGGGCACTCTTACACCTCTTTTGCCAAAGAAGGCATGGTCGATGAGTTAGCAGAAAAAGCCGGTATGGATCCCGTTGAGTTTCGGGTCAAAAATACCCAGAACAATCCTCGCCTCAACAATGTCATCAGAGTGGCACAGCAACGTATGGAAAAAATGCGCCCAGCCGATGGTCATTACCTGGGGTTTGCTGCGCACAATTCATTTTCTACCGATGTTGCGGAGATCGCTGAAATCTCTATCGAAGGGAATGAGATCAAAGTACATAAGGTCACCTGTGTTGTGGATTGTGGTATCGCTGTTAATCCGGATATCGTTCGCGCGCAAATGGAGGGCGCGGTCATGTTTGGTTTGACCGCCGCATTATATGGGGATCTGGATCTGGAAAAAGGTGCCTTCAAGCAGAGCAACTTCCACGATTATCCCATTCTGAGAATGAGTGAAGCGCCAGCAGTTGAAGTCATTATTATCGACAGCGGCACTGAACCCACCGGGGTCGGTGAACCAGGATTACCGCCGATCGCTCCAGCGGTAGCGAGCGCCGTATTTAAAGCTACCGGGCAACGACTGCGATCCCTACCTCTCAAATTGGCCTGAAGCTATTAACTGCGCCGGTGTAATACAGGCGCAGTTATTCCATCTCTTTTTCGCCCATAATTCGACATTGCCAGTAAGACAAACAGATTATAATTGAGTTATGCTACGCGTATCTTTTGTTAAATCCGAGCAGCCAATGATTGAAATTAAACACCGCACCGTCTCTGCAAACAACATCCGCATCCACTTAGCCGAAGCAGGAGAAGGCCCCACTGTCTTGATGATTCATGGTTTTCCCGAATCCTGGTACTCGTGGCGCGAACAACTACCGGTGTTAGCTGAACAGGGCTATCACGCCGTTGCAATGGATGTACGAGGCTACGGCCGCTCTTCAAAACCCGATCAGGTTGAAGACTACCGCATGTTAAAGAAAGTGGCTGATGTCGCCGGTGTTGTGCAAGCTATCGACAATGGTAAGGTCACTGTCGTAGGTCACGATTGGGGCGCGCCAATCGCATGGAACTCCGCTCTGCTGCGGCCTGACTTGTTTAACGGCGTCGCCGGTTTATCTGTCCCCTTCTCTCCGGGTGGCGGCGCAATGCGGCCTACGGAAATGTTTGCCCTAATGTCTCAAGAAGAGGACTTTTATATTAACCATTTCCAAAAAGTCGGCAAAGCGGAGAAAGAGATAGAAGAGGACATCAAGCAATGGATTCTAGGCTTTTACTGGTGCGCAGGGGGTGACATCGTCAATGGACCCAATGTCAGTGCGGTGACAAAAGGCGGGAAATTAAAGGACAAGTTCGTCTATCCAGAAAAAATGCCAGCCTGGATGTCGGAACAAGACCTGGATATTTACACGAGGGAATTCGAGTATTCGGGGTTTTTCGGACCTCTCAACCGCTATCGCAATGTCGATCGTGACTGGGAAGACCTTGCCGCGTTTGCAGGCCAGCCGATTACCATTCCAGCGATGTTTATCGGTGGTGAGAAAGACGGACCTACCCAGTGGGGAGCAGCGGCCATTGCAAAATATAATGAAACCCTGCCAAAATTATTCAAGAGTGAAATTTTGCCGGGTGCCGGCCACTGGATCCAACAAGAACGTGCTTCGCGCACCAATGAACTCTTGTTGGAATTTTTGGACAGCCTGAAGTAGCCAATAATTTATTGGACTATCGACTGGCCATCCGTCCGAGTGCGTAATTTTCTTTGCGCCTTTAAATCCAAGGGGCTCGCAAACATAACCACACACATTGTTACTGTCCATGAGCTGAACTTTACCGACACCTAATGATGCTAGTGCCGCTCACGAAACTGCCACGCTGAATGGTAGGAATGGATCAGAATACTGCATTAGCGCAAATTACATGAGTTTCTCAACCTTTCGGCTATCTCTCCCGCGCCCTGAACACATAGGGCATCATTTGGTGCCACCACTTTTAAATTCATGATACTGCATCCGTTCTGAACATAGGGCGAAAGATAGTCCGCAACGTCCTCCGGTGTACCGTAAGGTGTGTACTTTTCAAACCTCTCGAAAGGTATTTTGTAAAATGCCTCCATTTCTCGCGCAACCAATGCACGAGCTTCGGCTTTAGTATCGGCAATGCCAACCCAAGGTTGATAACCATGTTGCCAATCAACCTGACGACCTGACTCAGAGGCGAAGTTATCAATTATTGCCAAGGCGTCTTTAAAACGCTTTACTGAACACCAAGTAGCAATCCAGCCATCACCAAAGTGCGCCGCGCGTTTTAGTGCAGCGTCGGAACGCCCACCGATGATGATCGGGATCTGGTCGCCAACAACTGGCTGAATACGGGCATTATCGACAGAAAATATCTCACCTTCAAAATCGACTGTCTCTCCAGCCATTAATCCTCGCAAAATCTGCAGCGACTCGTTTGTTCGCTTGCCGCGAGTAGTCGGATCGACACCACAGACTTCGATTTCATGGCGGTCCTCACCACCAATGCCAACTCCAAACATTGTGCGACCCGGTGCGATTTTATGCATCGTAGCAAGTTGCCTTGCAACCGGAAGCGGGTGCCGAAGCGGTAACAAATAAATGCTAATCATCACGCCCAAACTAGGATTTAATTGCGAGAGCGCCGCAATTTCAACGAATCCATCAGTACCGGAACCATCGTGAAAAGAGACGTGATCGGCCATATACATATGATCGATTTTGGCTTGATCCACCGCCTCGAGCAGGGCAGTTTTTTCTTTAAAAGAACTATTCCAGAAGTTGGACGGTGTTGCCAGACCTATTTTAAGTGCCATTATTATTCCTATTAGTAAGCGCTCCGGCAATCTTCGATGCGACTTAGCGGTTTTATCGCATAAGCGACAAAGGGTTAACGGATATTGATCTTCCTATTCGAATAAAGGTCTGTCAAAAGCAGATCTATTCGACACGTTCAAAGCTGATCAACATTGGTATCAATACCCACCAACAACCTACCGACGAGTTCGAGCGTCGATTCATTCACCATCATATGCTGTGTGGCGACGTGTACATCGCGAAAATACCGCTGTATCGGGCTACGTAGATAGACAGAGGTTCCTCCAGCCAACTTATAGATACTATCGACAACCTCTGCAGCCGATTGCACAGCATGCGTAGTGGCTAGTCGCACATCACGCCTTGCTTCAACGGTTGGTGCATCATTTTCTAACGCCAATTGCCAGGCGGTTGAAATGGCATCATAGAAAAAAAGTCGAGCAGAACGTAATTTTGCTTCTGCCTCAGCCACTTGTTTATGAGTGGCGGGTTTCATAGCCAAGGGCTTCGAACTACCCTGAGGCGTTTTCTGTTTGGCGAGAGCGATAAATTCATTCAAACTTGCCCTGGCAATACCCAGCGCGACTGCACCGATGCCAATACCTAAAAAGGCAAAAAGCGGGAAACTATGGATGGCACCTTGCGGTGTATTTTCTCGAAAAGCATCAAACGTCATAAATTCAGGAACAAATACGCCCTCTACTTTAAAATCCGTAGATCCGGTACCTTTTAATCCAGTAACGTGCCAGGTATCTAGAAGTTCAACATCGCTAACAGGCATAAAGAATGAACGCTGATCGGGTCGACCATTTGCTAGTTTAAGTAGCTCTCCCGATTCGTCGACGAGGAAACCACCAGCGGAGAGGTAGGTCGCATTCCGCGACCCGGAACCCCATTGCCATTGTCCGGTTAGTTTAAAACCTTTCATGCCATTTTCTTCACAGGCAATCGCACGCCCCATCGGCGCAAACACACCCGCTGTAATTGCCTGCGTATCAGACAGTAATTCGACTGCAACCTGGGTCGGCAAATTCGTCACCGACAAAGCTGAGGTAATACCAATGAAAACCACCCAGGCTGTCGAAGCGTCTGATTGGGCCAGCGCTTCTACCAACAGCGCGTAGTCCAGCGGTGACCTGCCCAGCCCACCGAATTTTTTGGGGTTACATAATCGATACAAGCCCAATTCTGCAAGACGGTCAGCGATATCCTGAGAAACAAACCCTTGTCCCTCAAATTCCTCCGCCCTACTTCGTAACTCTTCCGCAAACGTACCCGCCAAAGCGACCACATCCACATCATCTTCTATAAATTTATTATTCATTATTAACTCCTTGGTGAAATGTGACGACATCAGTTTCGTCACGTGTTTTTTGGCATTTTCCCAAATTCAAGAATTGATAATTATTGTGTGATATCGTGCACCATCCACATAGGGCATTTTGGGCCAGACAAGTAGGCATTATAGGTCATGATTAAACATCTGGCGTTCGAAAACTATCTCTACGACTTCCTTGCAGAAGAAAATATTGCAACTCACGCCATTAAATCGCAGATCCGCCAGCATGCAAAAGATCGGCACGAGCGCCTGCAAATGCTTGCCAATTATGCCATCAATCGATCTGGCGAAACATTATTGGGCCTTATCATTGGGCAGCGTATTACTAATACCGCTTTTGGCATTCTTGGCCACGCACTAATCAACTGCTCCAGCTTATTAGAATCACAGCGTTTTTTGTTGAAACACATCTGGATATGGCAGGAGCATCCTCGCGATGCAGTAAGTCTACATCTCGATAAAGATCGTATTTATTTGCGTTATAACTATCCCACCCAATGGCCCCAGAACAGTCACTTTTTGGTTGATCTGTTTTTTTCGTCTAATCTAAAACGGTCGACGGAACTAATCGAAGGCGACATCAAGGGAGCATGCCTACAACTAAAACGCGAAACGCCCAAGAACAAAAATACCTATAAACAGATTCTCAAAATCCCCGTGACATTTAACCACGATGTCGATCAACTTGTGTTTCCACGACGGCTCGCCGAAACCCCATTGTCATCATCTTTTCTCATCCACTCACAGGGGTATCAGCGCCATTGCGAAAACTTACTCCTGCAAATGCAATCGGCCTCTGGTCTGACGGAAAAAATTCGCAGGGCAATTATGCACAGTGGTAAATCAAAATTGAAAGAGCCGCAAATGGCTTCCAAGTTACACATGAGTGTAAGAACTTTACGCCGCCGATTAAATGCAGAAGAAACAAGCTACCGGGAAATACAGCGGCAAATCCAACTTCACCTAGCGCGTTCTTATTTAAGCGACACGGAATTATCAGTGGCCGATATTGCCAGCCTGGTGGGATATTTTGATACAGCAACCTTCAGCCGCGCCTTCAAAGCGTGGACCGGATATACTCCACCGCAATATCGACGAACTGACTTTTAACCAGCATCCAAATTCTTTAAAAACTCAACGTCATTAATAGCCGGTTTTTCTCCACAATGACCACATACAACATCAACGACTAAGGTTTGGTCGCAATAATTATGCGTTAGTTGCTCCGCAGCTTCCGATTGCGGCAACCAGTCAATCACCCATTGCCGTATCGACATGACTAACAGATAAAGTGATTCACCTTTTGCCGTTAAGCGGTATTCGCTCCGCGGCGGATTTTCCTGATACTGGCTTCTGGTCAACACCTCTTCACTCAGCAGTAAGTTCAAGCGATCGATTAAAATATTAGAGGCAATATTTAATTGTTTCAAAAATTCATCATAGCGCTTTAAACCAAAAAACAAGGCAATTAATAACAATAAGGTCCAGCGGTCTCCGATCAGGTCACTGACTTTAGATAGCGCTAAATCCTGCTTCTCTTTAGGAAGAGATGTTCGGACCCGGCGTCTGTTAAAGGATTGAATTTCTTCCAGCTGATTATCTATCTGTGCGGTGAACGGAGACCATTCAACATCACCCATATGAAAATCAGTCTGACAATGATGGCAGACAGCTCTTGGCTGTAGGGCATGACCACACTTGCTGTGGAAAAGCCGAGCCGGCAATTGATGAGCTCCTGTAACACTCCACTCAGACTCCCACTGCCAACATAAAAGGGAAGCAAAAAACAAACCCGCTCCCTTTTCGGTCAACTTATACTCAAACCGCTTCCCGCTCGAAGAATACGGCCTTTTATACAAAACATCGGCCTCTAACAATGACGCTAACCGTCTAGTCAGAGTCGTTTTACTCGCTCCTGTGTATTGGCGAAACTCTTCAAAACGGCTGCGCCCTAAAAAAGCATCTCTCAAGATGAGCAGCGCCCAGCGGTCTCCAATCACATCGAGACCGGTTGCCATGGAGTGACTAATTATAAAACGATTATCTTTCATGGGGCGCATCATACTTAAAATCGGGCTTGCGCATAAGGTTGAAAAAAAGTGGACAGATTTAACAGCGCGTACTTTTAGCGTCGCAGCGAGGATAAAATTGGCTCCTGGGGTTTATTAGTTTCGCAATGCAAGCTACTATAGCCTCATAGTGCAAGTTAGTAGCAAGCAGAAAGCGACTGCCACCGCCCGTATTTATCGAGGAGAAAGAAGTGCCTAATACATTGGAAAAAAAGTTCAAAAGTACGCTCAAGCCCAGCATACATCCGTACCTTAACGGAGCCTGGACTCCCAATTCGGAAGAGCATACGGCTACCGACATGGAAGTGATTGGCGAAATCCCGACAGATATCGACGGTGTCTACGTACGAAATACAGAGAACCCTATTCACGAAGCTAAGGGAAATTATCACCCATTTGACGGTGACGGCATGTTACACAGCGTCAGTTTCAAAGACGGGAAGGCAGAATATCGTAATCGTTTTGTCCGTACCAAAGGGTTTCAAGCGGAACAAGAAGCCGGTCAATCCCTCTGGAAAGGCATTGCCAATTCGGTTAAAGCAGACAGCCGCCGGGGTTGGGGCGCACAAGGATTCGTAAAAGATTCATCGAGTACCGATGTGGTCATTCACGCGGGTCAAATCATGTCGACCTTTTGGCAATGCGGTGACGGCTATCGGCTCGACCCCTATACGCTAGAACAGCATGGCACCGAAAGCTGGGCACCCGTTGATGGTATTTCCGCCCACCCGAAAATTGATGAAAATACCGGTGAAATGTTATTTTTCAACTATTCTATCTACCCTCCTTACCAACACTATGGTGTGGTCGACAAACACAATAATCTAGTCCATTACACACCGGTACCATTACCCGGCCCACGGCTTCCTCACGATATGGCATTTACTAAAAACTATTCTATTTTGGCCGATCTACCGATGTTTTGGGACCCAGAACTTATTCCGGACAATGTATTCCAACCACATTACCACCCAGAGCTGCCCACCCGTTTTGCTATTATTCCGCGCTACGGCAATGAACAAGACATTCAATGGTTCGAAGCAAAACCTACCTACGTATTGCACTGGATGAATGCCTTTGAGGAAGGTGATGAAATAATTCTGGACGGTTATTTTCAAGACCAACCTAACCCTCCGCCATTAGCAGGCTTACCGGCCGGGCCGGGTAAAATGATGGCAAACATCGATCTTATGTCTCTGCAGACTAAATTACACCGCTGGCGCTTTAACCTAAAAACCGGTGACGTCCACGAGGAACATCTGGATGAACAAGTCTTAGAGTTTGGCAGTTTCAACCAAAAATATGCCGGCATCAAGAACCGTTATTATTACAGCGTTTGGAACAAACCCGGCTGGTTCCTGTTTTCTGGGATTAAAAAATATGACTGTGAAACCGGAGAAACATCTAGCCTGGAGTTCGGCGAAGACCGCTTCGGCAGCGAGGCACCCTTTGTTCCGAGAATCGATGCGAAAGATGAAGACGACGGCTATTTAGTCAGTTTTATCACCGACATGAAAGAAGACCGTTCCGAGTGCGTACTCATCGATGCCAAAGATATTGAAGCAGGCCCGGTCTGTCGCATTATATTGCCCCACCGTATCTCTAGCGGAACACACGCGTGCTGGGGAAATGGTACCGATATTCGCGCAGCGCAAACCCAGAACAAATAACTGAGAAATAGCTATGACAGCAAAGAAAATTTACATTTTAGGTGGTGACCAGACCGACTTCTCACGAAATTGGGGCAGAGAGAATTTATCGATTTTTGACCTGTTTTCAAGCACCGTGCAAAAGGGCCTACAGTCTTGTGAACTCGACCCGGAAGAAATTGCCGTTGGCCACGTTGGCAATTTCGTGGGTGACTTATTCACCGGGCAGGCAATGCTCGGCGGATTTTTTGGTCACATTGATCCAGCGCTGACCTACCTGCCCGCTAGCAGGCACGAAGCGGCATGCGCGTCAGGCTCAATGGCAATAATGGCTGCCATGGCTGATCTGGAATCTGGCCGGTACGACTTAGCCTGTGTTATCGGCTTAGAAATGATGCGTAATGTTAGCGGTAAACAAGCGGGTGAATATTTGCGGCCTGCGGCCTGGGCGGATAAAGAGTGGCAGGACACGCCGTTCGTATGGCCTTGCGCATTCGACCAGTTGATCGATATTTATCAACAAAAGCACGGGGTCGACATGGCCCACTTAAGAGCTATTTCAGAAAAAAACTTGTCACAAGCTAAGTTAAATCCAAATGCTCAGGGACGCAATTGGGAATTCAACGATAAAAGTTTCAGCAACGACAATGATGCGAACCCACAAGTTAGTGGACAAATCCGTCGTCAAGATTGCGGTCAAATCACCGATGGAGCCGCCGTGGTCTTTTTAGCCACTGAAGAACGCGCAAAGCAATACGCAAATGATCGCGACATTAATTTTAGCGAAATTCCATATATTAAAGGTTGGGGCCACATTAATGCCCCGATGCTCATGCAGGAAAAAATTAAACTGTCTGAACACAGCAATGATGTTTTCCCCCACGTGCGCGAATTATTTAAGCAAACACTAAACCGCGCCGGAATGGATAATTTCGATGCTATCAGCGGCTTAGAGGTCCACGATTGTTTTAACATCACCGAATATATGATTCTCGACCACACAGGATTGTATGATCCGGGTAAAGCATGGCAGGGAATTGAAGCTGGGGATACTGTCTCGGGCGGGCGTCTGCCGATTAACATGAGCGGCGGTCTCATCGGACAGGGCCACCCCGTCGGAGCAACGGGTGTTCGCATGTTATTGGATGCTTTTAAACAAGTAACCAACAAAGCGGGCGATTACCAAATAGATAACGCGCAAAACATGATGACGTTTAATTTGGGAGGAAGTACCACCACCTGCGCCAGTTTCATCGTGGGTAGCTAATTTTTCGATCTACTGTGAAGCGTTGCGGCTTATCGTGAATGACTGCAACGCACTGTGAATTATCGCCACCGTCAGAACGCCAGCATCTAATAAGGGCATTCCACTAAAGTGATATGATGGTGGGCTATCTTTCTAAACAGAAGCTCCGCCTCAATCTGACGGTGCAACCCTTTCTATACTCAGCTTGCGTCGAGAAAACCGAAAGGCGCGCAATTTTACCCTGAAAACCATTCTAAGCTTTACATTCAATACCCTGCGGCCGCAATATTGCAGCCGGCACCCAGTCACCATTCCTACAATGGGATGGATTCATAATGCTCAAAACGCCCGAGTCGGCCCAGCAGATATTGGCGTAAAACCAGTGACCCAACACCGGATATAAGAAATGATTTTCAGACAGCTTTTTGATAGTAAATCATCCACATATACTTACTTACTAGCAGACGAACTGAGCGCCGAAGCGGTATTGATTGATCCTGTACTAGAACAAGTTAGCCGGGACCTGGCCTTAGTTAAAGAACTAGGTTTAACGCTCAAAACAACCTTAGACACTCACTGTCATGCGGACCATGTCACCGGCGCATGGCTGATCAAACAAAAAACCAGCAGCAAAATTGCCTGTGCCGGTATTACAAATGCCACCAATGTCGATTTGGAGTTATCGCACGGGGATATTATAACGGTTGGAAAATACCAAATTGAAGTACTCGCTACACCGGGCCACACAGAAGGATGTTTAAGCTATGTCTGTCATTCTGAGAAAATGGTGTTCAGCGGCGATACGCTACTAATTAGAGGCTGTGGCCGCTGCGACTTTCAAGGAGGTGATGCCAGTAAACTTTTTGATTCGATCAATCAACACATCTTTTCTTTGCCCGATCATTACGCCTTATATCCGGGACACGACTACGCTGGCCGCTGTTCAAGCTCCATCGCTGAAGAAAAACAGTACAATACTCGACTCGGCGGTCAAGCGAGTAAAAGCGATTTCGTTGGTTTTATGAACAATATGACGCTGCAACACCCTAAACATATTGAAGTAGCTGTGCCAGCCAATCTCAAATGCGGCGAAATACCCAACGTACCCACTGCGCCAGACTGGGCGCCGGTAGAAATAACCTATGCGGGAATTTATGAAGTCACTCCTATTTGGGTGAGCCACCATATCGAACAACTTACGGTAATAGATGTACGCGATACCAATGAAACCGACGAAGGAAAAATTGCCCATTCCCTGTTGATTCCTCTGAGCGAATTAACGGGAGAAGTAGACCAAATCCCCAATGATAAACCGATTGTGACCTTCTGCCGCTCCGGGCGCCGTTCGGCCTTAGCCGTCAGTATTTTAAACGCCGCTGGATTTATTAAAGTCGCCAATATCAACGGAGGACTGTTGAATTGGAAGGAACAAGGTCTGCCGTTAGAAAATTTGTCACAATAAGATTTTGCAGTACTCCACCTCGAGTTATTACTAAATCAGCTCGCAAGCAATCTTCACGGTCACGGTGTTTTCATTCTCGCCTCATTCCAAAAGAGACGACGGGCTGACTTTACAAGCCATTGTTCAGAGTCAACTTCATCGAATAACTCGTACATAATACACTTACTTAAGGCACGACAAATCTGCGCCGAACGTTTCATCTAAAGTAAACTAAATATCACGTTACGCCTATCAACTACCAACTACCAATTATCAACTACCCATTATCGTTCCACCGAATAGATACGTGTAGTAATGAGGTAGTAAAAAGGACAGCTTTCAATTCGTTTGATACGAATGGGTTCGTCGTTGCTTCCCCCTATGGCATCAATCGATTACCATAAGCCTTGATATACTCCCGTTTCCCTAACATCGAACCGATATACGCATGTTTACCCCCTAGACCCTCATAGACTTATTGTGAAAAAACCGACCGTAAACAGATTAGAGTTTTCACCTACACCCCTGTATTCCAGGCGAATGAGATTGCGGCACGACAGTTTTTGGCCCCTGGTGCTGTCGATTTTCTTTTATTGTTGTCCGCCGAGCCTACTGGCCGAGCCTTTGAAATTTTCCGTTGTTAGTGTGGACAAGGACTCTAGTGGCTTTTACATCGCTCAATCGCTCGCTGACGAAATCGGCAAACGCATCAACCGGGAAATCCAGTTAATTGCACTGCCCCCCTTACGCGCAAAAGAATATCTGAGAAGCGGGGAAATCGATGCTGACTTTGCGCGCGCTGATGGGTTCGGCACCGACATTCCGGGATTGATACAAGTATCTGAGCCTATAGCGAAATTTCCGTATTACGCATACACAATAAGAAAAGACATTCTCGTTGACGATTGGCAAAGCCTCCTCACTTATAAAGTGGCCTACATAATGGGTGCGACCGTACCCTCTGCCAAACTGGGGTCTCGCCACGCTCAAGTTAATCCCATTAACACGGCTGTCGCAGCCCTCAACTTTTTAGTAGCCGGACGTGTCGATATATTCGTCAGTATCCCAATTGTTGTTGATTCACTATTAAACAGGAAAGAATTTAAAAACAAAGGTATTACTGCACTCAAAACGCCTATCGAGGTTGTTTACGAATATATTTATGTAAACCCAAAACAAGCCGTACTTGCCGAAGAAATCGACGCCGCACTAAAGGAAATGAAAAAAGACAAGACCTATGATTTTTTGATGAACCGACCGCACCCAATCCAAGAGTAATTTTTTGCTTTACACTTCATCACGATTATCCGACCATCTCTTCAACATTTAGAGCTTATGTTTTAACCAGCATATAGCCCCAAAATACGATAACGGTTACCGCAAAATTCATTACAGAAGGAAACTGATAATGTGCAGAAATATTAAGACCTTATTCAATTTCGATCCACCTGCCTCCAACGAAGAAATCCGGGCCTCCGCACGACAATTTGTCAGTAAATTAAGCGGCACAGCACGTCCATCCAAGGCAAACGAAACTGCCTTTGACTTAGCTGTCGTTGAAATTGAAGAAGCAACGCGAAAACTTATTGATTCTCTCGTCACCTCGGCTCAGCCTAGAAATCGGGAACTCGAAGCTGATAAAAGAAAACGGAGAACGGCGCAGTAATACAGTCCGATCTAAACTACGGGTTTAATTGATGTCAGAAAATGAAAAAGTGACGCTACCAGCAGACAAATACCACACAATAGACTTAGCACCGATACAACCCTAATAACGACTGTGTGCTAGTAGGCACTGATAGAGCACAATATGGACATACAACTAGCAACCGTAAATGATGCCAAAGAAATCGCCAACATGTCGCGAGACTATATTGAAGAAGGCCTTGACTGGTCCTGGACCGAAGCAAAAGTTGCTTACGCGGTAAGAGAACCAGAAACAATTGTAGCCGTCGCGAAAACAGGCGATTTACTCACCGGCTTTTCAATTATGTTCTTTAAAGAGAGTACCGCACATTTAAGTTTGCTAGCGGTGAAACCCATATACCGTAGATTGGGTATTGGAAGAGAGCTGGTTAGCTGGCTGGAAGAATCAGCAAAAACAGCCGGAACCTTCTACATTTCATTAGAAGTTCGCAAAAATAATACTGTCGCACAAAATTTCTATCAGAATTTAGGTTACATCCCAAATAATATTGTGGAAGGATATTACCAACAAAAAGAAGCCGCGATAAAAATGGTTAAAGATCTAAGCGTCGCATAAAACGATTCAATTCAGATTCACTATCAGATCATTCATTTCCCATAAGGAAAACTTGGGGAATAGGGTCCGATAGAAAGCCTAAATTCGGCAATTTAGGCTACAGGCTATTGTCTGCGCAAGTCGTAGAAAAAATTCTCAACCACTGACTGTCGACGACAAAGATGTGTCCACGTGGGCATCGCTCTCAGTTTTCAACCTCGAAGCAGAACATCGTTTAGGCAACAGTATCAGTCTGGAGGCCAGAATAAGAATATTCTCTCATATTAACCAATACGACGGCCTTTATAGTATTAGAAATGACGACTACGGGCAGCTTCGGTTAAGTTGGTTTGTCTAGGTTTCAAAGTAGTAAACGGAGAATATTTAACGCCTTCGGTGTTAAGGCATGTCTCATATTAGATTTGTTCGTTTTATTCTCTATTGTGGGATGCTAAAAACTCTCTAAACTTTCGGTCTCTTATCTCTTTATGCTCTCCAGAGACCCACATTTCTCTTAAAACCTGATCAATTTTCGGCACTAAGCTGGCGTTCTTTTTGTGCAAGTAATGATAGAGTTTTATCGGCTCAAATGGTGGAGGAGACAGCAAATGGACGGACTCCATATTGTGCCTAATGATACCCGACATTCCGTTGACTTTGGCCGCAATCACGACATCTAGGCGCCCGGAATCGACAAGTTTCATCAGGACGTCGAAGTCGTCTACTACTCGCACTTTATTGGCTCCCTCGGCACATTGCTCCTGGTAGATAATCCCTCTTATTATTCCGATCGAATAATTTTCTAAAGCCTGACAATCATCCAAGGTGATATTTTTGTCGTTTGAGAAGAAATGTGGTTCGACGTAATTAACAGGGGTGGCAACTCGGATTAAATTAGGATAGTCCTGTTCCAGGCCAATAACTCTTTGGATTTCGCCATCGATGTTACCAAGATTTGCTTCGTATAATGATCGTCTTCCCGGATATTCTACCGTCGATATTTGCAGATCAACTCGTCGATACGCAATCGTCAGAATTTCGGCTCCAATTACATCCATCGTGTTGGCAAACGTTGGGAAAACAAGCGGTTCCCGTGAATGAACACAGGCGGCAAAAAAAATACCGATGCAGAACGATGTTAGTCTTATCATAGTTTTTAGCTTACGAAGAAACGTGCATTAATGCGTATGTTCAATACTGAGAGGAAAAGTTACTTCAGAATCTTGGGAGCATAGTACAAGTATTTGGACCAGAAGAAAACCGAGGTTATAACAGCGAATAGCTGGCGGAGGGTGGAGTTATCATCAGCCGAAGGGAAAGCAGAGAAATTGAGTTTCGGGATACTTAAAGCCTGGCTTCTGAAGGCACAACAATAGAGATTCTGCTACCTTTAACAGATAGCGCGAACGCGGAGAATGCGACATGACTCTTAATCACCACGAAATCGAACAACTGACTCAAGTTGTAACGCAGAGAACCATCGATTTTTTGTCCGAAGAAGTTGCTATTCCCACGATAGGCCGAGGATTACATGCTGAAGATGTTCAACAGCTCAATTTGCGAGAGTTCAACGCCTTGGTCAGCGTAGGAGGTACGATCAACCTGCTGATAGTATTTAGTTTCGCAATGCCGCTAATGGACGAATTATTTGTAAAGTATACTTCTGACATTGATGTACCTGCCGACAAACATGAAACTTACCGAGAGGCGACTGCTGCCGAAGTAATCAATATCATCGTCGGAAATTGTACAACCGCTATGCTCGGGGATGAATCCTTGATCACATTGTCTCCACCCGTGGTCTTTAAAGAGGCAAAAAGCATCTATCGCAGCAACGGCGCAAATTTTTACGCCATTACGCTGAACACAAAATACGGCTGCATGGATATCGATTTTATAGGACCGAAGGACTTATTCGATGATTATTTGAACTACCTGGAGAAAAAAGCATGAAGGCGCTAAAGATTATGGTGGTCGATGACTCAATAATCACCGTAGAAAAAATCTCGGCAATGCTGGAGAATATGGGCCACACCGTGGTAAGTACCGCGAAAACTGGCAGCGAAGCTTTGACCAAATATCCCGAAGTGAAACCCGACTTGATGACTATGGATATTACGATGCCTGAACTTGACGGAATTGAGACCACCAAACAAATTATCTCGATTGACCCCAGTGCGTTGATCGTGATGGTCACATCTCAAGGTCAGGAACGTATGGTAATGGATTCTTTGGATGCCGGGGCCAAAGGATATGTCCTTAAACCCATCAAGCCAGACAAGTTACAGTTGATTTTGGAGCAGATAGTGGACAAATACACATAGGACATATAGGACATATAGGCTCAGCGAAATGGACAGAATTGAACCCGTTTTTGAAACACTATTTGATGTCATTCCCTTTGGTATCTACATCGTTGATGTCGAAACTTATGAGATTGTCTACATTAATCGTGTGATGCAGCAACGAGTCGGCGAACCGAATGGTAGCAAATGTTGGCAAGCAATTTATCGACAGAATTCTCCATGCTTACACTGCCCCATTCAGGATATTCTTAGCCGAGAAAGCAATGCCTTAAATGAGTCCGTTGTGCTGGAGTTGTTTAGCGATGTTGATGATTGTTGGTATCAACTGCAGGAAAAGATCATTAGCTGGCCGGACGGCCGCAAGGTGAAATATTCTATTGCAGTCGATATTTCTGAACTCAAGGGAATGCAGAACGAGCTTTCAGAAGCGCACGCCGAATTGTCTTTGGCCCATAGAGAATTGGAACGTACGGCGGTCACCGATGTTTTAACGAAAATCTATAATCGCGCCAAACTGGATCAGGTGTTAAGGGACGAGAACCAACGAAAGAATCGCTACAGCACACCTCTATCGCTGATATTGCTGGATATCGATCGCTTTAAGTCTGTCAACGATACCCATGGTCATATGGTGGGTGACAGCGTACTGATGGAGACCGCCGACATCATGCGTAAGCATATACGCAACACGGATACACTGGGACGCTGGGGCGGCGAGGAATTTTTGATAATCTGCCCAAATACAGATCTTGAAAATGCGAAAATCGTTGCGGAAAAATTACGCAGCGCTTTGGACGATCATATTTTTGACGTGGTAGAGAGCTGTACGGGTAGCTTTGGCGTCGCCCTTTTTGGCGCTGAAGAAGACAGCGAAAGTGTATTGCGACGAGCAGACGAGGCATTGTATCGGGCGAAGGAACGCGGCCGAAATCGGGTTGAAGTAAGTTTTTGATTTAGCACGGTAGCCCTCTTCCCCTCGTAAGCAATGCCATTGCTAATAGGCGCTTCCGGTTTTATCGGGCTTCGTGTTCGCAGCGCGTCAATTAAATCGACTAAACAATTATCCTTTCAACAGCACTATTATTGTCGATAAGTCTCTCCACAATAATGTGCTCTGTTATCGGCAGAAGAATTTCGATAGTTGTTCCCCGGTCTTCCTCACTGCTAATTTTTATTCGTCCGTCTAGTTTTTCCACTTCAGCTCTGACGGCAGCCAAGCCAACGCCGCGTCCGGAAGAATCGGAAACATCGACACGACTACTAACACCGTCCTCAAAGAGAAAATTGAGTACTTGCTCGTCAGTCATAATTGATACCTTCTCGCCGGTCAAGAAATTTCGTGTGACCAGTACCTGTCGTAATTTCTTAACATTGACACCAGCACCATCGTCGCTTATGCGAATGCAAACGTTTGAATCGTCGCTTGTGACATAACAAGCTATCGTACCGGCAAGAGGCTTTCCATTGATTCGCCGTTCCTCCGGCGACTCCAAGCCATGATCAACGGCATTGCGAAATACCATGCCTAGCGATGCGAGAACGGCATTGTAAACATTGGACTCGATAAAGACATTCGTCCCTTCAATAATCATCGGAGAAACCTTCTTCTCAAGCGTTCCCGCAAACCGCTTAACAAAACGCTTGAAGGGAACTAACACTTCTTTAATATTGGCAGATCTCAGGCATTTTACTTGCTGCATAACTGTTTTGTAGTTCAAATCCGCGAGGTCAAGCGAATTGCTTTGCGCGTATTTTTCCAGCGACAATTCTAAGGTTCTAATCTGGCTGCGAGAAATGGTTTGCCTTCCTCGTTTATCCAAAAAGTCGTCACCCAAAGATTCAAAAACGGGTTCGAGGTCACTGGCCAGCAACGATTCGAAATCTACCTCATCGAATAATTGCCTAACTCGTTGAATGTCTACATCTCCAGCTTGGTCGCGCAAGATCGCTAGCTTCGACTCAACTTGGTGTAACACGACGGGTAGACCGGAAAAGAAGACTTGATTGAAAATACCTTTAAAGCTGTGAATTCTACGAAAAAGCTCCTGGACTACGTCGTGTGCTGACTTGTCGGAGTCAAGAATCTTAGGTAGTTCACCCTGATAAAAAGCTTTAAAATCTCGAACCAGTATGTAAAAGTACCGGCTTTCTGACACCGCGGAAACAATCAATTCCAAGCGTTGCCGTTCGATTCGAACTTTTTCTTTTAACCTGTATTCGTTGGTGAGATCTCGTAAAATCAGCACCATCTTATTTTTTTCTACCAGATTGAACGATACGTGCAATACCTTATCTTTGCTAACAAGCTCCGACGGTAGTAAAGACAATTTCATTTGTTGTTTGAAGTCATCTTCTTCCGCAAATACGCGCCTCAGCATGTCACTTAAAACTGCGGCTTCTTCAGCTTTTTCCGGATACAACACGGCTTGTACCGTCCGACCATCGGGGTTTAATCCCAACATTTCCCTACAGGCGCTGCTGTATTCCGAGTGAATAACCAAATCGTCCCCGCAAGATAAGAAGCCCTCCCCCGACGTTTCGAGAAGATCGCTTTTTGCTTTGTTGGCTGCCTGTGCTCGCTCGGTTGCTACGGTAAGATTGTGCGTGCGTAATTTTACTTGGGCTTCTAAATGTTGCTGTTGTTGCTCCAAATCTTGATTGTTTATTCTTAGTAAAGAGGACTGATCCCGAATGTGTATCAGTAAGGCGTTAAAAGCGCGAGATAATACGCCAATTTCATCCCTGTTTTTGTCATCTAGTTCTTGGTCAAAATCTCCATTTGACGCCAAAGACTCTATTGTTTTCATGGTATCGCGAAGAGGTTGGGTAATTGAGGACGATATAACCAATGCCATCAAAGTAATAATTATAGCTCCTAACAATACGGGAACAATCAATTCGATTACTAAGCCACGAAAAATCTGATCCAGATCGTCGAGAAAAACGCCACCAAAAATCACCCAATCCCAAGGTTCGAAGTGGGTCCCATAGGCCATTTTACGTTCAGAGCTGTCGGGGGCATTAACATCGCCTATTTTGGCGGTTGCACCGATGCTGTTTTCGTCGACGTAATAAAGATATTCGAAGAAGCCTGATTTTAAACCAGGTAGTTCATCGTTAAATAACTCGACAGATGCAACTATTCTCGAGGGAAAGTTATGTGATTTCGCAAATTCGTCCAATTGGTCAACAAACTTCTGATGAGATTGCTCGACGATTTCCGGAGGTTCATCGCTATAGGTTTGGGCTTTCAAAAAGGGATGCATGACGATGAAATTGGAGGAGTGGTAGACATAGAAGTAGGTGCGCTCGTCAGGCCGAAGCGCTTCTACTGCATTCAAAGCTTGACGTTTCGCTTCCGCTCTACTCAATTCACCGCTTTGCGAGCGTAGATAGAAATGCTCAACAATCTTACGCGCCCCCTCCACTTGAGTTAACGTATTTTGTTTTTGCATCGCGATAAATTGAAGAGATGAAAAGTTGACCGTTTCTAAAGTTACAAGAAGAAATCCAATCATAGCGAGAGCGACTAACAACCATAGCCGTTGGCGAATTTGTAGTCGTCTTAAGAAGCGATCAAACATATATGGCGCTAGCGACAATCATTGTCGTAGACTCTCTTTTTTGCCTAAGACTAGCAGCGGTTTTAACATCTGTAAACGTGAGCATTGACTGGAAAGAATCGCTCTCATTTACAGAAGAAGGGATAACTCCAGTCGATGATGTAAGACACAAAGGAATTCCGCGTTCGCAGTAAAGAAAGAACAAAGCGATTTAATTTCACGCTGCACACAATTTACATGCGACTTCCTATGGTCGCCATCCATTAGAAGACTCTAGCCGGGCTCAAAGGCGGCTTTTTCCAGGCAATATTGGCGTGAAAAGTAAACCATGTACGTAGAGTAAGTTGCTTGACTCGTCTACCGATCGAATCGACGCCTCCCGTTTTAGTCGATAAGGAATGCGGCATAATGTTACTTTCCGAGGAATCTGTTTTGTCTACGATAAGCTGCGCCAGCTATCGTCACCTCTAAAGCAGAAAGTGTGGCGGGAATTATTGGAACGAGTAATCACGGTTCTCGCCTTCCAAAAAGAAACGAGACAGCCGACGAATTATTGTCGCGAATAATCGGGCCAGCGATGTCGAGAAGATCCCAAGGAAATATCAGTATCGAGTAAACGAGATTATCTACAGATAAACGAATATTTGACATTATCTCGCTATTCAATATTATGGCAGCTGCTTTGGCAACTTAGTTATCTCGATTTTTAAGCGATATTTATGATTTATGTAATTTCAAAACTTCTCTCTTTTTTCAGACCCTCGCGGTCCGATGCGGCGGTCGCCTGTCCGCAAGTATTGCGTACAATAGTTTTGCGCCCGCAAAGCCCGCGCCGACCCGGCTCTTCATCTGTGGAGATACTTCGAGAGTAAATTAAACACTGTTTAAAAGAACCTCCAGAAGATCTGCACAACGGATTTTCTGGAGGTTTTTTTTTGCCTAAATTTATCAAATTCAATCAGGAGAATAGATAATGATCAACGTAGGAATTGTAGGAGCCGCCGGTTACATGGGCGGTGAAGTTTTACGAGTGCTATTAGACCACCCGCATGTAAATATCGCCTGGATAACAAGTCGTCAAGGCGGATGGATCGGCGATCATCACCCAAACTTATTTGGCATCGAATTAGACCTAATACGGCCAGAAAAAATTACCCCATGTGATGTTGCTTTTCTCGCCTTACCGACTTCAGCGACCCTGGAAATTGTTGACACCTTATTGAATCAGGGGACCAAGGTCATTGATCTGGGCTCGGCATTTAGACTAAAAGATCGAAAAGTATGGGAGAGGGTTTATGGTCAAACTCACAGTCATTGGCATCTTGTTGAAGAAGCGGTTTATGGTATTACG
The DNA here is from genome assembly GCA_913019905.1 of uncultured Cellvibrionales bacterium. Classification (GTDB taxonomy): domain Bacteria; phylum Pseudomonadota; class Gammaproteobacteria; order Pseudomonadales; family Dasaniaceae; genus Oceanicoccus. Next base: position 49,727 of record CAJVZD010000020.1, read on the forward strand.
GAGCTAAACGCAGAGGCGGCAGCCAATGCCAGACTCATCGCCAATCCAGGTTGCTTTGCCTCAGCGGCAATATTAGCGCTTGCGCCTTTGCTTAAAGAACAATTAGTCGAAACGAAACACATCATGATAGACGGCTTGTCGGGAACTACCGGAGCAGGCGCTGAACTTGCGAGACCGGCTCTTCATGCGGAAATTGGGAATAATCTGGTTCCCTATAATGTCGTCGACCATCGGCATAGTTATGAAATAGAACAAGAGCTATCATTATTATCGGGCGAAAATGTGCAAGTCCACTTCACCCCCACTTACGTACCAATCACTCGGGGAATATTAGATATTTGCCATGTATTTCCAAAAATTAAGACAAGCCGGTCAGAACTATTGAAGCTCTTCAAAGACCATTACCGTGATCATGAATTTATTAAAATCATTGATCACGAAAAGGAACAAGGTGTCGGCTGGCAGTACCGACCCTACCCGTGGGTTAGTGCCATCAATGGTACCAACTACTGCCATATCGGTATCGACTACGACGTACGACGCAATAGAGCAGTGATTTTTTCAGCACTGGACAATGTCGGCAAAGGCGGCGCCCAGGTAGGCATCGAAAATATGAACTTAATGTTTGGATTGAACAGGACTACGGGACTGAGTCGTCGAGGCCTACATCCGGGGTGAAGCAACATGGCGGTGGTTATGTGAATACTTTAAGTGAACGTTTTAAGCTTGTGTTTTAACCTTATATTTTAAGCTGATGTATTAAGTTAAGGTTTTAGGTGAATGTCCCTGTTGAAATGTATCTTCGAAGTCACGCTGATTTAAAAGCCGTTCTATTTGCTTTTTTCATTTAAGTTAGTTAGTCTAACTAACTTAAATGAAAAGGCCGACCTATGAGCGAAACTATAGAACAAAACCAAGACCTTATTATTAGCCGTTCCAGCCAGTTAAGCCGACTAGCTGCCAAGGTTCTGGAAAAGGAACTCGCGTCTATAGGAATTTCATTTCAGGAGTTTCGCATTGCCGGTCTGCTAATTGGGGATGATCAGATCACTCAAAAAGATCTCGCGGAAAAATTGTCGGTTCGTCCCGCGACCTTGTCCGTTGCGATTTCGAAGCTGGAACGCCGAGGTATTGTTCAGCGAGTTTCCAGCGAAAAGGACAAGCGAGTCAATTTTCTTCGACTAACGCCCAATAGTGATATATCGCAGATGCATTTGTTGTTAAACAATCTGGAAACAAAAATAAGTGCAGGCGTTAGTGAAAGAGAATTAAAAATCACCCGCAAAGTCATGGGGCTTTTAAGTGCTAACCTTGCACAATTAAATCAATAGAGGAAATAGTGATGAGTTTTCTAATCTTAGGTGTTGTGTTATTTTTTGCGATCCATTTTGTGCCCGCTACATCATTGAAAGCGAATGTAGTTGCGAGCATCGGAACCGGTCCATTTAAGGGGATTTTTAGCCTGATATCGGCGTTAGGATTGGCGCTAATTATCTATGGACTTACCCAGGCCAGTTTTCAGGCGTTATGGTCTCCGCCAAGCTGGGCAAGAGGACTGCTCATAGCGGTCATGCCCGTCACGGTCATTTTGTGGTGCGCAGCCGAAATGCCCAACAACTTGAAACGATGGGTACGACACCCAATGTTAATCGGCATGACGTTGTGGGGAGCGGGCCATCTCATTGCAAATGGTGACTTGGCTTCAACCATTTTATTTGCCAGTTTCGCGGTTTATTCAGTAATAAATATTATTAGCGTAAACGCGCGGGGCAGCTATGAGGCACCACCACCGGTCAGCAAGCTCTGGGATCTTGGCGTGATTACGATCGGACTTGGTGTTTATGCCTTACTTTTTAATTTCCATGGCTGGTTCACGGGCATGCCATTGTTATAGAAATCGCCGTGGATTTTGCACTACTATCCGCGCATTTAAGCCGGTGAGGCATTTGGCCGCCGGCTGCACTACCCTCTTCACCGCACGCCAGGATAACACCATCTCGCGCTCGCCATTTTACGAGGTGTATAGCTACGAGGTGAATTGCTACGAGATGTATTGCCACGAGGTTCACTGCTACGGGCTGTAGTACCACTGAATTTACAGATAAAAAATGGTTTTGCCCAAATATTTCCCGGGCTCAACCTCTTTCAATACGATCGAGTGTTTCTCGACATATTTGGACAAAGTACTCTCCTGCAGGCGCTCGCGACCGGCCGCTAAGTTCAACCACTCTAAGGTCAATGCTCGGTTCAAATTCTTCGATTGTTAGCTGAATCAATTCACCGCGTTCGATTTCATGCGCAAATTGCAGGTAGGGCGCGAGTAGCCAGTTATCGGTTTGCAAGACTATCCTCTGAAGCGCGATGTAATCGCTACACATAACGCTGTTGATCATTGACAATCCAGAGGCGCTATTCTCTATTAAATTATGTAAGGGGTGAGAATGGCTAATGTTAGTCGCACTGACAAGAGAGTAACTTGCAATACGCGACAAACTTATTGTGCCGCACCCTACCAGCGGGTGCTCCGGTCTGACCAACGCAACCAATGACAAGGTTTTAATTTTCTCATCTTTGATGCCGTCAACATGGGTAAAACTCCCGAGTCCAGTCACGCACATATCCACCTGACGGTTTTTCAACTGAAAGAGTAAATCTTCAGGTTTACCTTCGTTCACTGAAATTTGTAACCGCGGATATCGAACGACAAACAACGGTAGTGCCTCTCTCAGTATCAGCTCCTTTGCCCCTCGTCCGACCCCAACCTTGAGTGTACCCGTCTCTGCATTGTTGTAGAGCTTAGCTTCGCGCTCAATATCCTGCGCATCGTATAACAACTGTTGAGAGCGCTGTTTGATCACTAAACAAAATTCGCTGGGGGTCATGCCTGACCTGGAGCGGTGAAATAAGGTAACACCTAACTGTTCTTCCAAATTGTGTAGGCTTCGAGTTAAAGCAGGTTGGGTGATATGTAGAATTTCAGCGGCGCGGTGGATAGTTTTGTGCTGAACAATAGCATTCAGATGGGTTATTTGTTTTAAAGTGAGCATGTGTCTGTCGGCCATTTTCTGAATAATCAACAAAGATGGGTGTTCAACCAATATGAATGTATATCAGTGATAACAAAAATGCATCAATAAATAATAACTAGGCATTATTAATTATACGATGTAGCTTTTATAGTGAGTTGCTACGACGTTATTAGAAAGGCATGCAACGACCAATGAATAAGCTATCGACCCAAACGAAGGTAATCAATCGCCGTAATGTCATAAAAATGGGACTCGGAGTTTCGGCCGCTGCTATGGCAGCTTGTTCCGGAGATTATCCCGCTGCAGACAATTGGAACAAGGGGGATTTAGCCCATTTAATACCTATGGTGTCCCATTCGGCGCTGGCCATTAAGGCCTCTTTTAACAAAGTGCTCAACACCGCGCCTCTACTAATGGTCAATGGTCAGGCTGTGAAGGGAACTCGCCAGGATACTCGCGGACGCTTCTGGGCATTTCGCCTCGGCAGCCTTAGCGCCAACACCGTATACACGCTTCAACTAGTCGATCAGTCAGATAATGCCCTGTGCGCTCCCTGGCCGCTTAAAACGTTTCCGGCCCCCACCGATCAACCGACGCAATTGAAAATGATCACTTATACCTGCGCGGGAGGACCGGACCTTCCCGTATTGCCCGGTAATCGACACGCATTTAAATCGGTGGCTTATCGGCAAAGAATGTATGACTTGATGCTGGAAAAAAATCCCGACCTAATTATTGCAAATGGCGACCACATTTATTGGGATTACCGTTCGTGGGTCGATAATCAAGATGGCGATCTCGCAAAGACGGCAATGAAATGGTTTCTTGAAAGCTACGGCAGTTTTGACAACCAGATCCCCGTGCTTGGCACCGCTAACGAGGCCACCTTGCAGGCAGTTGCAGACGAACAGATAGCACGGCCTTACGGTGTTCGCTTTCGGTCTACGCCGGTTTTCTTCGTCACCGATGATCACGACTATTTTGATAACGACGACGCGACCCCGGAGCTGGTCACGTTTCCGCCCAACAGCTTTCATCAAGAGCTGCGTAACACTTTACAGCAGTTGTACTTCCCTGAATTTATTGTGAATGAAGTCTTGCCTGATAATTTCCCTGGACTAGTACCGACCGAAGACATGCAACTGTCCACACACTTTGGATCGTTTCAATACGGGGATCTTTTCCGCGGCCTAATCTATGACTGCGGAGGTCTGTTAAGCCTGGGCGATGACGCCCGTTTATTTCCTGCCGTCGTGGAAGACTGGCTACTCGGAAAAACGCGAGATGAAACCACACGACACATGGCGCATATCCCCTCTCACCCGATGGGCTGGACCGCAGGAAAGTGGCGTGAATGGTACCCGGATTTACTAACGAGTAGTGGTACGTTACTGGCTGCAGTTACAAGTGATCAACAGGGTGGAAAATATCTCTGGCAGCAAGGTTGGTGGGAACAGCATCAGCGTATCCTGAACGCACTGTCTGCGCAGAAGAAGCGTACTCCGTTAATGCTATCGGGCGACTTACATGCGCTAGGATCGGCACGTATCGAGCGTAGTGACGAACTGGATTTGAGCAAAAATCCCGTTTATACAGTACTTACAGGCCCCGTCGGCGTTGGTGGTCTAGGATGGATTTCCAGTGCAAGAGGTGTATCTGCGACCATCGCCAAAAAATTGCAATTACAAGAGTTTTTGACGCCCGAGGAGCGCAATGGGTTCACCGTAGTCGATTTCACTCGGCAGCATGGCACAATAACCCAATTTCGCAGCACCACACCATCCGCTGACCCGGATTATCTCAGCATGGAAATTGCGACATCGTTTCAATTGAGCTAATTAGTGCCTATCCATAAACTAACAAGCTCAGTCATTGCGAGCGTTAGCGCGGCAATCTCATCCAGCATTGGCGAGCGGCTGCGGGAGATTGCCGCGCTTCGCTCGCAATGACATCGTTGAAAACACCTATTTCTGGATGGGCACTAATTAGTGCCCATCCAGAAATAGTGTGATTGCCAGGAGCGTAGCGACGCGGCATCGAACCGTTCGCGCAATGGCGAGATTATGCTAGGTATGGATAGGCTCGGGCTGAAGCTCTGGCTAGTATCGTTCAAAGCTAGCAAACTCTTCATCGCGCAAAGTCAAAATCTCGAAACCTGACTCGGTAACCAGAATCGTGTGCTCCCATTGTGCCGATAGGCGTTTGTCTCTGGTGGTAACTGTCCAGCCGTCTTTGTGTTGTTTTATGTGCCGGCTACCCTGATTCAGCATCGGTTCTATCGTAAATATCATCCCAGGCTCAAGAGTTAAGCCGGTACCCGCCCGCCCGTAATGCAATACCTGTGGCTCCTCGTGCATTTTTTGGCCAATACCATGACCGCAAAATTCCCGGACTACGCTGTAGTGGTTAGTTTCTGCATATTGCTGAATCGAAAATCCGATATCACCCAGAGTCGACCCGGGCTTTACTTGGCGAATGGCCTCATAGAGCGCTTGCTGCGTGATATCAACCAATCGCTGCGCGTGTTGTGCCACAGGACCCACGCAGAACATCTTACTGCTATCGCCAATATATCCGCCTTTCTCAACGGTAACATCCACATTGACAATATCACCTTTCTTTAAATACTCAGAGGGCGAAGGCATGCCGTGACAAATAACATGATTAGGCGAAGTGTTGACGCTGTAAAGGTAGCCGTATTGTCCTTTACTAGCTGGGCGGGCATTCAGCGTGTTAACAATGTATTCTTCGCAGAAGGTGTCGATTTCAGCCGTAGTAATACCCGGTTTAATAATATCGCCAACAGCGCTTAATACTTGCCCTGTCAGTTTCCCCGCAATACGCATGGCGTCGATTGCCGGCCGATCCTTGATAACAATCAACTGGCAAACCTTTTCAAATCGTCTGCTCGGCTTTGTGCTATCAATAACTGGCAGGCTTCGGTGTAGGTAATTTCGTGATTCGCCTCTATTAACATTCCAATCTTCAGCCAGTGCTCGGCTTGAGCATTGATTGATCGAGTCATAGCTTTACTCGCAATACGCAATTCGTGATGCATCGCTTCAGAAATTTTAACAATACCCATAATATACACTCTATATACGTTCTATCTACAATTCACAGCCAGTATATATCAAATCGAGAGGAGTAAAATAGGGATGTTTAGCTTTTATGCCTTCGTTTAGTATTTTACGTCGTTGTGGCCCTCAACTGTGCATTTCTCAATCCCCGTAAGCTCTTTTGTCGCGGAAGTTGAACTCTTCCGTTTTATTGAACGAAAACGCGCTGCACCGGCCGTACCGTCCGTCCTTCGCTAACCTCTTAGTGCAGTATGAGTCTACTTTAGGGCTATCACCGGGTAGCCGTTAACGTCAGTTTGTCATCGCCACGCGGGAATGGTTCACGATGATTACAGATGCACTATGTCCCTCATCGGTGAGCCCGATAGCAAGACTCTTCCAATCGGGATTGAGGTTCGTTAGCCGTAAATTAGCGGTATTTTCGGAAGGGGTGAAATCTCAATGATTCAAGTGATTGATGCAATTTACGTATCCCAATTAAAGCTTGTGATTTATAAAGAACTTTCAGCGGCCTTATTGACAGCGCACTGCTTTACGCACATTGCTTTCACTGTGTCAGGTGGACAAATTATCGAGCCAAAAACTTCATGGCCTGTTCAATTCCATCGACACTCAGGTGATACATTTTTTCTTCCAGCAAACGATTGATCATTTGAGCCGAATAGGAGTTTGGCCACTGCGCCTTGTCCACTGGGTTCAGCCAAACAATCTTATTAAATTGATCTTGGATTCGCTGCAACCACACTTGACCAGATTCTTTGTTAAAGTGTTCTACGCTGCCCCCAGGATCGGCAATTTCTTCTCGCGCCATATTGGCGTCACCAACAAAAATGATTTTATAGTCGCGACCATACTTGTGGATCAAGTCCATCGTATTCGTTTGTTCGTCCCGACGTCCCTCATTACTGGACCACAGCTGTCCGTATATGAAATTATGAAAATAAAAAGTCTCAAGATGTTTGAACTCTGACTTTGCCGCGACAAACAATTGTTTACACAACTCGATATGATCGTCCATCGATCCACCGACATCGAGAAAAAGTAAGACCTTGACATTATTGCGGCGTTCGGGAACTTCTCTAATATCCAACAAGCCCGCATTGCGCGCTGTACAGCGAATCGTATCTGCCAAATCCAGTTCGAATTCAGCCCCGGTGCGAGCAAACTTCCTCAACCGCCGCAATGCCATTTTTAAATTGCGTGTTCCCAGCTCATTGTCGGTATCATAATCTTCAAACTGGCGCAGCAGCCAAACCTTGTTCGCCGACCGCTGTCCTTCACCTTCAAACTCAGTGCGAATACCCCGTCCCTTCACATTGCCCTCGCCAGCTCCGATGAGGCCATTTTTTCCATCGCCGTTAAGACCGTCCTCTCCCACACCCTCTTTTCCGCTCTCTCCAACACCCTCCTTTCCGTTCTCTCCAACCCCCTCCTTTCCGTTCTCTCCAACACCCTCCTTTTCCTTCTCTCCACTGCCAAGCTCATCTGTGCCTCCTTCTCCCGCGTCGTCGCGTCGCTCTTCAATATTCACTGGAACGCGCTCACCCAAAGAATCTGAGTTGCCCGGAGATTCAAGCTGATCTGATGAAAAAGCAATCTGAATGTCTGTACCGCCATCTTCACGAGGAGCCAAGGACTGCTCATATGTCGAATTTGAAAGCTCACCCTCACTTTCATGGAGGAATTCTTTATAGAAATCATCCAAGAGATCCTGTCGGTGTTGATCTGAATAGTTTGGGAAATGCTGCACAAGAAAATCAGCTAACACAGGTAACTGAATAGCCTCGTCGAAAAAAATCGAGTGTCCATTGAGGTCATTCAGAAACGCATCGAAGGCCAGATCGAAACGATCATAATATTTTTCGTCTTTGACTAGAGTCATGCGGCTTAAAAAATAGAATGCCTGCATATCGATAAAAGCTAAATGGCGATGCATCAAACTTATGCAATCCAACGATTCCCGAATTGACACGGGCACGCGAAAGTCTCTTAGATGGCTAAAAAAACTGACTAACAAATGTTTATACTCAGATCTTTAAGCTTAGATCTTTAAGCTTAGATATTTAAATTCAGGTCTTTACACTCAATTCTACAGTCCCTTGCTCCATCACTAACACAACAGAAACACTCAGGAAGAGAAGGCAGATAGTATCTGAGTATAGTCAGATACAACTGGCGCTGTCTACGCCCCGTGACCGTTACCATGTCACTCATTATAAGACCTGCCAATGTCATTCAAGAAAAATCCATAGCGTTATAATGTGGCTGTAGGATCGACTCAATTTACTTGAGAACAGAATCCAAAGCTGGCAAGTAGTCTTTGATCTTTATCGGTTTTGTTAATTTTCCGTTCATACCTACATCCAAACACCGCTGTGTATTTTCCGCTAACACATGAGCTGTGAGCGCAAAAATCGGAACCGCTGTGACGCTGTTTTCCCTCTCCCAAGCTCGAATACGGGTCGTTGCTTCATAGCCATCCATCACCGGCATCTCACAATCCATCAACACGAGATCGAAGGACTTTCCCTCTCCACAAATGCATTTAAGCGCCTCAGAACCGTCTGCTGCCAAAACGGGATTAATACCAAGTTTACTGAGTTGCCCCTTTGCAACGAGTTGATTAGTCGGGTTATCTTCCACTAACAAGACCTTGAGGCTTGTGTAGTCATTGTCCAGATGTAGCGTTGGAGAAACAGTAGGAACAACACTTCCAAGATCCAAACACAAATCAAAAAAGAAAGAACTGCCCTTGCCACTAACGCTATCAATGTGAATTTCGCTATTCATTGCTTCGACGAGGTTTTTGCAAATAGGCAAGCCCAGGCCAGTACCACCATACTTCCGAGTAGTGGTAATTTCAGCTTGAGTAAAAGGCAATAGAATGTTGTCAATCTGGTCTGAAGGAATTCCAATGCCAGTATCGGTGACGGATATACGAATTAAGCATTGCCGATCATCGAGACTGAGTTTTTGTGCTTTCAACTCAATACTACCTTCGGTAGTAAATTTGATCGCATTGGTCAGTAAATTACTAATGATTTGTTGCAAGCGAGTCACATCACCCCGCAGCATTTTTGGTAAATCAGGATCAATGGTTAATATCAAATTGACACTATCATCGTTCGAATTGAAGAAAGTTGTGGCCATTGATTCTAACCAGCGATGTATATCAAAATCGATCAATTCTAATTCAATGTCTCCCCCGACGATTTTCGAATAATCCAGAATGTCATTGACCACGGCCATCATAATGTCGCCAGACTGAGTTAGCGACTGTAAATAGCTTCGTTGTTGATCGTTTAAGGTCGAGCGGTTCAACAATTCCGCCATCCCCAGAACACCATTCATTGGGGTTCGTATTTCATGAGACATTGCGGCAAGAAATATTCCCTTCGCAGCATTCGCTATTTCAGCTTTTGTTTTCTCCTCCTCAAGCTCACTTGTTCTTTCCTGAACTCGCAGTTCAAGCATTGAGCGATATTCATTCAATTCCTCCACGGTACCTTGTAAGGCGGTGTATGGCTTTTTCAAATTCGAATATACGATCGCATTAAAGACCAGCCAAAAAGAAAACAGCTTAAAAATGTGACCTATAAAATTTTGGAAGCCGACAGCGCTAGTATACAAACTGAAGGCTAGCTCCGCACACATTGTCAACACCGTGGCAGCGGCAATAATCACCTTCTCTCTCTGACTAATATCCCGGCCATAACTGAACAGAGTGACCAATGACAAACCCAATAAAAGAATGATTAGATATTCGCTATAGACTTTGAAATCAGAGAGACCTTTACCCTCGACAAAGCCGTCGGGAAATCTCCCGCTAAAGATCATAATACTAAGGACAACGGCAACTCCGCCGAATCCAATAATCAACCAGTGGTCATTTAACTTTTTTGATACAACAAAGGGCGCTATGAGTAATAACAGAGCCTCAGAATACCGGGATCCAAGCCAAAACTGTGAGGCCAAATTATTGTTTCCAATCACAAAAAAGTCGACATTCTTTGCCACAAAGGTGTGGATAAAGTCTAAAGAACCAATCCAGAAGTAACCGCAGGCCAAAATTAACAGATAGTTATTTTGATTAAAGCTCCGTGTTGACCATGCAAATGCGAACAAAATATAGGACATTATAATGGCAAACAATTCAACCAATATATGAAATCCGCCATAGCTAAACTGGGCCACCACCACCAAAAGAGCCGTCATAGCCATCGGCACAGTCCAAAGACGCCAGTCCGTCAGCGAATCAAACCATTTCTCGTTACTACTTGCCGTGACTTGCATAGTTTCTTTTACTTTTCTTAATTTAAAGTGTGTTTTTATCAACCATATAATTAGCGTTACTGTTGATGTGGACAAGCTTCAGCTCAGCGAATGAAGCGAGAATATAGCGGATTTTCTAAAAGTCCTTACCCTCTCTTATTCTTTACCAAGTAACAACAATGCTTAATTCATCCGGATCCAAAGGTTATATCATTACTCGACAAACAATTCATCTAAACTATTTTTTACCCAAACATTGAAAAATGTTTGGGCTGATATCGCAATAGCAGAGAAAGCGACGGAATTCCTATAGCATCTTATTACAGCCCTCCATTCTTTTGGGTTCGAATCAATAAAAATCGAAAATGGATATACGCACAAAAAGGTAACCTATACTTGAAACAAATGCGCCTCTATCCACTTTCACTCGCCGCCAGCCTGCTACCTTTGGCCACTATTCATGTCTGCTATATATGGGCAGCCACCAACGGCCATGTCGACTGGTGTATTCCGTACATCGACAGCTGTGTTTCAATCAGCGCAACCGGTCGAAAGACACCGGAATACTATCTTTTTAAAGCCCTAATGATACCTTCGGCCCTCATTTTTGTCGCTTATTGGTGGCTGTCTTGTCGTTGGCTAGTAACGCTTGGTTGCTCTGCCCACAAGAGCCGATCCACTTTATTTTGTATTGGCATTATAGCGAGTATTGGGCTCATTCTTTACAGTATCGTTTTAGGTTCCATCGGTGACACGTATCGTCTACAGCGACGCATAGGTGTCACAACTTTTTTCGGAATGACTTATTTGGCACAATTACTGTTAACCTATCTATTGGGAAAAACCTCGAATCTATGCACACAGCACAGGCCGTGGCTGAGGATAATGGAACGAGTCTCGATCACGATTCTTATCGTTGGAATGTCGAGCGTAGCATTGTCAATTTACGACTACGAGCTGTACAAAAGCACTGACAATGCCTTTGAGTGGGTATTCACATTACTTCTCTGTTTACATGTCACTATCACTGCTGCCATGTGGAAGAAAACCAATTTCATCTACACGCCGGACTAATTTTTGCTCGCCCCGCGCACCTCCTACAACAACCTTCGATTCTGAGTATCCACGGAAGTGACAATAATCCGTGGAACCGGCAACAAAAAATACTGACGGAGCGCGACTAAAATATACCAGACATTTTCAAAAAAAGAGTCGTCCAGATATTGTAGACTTTCCATTCACTGTCAGTTCGCGCGTGTGCCGTCGAGTACGTATTGCCAAATGCATTCGCTGAATCTAACAGCGACGCTAGCCGCAGCTTTTACACAGCTGGCATACGTTGCCCATAAAATTCCTTACACGATATTTCCGTTAGTCGTTTCCCCCATACTTTGTCAAACGCCCTATCATGATGAGTGACGCAATTGCTCCGGTCTTGGGGTTTATTGGCTCTCGACATTCGACTATGTCGAAAGCGCTACGATCGAAAAGAGCCCGCCATGTTTCCATTGTTCGAAAATACCACGGAGCTGGATCGCGAAACTCGCTATCGAAACCTGTCCACGAGCCTTCTCTCCACCCGTCTGCGTAAGGATGGTTATCGGTGACTGTATGAGGATGCAAAGTCTGCACGATGAAATGGCCGTTATTCGTTAACAGCTTCGGGACTATGTTAAATACATGGTCAACGGATTCTTTCCCTAGTAGAGAAAAATTACATATCGCCAGATCAAACTTTTCGGTTATTGTTGTTTCAGACATTTCTTCATAAGGCAGCAGATATAATTTACCGTTTCCAGCTGTTTCAGCTTCCGTCACTAAATCGGAAATAACATCCAAACCGGATACGGACAAGCCCCCTGAGGATAATTCACGCATCAACCACCCTTCTCCACACCCGATATCCAGTACAGACTCCATTGGCCTTTCATTCGCGAGCTTTCTAGTCACGAGAACGGATCTTACAGACTCAATAATTGCGCTGTTGGTGATAAGGGCTCTACTTTCGATTTGATTTTCTCGAACGGCGGCGATCCACGGAATGGCATTCTTTCCCCAAGAGTCAATTATCTTCTTATCACTTAAGGGATCCATAAATTTGCCTATATGGGTGATTCATTCTGCAAAGTACCCTGGTGATAAAGCAAGCGCCACTCATTGGATTCTTTTATCCAGATTGAGCTACGATAAGCGCTCAGTCCCTCGCAGTGTGATTGATATTTGACTAAAATTGACGTTTCACTTAATGGTCGAAATCGAAAATCATTCAATACGATTTTTTGATATTTCTCAGTGGTAAGCATTGATAGCAAATCCTTTTTTGTAAATATTCTTCCGGACTTACCGACTTCTTCAAAATCGTCAGCGAGCAATCTAGCCAATCGCTTAATGCTTTTCCGTGTCCCGGCATCTGCCAACTCTTGCTCTAAGCGTTCAAGTTTTAGATATTCATTTTCCATTAAGAGGGGCAATTCCTACAGTCAAAAATGGACGAATGGCGCGACATCGCTAAGGTGGTCGTTATCCTAGCGCCTTTTCCCAAAACAGCGCTTTTCCCATGGTGGGGTCTAGCTCATAGCCCTGATAACCGAATTTAATATAAGCATTCTGGGCAACTTTGTTTCCCTCCAGGACTTCCAATGTTAACTTACAACAACCGCGCTCAATGGCGATCTTTTCAACTTCATTCAACATAAGCTGACTGATGCCTAAACCTCGAAAACCGTTTGCCACGACGATATCATGAATGTTAATTAAGGGTTTACATTTAAACGTTGAAAACCCCTGAAAACAGTTCACTAATCCTGCGGGCTTACCATCGGCATAACAAATAATGCTAAACGCATTAGGGACGTCGGCAAGTTCGGACGCGAGATTTTTCAATACATAGTCAGACAAGGGTTTTCCTCCCCCCATGGAGTCTTCCGCATAGCAATTTAACAAAAAAGAAATATCACGGGAATGTGCTGCGCTTCTATAATCTGCTACCAATACTTCAACTGTCATTCTCTTTCCTCATTTCTCATTTCTCATTTCTCATTTCTCATTTCTCATTTCTCATTTCTGCGCTCAAACATAGGTAAAAATTGCAATATGAAGCATTGTTTTCCCATTTATAAAACTCACGCAGAGGCTTTCTATTGCTTCCGCCTACAAGCCATTTTACTCTGGAAATCCAGAAAAGTGCTTTGCTTTTATTCCGTCAGCCAACCACGCTGCTTGCTCCGAGCTAAAAATATTTGCATCGGGTACGATACCTGGCGATTCAAACAATGATCCGGCAGGCACAATGAGCGAAGTTCCGCTCTTATTCACAAACGGAACGCCCGAGCCACAATGTCTACAAAACGCTTTTGTAAATTCTCGCGTTGGGTGTTCGTAGATTTCAACATCATCAGTTCCGGACAACCACTCGATACTTTCTTTGTGAGCGATTATGTTTGAGGCAAATGCAGAACCGGTGACATGCTGGCACTGCTTACAATGACACTGGTAGAAAGCTTTAAAGTCACTTCCTAGGGCAAATTTCACCGCACCACACAGACATCCACCCAATAGTTTACTTCCCGAAACATTGGCTTCCATAACATCACCTTCCAATAAATGGCTTTCTAATAAATGGCTTTCCTGTAAATTGCTTTCCAAAACACTGCATCCTAAAATACTAGCTGCAATAATGTTGATTTTTGTTACTACATATTGATCGTCACTGCGCTTTTTTCTTTTAGCCGCAGCATTATCTGCTTACCGCATTCTCTGTTTATCTCAGTCTCTATTATTTCAATAATTCATCGAGCGTCAAGGAGTAGCTCATTGAAAACACGTCTAAAAAATAGCGAACTTCAGGTAAATCTATTTCGTCTAATCGTTTTTTAACTTCCTCCGCAGCCTTGGTGAATTCCGAATTTCCTGCATTCACTTCCATCTGACACTTTAAATAGGCCGATAGCGTATCTGCCGCCTTGATGATATGGTGATTGGCTTTCGGTATGTTATCCTCAATAATTACGTCTTTATAATCATCCTGAAGTTCCGATGGCAGTAAATTCAACAATTCTCGTTCGGCTTGTCGCTCAATAGACTTGTAAGCTTTGGTAATTTCTTTGGAATGGTATTTAATGGGTGACGGCATATCTCCAGTGATAATTTCTCCACAATCATGATACAAAGCAGCGACCGCCACAGCATTTACATCCAGATCGCCACCAAAGAATCTATTTCTTATTAGGGCTAAGGCATGGGATATGGTTGCGACCTCCCAACTATGCTCCATAACATTTTCCGAGACGGTATTACGCTTCAAGCCCCAACGTTGCAACCAGCGAATTTTGCTTATATAGGCATAAAAATGGCTTTTTGTCAGCAATGGGTAACCCTCTCAAATAGAATTTGCAATAGTAGAAAAATTGGTAGATTTTAACAAAAAATGGCCGCATAAATCATTAGTGAGCCCCTTGAATCGAAAATCAGCTAGGCACGTGTGCTGATATTTCAATTGCCCCCTCTCGAAGCAAAGTCCACAAACAATCCGCCTCAAATTTACCGCATCGATATATCCATTAAAAACAAGCACTTAGCCTCGCTCGAACAGTACTTAAAATGGGCTTTGAGTAAAAAAAAACGATTTGAACTCTCGTTTAACATCAGTCTCTTTTGACATTAACAGAGTGAAAGTCAATCCAATTAATGTAACAATCCAAGAACCTGTTAAAGACTGAGAATAATAACATGCCCGCAACATCATCGAACAGCGCGACGAACACTCCGGACTATGAAGTCATCATTATTGGCGCGGGAGTTTGCGGGATCTATTTATCTTATAAAATGCGCGAACTCGGTTTCAATTTCACCGTATTAGAAGCTGGAGATGATCTCGGTGGAACATGGTATTGGAACCGCTATCCCGGAGCGCGATTCGATTCTGAAAGTTATACCTACGGTTATTCTTTTTCAAAAGAGCTGTTAGATGAATGGAGCTGGAGCGAGCATTTTGCCGGGCAGGCAGAGACTGAACAGTACTTACATTATGTCGCGAAGAAATTCGATTTGCGCCAACACATGCAATTCAACAGTAAAGTAAAATCAGCCACCTTTAACGAGTCATCTTCCTATTGGACATTACTGACGGAAGACGGCCGTACCTTGACTACACAGTACTTACTCACAGCTATCGGTATGTTGTCCGCGGCAACGATGCCAAAGATTGCCGGTGTCGAAACGTTTCAGGGACAATCTTTCCACACTTATAACTGGCCAAAAGAAAGAATCAATCTCGAAGGGAAAAAGGTTGCCGTCATCGGAACAGGGGCAACCGGGGTACAACTCATATCGGAAATTGCCGACAAAGTCGCCGACCTTACCGTATTCCAAAGACGGCCAAACTGGTGCGCGCCCCTTCACAATAGCCCAATTGATAATGATGCTCAGACTAAGATCAAAGCATCTTATGATGAGATTTTTGCGCGCTGTAAAAAGACACCCGGCGGGTTTATTCACGGACCAGACCGACGTGAATATAGCGAGGTGCCCGAAAAAGACAGATTGGAATTCTGGGAACAGCTATACAGTTCACCCGGGTTCGGGGTATGGCTCGGTAATTTCCGCGACGTATTAATGGACGAAACCGCTAATGCCGAGTACACACAATTTATCGCCGGGAAAATTCGCGAAAGAGTTAAAGACCCCGCCACCGCCAATAAGCTAATTCCCACCGATCACGGCTTTGGCAGTCGCAGGGTTCCTCTTGAAACCAGATATTACGAAGCCTACAATCGTGACAATGTTCATTTAGTCGACATCAATGAAACGCCAATAGAGCAAGTGACCCCAAAAGGAATTACAACATCGAAAACAGATTATGAGTTCGACATAATCATTTACGCGACGGGATTCGATGCGATTACAGGGGCGTTTGATCGCATCGATATCATTGGAGAAAGCGGCCAGTCCTTACGGGATAAGTGGCGTGATGGCCCCATTACATTCCTCGGTCTACAGACCACGGGCTTCCCCAATCTAGTGACTTTGGCGGGCCCACAAAGTGCATCAGTGTCGACGAATTTTCCCCGCGGAATTGAAGAGTCGGTAGACTGGACGGCAAACCTTCTCAAGCATATGCGCGACAATGATTATAAGTCGATTCGACCCTCGCTCGATGCAGAAAGAGAATGGACGGAACATGTGAAGAGTATGTACGAGGGCGGGCTGGCAAGTACAACTAAATCCTGGTTTACAGGTTACAACTCCAATGTCGAGGGCCATGATATTTTACGCTATATGGTCTATTTTGGCGGTGCGCTCAAGTACAGGGAACGGCTAGCCGAAATTGTCGAAAGTAACTATCAAGGTTTTGAATTGAAATAGCTTAGCATTCAAATTGGGTTAGAATTCTAATAGGCTCCGAATTAGGCCAACTTTCAGAAAAGCGGCCCCAAATAATCACCATTTACTACCGACAATCGCAGCGTAAAACACAGGCATCACGAATGAAATCAAGCAGTAAAAAATTCAAGCTATGAATAAACTTATAGTCACACTTATTCTTTCTCTTAACGTCTCTTTGGCCTACGGGGAATCATTGTTACTTTCAATTGGTGCCGTAGACGAAGGAACGGATAGTGCCCGCATTGGCCACCGCCTTGCGAAAGAAATAAGTCAGCGGGGCGGAGTCGATATTATTTTAGTTCCCGTTCCCGAAAACCGTTTAATAACGTTGCTAAAAAGCGGCCGGATTGATGGTGACTTTACTCGTATCGGTGAATTTCAAGACGCTGAGCCGGCCTTAATTCAAGTTGCGGAACCCATTGGCAGTTTTTCTTATTTCGCTTACACCATGAAAGACGATATTGAGATCGACGATTGGAACAGTCTAATAGATTACCGTGTCGCCTATATCGAAGGCTCCAAAATCATGGCAAAAAAATTGAAACCGATACACGACAACATTTTCCCCGTTAAAAACACGGAAGCGGGACTCCACTTTTTAGCCGCCGGACGAGCGGACATTTTCGTGCACATTGAATTTCTCGTAGAGCCGCTACTCAAAGAAAAAGAATTTAGGAAAATGGAAATTAGAGCGCTTAAACCACGGCTTCATTACGTGCAAACATACATGCACCTGTTAACCAAACACGCGGAGCTTGCAAAGAAAATCGATAAAACATTAAGAGAAATGAAAGCTGATAAAACCTACGACAAGCTGTTAAGGACATTAGATTGAGGTTTCATTGACCCTCATTAATTACCCATAGTAGCAATACGACTGAATGGAAAAAGATCAAGGCACTAGCCTCGGTTCAATCGCGGCTTTTTAACAAAACAAACACTACTCTGTACCAGACGTAATCTCTGCCAACACTGTTATCGACGACACTGAGAATATCGTCAATTTTCCCTAAATGAGAAAGTCTGCAGGCTGCCGCTTCAATATTTGTCTTTATTGCCTACCTCAAGGAAACGGTCACATAGAGGATCGTTACCCATATCAATAGATCGGCCCTGCAATAGAGGCTCTAAATCTGATAACTCGACTGGATTTCTCCAGTTTTTCCCGCCAGACTAAATAAACCATTGGTCTCCTTGATGGAGATCAATACCGATTGCCGGGTTTCCAGATCATACTAAACCCACTATTCGTTATTTTGCCTGCATCACCAATGCGGGTATGCAGTCTGCCTATCAGTTCATGAACTGACTGATCAAGAATCGTCTTTCAACGGAAAAAGAAAATGATGGGAAACCTATTGAATATCTGAAAGATGTTGAATAGCGACAACCCGCAGGTTAAAGAGGCTGATCATGTACAAACTCACCGAAGCGGCCATTGATGACTTTCACGATAGTCTTGAGCGTTGTGGTTTATCCTCCAAATTCTTACAAGATTTCTATAAAAGGTTTGTTGCATCATCACCGGAAATCGCCGATAAATTTGCTTCAACCAATTTCAAGACCCAGGCCAGGGTTCTAAAAACATCATTATATATGGCTATGCTAGCATCAGATCGGAATCACGAAGCCCGCGAATATCTGGATCGTATTGCGGAACGGCATGGGCGCGAAGTGCTAAATATTAAACCTGAATATTACGACCTCTGGCTCGAGAGTATGATCGCGACTGTACAAGAGCATGATCCTTTGTATAGTAGCGATGTCGAGCAGGTTTGGCGAAATTTCATGCTGCCGGCCATTGAATACATGAAGTCTCGATATTAGCGGCAACATTTCGGCCAAAGAAATTTTGATGCCATTAAATGAGACAGGCCCTATTCACGTTAAGAGTCGAGCCGAACATTCTTGTCGATGGGGGCTTAGCTTCCGTCAAAGCGAAAAAACTTCGGCAACGGCCCCCTTAATTCTGCAACTGTCTGAACGTGCTACAAACCAAGAATGTGGAAACGTCAATCGATTTTCATTATCACTAAAGTTAGCTGACCGACTTCAACGCCCCATTTGGTCATACTCGACTCGTTTAAAAGAACTCGTTCCGTAACGAGATACATCCTGTCGTCAACATCGACATCTATCGTTCCATCATCGTATGGGATCCGCAATGTATACCTTAAAAAAACGCTGTTTCCAGAAACCGCTAGTTTCGACTCTCCAACAACGTCATTAGCGGTACCGATATATTCACCTTGATTACCCGGTGCCAACGTCCATACCCGCTGCTGTTTTTCACCGTCATCGAAGACAAAATTTTCGTCTAAAATCCCAATACCGTCCTTCCAGCTAGCTGAAATAGTCGCGTTGAAATGTCGGATCACTTTTCCACCACGGTCTTTTAGTATGCCGTGAGCTACTAGCTCTCCTTTGAAAAAATCTTGAACTACCATTTCGGGTTTCTTTTCGGCGTAGTCTTCCACCTTCACAGATCCGCAGGCAGCAAGGGTCAGGCAGCACCCAAGAATGCAGAGTCGCTTAATCATCAATTTCATTGTTTCTTGCTCCTCGTAATAGTGGACCGTCTTTTAGACATATTTCAAAGGGGGTATTTTGATAATGGTATTTTATTTCGACGATATTGCTCTCTCGATTTTTATCCTCGATATTTGATAACCCCCTGTATCGGCTTAAGCGTTTTATCTCCTGGTTATATCCAAGCTCTATCGGATCCGCGAGAATTCTAATCAACCAATTAGATGCTTCCAGCGAGAAACACGCGTCGCTTCGAGTATCATAACTACAGCGTGAAGGCTTCACTCGAAGTTCAATCAACCTTAACCTCGACACCAAAGGAAACAGAAAGTGTACGTCAGTACCGAGTAGCAACTGATCCCAATTGCGCTGAATGAAAGCGTCAAATCCTGAATCAATAACCAGCGGCGAATTATCTCGCTCCTTTACGGAAAGGAAAATTACTTTGCTCTTGTCCTCTGGAAAAGAGTACCTTAAATCAATTTTCCGACCGCTTAAGCCAGCTGATATCTCATCATTCGTCAGGATATTTTTCTGGACAAAACTTGGCGTCGTCAAGCCGGTTTGATAGTTAAGTCTTTTGTACGCTATCGGGAAACCCGTTGAATCGACGTAATGCACGTCCTGGTATTGATTAGAATCGATACGACAGTGATACTCGCTGTATATTTTTTCGCCACTCACCATATCGAAAGCCTCACCGTAGACAAAATCAGTGAGATGACTTTCACTGGTAGACAATGCATCTGCGAATGCACTTAACACTGTCAAAAAAACCGAAATCAAGATACGAGCCAAGAGAGGCTTCATGTGCGAGCTCTTTTGACTAACAGGAGTCCGCAGGGAAAAAGAAATAGCCAACCCAAGGCCAAGACAGTGACAGAAATGAATAGCGGCTCTCCAATTTGCGAACCGTTCATTAGTCCTCCCGACCAATAGCTTGCTGGGCCAAATAGTGCAGCAGCCATTCCCGCTAGCCACCAATGATTGCTCAACCAGTACATCGAGTGACTAAAGGTTGTTGCAAAGAGTACCCACAGACTTATCAACCAAACCGGAATTCCCAGCGATAGTGCCCCAGGAAAGACAAGCACCCCTGTATTAATCATCAGTAAATCCCACAGACAACCAACCAGAGCAATGATTCCAATTAGCATCCATTCCCGTTGGTTTTCCATCACGACATTGTGATGAACGATCAAACCAAAGACGACAACAACGATAGCGACTAAATCGCCACCCAGTACACAGGAAAACCACCCAATCTGGAACACTAACAGATTGAGTAATTGCTTTTTGTTTACCAGGCTATCGATTTTTGTTTGCCGGAATATTAGTATCTCTCCAGTCCGGCTTTGCTAACAGAATCTGTGAGGTTCCGATAACCCTCTCTTCAAATGCGCCTTGGCAATAGGATAGATAGTAGTTCCACATTCTCACGAATTGATCGTCAAATCCCATCGCAGTAACATCTTTTACCCGACCCATGAATCGTTCTCGCCAAACACTCAGAGTCCGCGCATAATCGCCGCCTATCTCGTGCATATCCACCATTTGCATATCAGTATGTTGTTTTACCGATGTCATTATCGCACCGTGACTGGGTAGCGATCCTCCCGGGAAAATATAGCGCTGTATAAAATCGACCGACTTTATTGCATCGTTATATCGTTGATCGGGAATGGTAATCGCCTGCAGCAGCATCAGTCCATCTGAATTCAACAAGGAAGAACACATCGAAAAGTACTTATCGTAAAACTCATGACCAACAGCCTCTATCATTTCGATCGAAACAATTTTGTCGAAGCTCCCCTCGAGGTTTCGATAATCTTCGAACAAAACCGTTACACGGTCACTCAGAGAGGCTTGCTCAACCTTTAGACAGGTCGCTTGATACTGTTCTCGAGAAATAGTGGTAGTAGTGACACGACATCCGTAATGACGAGCAGCATAAATGGCCATTCCTCCCCAACCGCTACCAATTTCAAGAAGGTGATCACTCGGCTCCAATTTTAGCTTTCGACAAACGAGGTCAAGCTTGTAAACGGCGGCTTCGTCAAGATCCATCAAGGGCGTTTCGAATACGGCTGATGAGTACATCATTTCCGGATCAAGAAACAATGCAAAAAATTCATTGCTCAAATCATAATGGGCGGAAATGTTCTCCTTTGAGCGAGATTCCGTATTTCTATTAAACCAGTGGAACGTTTTTTTAGCCAAGCGTTTGACCAGAAACCGGGAATCGTCCAACGCATTCAAAAACTCGATGTTTATCGACATCAAACGAATCAAATCCACGAGATTAGGTGATGTCCACTTACCGGCCATGTACGCTTCGGCCGAGCCGATAGATCCGCCAAAAGCGATATCCGAATAGGCCGCTTGGTCATGAATAATAATGCTGGCCTTAATTTCAGCAAGCTCGTTGCTAGCACCAAAAGCGTGAATTTGGCTACCATCTTCTACTAACAATCGCCCTCGAGGAATTCCATCTAGCCGCTTGAAAAGCTGTTTCATAGCGAAATCTTTGAAAATCCCAGGCCGCTCATTACTAACTACTTCAGAATGATTTGTTTGAGTCATAATTTTCTTTTTGGATGGCTAAGTGGGTGATTGTCTTCCATATCCCGGTATACAGTCTTTGGATGGTCATAAACCGGGGTCTTTTTTATCCATAATCTAACGGCTTGCCAGTAAATAGCTGCAGCTACCTTCGCTGTCATCCATGGATGACTCAACAATATACCTGAGAGGGTTTTCGAGTCTATTTCGATTCGATTCAATACCATCGTTGCGTTGGTATGATTTTGTCCGCGGCATTCTGTTTCGAGATTTAAAGTCAACTTTTCCTCGGGATTGTTACTGCGCCAGCTGTAGTTCATCTGCATTGGGTTGAACGGCGAAACATGCAGCTCCTTTTGGAACTGTATACGTTGAAAGCGCTCATTTGGATCGCAAGAAAGTACATAACTGGTCTTTTCTGTCCACGGAGTATTGGTAACTTCAGCGACAATTGTCTGCAAGTCCTGGTTTTCGTCAAAACAATAGTAGCTTGAAATTGGATTAATATTGAAACCGAAATATCTCCAGTTAGCGAGCATCCGAATCGGCCCCTTATGCCACTTACCTGTCTGCTGATGTATTCGCTGCCTAACAGCCTCATTAAGTGGAACGCTTTTATCACCAAGAAAGTCGCCCCGTTCAAACCTGGCGGGACGCCATGGTTTGTCGGACCAGAAAGCCGACAAATCTAATACACGCTGCAACTCATCGAGATCCAGATACATCATGAATATTTGATAACGGAAATGATGTTCCGTTGGGTAAAACCGACGGTGCTGGAGCCAGCCTTTGTAGATTGCACTATTCATAAACCGGTTCTACCTCTTTAATCCAGGCACCGGCACCCGTCATTGACATGCCAGACATTACATTAATGGCCTCGGCAACACGACGCCCACTAACAACGCCGTCTTCGTGAAACCCATTGCCTAGATAGGCACCCGCATACCAGGTGTTATTGGTCCCATTGAACTCTTGGATCTGATCAGCAGCCTTAATTCCGTCCAGGGAAAATACGGGATGGCTGTAGCTGAACCGCTCCATAATCTTAGAAGGATCGATAAACTCCGTAGCATTCAAGCTAACACAGAATGTCGATGGCGCTTCTAAGCCTTGTAAAATATTCATGTTGTAGGTCAGCATCGGCCTTTCCTGCACCCCTTTGCGTAACCAGTAATTCCAGCTCGACCAGGTTAACTTATTAGCGGGAAGCAGGCTTTCATCCGAGTGTAAAACAACGTCATTTTCACGATACGGTATGGCGGAGAGCGCTGCAAGCTCTTCATCAGAAATGTCAGCCAACAGTGCCAACGCCTGGTCACTATGGCAGGCAAAGATCAATTGATCGTACAATTCAACACTGCCGTCAGATAGGGTAACTCGCACCGCTTTTTCATCGCGGCAGACAGATGTTATTTTTGAATTCAACGCAATAGCGCCCTTAAAATCACTAATTAGTGGCTCGAGGTAGCTGCGCGACCCACCTTTGATAACACGCCATTGAGGCCGATCGTTCACACTAAGAAGGCCGTGATTTTTAAAAAACCGCACAAAAAATAGCAACGGAAAATCCATCATACTTTGGGTCGAAGCGGACCATATTGCACACCCCATAGGCACAAGATATTGATGGATAAAACTGTGGCCATAGCCATTCGCCTGCAAGTAATCCGCCAGCGTCGTGGAGGCCGAAATGAAACCGCTATCAAGATCTTTTATCGCTTCTCGGTTGAACCGCAAAATATCATTCAGCATTGTGTAAAATGACGGACGTAAAAGGTTTCTCCGTTGGGCGAACATCGTATTTAGATTATTGCCCCCGTACTCTAATCCGGTGGCGTCGCATCGAACACTAAAGCTCATTTCGGTCGGTTGCGACTCGACGTTTAATTCGTCCATCAACTCAATGAAATTGGGATAGGTCCAGTCATTAAATACGATAAATCCGGTATCAATGGCATACCGTCGACCAAGATGATCGATATCAACAGTGGCTGTATGACCACCTATTTTTTCAGCGACTTCATACAGAGTGATTTCGTGATTTGCCTTTAAATAATAGGCGGCGGTTAATCCGGAAATACCTGCACCAATGATAGCAACTTTCATTCACCCACCTTTTCGTTTAAAACATCCTGCCGAGCTTTTCCATCCGCGCCATTTAAGACTATTTTTTGCCATAATGCCGGTAAAATTTTAGACACCGCTAAAAGACAAAGTAGTCTTTTAGGAAAAGAATAGTTTTTCGGCCTTGATTCGAGGTTTTCTATAATTCGTCGACTAGCGTCTTCAGCGCTCAACAAAAATGGCATAGGGAAATTATTTTTTTGGGTCAAAGGCGTATCCACAAAACCCGGGTTCACGACGCTTACGTCGATGTGCTCAGATCGTAGATCCAGCCGCAAACAATCAAAAAAGTACCGCATCGCAGCCTTAGATGCCCCATAGGCCTCTGCTCTTGGAAAAGGAGCATCAGTTACCATCGATGCAACCGCAACAATATGGGGTCGTTCAGCTGCGCTTTGGCGTAGTAGTGGCAAAGCAGTTTTTACGCAATTAACCGCACCGAAATAGTTAACCTCCATGACCCGCGTTACCATATCCCAGTCGGGTTCAGGGAAATCCAGATACTCGCAATTACCGGCACAGAGGATAATCTGGTCGAGGTGAGAAGACAGATGGGATAGTCTGGCCCTTAGAAACGATAGCCCACTTGCGTCGGTAATATCACAAGGCAGCGCTGTAATATTCGATGACAAGGTTTCCAGGACTGCCAATTCAACGTCGCTTCTAGCTGAAGCGATAACTTGATGGCCCTCTGCGGCTAACCCAAGCGCAAGGCTACGACCAATACCACTACTGGCACCGGTTAGCCAAATTACTTTGCGCACTTCGTTTAATTGCTCACCTGACATTCTTTTTTGTGCTCCGATATTTCATTATTGAGCGAGGCGGAGACGTAACCAGCGGATGACTCTGCCCAACAGGGGAATCTGCTCATAGAGCATCGCGCCCATATCGTATACATCCTCGTGAAAAATCACCTTGTCGGTGAATTTGAGATGGCTTACGCCTCTGACGCTAATCAAGCGATTACTGAGTTTGGGATGCCTAAAATGCATAATCCAAGTCACATAAGCAGACGTGCCGGACACCATTTCATCGAGATACTCAAAACGGCATTCACTGACGTTTTTACACACTTCTGTAAAATAGTCCTCGAGCGCTACCAGACGTTTTACGTCGTGCACGGGATCTTTGAAAACGATGTCGTCATCATAGATTGTACGAAGCTGACTCAAATCTGCGTTATGTAGCTCACCAAAAAACGCTTTGAAGCGCTCGACGAGCAAGTAGCTATTATTCATGTCGTAAAACCAGTTTCAGAATTAAATGCGTGTTTGATATAGATATACGGAACGTATGGTAATTCGGATCATCGGAAAGTGATCCAGTTTTTCCGACAACGCGTATAATAACTATCAAATACACCTTAGATAGAAAGATTCAGCTTATGCAGCAGAATAAACCATCAAACGACTACCTCGTTTCGCTTCGAGAAAAGATGCAGAAGGTGGCGGTAAATCGCGACAAAACAGCGTTTGCGGAACTATTCGATCACTATGCGCCGCAAATTCGTGCCTATAGTTTAGCCCGAGAACCTGGCGCTGACCTCGTCGCTGACGATTTAACTCAAGATGTAATGTCTCGTGTCTGGCTAAAGGCAGGAACGTATAATGCCGATCTCGCAAACCTAAATACCTGGATATTTACCTTGGCGAGAAATTGCCGAGTCGACTATTTGCGGCGCAACAGTCGCCACATCAGCAACATCGACCCGAGCTTTATATTTGATGAAATGGAAGATGACAACCCCGGTCCTTTTCAATTGGTGAATCAGACCAGAGCTGAAGACACGGTTCGAACAAGTCTGCAAAAGCTGCCATTTGAGCAATCGGACGTACTAACCAAAATCTACCTGGAAGGCAAAACCCACCAACAAACAAGCATTGAGTTAAAACTACCGTTGGGAACCGTTAAATCACGGGTACGGCTAGCATTAAAAAAACTCCAAGTTCTAGTAGCGAGATAATCATGGAAAAAATTCTTACTCACCCTGTTGACGAACTACTGGCCTCGTTTTCAGCCGCAAGTTTGCCGTTAAGTCAAGCGCTGTGCATTTCTTCACACCTTGAACGCTGCGCCGCTTGCCACCAGAAAGTTCAACGCCTGAATGGCCTAGGTAGCGAGTTAATGCAGCAACTTAAGCCTTCCCCAGCTTCTTCTGAACTGAAGGAGCGGATGATTAATCGATTAGACATATTGACTCAGGAGACGCATGCAAGACCACAGGAAACTCATGTCTCTTCAGTTCCTAGATGCTTGCAGCAGTTTATTCAAACCGGTTACGACAAACTCCCATGGCGACGTGTTTCGCCCGATATACACAACTACGAACTGTGCCGTGACAGCAACGGTGCAAAGGTTGAATTATTACGCATTAAGGCTGGAGGTTCGCCGACGACACATACCCATATGGGTGATGAGTACACGGTGATACTGGAGGGCAGTTTTTCGGACGAGACAGGCCTTTATCACCAAGGGGATTTTTTAGTGAGAGATGCACGGCATAAACATACTCCCGTCGCATCCCAAGATCGCGAATGCATCTGCCTCGCGGTGACAGAAGGGCCTATCCAGTTTACCGGTTTTTTCAGCCGTTTATTGAATCCCTTTGTACGGCGAAGTTACACGTAAAACCATTGCCCGGTTACTCTTTTACTAGATCATTCCGGTCGGTATGTTCGAACATCTTTCCGTATATGTCGATGAGAGTCGTTTGTTCATAGGACAGACAATCACTGGTAATGTTCATGGTCTGACTAAAGGCCATTGTTAGCGCATTTCCTTTCATAAACGGTGATTGAGTGATAGTCCAATTACTACTATCGAGGCTTGCGGATACTGTTAACACAGACCCTGCTAGATCGGAAGGCTGTTCGTACCGCCCACCTGCCAGCACCGTAACCCCGCGAGGAATTGTAAAAGAGTGCATAACAAGTTCGGCTTCTGCATCCCAGATCCAGTAACCTGTCTGATCGTGGATTTTCTTGTCGTCAGAAATTCGGTTTACTAACTGGTGGTAATGCACCGCGACAAGCTCTTGCGTCTCCGCGTTATCGAGATCACCCGCCGCCGAAAAAACGATGTTTTCTCTGTAGCTATTCGTCTCTGTACCGTCGGGTAAGGGTGCAATATCCTCGCCTTTACTACCGTGCCAGCGTCCAATAAGCCCCGTCAGAGGGCCATAATCAACATTACTCATTGTGTTTCACCTCATATCTTAATTGGTTTTTAGTTTAACACCTCAGGTCTCGATCAACCGCCATTGACGCAGATAATGATTTATACGATTTGATAGAAAAATCCAGTTTAATACGGAGCCCAATAGACTGATGGATCTTGAGTATTTCAAATACACGATTCGAATGGTTCACAATTTCAGAGAAAGCACACAAGCACTGCATTCAATTACGCTAGATTGCTTCAAAAACGCTGAAGCAACTATCCTGCAACTATAAGGAGGGCTTTTTGTAAAGCTTCCGTTGTAAGGTCCGGCGATGCATTTTTAGTTGTTTGGCTGTGGCAGCAATATTGCCGTTATTTTCCGCCAATACTTGTTGAATGTGCTCCCATTCAATTCTTTTTAGCGAAAGCAGCTCGTCCTCTTTATCAGGCTCAACCTGTGGCTGCGTAAAAGAGGGATCAAAAGCAGTGATAATTTGATCAATGGTCGCTGGCTTTACCAGATAATTGGTCGCACCCATCTTAATCGCCTGCACGGTCGTCGCAATACTTGCATACCCGGTGAGTATCAGAATTTTCATAGTCGGATTTGCTGCGATAAGATCACTGATGAGGGGCAGTGAGTAACCGTCTTCAAGCTTTAAGTCCAATAGCGCGTGAGAATATCCAGAAATATTCTCAATCTCTTTGAACTCATTTAACGACGGAGAATGGGTTACCGAAAAACCACGTTTACGCAGCCCGCGTTCCGTCACAAAGGCCAGCGCTTCATCGTCCTCTAAATATAAGCATTGCAAATTCGTCATATAATCCGACTTTCAGGCTTCAAACTAGAGCCTGCAGTATCGTCAGGCCTTCCGTATCGAGCATTTGGTACAGGGCCGTCCATGTAGGGGATGTCAACGCAAACTGTCGTCCCTGCATCTGCATTATTCTGGGTATTGGTCACCATGGTGACCGCACCGCCAAAACGTTCGATAGTGCTGTTTGCCAGAAATATTCCGACACCTAAACCCCCTTCCTTTTTCGAAAAAAAAGGCTTCCCCCAATTAACAGCAATATCAGGCGGGATTCCCGGCCCGTCATCCGAAATCTTAATTGACAAAAATCCTTTCGCCTCTTCCGATTGAACAAGTACACTCGATTTCGCAGCATGTATGGCGTTGTCTATCAGACTTTGAACCGCTTGCTGAAGCAATATATGGGTCTCTATGACTAGCTGGTCATTGGGTGACTCTTGGTTTATTAAGTTTTGGCTCATTAAGTGCTGGTTAAGCGCTGCAAAGGAAAACGTCGGCATGATAGACGGATTGATGAGTAGATAGTGCTCTTCCAGACTATCGATAAACGTAGCCGAAAATTCGAAAGATTTTTCATCTTCAGAGGTATCCGCTAATGCCGCTAACCGGTCGGTCGTTTGCTTACAACGGTCAACTTGCCTCAGTAGTAAATCAATGTCCTCTTCAAGTTCAGTATTTTTATTTTCCGTTTTCATGTCACTTAACAATATCGCAATCGTCGATAGAGGCGTTCGCAATGCATGGACCGTTGAGGCAGCCAAGGTACCGATACCAACGAGCTGTTCCTGTCTCAATCCGTTTTCGCGCGCTTGGGCAAGGAGAATCTGTCGATCTCTCAATGCATAAGCCAGCCTAGATATGAAAAAACAGATGAGTATTGCACTGCCGACGAAATTTACCCACATACCGACCAAGTGCAACTGAAAATCGCTAAACAAATGATTCACATGCCCCTGCATGTCCAAAAAAAGCAAAACCGTGTACGCAGCGATTGCCATAAAGCAAAAACTCCAACTCATGGTCTTTTCAAACAAGGTAGAACTAATGGCGACCATCACTAAAAGGTAATAAATGAAAGGATTACTAGCGCCTCCCGATAAGGAGACCAATATAACGATCAATAGTGAATCGGCAACAATGTGTAGAAATAACTCGACATCCGTAACTGGAGTCATTTTTCGCAAGCGACTGTAAGTGGCTAATGAATAAATATAAGCTGAAAACACAATACCCAGTAAAGCGCCAAAAGCGAGGCTTCTCTCGAGCACGAAATAGAAGAACAATATCGAGGCTAGCGCAATCGTTAGTACCATCACCCGTAGTAGTAGCAACCGATTTAAGACAACCGTATGGTTTCCGGCAAGGTGATCATGGGAGGTGGCTGTAGTCATCAATTTTCACGGAAACACTTATCCTCGGGACAAAGAATCGTACCACATTAGGTGCCCATGCTACATCCCTGTGCACTCCGTTTGTATAAACTCGACAATATGCCATTTCGCCAAGAAGGAATTACATGACTGGTCCACCAGCTTAATACAATGATTAATTCTGTGATTTTCAAGAAAGACTCGCTCGAAGACAGAGCGGTGGCATTTTACTCCTTCCCACAAACAATGATTTCGGCGTTTGCGAGATATCGACACAGATTCGAAATTGTAGACTACAATTGTCTAGATCCGACCATTAAACAGGAAGAGTTAAACCTGAAAAAACTATTAGTACTATGGGTATTTTACTGTTTAACAGGCGTACCCGTCACAGCTTCTGAACCACTAAAGATTGCAGTGGGAGGCATTGAAGAGGGAACAGACAGTTTCCGTATTGCCCAATCCATTGCCAGTGAGATCGGAGTGAGAAGCGGCACCGAAATCAACCTTATAGCTATCCCGGCAAAGCGCGCAACTGAATACCTGCTATCCGGAGAAATTGACGGTGACTTGTCTAGAATCGAAGGCTTTGGCGAAGAAATCCCCTGGCTAATACGAGTGTCAGAGCCCATCGCCATGTTCCCCTACTATGCCTACTCAAAAGAGAGAAATATACAGATAGATGGCTGGAATAGTATTAAGCGCTATAAGGTTGCGTATATTGAAGACTCCGCTGTCATTGAAGCTATGCTAGGACCCGAGACAACAAATCTATATTCTTTTAGCAGCGCCGAAGCCGGCCTGAACTTTGTTGCATCGGGGAGAGCCGATATTTTCGTGCATATACCTTTTGCCATTGAACCCTTACTAAAAAAAGAGAGCATGAAAAACAAGGGGATTAAAGCGCTTCTGCCGGCCGTCGATTTTCTTCCCATTTATTTACACCTCCTGCCTAAACACAAAGAACTTGCTGAAAAAATTGCTTACGAATTGAAAATCATGAAGGAAGACCAAACGTATTTTAAGATCATGAGTGGTGTATTTTGAGAAAGTCCCTCGCCTAATAGTCTTTCCTGTTACAACTCCTGTCAATAAGTTGTCCGAATAGATCGGTCATTACTGCTATCAAGGCAATGACCAGCGTAATGACCAAACTAGCGAGGATGAATTTATGGCACACGGTTATCAGCTGTAATCGTGTGGATTTGTGTCTTGTCAGTCTAAGCGCCGACATTCAAAATCATCCGCTCGCTATACGGTAAACTCTCCTACATTAAAATTGATGATTATTGACCTGCAGAACGCTCGCGAATAATATAGTGATGAATCGCGACGATAAGGCAACTCACCCGCTTTAGTCAGTCCTGATACAGCAGTACACGTAGGATATTTTTAAAAGTCGGTATTTTGGGGATGAAATGAAATCGCTGCTCATTGTAGCTCACGGCAGCCGTCGAGCGGCATCAAATGAAGAAGTTATTACACTGGCAAGCGGGTTGGAAGAACGCTTGCGCGATCAATACTCGACAGTATCAGTGGGGTTTCTTGAACTTGCTGAACCGTCTATTCCCATGGCCCTTCAGGCCTGCGTTAACCAGGGCGCAGCCACAATCACAGTACTACCCTATTTTTTGTCAGCAGGCAGACATGTTTTCGAAGATTTACCCCGTGAAGTAAACAAATTCAGACGTGAAAAACACGACGTTGTCATAGACGTATTGCAACATGTGGGAAGCATGCCGACAATGGTCGACTTAATTCATCAGGCAGCGGTGAATCCAAGTTTATATCAGGCTAACGAAGCTGGAACTAACGCGCAATCATGATAAATGAGAGTTTTTGATGCACTGCCAACATTTTTTAATGGCGCCCATAAAAACAGCAGCAATATTGTAGTGCACAATACCGATGGTCTACTTTTATTGAAAACAATGAATTTTTAAATGAATATGAAACACAATAAGGACCTAAGTTGAAACTATCATTGATGGCAGCAAAATCGAGAAATGGAGTCATCGGCAATGGCCCGGATATACCCTGGAGCGCAAAGGGAGAGCAACTGCTGTTCAAAGCAATGACGTACAATCAATGGCTGTTAGTAGGACGCAAAACCTTTGAGTCGATGGGCGTACTGCCAAACAGAAAATATGCAGTTGTTACAAGGTCTGATTTTCAGTCTAGCGACGACAATGTTATGGTATTTTCATCCATCGATGAGGCCTTAAGAGAATTACCTAAATTTACTAACCACCTCATGATATCGGGCGGCGGCGAGATCTATAAAAGCTTAATCGCACACGTCGATACACTACATTTATCGACCATAGAAACGGAAGTCGAAGGCAATATTGTATTCCCCTCTATTCCAGACACATTCCAGTTGGTATTTGAGCAATGGTTCGATTCCAACATTAGTTACAATTATCAAATCTGGCAAAAAAAGACTCATTAATGCCCATCCAGAAATGGTGTTTTTCCAAGCTGTCATTGCGAGCGTTACGGTGCCTATTAGTTTCTGGATGAGCACAAATTTGAGCCTATATTTCGGGACAATAATAGGTCGGAGCTCAGCTAGCAATTTTTGCCTGCGACCGATTACAATAAGAACATTTTAAAAATTCATATTACCTACGGAGTT
This sequence comes from uncultured Cellvibrionales bacterium, assembly GCA_913019905.1. Taxonomy (GTDB): domain Bacteria; phylum Pseudomonadota; class Gammaproteobacteria; order Pseudomonadales; family Dasaniaceae; genus Oceanicoccus. The sequence continues at coordinate 81,698 of CAJVZD010000020.1, forward strand.
ACGATGGAATACTTCACCTATATTGACTCGCCGTTTAACATTCGAGAAGACATAAAAATTGCTCATCGAAACTATTGGAAAGCGCTGGCGGCACCAGGCAGCTGGTGGACTGGAGAGCAAAGAATATCGATCGCCCAGGAAGTTCGCAATGCAACTGCTTGTGGATTCTGCGAGGAGCGTAAAAAAGCGCTTTCGCCCTATGCGGTGACAGGTGAACACGAGCACAGTACCGCCGAATTGTTAAGCACAGAAGCAATCGATGCAATACATAGAGTAGTGACTGATCAAGATCGAATTACCCAGGCCTATATTGATTCCAATGAGCAGCATGGCTTGAGCCCTGAAGCTTACGTAGAGTTGGTGGGTGTTGTTGTCACGGTATTTAGTATTGATGAGTTTCATCGTGGCCTCGGGCTAAAGGCCGAGCTTCTTCCAGAACCAACCGAGGGCGTATGTAGCAAATACCGACCCAAGCAAGCAGCGCGCGGAATAGGATTTGTGCCAATGATCCCCGCTGATGGCGCAACCGGCGCCGAAGCAGACCTATGGCCGGCGGGTATTTCGGCGAATGTGCTCCGAGCGCTGAGTTTGGTACCCAACGCCTTCAGAGAATGGTATCAGGTAAGCAAAGCTCAATATCTTTCACTTGAAGGAATGGGGAATTTTGTAAAACAGGATGATCGAGCGATAAACCGTATGCAAATGGAATTGGTTGCAGGCAGAGTTTCGGCAATTAATGAATGTTTTTACTGAACTAGCGCACATGCGACGATGCTCCGTGTGAGCGCGACAACGACAGAAACAAATATCGACCTACAAATGATTAACGGTGATAAAACCGCGGCAGCAGAACAGACCGGCGTCGAATATGGCCTGGAATTAATGAAATTTGCCGAGAGTCTTGCCACGCGCAATAACAGTGATTTGGCCAGAGATCGCCAAACACTCTTGGACGTTGCCGGTGAAAAAGTGCTGGTCGACGCTGCTGGAGTGGCAGCCAATTTCCAAAGAATGGTCCGAATCGCTGACTCTACAGGCATACCGGTTGACAATATGAACGCAAAGGTCAGTCAATTAGTTCGCGAGGAACTCGATCTAAATCGTTTTGGATCGGCACAAAATACGCTGTCAGCAGCTAAAGTACCCGTACCTGAAGTATAAGTAGCTTAAGTATTAGTACCGTAAGCTGGGTACGATATGCACAACAGCTTTAGAATGGGTCCTACCACAAAACGGAAAACATCGTCGATCGGCTAATCACTGTTAGCTTAGGCTAGCCGATCGCGATAAAAGCACTAAACCCTGCATTATCTCTAAGCCAAGACAATCTCCGATCATAAAATTAAGCCATGTCTTGTTTGTAAGCCGATAATGTATCAAAAAAGCTCATACGCGCTTCCTGCATATTAACCTTGGCTTGCTGAATTTCAGCTTTAAGTTTTTCAATACGCTGCTGAAGCTCGAAGTCGGGTAACGACATTTTTTTCAGTTTCTTTACCTGTTGGCAGTATTGCTCCCACTGCCTGGTCTTTTCCAGCCAATCAGCTTTAGCGCTAATAAGTTTCTGCTCCCAAAGAGACCATAGAGGGCTTGGGGACTTGGTTTCCAGCTCACGTAATCGCCGCTGTGCAATGATTTCACTTTCTACATGCTTACTGGCGCTACGCAAACCCTTAACCAAACCAAGGCCACGCAAGCTCAATAATAAATACCGAGTCGGATCCAATAACCACCCTGTCCAGCCAAAACCATTGCGATAGTCGGTTTGACAATCGTGATGATCCGCGTGGTGATTACCCTCTCCTAGAGGACCGAGCCACAGATAGTTATTCAGCGCTGAACTGTGTAAACCTCGAGTAAATCCCCACATATGCGTAATACTATTCACGGTCCAGGTATTGTGCTGTACGAGTATCATTCCCACGAGCGACGCTGCTAACAATCCGAGGCCACCGGCTAGTGTTCCCGTTAAAAAATAACCCACAGAAAACGGCGTTATGTATACCCATAAAACAATAAGCGGTACATAAAGACGCCGTTGAATCCTCAAGATTTTGACCTTCTCTTTTGCAGCAATCGCCCGATCTTTTTCTTCACTATCGGGATGGTTAATAAGGTGTGCGATCGTGTGAGACCAAATAAAATTTTGCCAAGTGCTGGGAAACCAGGTTGCGCTGTAGGGATCTAGTAAGTGCTTACCACTCTTGTCAGCGCCGTGGTGCAAGACATGATTCGACGACCAGCGAATGATGTGGCCCTGCATCGCCAACACCTGGCCGACAAAACCAAAGAATAAGTGGACAGGCAAACTAATGTCGTTTGCGGCTTGATGGGTGATCAAGCGGTGACAATAAGCCGTAATCGAGACGCCTCCGAACACAAAATAGATGGCAATCCATCCAATAATGACAGGAGTTAATTCGGACGGAGCGTAATAAAACGCAAACGGGGCACCAATAAGCGCAATAAGGTGAGTTAGGCTTACATAAATAGTGCTGATCCAATCCACGGTAAACCCTTGATCGAAAATATCACGAATACGGCTAAAGAGGGGTGTTTGATTAACTGCCATGGGGAACTACCTTAATGCGCTCTGATTTCTGGATTATTCGCGCAATGTAGCGTAAATCAGGACCAGAGGCAAAATTACCTGTTGCTCCGTATTCGAACAGGTGTTATGGTCATATATATCACCATACGTGCAACGGCCACTGCTTTCAAAAATGCGCGGTCTATTTGATTCAAATCAGGAGTTTAGAATGAAGTTAAGATACAAAATTTTGGGCGGTGTCGCGCTCTTTCTCGTGGTCGCCATTTCTTCCTTGGCTATGACATTAGCTTACACAGAAACATGCGACCCCAAACTGGTAGCTTCGAGTCAAAAGGAGCAAATGAAGTCTGTCACTTATCGCTGCTACGGCCCCTCAACCGTACTGGAATACGGCGATGTCGAAAAACCCGTTCCCGCTAACGACGAAGTCCTTGTAAAAGTTCAGGCTGCATCTGTTAACCCAATGGACTGGCATTATATGAGGGGATCGCCCTATTTCATGAGGCTTATATCGGGAATCGGAGCCCCCTCCAACATCAATATAGGCACGGATTTTTCCGGGACAATTGAAGCGATTGGGGAAAATGTTACCAAGTTCAAGGTTGGAGACGACGTTTTCGGAGGAGCAAGCGGTGCATTCGGACAATACATCACCATCCGGGAGAATCGAGCACTAACACTAAAACCCGCCAACGTTACTTTTGAGCAGGCAGCAGCGGTTCCTGTTGCAGCCTTATCGGCACTGCAAGCACTGCGCGATGCCGGCAAGTTGCAGGCGGGGCAGAAGGTTTTAATTAACGGCGCCTCTGGAGGAGTCGGCACCTATGCCGTGCAAATTGCTAAAGCCTACGGCGCCGAAGTACATGGTGTGTGCAGTTCACGCAATACGGAAATGGTTAGATCGATCGGTGCAGATCATGTCTTCGATTACAAAAAAGAAGACTACACCGAGAGTGGTGAAATCTATGATTTAATCATCGACAACGTTTCCAACCATTCTCCGCTAGACAATATCCGTGTGCTAAAACCTGAGGGCATATTGGTCAATGTCGGCGGCGCAGCGGGAGATTGGATTGGCCCAGTTTTAGGACCAATAAAAGCCATGCTTGTTGAACCCTTTGTATCGCAGAAATTACCCTCGTTAATGGCTGGATTAAAGAGTTCTGACCTTGTCGTTTTAGCCGAATTAATGGAATCCGGAAAAATGACCTCAGTCATCGATCGCCGTTATTCGCTGAAAGAGGTGCCAGCAGCGATCACCTACTCGGAATCGGGGCGCGCAAGAGGAAAGATCATTATCAATATGCACGACGCCTAGTTCGCATTTCTCACAACGATTTGGAGTTTTGAGCGAGAGATTGTGCTCTGTACCGGTTTTTCCAACTCAACCCATAGCCGTGGCTATGGGTGCAGGAGAAAAATTCAGTACGGAATACAAGATCCATTCGAAAGCCAAATAGGTGAAATACACCGAAATAGCAGTACCAAACTGATTATAGTAGGCCGCCTTGTGAGAAATCCGGGCTAGTTTACAGACCTTCAACTTAGTGACGTTGAGCACACATTCTTATCAATCTACGAATCGCGGTCATCGTCATTACATGTTTTTGAAGATTTCTCACAGATAGTAAGCCTTACCAAAAACGAGAGTTTAGTTGTCGACAACAGGCCACTTCAAAATTGCAGTTAGCTTCCTGTTCTCTGTCTTTTATCAACCCTTCAAAAACCTTGGATGAGTTTAACAACAGCAGCTCTTCGGGTGGCGTATACCCTTTAGAATATACGCCACACGAACCCTAGACTCGATCAATAGCCTGGAAGATGTTGGCTCTCACATTGGCTGAAAAAAATAATTAGCTACTTCCAATTATTGGCCATCCAGGCACACCTCAGTTACTGTAAGTCAGTTCAAAGCCCGAGCTACATCAGCAACACCAGCTTTGAATCGATATTTCTGGACAGGCCCTAGCTATTCACCTCTCTTCAAAACTCTCTCCAGTACTAATCGGATGTCGGACTGCCGAACAGGTTTCACCATCACATCACTCATACCAACATCCGTACATTGCCGACGCACCTGAGAATCACTGTTTGCCGTAACTGCTACAATTGGCGTGGCGATACCCCGTTGCTTAATCCAACGAGTCGCCGTAATACCATCCATGACGGGCATTTGGATGTCCATTAAGATCAGACTATAAACTTGATCCTCGAGGTTTTTCAGGGCTTCCTGTCCAGAGTAAGTCACGTCAACTTGACAACCCAACTGAGCCACCATGTGTTCGAGCACCTGAGCATTAACCACATTGTCCTCCACTATTAAAACGCGCCCTCTTGTCATTACTTCAGTGGGGACTAACACCAGATCTTCGTTAGAGCACTCTAGAGGAAACTTGATACGAACATGAGTACCCTCTCCCAACGCCGAATCTATCGCAAAATCTGCGGACAAGATTTCACAAAGACGATAACAAATGGTTAACCCCAAACCCAGACCTTCGGACTCACGATCTAGCCCTCGACTCACTTGAACAAATTCGTTAAACACCGTCTTTTGCTGGTCCTGTGTCATACCACAACCGGTATCGATGACATCAACCGTTAGCCGCTCATTATCAGCATCCCAACCAACGTTAAACTCTACCTTTCCTTGAACAGTGTATTTGCATGCGTTTTCTAATACAGACCGCATTAAATGCTCAATTAAATAGGCGTCACCTCTCAAATAGATCGGTAATTTCGAAGAATCTATCGCAGAGTTTTCGCCAATAGTTTGGCAAACAAACTCTACATCCGGCTGAACCAATTCAGCTATATTACTGCAAACCTTGATGATCAATGGTCGAATTTCAAAATCACTAACAGAAGTCTTTAAATTCAAATCATCTGTTTCTGCCAGTAATACCATGTTGTCAATTTGGGAACGGAGCCGGTGCGCGCCGTGACTAACAAAATTAATCAAATCTAGCTTATCCCACTCGTCACCACTATCATTCCATTGTTCAACCGATGAAACTATCGAATGTAACGGCGTCCTCAATTCATGGCTCACCATCCGCAGAAATTCACTTTTTTTCTTGCTGTCGCGCTCCGAAATCTCGAGAGCCTGATGTAGCTTAACATTGGCTTCTTTCTCAGTTTTCATCGCACGGTGTTCAACTTCATAAGACTGTGTTAACGCGGATTCTCTCTCTTTACGATAGATATTAATTCGGTCGGCGAGCGCTAAGGACAACAGTAGCATATCAATTGTTTGTGCAATCAAAGTTACGATGTAGCTATTTTTGGTCAAGGGAGGGAGACCGAATAAATGCATGATAGACAATAGCATACCGAAAAATACAACGACGAAGGCAGCGACAAAAAAACGGGCCGGCTTATACCCATCATGAAGCCTGATAAGACCACAACTCAGCCCGCTAACAATCCAGATTGAACTTGTTAAGCCGAACAGCATTAAATAGACACCGGGAGAAAATAACGGGAATGTCACTGTCATTGCAAAACACCAAACAACCATTGCATACGATAAGCGACTCAACGTTGGATTATTATCTGCAAGTTCAAGAAAATGAATGTAATAAAGCGTATTGAAAAAAATCGTGAGGAAAAAGGGCGGCAATAACAGATAATAGGAATACCACTCAAACCATTCTGCCAGTGCATTAAAAGCTGCAGACCATGCGAATACGCTAAAAAGCAAATACAAAGCGTAGTAGAGATAACTTTTGTCCTTAAGCGACCCAGCCAGGAACAGATTATAAAAAGCCAAAATAATAATCGCGCCAAAACAGCCAATAATCAAAAAGTTCTCTATCAGTGTTTCTTGTTGATAACGCAATTTGTCGACAATTTCGAACTGCGGCAAGCCAGAGAAATACCGACTCTCGATCAACACCAGTACTTCATGCACTCGATCGCGAGGAAGCTCCAATTCCATACCATAATGAAGGCTTTGCTCGTGCGGATAGAGATAACCACCTGTGTATTCGCGTATGTTCTGCCCGTTATACAAATAGACATGGAGACGATCAATAACCGAGTTATAGGGATTTAACACCCATTGGTTAACATCTGTACGATTTTGCAGCTTGGCATATAACCAATAACGTCCGCCGCTTATCTGATTAACCTGGGACACAGGCTCTAATTTGGCTACAAATTCTGAAGCGGAAATTGGCGCAAGTGGGGCGAGCGTGCGATCACCCGATATATGCCCCGAATTCAGGTCTTCCTGATATAACTGTCCTCCCGCGCTTAACAAGTCAACTAAATTTGTTGGATTTTCCAGCACTACTAGACGCTCACCGTTCGCGAAAAGAGGTACAAGCAAAGAGAGGAAAACTAGAAACCATCGCAGCATATTTCTTCCTGTAAAATTGCAGACGTGTAACAGACAATCTTAGCACACCAAACTACTACCCGTAGCATAAGGGCTACCCCATTAATACAAGTCCTGTACTAATGTAATAGTCTCGATGCCAACAGAATGAGGACTTCAAAGGAAAACGAAACCTTTATTGAATTAACATCGATTATGGAAAGAAACTCGCACTCTACAGATCAAAATGCACATTTTCCGCACTAATTGCTGCTTTTATGAGCAAAATTATTTCTACTTTCTTATCACACTCGCTAATGAGGCACGCCCAGTTAACACCCGTATTGTTCATCTCAAAATCGTTAAAGTCCGAATAGTTAGAGCCTGCACGTGGTCCTTTTCGCAACGATCATCCTGGTCCAGCTGGTGGCTAATTATTCAATATAAGCAGACAGAGCCTCTCACCTGTCCGAGCTCCCAGAATCCCATGGTGAAAATAAGTGGCTTCACAATTGCCGGCAATAGCTATCAGCGCAAATCGCGATAGCGCTTAGACCCGGTCCAGATTAGGTCACTAGGAATCGGGTATCTTTAATTTTGCCCATGCCATAGCGATACTACCTCTCGCGATCAGCGTCATCATAAACTCTCACACTGCCCTACTGTCCTTTTTTCGGGATATTTCCAACAGATTATTATGAAGACGACTGCCTTTAAGCTCTCTCAACTTGACATTGGAAACAGTTGAATTTTGACCTGATGTGAACGTAGGCAATACTTTGATCCGACAAAATCTCACAACACTTTTCTGTTAGGGTCTTTCCTGGAACGACGTCTCCCGTATCGTATCTGATCCAGCTGTTTTCATCATAACCTCTGATAATGGCAGGTTCCAAGAATGAAAACCAAGCAGGAATCGTGCTTTTCTTATAGTGTTGGCAGCCATTTTTATGTAAAAAAATGGGGCCGGTTTCAGCATAGGGTTGCAAAGATTGAAACGGCCGATAAGATAAAATTAACATTTCGTCGCCATCATTGATTAGTTCAAGGCAGTGGCGGCAGGGATTGGCAAGCCCTTCGGCATAGCGATGCTGAGCAGGCTGGCCGTTAGCATCGCTACCACCGTCCCTGATTGATCTGACAAAGCTTGATTGAATTCCTTGGACGCTGAGTTTCATATTGATGTACTCCTTAAAAAGAATACATTTGAACACCTCCCCCCAATAATCTCTGGCCAATTCCGGACTTCTTTTTATTGGCTGTTACAGCCATCGCAAAAGGAAAGCAGACTGTAAATTACCTAGAGAAGAAATAAGACCGAAATGTCTCATAAAAAAGTAAGGAACCTCTGGGAAAACGGTTGAACGGCGGCCCAAGACGTTTAGTATCCGGAGGGAAAGATTAGTTAGATTCTTTAGCAAGGAGGCGCTCTATCAAAAAGATTTTGACTCAATCATAACCTTGGGTTTTATTGCGCTCTTCGACTAATTTATCGTCATTGTATTTACTATATTAGAAAGACTTTTTCGAGCCGCAGGGCGGAGGAGGAATCTCACAACCAGCCTAACGGATAAGTAAAGCTGAATAGAATTGAAGAGGAATTTTCATTTTGATATTTTTATGAGTTCTCGAGACCAGGCATCAGTCCCTCGAATACAAATTAATACGTTGTTTGGTTTGACGTAATTTTTCAAGAGTGTCGGAGGACAGACCTTTTGATACCCCGATGTAAACCGGCGAGGAAAAGCCAAAAAAGCTCGAACAAGCTATATGGCGGTAATATTTGCTATTCACATTATAAACAGAAAATATATTAGCGACGTACGCCGCATCCGCCCGCCCGGACGCAACGAGATTTATGGTTCTATCCAAAACATCCTCTCCAAAAACAGGGGAAATTTGTTCTCCGTATTTTTTTAAGATAGGTACAGGTTCTACTCCACCAGGATAAACGGTATTTAGAAAACGCCAGTGTTTTACAGTACTGAGAAACGGGACAAAGTTTTCTTTTCGAAAACAAAGTCCGGGGATTTCAAATAGAACCGGCTCTGGCGTTAGTAGCGAGACATCATCAATACTATCGCTATATAAAGGAAAAGCCAGATCGATATTGTTTGCGATCAATGCCTGTTTTAGTCGCTTGGGGGGTAGGGTTTTAAATTTTGCAGCATACCCTGACCCTGCCTCGCGAAGCATTTTGCTTAAGTCTTCAACGGCAGTGCCTCCTATAACTCCATTCGTGACTGTAATGAGGGGAGGATAATCAAAGACCCCGATGGTTAAGGATGAATCATCATTTGCGGCGACCTCCTGATTGTTAGCCACCGTACTTGTGAGAGCTACGACAAGCGGCAAAATCCATCGTGTAAAGGTCCTCCTGCCCAGAAATGGATTGAATGATCTAGGCTGTGCTTGTTCAATCAACATATTTTCAATACTTACCTGCTGATAGCAAAATTACTGATCGCGTAAAAGGCGGTCTTTGACATCAAACCCGATAGAGAGGCTAACACCGCCTGCGAGCTCATTAAGCTTGAAGTTCTGCATTGTGAAGCCCGCCATGTTTTCTGCACTCCACGTCTCCCTGGATTTTCCAGAATTAGAAGGATTGTCTTCAATACTTCCGTGGCAACTAAGGCATTGGCGTTTGTGATAGATTGGACGCAGGGTCCTCAAAAACTTGCCCTGTCTTGATATTGTCACCTCCCGAAAAGCCTGATCTCTGGACCACCGTGAATCTTGCATTTTCTTCAATACACCTGTTTCCCATTGGTCAGGTACATTTAGCTCATTAACCAATCGGTTTTTTAGACCAACAAACTTAATTGATACCGAGTAACCCCCGTTTGAAAACCGCTGCGACAACTGAAAAGCAAAACCCGCAGGGATAAAACCCTTGAAATCAATTTCCTTATCTAAAATTAGCGCACGATTATCATCCATGACGCCGACCATCGAATTAAGCAAATAAGCCTTGATCGGGTGATCTGCAACAGGAAACGGAGAATGATAGGTTTCCCGGTGGACATTTTTAACCTGGGCGATGAACTCATCACCGAAGAGTAAATTTTTATTCGGTTGTTTCGAATTGATAAGAGCTTGATTTCTAAAAATATAAATCTGCGCAGCGCCAAAAATGTTAGTAATTTCATCAGACAGTTTACGGGCCTGGTCAAGATCTAAACCGAAGCAACTGCCAGCATATAAAGTCATCAATATGAGTATTTTCGAATTCATAAAGATTTGCACTGTTACGCCGATCTACAAGAATCGTTCATGAGATATGTCAGCTGCAGTGATATAACACTCATGGACTCGCGGTTAGGACATTATTTCTATTTAAAGAAGTATAGTAGAGATTGGGTAGGTCTACTTTGGTTGATATGACTGTAGCTTACAGGTGTGATTTGGATCCTCTCGGTGAGCGTTCCATTTCGAAATTTATGATAAATATCGCCGCTACGAACACATTTATTTTTTGTATTTCAGAACACTCAGGGCGTGTACATAATTCGGTGGTAGAGTTTTTCGCAATCAGCTCTGGACATAGTATATAGCGGGCAATATGGCGGACGAGGCGGGGAAAAACATGTAGCTTTAGTAAGCTCCATATATCGTCAGCATAATCAGCATTCAATTTTATTCTTTTGATTTCAATCCACGCCCAGCAACATGCTCAAGCGTGCCGTTGTGGGCTTTGCACTGTAGCGCATC
>CAJVZD010000021.1 GCA_913019905.1 uncultured Cellvibrionales bacterium
TCCGCAATGAGCACCTCCGGTTCGCAGGCTAAGGCCATCGCGATCATAATACGCTGTTGCTGACCGCGCGAAAGTTGATGAGGGTAAAAACTCAGGCGTTTTTCCGGGTCAGGTAAACCCACTTCAGTGAACAATTCAATCGTCCGCTGGCGAATACTAGCGCTCGTTAATTGGGTATGCTGGCGCAGGGTTTCTGCTATCTGCTGCCCCACTGTCTGCACGGGATTCAGTGACGTCAGGGCATCCTGAAAAATCATTGCTACCTTTCGACCTCTCACCTCCTGCATCTGGCGCTCGGTCAAAGAAAATAGATGCTTACCGTCCAACTCAACGTCACCGTTAATCACCCGCAAGGCATCCGGTAATAACCGCATTGCGGCAAGAGAGGTGATGGACTTACCGCTACCCGATTCACCCACCAGGGCAAATATTTCTCCACTATGGACAGACAAACTCACTTTTTTAAGAATTTGTTCGCCCTGGGAACCCACTCTGACGCTTAGATCCGTTATTTGGAGCCGTACCGGTCGTTCGGTAAAGTCGGTGGGGGCTTTGCTAGCAGAATCATCTTGAACAGAAATTTCCGGCTTCTCAACCACTGTCGAATCGTTCATGCCTGATCTCCTGTCGTAGACTTCGGATCAAAGGCATCCCGTACCAAATCTGAAAATAAGTTTGCCGACAAGACCAACATAAACATAAAGCAAAAAGCCCCGGTTAAGGTCCACCACACAGCGGGGTCACGGGACAACTCTGTCCGTGCACTGTTGATGATGTTACCCCAACTAGCCATAGCAGGATCAATACCCACTCCGATATAAGATAATACTGCTTCTGCCAAAACCAGCGCACTGAACTCCAACACAAAGGTAATCAAGATGATGTGAGTAATATTCGGCAATATGTGGCGCCGAATGATTCGTCCATGACTGACCCCAAATGCATGAGCCGCTTGCACGTAGTCTAACTGGCTAATTTTCAGCGTTTCGGCACGAACTAGTCGGCACAAAGTGGCCCAGCTGGTCACGCCAAGAATAAAACATAGGGCAAGAAATTTGGCATCGGCTTTTTCTAATCCCACTTCGAACATGTCAGGGTTGAGATCGATATAAACCTGAAACATCAAAACGGACGCCGCGATGAGTAATACTCCGGGTATCGAACTCAATGTGGTGTACAAATATTGAACCAGATCGTCTACCCAACCTTTAAAATAACCTGCTGCAATGCCGAGACTGACCGCGATTGGCAACATGATTAACGTCGCCAGCGACCCCAGCAATACGCCGGTGCGGACCCCCTTTATACTTTTGTAAAGAACATCGTTTCCCGCGAGATCGGTACCGAGAATGTGGTACAAATTACCGACTCGAATCATCCACGCAACAATACAAATAATCACCACCTGAGTAATCCAGGCGCTCTGCCATGGCAAATCACTGTGGCGCGTCAACCACCACTGCGGGCCGACGAGTAGCACACTAAAACCTAGCCCGATTAACAGTCCGATCAGAGACTGAATAACGATATCTCCGGCTTTATCCTCTGGACTCGCTAGATGGACGCCCGCATGTTCCAATGCCGGGAAGTCACGATAACTAACGCCTTGATCATCTCGCAGATTAACTTTTTCGAAAGAATTGAGGGCAAACGGTGCAGAATAGGTTCTTTCGTGAACAGTGCTCATATCACCCAAAACCGTATCGAGTGCACTGCGGACAGTATTCCCGTAGTAGACCTTATCGCTCGCCTGGCCTTCAACGGATTCAAGGGAATCGCGAAAATGCAGAGAATCAAGGAGAGCAACGAGAATATAAAAAGCGATAACGACGAAAGAAACCATACCCAAGCGGCTGGAAAAAACCTGGCTCCAGCGCTCGCGAGTAATCAAGTCTTTTCTAAGATTCCAAAAAAAGAAGCTTATAGCCACAACCAGCGCATAAATCAGTATATCGGTCCAAAGAATCACCGTCGTCATGCAAAAGCCTCTAGTTCAAGCGTACCCGGGGATCTGCCCAGGTATAAGAAATATCAGTAAGGATTAAACCGAAAATATACAAAATCGATCCAATAAATACCATCGATCGGACTATAGCGAAATCCTGCGATCGAATAGCATCAAGCATGTAGCTGCCTAAGCCTGGAATGCCAAAAAACGATTCCATTAGCAAACTGCCCATAAACAAGCTCGGAATCACCACCACCACGCCAGTCAAAATAGGAATAAGAGCATTCGGTAGAATGTGCCGAAACAAAATAGTCATTTCCCCTAAGCCTTTTGCTCTGGCCGTCCGGACGTAATCTTGGCCAGATTCCTCCAGAAAGAGGGTTCTATACCAGCGAGCACCAGCGCCAATTCCGGCGACGACTCCCACGGTGATAGGTAATATTAGGAATTTCCAGGCCTGGGAAGACGCATCAAAACCGGAAATTGGGACCAAGCGCCACATTTTGGAAATAAGATACTGACCGCCAATAATATAGAACAGATAAGATATCGACATGAGGCCTACAAACAATACGACGGCAGCACGATCTAGAGGAGTCGCCCTAAACATTACAACCATTAAGGCGACGCAAATGTTAACACCAATACCGATAACGAAGGACGGTAAAGCTAAAGCCAAACTGGGCCACATACGGCGGGAAACATCGGTCGTAATATCGCGACCGGATTCCGACTGTCCGAAATCGAAAACAAACAATTTTAATGATTTTGTGAAAAAAATCGTATCGGTTACCGAATACAAACCGGCTTGCTCTGAATTAAGGAACAGCGGTTTATCGTAGCCATTTTCCTTCTTCCAGTTTTCTATGGCGTCGGCGGTGACATACTTTTCGCCCAATTGAGAACGAGCCATATCGTCCGGCGTATTGACAATAAAAAACAGAATAAACGTTAATAAGTTTACTCCAATGAGTATTGGCACTGCATAGATCAACCGACGGATAATATACGCTAACATAAGAGATCTCTATTGAGGTTTTCCAGACGCATTAGTTAATAGTCATATTTTGACGACGACGATATGCTCTTATCGCCGGTAAAAAAAGCAAGATCACTACGGTCAGCAATACTAGTAATGGCCAAACTACCGGCTTATTCCACTCAATTTGCTTTTGGGCTCGCATCTCAGTATCTATCCTTAAATATTTCAGGACATTTTTACTAATTCCATGGCGTTTTGTATTATGGATCCAGGGATTGCTGAGGTAGTACTCCAAAGGATGATAACCCGTCATCCACACGGCATCACGGCGGACCATTTCAACCATTTTTGCCACCACAACATCACGCTCTGGACCCGAGTTCATAGATCGCATCTGACGGAATAACTCATCGTATTCCTCATTTTCATAATTAGCGTTATTTGCACCATCACAGTTACAGGCTAAAGGACTTTCCGGCCCATAGAGCAAAAACAGGAAATTTTCGGGATCGGGATAATCAGCCAGCCAGCCATGCGTAAATATTTGCACGTTACCCGTCATGAGCTTTTCTCGAAAGCGGTTCCAATCGGTCGGACGAAACTCTAACTGCACTCCCAGGGCTTCAAACTGTCGACGCTGCCAGTCCATTTTACTGTTACTGGTTGCCTGGCTTTGATTATCCAAAAATACTTTTAGTGGCTCGCCAGTTTCCGCGTTACGGCCATTGGGATATCCCGCTTCCTCCATTAACTGGCGAGCGGTTTCAATTGACTTTCTTTTTGGCGCACCATCTACCCAGTCAAACACGTAGCGATTTATTCCAGCTTCACCAATTTTGTGTCCGGGGATTCCGGCCGGAATTGGCCCCTGAGACGCGACCGCACCGCCCTTCATAAAGATACTAATTTCATCTTCCTGATTATAAGCGATAGACAACGCCTGACGTAACTTGCGAGCTTTTTCGCTATACCCACCCACGACGGGGTCGCGCATATTAAACCCCAGATAGAAAACACCGGGTTTGACGTCTTCATCCATGCCAAGATCATGTGACTGCATCTCCGCCGATAACTCCATACCGTTAGCCCCGACGACAAACGCCTGGTCAAAAAAGCCACGGGTATTCGAATGGTTCTCTCCAGAGCGGTCGTAATATCCTTGCAAAAACTTAGTCCAGAGAGGCAATACGGACTTTTCCATGCTATAAACGGCTTTATCAACAAAAGGCACTTGCTTACCAGCATCATCTAATAAACCCGTACTGAGATCACTTTCTTCACCTTCGGTCGGATAGTAGTCCTTCCGGAAATTCGGATTACGCTCCAGTACGATTTCGCTATTGGGATCATTACGGGTCATCATAAAAGGACCCGTGCCAATCGGATACCAATCCAATGTCAGATTCTTTTGTTTGAAACCGGGATTCTGATAAAAGCGATCGGCCTCCACCGGTACCGGTGCAAAGAACGGCATAGCTAACCAATATGAAAATTGCGGATAACGGCCTTTTAACAAGACACTGTAGGTATGCTCGTCAATGACTTCCAAACCCTCCATAGGAAAGTCGTCTAGGTTCAGCCAGCCGTTATTGTCCATTTTTGCGAGCCGCTCGGTGAACTCACTCATTCCAACAATATAGGCTGCCATAAAACCAAGCATCGGCGATTTGTTTCCGGGATCTGCTAAACGTTTGATTTGATATACAAAATCTTTTGCATGTAACGCTCGACTACCCGTTTCATTAAAATCCTCAATGGTCTGATAGGCCTCGGACTGTTCGGCTTCTTCGAACAAATATAAAGGAGCACCATCATCGCCGGTAGCGAAAGCCGGATGAGGCTGATAGCGAGAGTCGGGTTTGATATTAATAATATAACGGCTAAAGGCCACGTCAGCTGAATCGGCATCGACAACTTGCAAATTTTTATCCAGCGATTCAATCGTCGGCATCCTGACAGCGCTGAGCGGTTCCAGCTGATAAGGTCTTTTCAAAAAGTGGTAACCCAGCGGCGGTTCGTAGATTTGAGCGATTAACAGATTTTCGTCAGTGGCATAGGATAAAGCAGGGTCTAAATGCTTGGGCGCTAATTGAAAATTAGTGTAGTGAATGACTTTATCGCCGGACTCCGGGGGATGGGGGTTATTAAACACGTCACCGCAGGCGGTCAACAGTAAAATTGAGACAGAAACGATTATTCTTGTTATAAGCTTCATAAATGATATTCGTGAATTTAGCGAGCTAATTTAGTTCTACTTCAACATAAGACGGTTAATAAGTAAAACCCTTCAATGGCGATGACCTATTTGTTTAAAATAATTACTTTGACGGCAGTAGCCGGGCCTTCGTCGTTAATGGCAAGCGACAAATGTAGCAAAACTCTGGTCTTGCCACTATGCTAGTGACACAAGCCATACAGTCAGATTCTGTGAGCTTAGTTTAACTTTCACAGTTTAATAATAATTAGTTAGGAAATCTTTTATGTCTACCATCACTGCAGGTAGCTCCGATCAAACTTTTTTCGGTCATCCGAGAGGCCTGGTTATTTGTTTTGCCACGGAGCTATGGGAGCGTTTTTCATACTATGGCATGCGCGCCTTGCTTATTTTCTATCTCACGCAACATTTCCTATTTACTGACCAGCAGGCTTTTTTGATCTATGGCGCCTACACCGCGATGGTTTATGTCATGCCCGTCGTCGGCGGAATATTGGCAGACCGATATCTCGGAGCGCGCAAAGCCGTTTGTTTTGGCGCGATTTTACTGGTCATCGGGCATTTTGGAATGGCTTTTGAAGGCCCTGCAACCGTAGAAGGATCGGAACGTAGTAATTTTTATCTGCAAATATTTTACCTATCGCTAGCGCTGATTATAACCGGGGTCGGTTTTTTGAAAGCCAATATTTCGACCATTGTTGGCTCTCTTTATGAAGAGGGGGATCCGCGTCGCGACAGCGGCTTCACTATTTTTTACATGGGTATCAATATTGGCGCATTTGCGTCATCACTGCTCTGTGGCTGGCTCGGACAGACCTATGGGTGGAGTTATGGATTTGGACTCGCCGGTATCGGTATGTTATTCGGCCTGGTGGTATTTTTGCGCGGCCAGGACTTACTTGAGGGCCACGCCGAGCCACCGGACAGTAAAAAGCTAAGTGAAGCCATTTTTGCCGGTTTGTCTCGCGAAAAACTCATTTACCTTGGCTCCATAGTCGGAGTCCTGGTCGTTTGGCAATTAGTGCAACACCAGCAACTTGTAGGAAACTTACTGATGGGTTCAGGTGGAATCATGCTCGCGGCCATTCTCGGTTATGCTTTTTTCAAATGCACTCCTGTGGAAAGAGATCGGATGCTGACCGCATCGGCTTTAATCGTTTTTTCGGTTATTTTTTGGGCGTTGTTTGAACAAGCGGGATCTTCACTCAATCTGTTTGCCGATCGTATTGTGGATCGATCGTTTCTGGGTTGGGAAATTCCAGCCTCAATGTTTCAGTCACTCAATGCGTTTTTTATTTTCCTTCTTGCGCCCCTGTTTTCTATTTTATGGATTCGCCTGTCAACCCGGGGCATAGAGCCCTCGACGCCGGTGAAATTCTCGCTCGCTATCTTGCAGGTCGGCCTCGGATTCTTGGTTCTGGTTTTTGGTATCAGTACCTTTGGAGATGGCGGAAAGCCTGGAATGATATGGCTTGTGCTGATTTACTTATTGCATACAACGGGCGAATTATGCCTATCGCCGGTGGGCTTATCGATGATCACCAAACTTAGCGTGGGCCGGGTCGTTGGTATGATGATGGGTGTATGGTTTCTCGCCTCAGCCGCTGCCAATTACATCGCCAGCCTCATCGCCACACTCACCAGTGCAAAAACCATTGATGGGGTTGTATTAGACCAAGCTGCCGCCACCGCAAACGTATTAGCCGTCTACACGAATGTCGGATGGCTAGCCGTTGGCGTAGCCGTATTTTTGCTGCTCATTTCACCTCTCTTACGAAAAGGGATGCACGGAATTCATTAAGGCCGAGATCAAGAGAGCCGACGCACCCCGTCGGCTCACAAAACAACAACACACGAAATTTAACACCTCAAACTTTGCGTGCCTACAAATCATCTTCCCATACAGCATACTCATGGAATGACTGTCATCTTTCCATGCGCGGTTGACTTCATGCGCGCTACTCTTTTTCATCAGATGCAATTCCTGTTATATTCACACTTCAAAAACTAATGACCCCCTGGAAATTATAAAATGACTAATCCGGATTTTGACAACCTTGAACTTGACGATTCGATAGAAAATATGGTCGCAACAATGAGTGCACCGGGCACTGATTTTGCCGTTACAAGTAAAGAAATTGAGGGGGTAAGCTACCAAGTCTTCGAAAAGCGAGATGCCAATTTACGCGGCGCTTATGCGTACGGATCAATTCATGGCGCAGCCGATTTTATGGTTTATGAAGGTGAACGTTACTCGTTTGCAGAAGGCATGCAGGAAGCCTGGAATCTTGCTGCTATGTTAAAGCAAAAATACAATGTTCAAAAAGGCGATCGTATAGCGCTAATTATGCGCAACTACCCGGAATGGTGTATCAGTTATATAGCAGCGACCGCTATGGGTGCTGTCATTGTCCCTATGAATGGCTGGTGGACCACGGAGGAACTGGATTTTGCTTTAAGTGACTGCAATGCGAATATCGTTATCGCCGACAGAGAACGGGTCGAGCGATTGAAACCTTTGGTCAGTAAAAATAATCTGAAAATAATCGCGGTTCGTTGTGAAGGCGACCAGCCGGACGGCGTTAGTCACTACCAAGAAGTCATGGCCGATTTCAAAGATCAACCTGAGCCAGACGTGGAGATTAACGAGCTTGACGACGCGATGATCTTATATACTTCAGGCACCACTGGGCACCCGAAAGGCGCGGTATCAACACATCTTGCCATTTTGAGTGTTATCAAGACCTGGACTCTCCTTACGATTGCCGGCGTTACTGTGCAAATGCAAGAGAACGAAAAACAGGGAATATCACCCGCTGTAAACCCGCCTCAACCGGCCACCCTTGTATCCGTGCCACTGTTTCACGTTACCGGCTGTAATGCTGTTTTTCTCATATCATTGATCGTTGGACGCAAGCTGGTTTTGATGCACAAATGGGATCCCACGCGAGCGTTACAACTGATACAGGAAGAAAAAGTCACCGGCTTTACCGGCGTTCCCACAATGTCTTGGGAGATTGTTACCCACCCCGATGTCGACAACTACGATATATCTTCCTTAGCATCACTGGGTTCAGGTGGTGCGGCCCGACCTCCCGAGCAAGTTCGCAAAATGGCTGAAAAGTTCCCCAATTCCGTGCCAGGGGGCGGGTACGGACTAACGGAAACCAATGCTATGGGCGCGTTAAATAGTGGCACTAACTACTTAATTAAACCGGGTAGCACCGGAAGACCGACATACCCTATCATCGAGATGAAAATTATTGACGAGGCCGGTGAAGAACAGCCGCAAGGTGATCGCGGTGAAATACTGATTAAGAGTGCCGCCAATATTCGCGGTTATTGGAATCAGCCCGAAAAAACCAGTGAAGATTTTGTTAATGGGTGGTTTCATACCGGTGACGTCGGCCTAATGGATGAAGATGGGTTTTTGTGGATTGTTGATAGACTGAAAGAAATCGTCATTCGCGGCGGTGAAAATATTTCCGTCACGGAAGTTGAACAAATCATTCACCAACACCCGAGTGTGATGGAAGTCGCCTGTTACGGAGTGCCCGATGAACGTCTGGGCGAAGCTCTAGCTGCCAGCATTATGCTGGTACCGGGGGAAAGTTTAGACGAAGAAGAACTTCGAAAGCACATCGCAGCGCATCTAGCGGCCTTTAAAATTCCCGCCTATATTGCGATTCAAACTGAACAATTGGAAAGAGGCGCTACCGACAAAATATTCAAGAGAGGCATTCGTGAGAAAGCAATAGAACGCCTAAACCTTTAATACTTTTTTAGATCTTATTCGACATGCCATTTTGGCATAACACTAAGAAACATCGTCAAATAAAAGAGTGAGCTGATGTACAAATGGCACTTTAAACTATAAGTGCCATTCAATTTCGAAGGGAATAATACTTTCTTAAGAAGAATAAAATGGCCCAATCTTTAGTTACTGCAGTAAATAGCGGCGTGCTTCTGTTTTTTCCAGATCATTGTACCGGCAGGCCTCCATCCACAATGGCCATTCCATAGGCAACACCATATCAATGTGTTGCTGAGCAATAACTTGATCTTTCACGGGCAAGGTATTCACGACTAATAACAGTTTGTTCATACGTTCCTTGGCCAAAAACAATATTTCCAAATCATCTTGGTGGTGCGCGCAAGCGATACAATCTTGCAAATCATTGAAGTAATTTTCTAACATAATAATGAACACTCGTTTGTCAAAAAGTTGTTTTTTCCTCTTGATACAAACCAATGCAAACACCGAGCCAATCACGTTTTTTAAGCAGCTAGGGCTACTAAGCCTATGTTTTAAATGGATTTATGTAGAACTGTAACCGTTAATATACGAGACAAAGCTTCAACAACTGCGGCGGCGACAAAAATTTGTCGCAAAAAATAGTGAGAAATATATACAGGAAACTTCGGAATATGTAATCGACGGCACTTAGGGCCGGATCGCGTGACAAGGGGCTATTTTTTGAAAGGAACGCAATTAATCGATAACTAGCACCTTTTCCCGGCTCTGAATGAGAACTCGCTTTATGGCGGCATAAGCCGTGTTCAATAACAACTGGATATTCGGTTTTTCCATCACCTCAATATAAGCTCTCAACTCACTGTCTTTCAAAAATCGGTAACTGAACAGATTTAAATCTGAACTTACATCTTTCAGATAACTCTCACGCTGATCGCGCTGCGAGTTCACCAAACTATCTGGCAAAAACAGCTCTGGAGTTTTACCTATCTTCGCTGTCAAAATTTGTACAGTGACATTTATTTCCGTTTGAATTAAGGCGACAAATGCCGTGGTCTTAAGGGCTGAACCCAAACGTTCGATCAGTGCCAATCGATCAACTGCAGGCGGTTTTTCCTGCAGGGCTTCTTGATACAATCTAAATTTTTCCTGTGCGCCTTCCATGGACATAGCCACGTCGAAATTACGCACACGGACTGGCAAAGGCTCTGCCAATAATTGATCAATAGTATCGATATCAGCGTCCAGCACAGCTATAATATCCGCACGCACACTATTTAAGATCGATTGAGAACTATCATGGGCTTGCATTCGGTGCCGAAATTCTCGTGCACTTTCTTTTGCGAAGTCCCCGCCAAGATGTTTCGAATTCTGGTCAACTACCCGATCAATTTGTTGAATATTCCCCGCAATACCCAACCAACTTAAGAGGCGATCAATCTGAGCTTCTTTGCCGCGGCTTTGTACATCGACCTTTTGATCCCTACCCCCTCCAAATTCGCTATCTTGCGACGCAATCAAAGACGACCTACTGTTTGCAACATCATTTGGCTGAGCGCTAATTCGAACTGAAAAAACCGCTATAAAGGCAAAAAGAAAAAAGGTAAAACACAATTGAAAGTGTTTATTCATGCCTATTAACGAGAAGGATTTATCGCATTTTTTACACTCACGGCTAATCAATGCTTCCACCTCAAACGAAGCTTATACGAACCCGAACAATGTATGCTAAGTAGCAGCAACATTGGTTTTTTCGCCTTCAGTTCGAGCGATTATTACTGCACCACAAGAATCACTGTAAACGTTGACGGAAGTACGCATCATATCCAGAATCCGATCTGTAACAAGCAACAAGCCCAGGCCTTCTAACGGCAGGCCTATAACGCCAAGGATGACGGTAATGGCCACCAAACTGGCCGCGGGTATACCCGCGACACCTATGGATGTTAACAATGCCACTAACACAATTGTAAATTGTTGCACAATTGATAAATCCAAGCCATAAGCCTGTGCGATAAACATAGCCGCCACGCACTCATAAAGCGCCGTTCCGTCCATGTTTATGGTCGCACCTAAAGGCAATACGAAACTGGTCGTACTATTTGACACACCTACTTCTTTTTCTACGGTTTCGAGTGTTAGTGGCAATGTTGCGGAACTTGATGCAGTCGAAAAAGCAGTTAACATCACCGGAGACATTTTCCTTATAAACTCATAAGGAGCTACTTTACCCACAAATCTTAACAACAGCGGTAGAGCGACGAAGGCATGAATTGCCAAAGCACCTACCACACTGCAAAAGAAAATTAGCAAAGGTTGGAAAGCGGCAAACCCGGTAGCAGACACTGTTTTCGCGACCAAACCAAACACGCCAATCGGTGCAAACTTCATTACCCACATTGTAATGAGCATCATCGTTTCAAAAACACCCTGCCAAAAGTCTTTTAATAGCTGACCTCTACGATTATCGATTCGAGTCATAAACAGACCAAACAATAACGCAAAAAATATCAAGCCGAGCATTTGTCCTTCTGCTGCTGCTGCGACGATATTAGTCGGAACCATTCGCAAAAAAACATCGGTTATGTCACTGGCAGAACGGCCCTCTACTTTGGCTACAACAGCGCTCAGTTCATTTTGATCAGTGGTAAGATTTAATTGGCTCGCAGCGGGCTGACCATCGACAATGCCGGGGGTAGTGATATTGACAACCGCCAACCCAATAAGAATCGACAACAAGCTGGTCGTAGCGTAAAACAATATCGTTTTTCCACCTAGTCGCCCGAGATTTTCGCTGTCTCCTATCCCTGAGATACCACTAATAATCGATGACAGAATAAGTGGCACAATGATCATTTTTAAAGCATTCAAAAAGAGAGTACCAATAAATTGATACACTGCAATGAGAGATACTCCAAGTATTTGAGAGCCATCATCGGTTGCCAATCCGGCAACGATAGCTAGAGATATTGCGATCAATATTTGCCAGTGAAGTGCGAGCCTACTCATAAAGGAAACCTCTCGTGCCTTCTCAGGCAACTTATTATTTATTATTCCAGACTTGAAACGCTAAACTTTCAGTCCGATTTACTGGTGAGCTTACCACGGAGAGAAAAATCAATCTCGCCTAATCCCGTGGATATTCAATAAAGACCGTTTTGGCTTTTCAAAAATCAAATTGCGAGTAAATCAGATAACACCGAGCTACTTTGCCGCGAGCAATTTCAAAAACTCAGTCTTTCCCAATTGCTCCAGTCGCCGTATATTATTTTGCGGAATTTCGTCAGGATTTGAATAAGCTTCCAAAGCACGAGTCAATTGAGCTTCGCGAATAAAATGCAACATGGGGTAGGGTGAACGGTTGGTGTAATTACTTATATCGTCTCTGTGTACGCCGTCGAAGCAATACTCAGGGTGGAACGTGGCTATTTGAATAATATTATCCAAACCCACTTCAACCAACAAATCAGAGGCAATTTCAGCCATCGCCCAATACTCATCAAAGTTATGCATGGCATGAGGGAAAATTAGTATGCTTGTTGCCACTTCAATTTCATCAGCACTTTGTATTTTATCGAGCTGCGTCAATACGTCGGCCAGAACTCCTTCTAACTCTGTGGCATCAGAGACTTCAATCTGAATCGAATCTGCGGCTAAAACGGGTCCGGCAAAAGGGCAAAGATTCAGCCCGACCACTATGTTCTTCAACCATCGAACAGTGTTTCTTACTGTTTCTGTGTTTTCCATCAGAACACCATCGCTATAACGGGTAAGTCCAGAATTGGTGGCAAAAAAAAGGGGGGTGTTTTCGCACCACCCCTGCTTTAATTAGACCTACGCTTAATTAACAGCTTCTTTTAACGCTTTGCCGGGTTTAAAACCAACGGTATTGCTTGCTGCAATTTGTAGCGCTTCACCGGTTTGCGGGTTTTTACCTGTACGCGCATTCCGATGACGGTTTTCAAATGTTCCAAAACCAATCAAACTGACGGATTCCTTTCTACTCAAAGAATTTGTGATTTCATCCAAAATCGCTGATAAAACATCATTTGCTTTAGCGGTCGGAATATCCGCTTTATCGGCAATAGCAGCGGCAAGATCTGGTTTTCGCATGGTGTAACCCTCGTTATATCATATTACTGAATACTATTTTAGAGCTGTCTAAATGACTCTCTAAGAAGTAGACAAATTGTTAAGATCGCAAAATGACTCAGAATTCAAATCATTATGCCATCAATGGTGGTAGTTCTTTTTGCAGACGCATTTTTTGTTTTGTGCCTTCTCCCGTTAGTGCGAAGCCCAATAGCTCGCCAGCGGGATTGCGAAATTCGGCAATCACATTGTTACCATCAGTATCGATTGTCCACGCGCCATCGGCGCCCTGAGGAACAGGATTGACGACAACAGGACACGCCGGCGTCTTAATAGTAACGGGCATCACTCCATAACTGACTTCTGTCGGAGTTCCCGATAGCGTTTTCCCCAGCGCGCGTGCAGCAGCCATTAAGGGAGCGACATAAACCAGGTTTAGCCCGCCTACCTCGGCACAATCCCCTAGTGTATAGACATTTTTGGCAGAGGTTTCTAGTAAACGGTTAGCGACGATACCTTTGTTAACATCGATCCCCGCTGCAGCAGCCAACTCTATTCGAGATCGCACGCCAACCGCACAGACGACCATGTCTGCAGCAATCACTGCGCCGGTATTTAGCGTAACATTGACGCCGGTTTCCGAGCGATTGACTTCGGTTACAAGAGGGCCAAAATGAAACGTGGCACCCATCCCCTCAAGAGCACGCTGAACCGCTTTACCTGCCTGTTCCGGTAGTAGCGTAGGAAGGCAATATCCTAACGGATCTACCACTTCTACTTCAAAACCGCCGTTTATTAAATCGTTCGTGTACTCACAACCGATAAGCCCGCCGCCGATTATGCACACTTTCTTGGCTTTGCTTTTAGCCATTGCCTTGCGAAAATCGTCAAAATCAAGGAGGTCATTAACAGTATAAACGTGGTCGAGCGCATCACCTTTGATAGGCGGCGCGATGCTATTTGCACCCAAGGCCAAAACCAACTTACTGTAGTGAATACGAGTCGCCGAATCTCCAACTTTGATGAGTTGTTGTTCCGTGTTAATTGCAACGACTTTGGTCATTGTCCAAACACTGGCCTTTAGCTGTTTAGCCATAGTACCTGCATCGGACTGAGCAAGATCCATTGCGCTGGTATTTTTTGTATAACCCGTAGACAACATTGGTTTTGAGTAGGGCCGACCGTCATCTGAAGTGATTATTATCAAGGGCGTTTCTGCATCGTGCTTGCGGAATTCTTTTGCCAGATTATAACCGGCGAGACCACTGCCTAAAATAATCAACGGTGCTGCTATGTGATCCGTATCGTCTTCGGCTTCATGATGTGGGACTTCTGATGATTCCTCAGTACTCGGCAATAATTCGAAGTCATCTTTCCCGACACCACAATCCGGACAGATCCAATCATCCGGGATATCTTCCCATTTTGTGCCGGGTGCAATTCCAGAATCCGGATCTCCCTTTGCCTCATCATAGATAAAGCCGCAGACAATACATTCCCATCTATTCATTCGATTCCTACCTTTTGCACTTTATAATGTACCTTATTACGTACCTACAAATTTGACATTTTCTCAACTCAAGCACAGTTAGTACCGCCAGCTTCATAAGCTGGTATCAGAAAATGAGGGCTGTCGCGACTTGCATGTGCGACCGTTATCCCTCATCCTGCGCCGAACCTCAATAATACAACGACCAAATTGCCGGAAGCCAGATATTGTACGCTGTTCAAGCACCTAGATACCACCCCAAGGAATCGAATTGGCAGGATTATCATCACTATACGGCGAATCATTTGCCGTCTTCGATAAGCGCCTGGCTTCTAGATTCCGGGTCTCTTACCCAACGGCTCATTAAAGCCAGCGGCAATCGATTTCGGGTACAGCTTATTTCTCAAGATTGGCAAAAAGCCCACTCCTCTGAACGGAACCTGCTGGGAATGGCCATGCGCGAGCAAGCGATAATACGGGAAGTTGCTCTGCTTTGTAACGGCGAGCCATGGGTTTTTGCCCGTAGTGTGATCCCTGCCTCCTCACTCACCGGCCATCTCCGACAGTTGCGAGGACTAAAAAACAGTTCTTTGGGGGAGATGTTATTTCGCGACCCGACAATGTACAGACATCCATTTCAAGTTGCCGCGATCGATGGACAAAGCCAGCAGATACCCAAATTCTTACGGCAACCACTGGCTCTATGGGGACGACGCTCGCGGTTTGAACTCAGAGACAAACCCATTATGGTGAGCGAAATCTTCCTTCCCACATTTCGGCCATAACGGCCAATGGTGACCGCTCCCTGTGTCACGTCGCCGACCAGAAAATGCATTAGATAAAGACTAAGTATTTGAAATTGATATCGATCTGTATTTTTCAGGATCGACTAAGTAAGAACGACTAAATAGAAGTCAAAAAATGGTGTAATTTTTTCTGAAAATAGTCGATATCGGGTATGCTTGCTTTTTCACCACTGACCAACACGTTAGAAAGCTCGGAGGGGCCGAGTGACGTGCTTTCTTCCAGCGCGATTTCACTGGGAATTATTCGCATCAAACGCGGCACACCATCAATAACTATTCCACAAAAAGGCATCTCTTCCCCCTCTAATAGTCCGTTCAGTACAGCAATCCGCCTGGTCCTAGAGCTACTTCCGGCAGCATCACCATTGATCAGCTCAAAGGATATTAGCGGAACTGAAACGTCTCTCCACATAATATGACCCAAAAACCAGTCTGGAGAATTCTCGATTTCCTTTGGATCCATGAATGGAATAATTTCAGCTACAGATACATTTGGCAAAACGAGTTGCTTTTCATGTAAGGGTATCAATAGCGTCGCCAAGACACTGTCCGCTGTATTAGTATTTTGATCCCTACTCATTAACCATCCTCATTGATAATTTTCCCCTTAGCAGATAGTCTTTCCAAAAACCCAAAACTATCGAGCAAGGCTACGCTAACAATTGTTCTGACAATAAATCTGCTAACTCTTCTGGTGTGCCGTGCTCACTAACGCAGCCCGTATCTATCGCCGACTGCGGCATATCTGGACTCACGCAGCTTTCGGGCGTTTGTGCCCAGACGGTAGAGCCGCACGCTTTAGCCACTCTAACGCCAATTTCACCATCGTTACAGGTACCGCTAAAAATTATCACTCCTAACTTGTCGCGATATAAGCGCGCCAGCTCTGCAATCACCTGATCAATAACCGGCTGATAAATACCATCCCAGGACTTTTGTTTTTCAACAACTTTGCCAAATGGCAAAAACCTTAACTGACGATCTACCGGCACCACAAAAATTTCACCGTGACACAGCATCTGCTCGCCCCTCACCAATTGCACCGGGTAATTTTGGGCGCGGCTAATCGTCTGCACTAACTGGCTATCGAAATTAGTTTCTGTATGCTGTGCGTAAACCATTGCGATCGGTAACGAAGTTGGCAAATTTTTTAAAAATCGACTGACAGCTTCAGGTCCACCCAATGAAGCAGCTAAAACCCAGACTTTGTCAGCCCAAGCTGTATTTTTTTCGTCTTGCCCCTCACATAATTGTTCACTGGCAATTTCACTTTCCTGGGGTAGTGCTACAACCTCAAGTTTTTCTAGTAAGCGACGTTGCCAATAATCATAATTCTGAACGTCGTCTCCAGCGGGTATTTCATCATTAATTAGAAATAATTTGGTTGAATTCTCAACAACAATATTCAGCACCGCTTGAATATCCGAGTCCGTTAAATCCAACAACCACGCATCAATGTCTGCTTCATTATTACAAAGATCTTCAGCCAGATTATTAACGTCCAGAGAAACCGCAACGCTAAAGCCGCCGACGTTCAATACCTTTTTTAATGCGTGGCGGCGAGCATCGTCTTTAGTAATTAGACCAACCCTCGGCTTAACAATATCTTCGCTCACGAATCATTGCTCAATGTTTCTTCCCGTTAGTTTAATAATCTTCTCAAGCAATTCAGATTCTTGATAAGGTTTTCCCATGTATTCATCAACTCCTAAAGAAAAAGCCCTATCCCGATGTTTGTCTCCCGTTCGAGACGTGATCATGATTATTGGGAGATGTTTAACTCTATTTGTGTGACGGACTCGACTAGCTACTTCAAACCCATCCATTCGAGGCATTTCAATATCGAGCAGCATCAGATCAGGTAACCGTTCAATTTCACTTAACTGGGTGACGGCATCAACACCATCTTTCGCCAGCAATACGTCCATGCCTTGGCGCTCGAGAAAACGTGACATTACCTTCCGAACAGTAACCGAATCATCAACGATCATGACTAATGTACTTTGTTCTTCTACGCTCTCATTTGTACTCTTCGCAGCACCTCGATGAACATGAGATAAGTCAGCTCTAATCATTGATAATAAGTCCAGAATAACAACAACGCTTCCATCACCCAACACAGTGGCTCCTGTCACACCTTGCACCTGGGAAAACTGTGGCCCTAAGGGTTTAACCACAATTTCCCTCGAACCCATTAAGCTATCGACTTGAATGGCGACAGAGTGTTCGGCACCGCGCGCTAACAACACAGGCAACGGCATAGATTGGCCTTCCAGATTTGGCTTTTCACCACGTTGCAATAAAGAACCCATATAACGCATTACATAAGGCTGCCCAGCATACTCAAACAACGGTGCCTCTGGTTGGTAGTATGCTTCCAGCTCGTAGGGGCTAACTCGCACAATCCCCTCGATTGTATTAAGGGGAATTGCGAAACTATCTCCTCCTATGGTGACCATCAACGCTCGATTTACCGAGACGGTAAAAGGCAAGCGGACGACAAATTGTGTACCTACACCAAATTCTGACTGAATTTCCATTGAGCCGCCAAGCTGCTTAATTTCACTATTCACTACGTCCATGCCGACTCCGCGGCCTGAAATTTGAGTAACGGCAGCAGCGGTACTAATCCCTGAGTGCAAAATAAATTGAAGAATCTCATAGTCTGTAAGATCGGCATCGGCGTCCATCGCACCGCCTTCTATAGCCTTGGCCTTAATTTTTTCGAGGTTAATTCCGCCACCATCATCAGACAACTTTAAAACTATTTCCCCACCTTCTCTGGACAGATCTAATGAAATACTTCCTTTTTCTGGTTTACCTGCTGCGATACGTCCTTCTGCCGATTCAATACCGTGATCAACAGCATTACGTAACATATGTTCCAAGGGAACAATCATTCGATCTAACACAGCGCGATCGAGTTCTCCTTCGATATTATCTAACTGCAATTCCACATTTTTCTTGAGTTCCGAGCTCACCTGCCGAACAATCCTTCGCAATCGTGGAACCAAACGTTGAAAAGGAACCATCCGTGATCGCAATAATCCCTCCTGCAAATCTGTATTGATCCTCGACTGCTGAACAAGGAGCGTTTCCATGTCCCTGGACTTATCGGACAGCGTATTTTTTATATCGATTAGGTCGGATGAAGACTCCAACAAGGAACGAGATAGCTGCTGTAACTGAGAATATCGATCCATTTCCAAAGGATCGAAGCCCTCCAATCCCTCACTTTCAACCTGTTCCTGTCGATACAGTATCTGCTGCTCTGTTTCCATATCCAATCGTCGAACTTGCTCTTGCAATCGTTCCGCAGTTATTTGCATCTCATCTAACGAAAACACCAAATCAGACATTTGTTCTTCAGCTCGGCCACGAGAGATCGACGTTTCGCCTGCAAGGTTTACCAGTTCTTCTAACAACTGAGCGGGGACTTTCACCATTTCCTGTTGACTGCTGGCGCCAGACGAATCAATCTTCTCAGGAGGGCGATCAAGTGATTTGTAGTTAGTTTTGCTTTGCGGTAAGTGGCTAACAGTTGAAGAGCTTGATAGTTCGAGGTCCAGTTTTTCGGACTCTAGTACCGAAGCGGTCTCTACGTTATCGACAACCTCTGATACTGGTGGCGGGATTTCAGATAAATCGGGCTCAACATTTTCTTCGGTATTTTCATCGTCCGTTCTTTCTGCAATGTCGTGGTCTAAATCTTTGTCTATTCCGTTGCCAGGCTTTTCCCCATTCTTAACCGCAGAAATCTGAGTTATTAATTCATCTTGATTACGCTGAATTTGGGCAAAAAAATCATCCCCAATTTCGGCATTTTCATTATCCACCCTAATCAATGCTGTTTCAAAATCGTGACTAAGGTCGCCTATCGCTGTCAGCCCTGCCATACGAGCGCCGCCTTTCAGCGTATGTAAGGTTCTTAAAAGCTCATTGAGAGCGCCGCGCTCTCCGCGATTTTGCCCTAAGAGATGAATTGCATTGTCCAAATCTTCAAGTAAATCATCTGCCTCGTCCAAAAAGATTTCGACAATTTCCGCGTCAATCTCATCTTCTTCGCTTTCAACTTTTCTGGTTGCTGCTGCATCAGTTGCGGGCTCAGGCAGCAGATCCGTGTTGATTTTCTTATCCGATTTAAGCTCTGTATCCGGCTCGCGATCTTCCTGTTCCAATTCCGATTTTAGTTCCAGCTTTTCCGCAAGCTCCACATCTTGAGCTCGCAATGGTTCCTGTTCCTGTTCCTGTTCCGGATTAGATTCCGGTCCGCTGGCGAAGACCAAGTCTATAGCTGACTCTATGTCGTCTTCAGGTTCGCGTTCCGTTCCGCTTGCGAGGGCCAAGTCGTCTATCGTTGAATCTATATCGCGTTCTGGCTCCACTTCGCTTGCGAGAGCCAAATCTATCGCTGAATCTACATCGCCTTCTGATTCAGGTTCCGCTCCGCCTGCGAAGGCCGACTCTATCACTGAATCTGTATTGCCATCTGGTTCTGGATCTGTTTCGGTTTGTATAATATCCCGTTCAATATAGGGGTCGTTATCCAGGTCAATTAGATCAAAGTCCTGATCTCCCTCGCTTTCGTTTTGGTAAATAGTGTCAATGAGTTCGCCATAGACCGCTTCCACCGACGCAGACATGGCGGCGCTATTTGATTCCTCTGGAATCACATCTGGAGATTCTCCCCCATTTCCGGCATTTGTTTCGGCCGCCGTGATGTACTCATTCAAGTCAAAACCTGAGCTAGGGCTAGGGCTAGGGCTAGGGCTAGGAAATTGAAAGTTTTGGAGATCAGATAGAACATCAGTATTTACCGTTGGATCTTGATGCCCTGCGATTTGGTCGAGCATATCAATTAGCGCGTCATTTCCAGCCAGCGCTAACTGGAAAAAATCATCGTCAAGCTTTTCGCATTCCACCGACCTTGCATAAAACCGAGCCACTTCCGCACCTAACTCAGCCAGAGCCAACATATTTATTGATTTTGCATGATCTACAAAGCGGATTATTTCTTTCTCGCAGTGTTTTAGCTCGAGTGAATTCGAACCGTTTTCTTGCCATCGGGGAATTGAGTCTGATATTTCGGAAATAATATCGAGCCCGTCTCCCAAAAAATTATTTAGCGCTTCAGGAGGAATCCCATTATCTTCCTGTTCTTCATCTGAAGCATAGTCAAGACGCTCGTCTGATAATTTTTCTACCTCGTCAATATATTTTTCAGCACCCGGAAGTTCGTCAACAGGCCCCGTGTACAATTGATCGATACCAGCATTGATTAGGGCAAGTCCTCGAGCCAATAGTTCAACCACTGGAGACTCGACTTTCAATTGGCTCGCGCGTAGCTCTCTTACTAACCGTTCAATGGGTGTGACGACCTCCGCGACGGGAACAATACCCGCCATATTGGCGCTACCTTTTAAAGTATGCAGAGCGCGCTGAAGCTCATCCGTTAGCTCCGCTGGACCTGCCAACTCTTTGCAATGATCAATGAACTGTTCCAGAATTTTGGCGTGAGAAGTGGCTTCTGCTGAAAATATGTCTACCAACTCCGCGTCGATGCTGGTTTCTTCCTCTTCTTTTTCCTTTTCCGCTTCAAGAGAAAAACGAACATCAGCGCCGGGTTTATCGACCTCTTTTTCAAAAGCCGCCTCATAATGAATATTTATCGGTTCACTCGGACTTTGCTCGTTTGACAGCGTATTGGCACAGTTGATTAGGTGTTCTATTGCTGGCTTGTCAATCGCTTTTTTATGTTCAAATGCGGCAACCATGGAGGGTACGTTTTTTATCACTTCATCTATTAAGCTGAAACGAAGGTCGTCAATGTCAATGGATCCGTCATTGATGCGGTTTAGCATGTTTTCTATTGACCATGCCAGCTCACCAATATCGTGTGCGCCTACCATTCGCCCACTTCCCTTTAAAGTATGGAATGCGCGGCGGACAGTTGATCTCGATTCTTCTTCTGACCAATTCATTTTCCACTGTGGTAAAGACTCCTCGATGGCTTCCAGAACCTCACCTGCTTCCTCAACAAATATTTCTATTATTTCTGGATCAATTTCGTCTTCGTCTTCCTCTGTCTCGTCGACCTCGCTTACCGACCCAGTAGGACCTTCGTCGACAACTGCGTGGGTCAAAATCGGAATTTCTGCTGCACCACTTTCTTCTTGAGACTGCACTTTTTCCGGAGCTAACGACTCAATCTCCGGAGCTGATTGCGCTATTTCCGCGGCTAACGGCTCTATAGAGCTATCATCCAAATCCGGTGACTCAACTGTAGAATTACCAGAAGCCTCTCCTTCTGAAGCAGTCTGAGTTGAGTATTCCGTATTGCTGACTTCTTCTTCAGTCAATAACTCTATGGGGTAACCCAGCTCAGCTACGCTGTCGGCGGCCACTTCCAATATCGCCTCACTTTCAGACTCGGAATCGTCGGCAATGCGTTCGAGATAATAATCAATAGAAGTAATCGCGTCGGCCAAAGTGTCTAGCATCTGCCATTCTGGCACTTGTTTATCTTGTAACAAATCCTGACTCACAAACATGCCGCAAGCTCGAACAACTTTTGCGGCACTGAGCAGAGGAATCCTGCTTAGTTGTTCGTATGTGTTATTCAATAAATAAGGGATAGCTGTAAGTGTATTGTGATTCCACTGGGTGGCCACAAATTCAACAATGGATTCCTTCGCTTGCTCAAGGTTTTTCCGCGATTCGCGGACGACATCATCATTATTATGGTCAAATCGATGTGAATGACTTTCTCCTCTGCTGGAAGTCTTTTCTTCGCTGGTTTTTGAAACTATGTCGGAAAAACCTAGCTCCTCTTCAGCAGAAAGAATCGCGGCTACTATGTCCTCCAAGTCAGTCTCTTCTATAGAATTTTTAGTTGCTAATACTTTGGCTAGTTGCGAGAATCCGTCCTGCACAAGCTTCATCGCCTTACCCATTCCTAGAACTGCCATGGTGTCGCAAACACGGCGAAATAGTGGTAAGGCCTCAGACAGTGCATCTGGGTTTAGTGTATCGTCTTCAAGAATTCTTTTGATTTGACTTAACTCTAAGGACAAGGCGTCAACAACAGCTCCCAAAACAGCGTCGTCTGGGACGACTAGGGAATCATCTTCTAATTCCCCCTCTCCAAGCAAGGACGTTTCTAATTGATACTCTTTCTTTATATCCTGGATGTAACGCGAATGTGCCTTACTTCTCGCCACGTAATATAGAAGATTTTTGACTAGCTTTTCAGGTGGCGCTTCAAGTAGGGCGGATTCGCCTCGATCGATAATGACTTTTATTTCACGATCAACCTGCCTCAATAGAATTTTTATTGAAACGCTAGGATCAATCGAACCGTTCAACAACCCCTCTAAAACGGCTATACATATTCGCCACAGCGGCTGCGATAGACAACCATTAGTGAGCTTTGTTAAACGCGCGCATACTTTAGCCAAGTAATTAACATTTTTCTTTAGCTCTCGATTTCGAATCAGACCCAATAGTGCGATTTGAAACATTTGTCTTAATTTGTGCGTGACCTCTCCAAGCTCCCTGCCGGTAACAGCCAGAACAGGTGCACTGTGTGCTTTTGGTTGACCACTCATATCGGGCACAAACAAAGCGCTTTCAGAGACTAAATTCTCTCCTCTCACAGATCTTAAATCGTTTAATACCGGCAGTAATGTCGCCGGCAATCCGTGTCTGGACTCCCGAACACGCTCAAGATAGAGTGGCAATTGGGAGACAGAATTCTTCAAAACAACCAAGGCGTCGTCGACATGGCTATCGTGGATGCTGCCTTGCAGCAATGCATTTACGACTCCTTCCATCTCCTCGGCAAGGAGAGCAGCGCCAAAGAACTCAACCATTTTCAGAGTACCTTGTACCTGATGGATGTGAGTCTGACAAAATCGCAACTTTGTAACATCGTCGCGATTACCGATGTAATTTTCAAGTGCCTGTGAAGCTAGATCAAGCGTTTCCTTAATTTCTCCAGCTACCCACTCTAGCGCGATGTAATCGCGACGCTCACTCATAGTATTTTAACCTTTTAGTATTCGACGCTAATGTCTGTAGCATGCCAGATGTTTTGACCAAGCAAAGAATCCAAATATCATAGAAATGGACTAACATTTAATATACGACTGAACTGAATTATCGGAAGTTCTTTTTACGCGAGCATTGTGCCATCCGACGACCTCACCAGGGCCGATCATTAATAGTCCACCCGGTTTAAGGTTTTCAACGAGATTATCTAGTACGATATGTTGCCGTTCTCTACGAAAGTAAACGAAAACGTTTTGGCAAAAAATTACGTCCATGCTTAGCTGTGGAGAATGCTCGGGAAGTTGGACATTGCCTTGGGCGAAACAGATACGTTGTTTCAGTTTACTTATGACTTCTACCTCGTCCGCATTAGCTTTCGTGAAATATTTTGTTCGAAAAGATTTCGGCAATTTATTTATCTTGGATAATGCATATCTACCTTCTCTCGCAACAGAGAGCGCAGACTGACTGATGTCCGTGGCAAATATTGCGAGGAAGAGGTCGGACTTCAAATAGTCAATTGTTTCGCTTGCCAGCATAGCCAATGAGTAAGCCTCTTCTCCGGTGGAGCATCCAACACTCCATATATCCAATGTGCTGCCCGTTTTTTTGGAACTACGCTCCAATCTATTAAGTAAATATTTTTGCACTGACTTAAATGAGTATTCCTCTCGGAAGAAACTTGTTTCCTTTACAGAAATTCTATCTACAAGCTGCATCCATTCAATCAACCCTTCGGGAACGGTACGCACTTGTTCGAAATAGCTTTCGTAATCATCAGCACCAACCTCACGCATTCGTTGCCTGAGTCCTTTTTGCAGAATCGACTTATGTTGTAGAAAGCTGATTCCTGTACGTTCCTCCAATAGATTTTGCCAACGAGTGTATTGATCGTTAGTTAATTCCTGGGGCGCCTTATATGACCAAGCTGTCATCGCCCTCTACTCCACGTCCAAAAAATCAATTCAGTTAATATTATTCTACGGCGGCTAGAATTTCCTCTGGCTCGTCGTCGTGCCCGTAAGACACTTTTTCACCAAGGCCGGAAATTTCTTCATCAGGTAGTTTAAAGCCAGCGACTGATTCGCGTAATTCATTTGCCATTCCGGCAAGGTTTCCGATAGATTCCGCAGTCGCGGTTGTACCAGAGGAGGTCTGTGTGGTTATTTCTTGTATAACATTCATCGTATTGGAAATATGTCCTGCTGAAGATGCTTGTTGGCGCGCAGCATTAGAAATATTTTGAATCAGTTCTGCCAATTCCTGCGACACTGTTTCTATTTCTTCGAGAGCCGTTCCCGCATCCTGTGCCAAGTTTGCACCTCTCACCACTTCTGCTGTGGTTTGCTCCATCGAAATAACAGCTTCGTTGGTATCTGACTGGATCGTTTTAACGAGCGCTTCGATCTGTTTTGTGGCGGCAGATGATCGTTCCGCTAGTCGTTGCACCTCGTCAGCTACCACAGCAAATCCGCGCCCCGCATCCCCGGCCATCGAAGCCTGGATAGCTGCGTTTAGCGATAGAATATTTGTTTGGTCAGCAATGTCATTGATCAGAGAAACGATGTCGCCGATTTCTTGGGACGACTCACCAAGCCTTTTTATTCGTTTTGATGTTTCCTGGATTTGTTCACGAATGTTGTCCATACCATGAATCGTATTTTGAACGACTTCTGCGCCATTGTTGGCGATTGCTACAGACCTCTCGGCAACCGAGGATGACTCTCCAGCGTTAGATGATACCTGGTCGATGGTGACAGCCATTTCATTGACAGCCGCCGAGGCACCTGCGATTTCCTGTGCCTGATGATCTGATGCTTCAGCGAGATGTAAGGCGGTTGACTGAGTTTCTTCAGCGGCCGACGAAACCTTTACCGCCGTATCGTTAATTTGGGAAACAAGGACTCTGAGTTGGTCGATGGTAAAGTTTATTGAGTCCGCAATCGCACCGGTAAAATCTTCAGTTACAGTTGCGGTGGTTGTTAAATCTCCATCCGCTAAGTCGGCCAATTCATCGAGTAGTCGTAAAATAGCGTGTTGGTTTCTCTCATTCATTTCGTCGGTTTCACCCAGACGTTGCTGAGTATTACGAAAAGTTTGCACGGCGATGACTGCACCAGAAAACAGAATCACGGCGACACATAACAGTGCCGTAAATACTGTGACAGCGCGTTCACTTTCCAAAGTACTGATCTTGTCAGCCAACTGATTGGTTGCTTCCATCATGGCAGGTGAGTCGACAACAATGCCTTCAGCCGCTTGCCGCGCTTTCAATAAATCCGGAGAAGCCTGAAAAATTTCATCGACCGATCCGCTGACAAATTCGAACAGTTTGCTGATTTCCTGAAGGGAAGCACGGGCCGAAGAATCGCTTACCCTTGAAATCTGTAAGCTGGCATCGCCCTTTAACATGCCGTCTAGTACCGAGCCGAACAGGCTCGCGTCACGGTTGAATTGATCAGCAGCCTCGGTCGCTGTCTCCTGCCCCTGCAACATTTTGTCGACATTGTGAGCAATTCGCTCTGCCAAAAAAGATTGTCGTTGAGCTACAGCTATTTGTTGTGACGATGCAGTTCGCTGTATTAAGATTTCTACCACATTATCATTATCATTCTGTAGCTCTGGAATTGCGTCATTCAACGTTTTGGCGACTTCATGCAAAAATAGAATTCGCTCACGATTTTCAACAATGGTTTTTGATGCTTCATCAATTTTGTCCCATAAACTCCCAAGTTTCGTGAGTTCGTCACCTAACATGTCTCTAGGTGATTCCAGCGAAGGGGTGCCATTTTGTAGAACACCAATCGCTTGACTAAATCGATTGCGCGCAGTCGACAGCTGTTCAAATGCTTCCGCCTCCCCCGCGGTCGCTTGCCGTGAACTGGTGGATATCGATTGCGAGAGTATTCGTAAATCTCCAGTCAACTCCAGGTACTGAGCATCCTTCCCGGAATCTCTCAACACAATATAAACGTTTACGCCCAAACTAATAATCCCTAACACCATTACAAGGAGGAACACACTTATAGTTCGATTGGCGGGTAACCTCGCGGATACACTTCTTGTTTTCGCGTTCATTCATGAACTCCCAGCTTCACTTCAACAATTGATTAACAACTACTTTTTATGATTGACTTTATAACGCACTAAAATTATTTCGACGCAAATCAAACTACATTTTAAGCCGATATTGATACCAACGAGCCTTACTAATTTGACGCAGCATTATAAAACTCTGAATTTTGCGCCAACTTGAACGGGCTAAATACAGACCATGTCACGTTATTGTATTTATACGACCCCATAAGAAATGCTTTAAACATTTCCACCTCTTCCGGTGTCTCGTCTGAATAGCTATCAACGGGGATGTGCTGCATTCCAAAGACCTCACTAACTATCAGGCCACTATACAACTCCCCCAGTTCCATCGCCAAAACCCGGCGTTGGTTTCGATTTCCCAACGCACCGTCGAAGAACCTTTCTAAATCAACCAAGGGCAATAAGCGTCCGCGCACATTAGAAACACCTCGCACCCAAGACCTAACGCTGGGTAATTTTGTCGCCGCCGGCTGCGCTAATATTTCTGCAACCTCATTCATCGGCGCAACAAATCGATGCCCTCCAAGACGAAACCCAATGCCAGACCAATGCGGCACAATGTCAACCTGAGAAGGTAGTCCTATTGCGCTATCAATGCTGCGATTAGCGATATCAAGCAAGGCGGTGAACGGGTCTACCGGGTTAGCCATGATATTCCCCCTCCAAGATCACTGCAGTCGTTTTCCTTAGATCAGCAAGAACGGGTTCTTTTCTTCGTGTATTTTTTGAAGGCGTAACTAAAATATTCATAAATTTTGCAACCGACTCAGCACTTAATCCAATACTTCCGAAATTGTACTAGTCAACAATTTAACGTCTATCGGCTTGGTCAAATAGCCCTTTGCTCCCTGACGCTCTCCCCAAAGGCGGTCTGTGGCCTGATCTTTGGTCGTTACGATTATTACCGGGATGTGACTGGTAGATGCATTTTTGCTCAGTTGTCTCGTCGCCTGAAATCCATTAAGCCCGGGCATGACAATATCCATTAATACTAAATCAGGAAGGTTTTCTTTTGCTTTGGCAACACCGTCTTCACCATTTTCAGCAGTAATTACTTCATGGCCCAGTTTGCCCAGTATAGTAGCCATCTTATGCGTTTCGGTCGGTGAATCGTCTACAATTAATATCTGAGCCATAATTCCTCCACTTATAAACGCCTCGATAGCG
The DNA here is from genome assembly GCA_913019905.1 of uncultured Cellvibrionales bacterium. GTDB lineage: Bacteria > Pseudomonadota > Gammaproteobacteria > Pseudomonadales > Dasaniaceae > Oceanicoccus. The sequence continues at coordinate 27,602 of CAJVZD010000021.1, forward strand.
CATCTCTTATTGTTTCTTTTCTTTCTGTCGACCGATTCGTTCGATCCCTGCCGTTTTACTCACACATACCGGAGAACATCACGCCTGGCCAACATGCGTTTCAATGGCACCCAGTAGCTCATTTTTACTAAAAGGCTTGGTCAGATATTGGTCGGACCCGACAATTCGTCCTTTCGCTTTATCAAACAAACCATCTTTGCTGGACAACATAATCACCGGCGTTCCTTTAAACTCACTGTTATTTTTTATAAGGGCGCAGGTTTGATAGCCATCAAGACGAGGCATCATGATGTCGACGAAGATAATGTCGGGTTTGGTGTCAGCGATTTTAGCCAAAGCATCGAATCCATCGGTAGCTGTCACAACGACGCAGCCTTCTTTTTGAAGTAATGTCTCCGCTGTACGACGAATCGTTTTACTATCATCGATCACCATTACCTTCAGATTTTCAAATTTTACGTCCATACCCTCGACCTTTTATTAGAATGGCTATTCTTTAACATTGGAAAACCGTTTTTCGCAACTTTAATCCAACCCCTTATTATTTAACATAGTTTCAAGGTTTACGCCATAAACCCGCGAAAAATATAGTAAAATTAGTTTTATATAACCCAAATTGCGGATCGGGTCTCACTCTCATCGCAAAGCGGTACAATAGTCTGTTAGTATAGAAGCCGATTGCGATATAGCCCAATTCGGAATGCAAGGCATTTTGCAAAAGATCTGCAGGCAAGCCGACTAAATCTTTTTCTTCACTCGTAAATCCAGCTCCAGAATAACCCCACTCCAACCAAATCCCTTCCCACGCGGGGTTTCTCTGGTTAGGATGGCATATTCGTCAATATACTGGGATTTTGATAAAATACTGCAGCATCTAAATGGCGTATCGAAAGCAAATTGAAATCAACATAATTTACGTAAAATGAGTTCAAATATGAATATTCGTATTGGCGTGGTCATGGACCCAATAGATTCAATCAATATCAAAAAAGATACCACTCTAGCTATGTTGTGGGCCGCCAGTGCTCGTGGCTGGAAAATTAGTTATATGCAACAACAAGACCTGTATTTAAACGGTAGTGAAGCGCGAGCAAAGATGCGAGCTCTGACCGTGTTTAAACCGGAAACAATGAACGGGGACGAAGACTTCTATGAACTCGGCGACATAGATGACACTCCGCTCGCCGACCTCGACGTTATTCTTATGCGGAAGGATCCACCTTTTGACAACGAGTTTATTTATAGCACCTATATACTCGAAGCAGCAGAACGCCAGGGGACACTGATAGTCAATAAACCCCAAAGCCTACGTGACTGTAATGAAAAAATCTTTGCGACACAGTTTCCTCAATGCTGCCCACCGTTGGTTGTGAGCCGTGATGAAAAAACCCTAAGAGACTTTCATAAAGAGCATAGCGACGTTATTTTTAAACCGCTCGATGGCATGGGTGGCACGTCCATATTTCGGGTCAAGGAGAATGACCCCAATCTTGGCGTAATTTTAGAGACCCTAACAAATTTTGGGGCAAATACCATTATGGCGCAGCGTTTTCTTCCGGCGATTAAAGACGGAGACAAACGTATTTTGTTGGTCGACGGCGTACCGATAGATTATTCCCTGGCTCGAATTCCAGCAAAGGGAGAAACACGAGGGAATTTGGCCGCGGGAGGCACAGGACGCGCGCAACCATTAACAGAGAGAGACAGGTGGATAGCCAACCAAATCGGGCCGGTAGTTCGTGAAAAAGGCTTACTATTCGTTGGACTCGATGTCATCGGAGAATCCCTGACGGAAATCAACGTGACCAGCCCCACTTGTGTGCGGGAAATCGACAACCAATTTGGCACTGATATTGGTAGCTTGTTAATGGATTGTATAGAAAAGAAACTGGCCGACAACAATTGAGTTAATAATGAGAGGCCGCGAACAAAAATCCTACGTCACATACAGGGATGTTGTAGGAAGACATTTTTCGCCTTTTTGAATCTTAAAACGATGACTAAATTTCTCTAGCGAGAATAAAGTTCACTAATACCTTTAGAAATAACAAGCAGGGACTAATATCAGAGCAAATGGCCGTTATAGTCAATAACTATTCTGCAGAGCTCTCTATAACGCACGACCGTTTGGGTTTTGCGTTTTGCGTTGCGCTTGCACTGCACGCGGCAATTATATTAGGCGTAAGTTTTAATCGCGAAGACAGATCGCTAGCAGCCACTAAGCTCGAAATTACGCTCGCCCAACACCGCAGCAAAAAAACCGTAGAAAAAGCCGACTTTCTTGCTCAAAGTAACCAAGAGGGAAGTGGCACGCTCGAAGAAGTCGCGATGTTAACCACTCGAGAGACTGCAGATTTTCATGACACAGTGATAAGAGAGGTCTCTCAATTGCAACAGAGACAAGTAACCGAACAAAAACGCGCAGCGGCCATCAAGACCATAGCCACCATCGCAAATAATCGTATAAAAAGTAGCAAAACCGAAAAACTGAAAGCCATTGAGCAATTAGAGGCAAACCTTGCCAAGGAAATGACAGCTTACGAACGTAATCTGGAGGTAGCCAGTCTCGAAGCAAAGCTGGACATGCAAAGACATGCCTACGCGAAAAGACCTAGAATCCGCCGACTTACTTCTGTTGCAACAAAAGAGTCAGACGACGCGCTATACCTTCACAACTGGCGAACCAAAATAGAATCGATCGGCAATCAAAACTACCCGTCAAAAGCTCGGCAACAAAAACTCTACGGCGATCTGCGGTTGGTGGTTTCATTACTGCCCAATGGCGACGTCCTGCAAGTAAAAGTACTGAAATCCTCTGGCCACAACATTTTAGACGAAGCAGCCATTCGTATTGTCCATTTAGCAGCGCCTTACGACCATTTTCCGATTAAAATGCGCCGCAAGGTCGACGTATTGGAAATTATCCGCACCTGGCGCTTTCATAAAGATCACCTCAGTTCCAGCAGTTAATAAGCCTTTTTATCGATAATTTTCACTCCAGTGTAACCAAAAGTTCTTAGCGCTTTTGATTCTTATTCTTTTTCGAGAAAGATCGCTTTTTAACTTGTCATAATGCCTTTGCGCCCCAATAATCATTGATATGGATAACTTAAAATCTACGACAAGCCTGACAGATCATTTTTTGATCGCTATGCCCACTATCAGTGATGGTATTTTCGCAAACAGCCTCACTTATATTTGCACTCATAATGAACAGGGCGCTATGGGGATTGTCATCAACCATCCTCTCGATTTAAGCCTTAATGAGATTTTTAATCACCTTGAGATTTCAGACATCACGAGCCCGCACAACGAACATATTCTCGCTGGTGGCCCGGTACATATGGACCGTGGCTTTGTTTTACATCGCAATACCATTGCAAACTGGGATTCCACCCTGAAGATTTCACCGCATATGGCCCTCACCACATCTCAAGATATTCTTACTGCTATTGCTCACAATGAAGGCCCGAAAGATAGCCTCGTGGCTCTCGGATACGCGGGCTGGGGCGCTGGACAGCTGGAAAGCGAACTGGCGGAAAATTCCTGGCTAACGGCACCGGCTGATAGCAGTATTATTTTCAACACCCCGGTAGAGCAACGAGCAAAAGCTGCCGCTGCAATTCTGGGCGTCGACCTGGCATTGATTTCGCCACAAGCCGGTCATTGTTAAACAGTTCTCCGAGAACTGCCGCATTGATTACATAGTTTAATGCATCCACGAAGTTCTAATTTTATCGGGAGTGTCTACCTTTATGGCAAACGCCAAGACTATTCTTTGCTTCGATTACGGCACCAAAACAATTGGCGTCGCAATCGGCCAATCGATTACCGGCACGGCAAACGCACTCACGGAATTACGAGCCAGGGATGGCATTCCGAACTGGACTGAAATTGAGCTCATCATTAAGGAATGGCAACCTAATTTATTGCTAGTCGGACTTCCACTCAACATGGACGGTAGTTACTCATCACTGACACAGCGCGCAGACAAATTCGGAAAACGGCTCCATGGACGATTTGGCTTGCCTGTTGAAATGGTTGACGAACGCCTTAGTAGCTTTGAAGCCAAAGGAATTATTATTTCAAATACAGGCTCAAGAAATTTTAAAGAAAAAAAAATCGATAGCCTCGCGGCGAAAATCATTCTCGAAGATTGGTTTTCTTTGAATGAGAAAAAGTAGCTCATAAGAGCTAAAAACGGCGTTCAAAGAAAACTTAGGAGTGATATCGACTCCGGCCTAAAAGAATCGAGGCAACGCATTGTCGACGTATACTAATCCTACAGCTGAATATCTGAACGGAAGCAATCGAAACTGTAGATATTTCCGTTTAACGGAAAAAGTTAACGCATAAAATTACGCCCACGATCATGGTCAAGTTCGTTTTCCAGACTTAAATCTCCCGCAGCTTCCTGCAGCCGACTGCTATTATCGTCATCGCCCAACTTTATCATTAACCGCAAGTCATTCGCTGAATCGGCATAAACAAGCGCATCTTCATAGGTAATCTCGCCGTTTTTATACAGAGCATAGAGTGCTTGGTCGAACGTTTGCATTCCCAACTCATTTGACTTGCTCATTAGCTCTTTCAGTTGATGAACCTCGCCTTTTCGAATCAAGTCCTGAGCTAATGGACTGTTAAGCAATACTTCTATACAGGCTCGTCGTCCTTTACCATCGGGCGTTGCAATTAGCTGCTGGGCGACAATGGATCGTAAGTTTAAAGACAAGTCCAACCACAACTGGGTATGTCGGTCAGCGGGAAAGAAATGCAGGATTCTATCTAAGGCTTGGTTGGCGTTATTAGCGTGTAGTGTACATAGGCAGAGATGACCGGTTTCGGCAAACGTAATCGCATGTTCCATAGTTTCACGTGATCGTACCTCACCAATCATTATCACGTCGGGAGCCTGCCTCAACATGTTTTTTAAACCGACCTCAAAGCTGGCCGTATCAATGCCAACTTCCCGCTGAGTGACAATGCAACCTTTATGCTGGTGGATATATTCAATCGGATCTTCGACAGAAATTATATGCCCTTTGGAATTTCGATTTCGGTGCCCAATCATTGCCGCGAGAGATGTTGACTTACCCGAACCCGTAGCGCCGACCACCACCACCAAGCCTCTTTTCGTCATCGACAATTCTTTTACGACTTCCGGCAACCCAAGGTCTTCGATACGAGGAATGGTGGTTTCTATCCGCCGCAATACCATACCAGCGAGATTGCGTTGATAAAAAGCGCTAACGCGGAATCGACCTACGCCTCGAGCACTAATCGCAAAATTACATTCCTTGTCACTGGTGAAGTCTCTACGTTGCGCTTCATTCATCACGCCCAAAACCGTTTCGCGGGTTTTCTCTGGGCTGAGGGGCGTCGACGTAACCGCCATAACTCTCCCATTAACTTTTATTGAAGGGGGAACACCCGCAGTAACAAACAGGTCTGAAGCACCCTTCTCCACCATAATTCTTAATAACTTATCTATATCCATGTTTTTCCTTTCTTCCCTTTTCTATCTAACAGGAAACTTCATTATCAAAGAAGAGCATCATAATCTAAAAATTTTCGGGGAAACGCGCTTTCTCTCGAGCATGTTCGCGTGTAATGAGTCGCTTATCAATGAGATCGGTCAAACATTGATCCATTGTTTGCATTCCCAAGGCACCACCCGTTTGTATTGCGGAATACATCTGGGCGACTTTGTCTTCACGAATCAAGTTTCTAATCGCCGACGAACCAATCATGATTTCATGCGCCGCCAGTCGACCACCACCGACTTTTTTCATCAGCGTCTGTGCAATAACAGCCTGTAATGATTCGGATAACATCGAACGAATCATCGCCTTTTCGGCAGCGGGGAACACGTCGATAATTCGGTCGATTGTTTTCGCAGCTGACGTGGTATGCAAAGTACCAAATACCAAGTGCCCGGTTTCCGCAGCGGTCATCGCCAAGCGAATTGTCTCTAGGTCTCTCAATTCGCCGACCAAAATGATATCGGGATCTTCCCGCAAAGCGGATCTCAATGCTTCGTTGAAACCGTGAGTATCGCGGTGTACCTCTCGCTGGTTTACCAGACACTTTTTAGATTCATGAACAAATTCAATGGGATCCTCGATAGTCAAAATATGTTCGTACTTGTTGTCGTTAATATAATCTACCATCGCGGCTAAGGTAGTGGACTTACCAGAACCCGTCGGCCCAGTGACCAGGACAAGTCCTCTTGGAACCATTGACACATCGCGGAAAATTTGGCCCATGCCTAAATCTTCCATAGACAGCACTTTTGACGGAATCGTACGGAAAACCGCTCCAGCACCGCGATTTTGATTAAACGCGTTAACTCGAAAGCGGGCAACACCGGGCACTTCAAAAGAAAAATCCGTCTCTAGAAACTCTTCGAAATCTTTACGCTGTTTATCATTCATAATTTCGTAGATCAAACTATGAACTTGTTTGTGTTCCATTGCCGGTAAGTTAATTCGTCTTACGTCACCATCGACACGAATCATCGGTGGTAAGCCAGATGATAAGTGTAAATCTGACGCACCTTGTTTGGCACTAAAAGCCAGTAATTCGGTAATATCCATACAGGTCCTTAGAGTTAATTTTTATAGGGACTCTTCGCCCAGCGATTTAAGTATAATAGAGTCTATCTACTATCTTATAAAGCCATTCGATTCATGATTGTATGCTATGCACACAATATAATGGCATCAATTTTTACAATAAGCGCCCTAAATGTGACTTGAGTGAGCTCTATGTCAGAATTGATGCAGGACAGGATTTCGCCCCGATGACACTATTTATAGAACACAATATAGCAAATGTCAGACAACGCATCAGCGCTGCGGAAAAAAAATATCAGCGCAGGGAGAATTCCGTCCATCTGATGGCTGTCAGTAAAACTCGTTCCGCCGATATGATTCGCGAGGTAGTAGCTAACGGCGTCGTTGATATCGGAGAAAACTATTTACAAGAAGCTTTGGATAAAATTCACCAGCTTGACGACCTTGATATATCCTGGCATTTTATCGGCCCGATACAAGCCAACAAGACCCGCGCCATAGCAGAGAGTTTTTCCTGGGTTCACAGCGTAGACCGCCTAAAGATTGCCCAACGGCTGAACGATCAACGGCCCGATCATTTGCCCCCTCTTGATATCTGCTTGCAGGCTAATGTCAGCAATGAAAAGTCAAAATCAGGCGTACCGCTGAATGACCTGAAGTCCTTGGCTGCCAAGGTTAATGAACTACCGCGGCTGCGGTTACGAGGGCTAATGACCGTCCCCGAAGCGACTGACGAGAACGAAAAACAACGCGCAGCATTTGCACTGCTCGCCAGTGTAGGAAGAGAACTACCGCAATGTGATACGCTATCCATGGGAATGTCGGGGGATTTAGAGGCGGCGATTGCTGAAGGCTCCACCATTGTCAGGGTAGGCACCGATATTTTTGGACCGAGAAAGTAAGGAGACCGCGTTGTCCTCCCGCCTTTAACCTCGCGCCTTTAACCTCGCACCTGTATAATCCCGCGAATTTGAACAAATTAAGGTGAAAATTGTGTCTCCTCCATTTATTGCATTTATCGGCGCAGGAAATATGGCCTCCAGTATTATCGGCGGGTTAATCGCCAAAGGCTTTCCCGCTGACAACATAAGGGCAAGCGACCCGTTCCCACAATCTCTGGTCGAGCTCGAAAAAGTCGCGGCCGTAGAAACTTTTCAGGATAACCTCCAGGCTGTCGTCGGAGTCGATATTATCGTGTTAGCCGTAAAACCGCAGGTCATGAAATCCGTACTGGAAAATCTAGCGACGGCCTTTGAAACCGCCAAACCCTTGATCATCTCAATTGCGGCAGGTATAGAAACGCGAAGTCTGGACAAATGGCTCGGCGGCGGTTTCCCCATTATTCGCTGCATGCCTAATACACCAGCGCTCGTGCAAACCGGTGCCACAGCGCTGTACGCAAATGCGATCGTAAATCCAGCGCAAAGAGAATATGCTAACGATATTTTGGGTGCCGTGGGTATTGCCTTATGGGTTGATGAGGAGGCAAGTTTAGATGCAGTCACAGCAGTCTCTGGTAGTGGCCCTGCCTATTTTTTTATGGTGATGGAAGCCATGCAGGCAGCCGGCGAAAAATTAGGGCTTAGCGTTGATGTAAGCAAACAACTCACCCTGCAAACAGCCCTAGGCGCAGCAAAAATGGCGATGGAAAGCGATGTTGACGCCGCCGAACTACGCCGCCGCGTAAGCTCTCCAGGCGGAACAACAGTGGAGGCAATTAACGTTTTTGAACAAGCGGAATTAACTGAAATTTTCAGTACTGCGATGACAGCTTGTCGAGATAGGTCGGAAGAATTAGCCAAGGTTTTGGACGCAGGTTAATTTATCAATTAAATTGCTCAACGCAGACCAAGCTGCATTACAATAAACTAACACATACCGTAACAAGAACACTATGAGGGTAACTACTGCAATCAGTTATCCTGACCTGTATATAAATTCTGGAGATTTTGATGGGCGCATTAGTCGATATCGCTAATCTGTTAATACAAACATTTTTCAATTTTTTTATGTTAGCGGTTTTACTGCGCCTGTTACTACAATTGGCCCGTGCTGACTTCTACAACCCTATCTCCCAGTTCCTCGTTAAAGTCACAACACCGGCGCTAGCTCCTCTCAGACGTTTAATTCCAGGGGTTGCGGGCATTGATATGGCCTCAGTCGTACTCGTTTTGATTTTACAGGTAGCGGCTACAATACTGTTGATATTGTTGCGAGGTTATGGAATTCCAAATCCTTTGTCACTGCTCATCTGGGGGGCGCTAGGGACGATCGGCATGGTCATTAATATCTATTTTGTCGCCATTCTTGTTTCAATTATCTTAAGCTGGGTTGCACCTGGAAGTTATAATCCCGTCGTCCTATTACTTCATCAATTAACTGAACCTGTAATGGCACCCTTTAGGAAATTATTACCCTCAATGGGCGGTTTAGATCTGTCGCCGATTTTTGTCTTTCTGGCAATTAATGTGCTTCAAATTATTATCAATCATTTAGCCACGGCAACAGGGCTACCCTTTGCGTACGTGATAGGTTTGTAGAGGCGGTAAATGATCGGGAACCCCCCCATTATCCTCGCGTCTATTGTAAGAGAGCATTTCGTAGCTTAACGCGTCATTTTCTTCACAAAAACCACGACAAATAAGGCCAGTGTAAAGCCTCCAGCAAAGGCTTCAAGTGCCGCTACAGCGCGCGCGCCTCCAACCGGCGTTACGTCACCGTAACCCAGCGTCGTAAACGTAACAATACTGAAATATAAACTCATCAGGAAGTTTCTAGCATTTTCTAATAGCGTTTGGTTGCTGACATCCAAAATGATGATTTCATCCTCAAAACTCAACCCTAATAAAAAGTACAGACAGGCACAGACGAATATCAGCGCTAGAGAAAAAAGAACAACATTTCCCGGACTTTCACCATAACCACAAAATATATCCACACTTTTTGACTTTAGACGATTAAACGAAAATAACGGATAACAGTAACGACGCATTGTCAGCTCTCGACGAATATAGTCCCCTCCAAGAGCATACAAGCCTTGTTGTTCTGCCGATTTTCGTAAATTTCGGAAAATTTCTTCTGCCTGCTCATATAAGTCTATGGCTTCGGTTGTTGAGCCATTACTTTGTGCATGGGCACCCTGAATTTCCTGGGACAGTTTTCGACCGATATCAATATGATCGATTTTGCTACCTTCCAAGTTAACGCCAAGCATATTAGTTTCTCTAAACTTACCAAAATGCAAATTGGCGCCGGAAAGATCTGCCTTCATCAAGGAACCGTGATCTAAGGTAACATTAAATAAATGTGCCCCCCTTAAATTAGCACGATAGAGGTCGCTCCCCGATAAATCATACCCATTCTTGAGGCCGTGGCAGACAAGATTTATACCCTCCAGATTCGCATGTTTCAATTGTAAACCCTGCAACAACCCGCCGGACTGGGCGTAAACTTCCAGTTTTTCCTTTAACATCATGCCTTTTTTGTCAACGGAACTTGAATGCCAAAAACACAAACCATCCTCCTCGATCTCGTTTTCACACGGCGTACCTTCGGACGATCGATAATGACAACGGGCTGATTCCGACATAACAACTTCCCCAAAGATTTTCGTTTCCTATGAATTTAGCAAAATTGAATAGAACTTCCACTATTAAGGTTCTAGCTGTTTCGAAATGATATTGATAGGCAATATCGGTTGCACCGGAAAATAGTCCCTATGTAGGCGAACCTAATCGAAATCTACTGGTGGCACCGCTGTCGATCCCGCGTAAGAATCACGGATTGAGAACAGTGACGATTTTCAGCAATCCTCAAACGTGCGAATTTAGCGGCCAAAAAACGAACGGCATCCGCTAACAAATGCCAAATAGGTTTTAATTGATCTGTCTCAAAACCACTCCGAGCAATTACGTTACAATGAATAGTACATTCAATTTTCATAAAACCTAGGTTCCTTCGCCAATAGGACCGTTCGCCCCCCTATCAACAATAGTTTATTGTAACTGCAGAGTCGTTTGATTTATGGATAATAGCCTTTTCTTTTACCGCACCGTCATTTTCACACGAGCAAATGATCAAGTTGCCTTAGTTGACATCAATGAAATCGAGAATAACACTCCGCTCGATGACTGGTTTGGACTCGTTGTCTCGCTCGCCGATGGAAAGCATACCATTAAGGATCTGATCACCTATCTTGGAAAACAGTATCAACAGACTCCTGCCAATCTGGAAAAAACGCTACATTCGATTGTCACGAGGCTGACTGAGGGAAAACTGTTGAAACTGAGCTCTAGTGCTGTTGAGTTACCTTATTATCTGACCGAACCCATTGAACAATTAGACATCGCGAAGGCCAAACAGTTAATAGAGACCGACGGCTATGTTCACTGATTGTGCGAAGTGATAATCGCTCAACATGATAACCCCGGGTGACTGGACGCTTTCTAACGCAGTCAAACATGGGGTTTTCGAGCCCCGTAGAACCCGCTGTTATTTCATTATCAAAGCTATTTGGCGTACATTCACAGGTCGAGATACAGGCACTTACCGCTCTGGGCGCACTGCGACTCCCTGCAAGTCAAAATGATCGCTTGTCTTCGAACAGAGACTCTTAGTGTGGAAAGCCAATGAATCAATCAATCAACATTGATGTTGCCTCAAACTGTATCGCAGCAGAGCTTTACCATGCAGCAACCTTGGCAAAAAGCCTATCATTAACAGCTAAAAATGCTCAAGCGATTACCTTAAGAGCCGGAGATAACAGTTTGGGATTCAAGGCGATTACTGTCTTTATCAACGAATTTGCCGAAACCATCATCCATCAAGCCTCTAAAATCAACGATCAGGCGGTTAGCATATCCCGGCTATCAATTAGCCACGCACATACAATGTCTACATCTAAACAGTTTAATCGCGCCTGGGATTTTGCGGGTAAAGAATCTCATCGAGAGGACTTAAAGGAAATTTTGTTATCACTGCATGAACGAGCAAATCAGGCTCAAGAAAAAATGAGACTGATGTTACAGCATCTAGAATTTGATCTTGAAGAAAGCCAGATGCAAATGAGAGCGGCTGGGATTATTGCTACAACGTCAAAGACAGAGGCTTCCCGCGCGGGTGAATACCAAGAAAGCCTTTTTACCATTGCCAATAACATCGAAACAACGTCGTCAAAAATTCGCACTCACCTGAAAGCCGCGAGTAAATTTCTTAGTGAACTAAAGGACACAAATTCATGAAAGCTCACGTTCTATACAGGGGCGAGCACCATCAATGGATAATGTTTGCCCGTGATGAAGAAAAGCCAGAAAAAATTATTGATACCAACCAATATCTGGTTATCGGTAAAAACAAGTCCTTACTAATTGATCCCGGCGGAAGTGAATTGTTTCCCGTCATGCTGGGATCGGTATTAAAATTTTTGGCGGTGAATGAGATTACCGACATATTCGCCTCCCATCAGGATCCCGATATCATTTCCTCACTCGGACTGTGGGACGAAGCCTTACCCAATGCAAAACTGCATTCACCGTGGCTATGGGAAGGTTTTATACGCCACTTTGGGATGAATAATATTGAATACGTCGCACTACCCGATGAGGGGGGGCGATTAGATATCGGCGGCACGGAATTACATTTCGTTCCCGCTCACTATCTTCACTCCTCCGGAAATTTTAATGTGTACGACCCAGTCGCTCGATTACTCATGAGCGGTGACGTAGGTGCTGCTCTGGAACCTAATGACGCCCCGCTGGTGGTTGATGACTTCGATAGTCACATAAGCAAAATGAGAGGGTTTCATCAACGTTGGATGCCTTCCAACGCCGCTAAAACAGATTGGATAAGGCGAGTCCGAAAATTGAAAATTGACATAATGGCACCGCAACACGGACGATTGTTCAAGGGAGACGATGTGGGCCGCTTTTTGGATTGGTTCGATGCTCTGGAAGTCGGATCAGCAATTAAAGACTAAATTTTTACAGGCTAATCGGTTAGGCGTAGGCAATACACAAAATGCAGTATCATCTGTTGACGTCCGATCACTCTACTTCCAACCGTAACGATCTAGCTGCAACAATCCAGTCGTAACAGTCCAGCCGTAAAAATGACGCTAAGCATTGATTATCTGCATTGAAATGAAAGAGTCGATTGCTGCAGTCGATGATATTGCCAAGTCTATTAATTCCATTGGTTCAAATAAACCGCTTTTTCTGTCGGCGCTGACTTAAAGCGGAAGATCATCGTCGATCAACCAGCCATTTTCGACTGCCGCGTCAATTTGGGCTAATAACCAGCGATAGATATCGGGGGCTTCGGTCGCCATTACTTGGTTAACCTCTTTCACCTGACTTCGCTTTATACCTTGTTCTCTCCACGCTTTTCCCTCTGTCGACATATTCAACATAAAAGGCAACAACCGGTCGACGATTTTTACCCAGCGACTTTCCGCGGTTTGCTGTGCTTCGTACTCTTCCCACAAACTTGATATTTCAGAGGAAAATATAACGGGCATTTTTGACAAAGTTCGCAGATAAGCGCGTTCTTGCTCTTCCTTCATGGATCGGTCGGGGTCATATATCGAAATATCTCCGGCGCCTATTTCACAAATGTCGTGAACCAGTGCCATTTTCACCGTCCTATTAATATCAATCTCCAGTGAAAATTCTTCTTTCATCGTCAAAATGGCTAGCGCAAGATGCCAGCTGTGCTCCGCCGAATTCTCATTGCGAGAAAAATCGGTGAGATAAGAGCGTCGATACACAGATTTAAGCTTATCCATTTCAACAAAAAATGCGTACAGATTGTCCATTTAAATCCAATGCCTGAAATGTATGATTGAAAAGACGCGCGACTTGTTTACTCGACCACAAGTTCTGGGAATCTAGCTGAGATCACAATGGCTTTTTTACACTTGATACCGAACGTTGCTTACTGCTTGTTCCATCATTCGTATTTTCCAGCGCGGCAATTAACGCCACATTGGTAAAGATTCTCAGTCAAAGCCACTATACCCGTTTGCCTTATCATTAAAGCGGCACACAGCCAATCCTCCAGCGTCCAGCTAGTTCCCCAACACCTGTAACTGGTCTCGATATTTGGCGACCAGCGCGGCATTTCCCGCCGGTTGATCGGCAAACATATTGAAAACTTGCATCATCTGTTGCTTCATCATTTCAAATTGTGCGTCGGGAATCTTACCTTTCATGGTTTCTAACTGCTGTTTGGCTCGATTCATCTCGGCACTTTTTCCTTGCATCGCTTCAGCCGCGTAAGCCATACCGACACTGTAGGCGACCTGTTGAAACTTAGTAATATCGAAGCCGTAGTTAGCGATGATATCCATGCCGTTGCGGCTCAATTGCAATTCTTCCAACGAACTTCGCTCCTTAGAAAAATCGATCTTTTTTTCCTGGCTATTAAGTTCTGTTGCCGCCGCTATAAAATTTTCCATTAATGAATCTGTTAAAACAAGCGGTGGCGGTCGGTTCGCGATCATCGGGTACCCGGCTTGTACACTGTTTTCCGCAAACGATGGAACTGCACCGACCAAGCCGAGAAATAAAAGTAAAATAAGAGTGGTGCCGCGTATATTCATGCCAAAATTCCTCTTTGTTATCGCTTCAAAAATTATAGTTCAATTCATCATCCTGAGAGGCCGGGTAGAGAAGATGAAGACAGGCTCGGTGAAGCTCTTTAACCCGGTAATCGAAACAAACAGAACTTAAACACTGGGAAGGCTCTAGCAATAATGAATAAACCGAAGAAAAGTAACGTAATCATTTGCTCCAGTCAGCGTGATTCCTAACGAGACGAAGATATACCTCTTTACCTGTACCGGCTCACACCACTATCAACCGACTTCGCTATTTCATGACTCATTCAGTTCGTCGAATCAGGCATGGGCAATAACGGCAAGCTATTGGTGTTTAACAAAAGACCTTGTTGAAAGTACTCATTACTTTGCTCGTGTTCACCTAACTTCGACAACAAACGTCCAAGTTCCGCACAAACCTCGCTGTTATTCTCCAGTTTCAAACTATGTTCAAAATATTCGCGGGCTTTGGCCCACAATGAATTTCTCATCGATAAGCGACCTAGGCACAAAAACAATGCCGGGTCACTATTTCGTTCTTGTTGCCAATTTTCCGCGTAGAGAAGTTGTTTTTCGGCGTCGTCACCGGCAATTCGTCCATAGAGATTAATCAATTCACGACTCCATTCGCGCTTTAATTGATTACGCACTAACTTTTCGGCTTTCTGTTCTTCACCGATCGTTATCAGATGCCGAGCATAGCAGAACGACACCTCACTGTTTTGTGAAATGGTTTTGGGAAATTTCTTCCAGAGAGCGGCCAGATCAGTCAACACATTTTTTCGAGATTTTGCGACTTCCTCCAGCCGTGCTTTACTCGCAGATAATTCAAGTTGCTCTAATTGTTCAACAGAAAAAACCTTATACTTTTTTAAATCGGGTATTAAATCGAGTAAAGCTTGTGAGTCGTTGAGCCCTTCGTAAACATCTTTCAATAATCGCAAAACGTGGGGATGCTTTCCCGCATTGCGGCGCAGACGGGTTAAGGTAGCTAAACATTGCTCGTATCGACCGCGGGTCAATTCCATTTCAGCCTGGCTTAATTCGACGGCGATGCTCGATCCAGTGGTACTTTGTTCAGCCTTTTTTAAAAACTCCCGCATCTGAGCTTCATCATTGAGTTCGTGGCTAGCCCTTGCCGCCATTAGATAATTGACTAAAGGCGTTTCTGATTTTGCGGCAGATTTAGCGAGAATCTTTCTGGAGTTCTGCCAATTTCCCTCAATAAAGCTGATCAATCCCAGCGCGGTTTGCTTTTGACTTTTGCGATGCCCCCTGCCTGAAAACCATTTATTGAGTGCACTGCTTTGATTAATCACTCGCCTCAAAACACTGAAAGCACCATAGATGAGAAGAAACATCACAATAAATGCGGCCAAACCTATCCAGACACTGGTCTCGAAGGTGTAGACGTCGTAGCTAATTAATAAATATCCCGGGTCGTGTTCAATAGCCGCTACCAGCACGACCGAAACAAGCAATAGAAACAAGCAAATACCAAAAAGAATCTTCATTTGACCTCGGCCCCTTGCTGTGGGTTTGGCCTAGATAATTGATGGATCATGCTCATATAATCTTTTAATGCGCGAGGAGCACTGGAAATATCGGGTAGCTGAATTTCAATTTTTTGCTGTGCTAATGAATCGATACTCATTTTGATACTCGATATGGCCGCTTCATCCAAGGTGTAATAGGTGTTGAGCCAATAACTCGCTTTTTGCAGGCTGTCTTCATAAAGTTTTTGTTTGCTTGATAAAAGCGCCATTTGCGCTTGTTCGAACATCAGACGCAAATTTTGTCGCACCGCAGCTTCGTACTCAGGTGCTAGGGAAGGTTTGTAAATAGTGTCGCGTTTTTGGTAATTTACGTAGCTACTTAACTTGGCCACTGCACCTGAAAATCCTGTCTGCAATCGTTGCTGCCAATTTTCGTCGACTTGAACTTCGGGCTTACCCACTGTCAATTCAGGTAATTTGAACAACCGTAATTGTTCTGACTGGCGCGCAAGAGCGCCCAACTTTAGATAAAGGCCATCGGTATCCAGGCGGCCAGCGGCATTCAACGCGGCCATATTTTCCGCCAAAGCCTTTCTCACTGAATGCAGAGCACTATCATCAAGCTCTCTAATAATGTCATCGGCAGCGGCAAGTAAGTCGAGCGCACCAGCAATTTCCTTACCCATTAACAAACGCTGATTAGCGAGACGCATTAGATAATCTGCTTCCGCAAGCAACCAGTCCGCTCGATCAGTGGTCGATAAACTCAACAGTCGTTTCTGCTGACTGGCCAAATGACCTCGCAGCTCACTCAGTTGTTCTTCTAACTCTCCACGTAAAGCTGATTGTCGCTGATTTGAAACTTCTGTTTGTCGGTCGAGTTCCCGTTGCAGTGAGCGCACTAATATCGATTGTTCTTCAATTTTTTGAACCACGGCGACGACTTTTGTCTGACTCGCTTGTTGTTGCTGGGTCTGTGAGAGATTGAGTTGCCAGAGATAAAAACTTGCCACTGCGGCCGCTAAACCCACAATAATACTCACGATCCACAACCACCATCCCGGCCCTGATTTGGATTTTTTTTCCCGCGTGTTGGGCCCAGGCTCGGGGGACTTTTCCCTCGTCTCTTTTATTCTGGAAACCGTATCATCAGCCGCATCGGGTACCGATTCTTCCGTCGGGTTTTCCGCCTGCTCGGGCTTGTCAAAAACCGTTTTATTGTCTGTTAACATTAGATTGGCTGTGGTTTTTTCAGGAGACTGTTCAGTCACATACGCAAGTTCTTCAGGCGCTGAGTCCGCCGCAGCGCCGGACTCAGGTCCCTCTCCGGTCACCATTTCATTTTCATCTTTTTCTGGAAGTGCATCGTCTAACTCTTCAGGTAGCCCATCTAGCTCTTTAGGTGCACTAGCAAGCTCTTCAGCTACCTTAGCTTTACGGCCTTTGCCCTTTCCCTTTTTTTTGTCTTTATCCAATTTCACACCCAATTATTCGGTCGCTGTAGTATTTAAATGTTCTCATTGTATTTCTCGATTTTACCTAGCGCGTTAGCAACGGCAATATTACTGGCATTTTTTGCAATGATAATCGAACTATAGCCTGTTTTTAGCGCATGTTCTGCAACTCTGGAACTCGGTACAACTAACGGCAACGATGTTACCGCCGATAAGTTTTTCACTCCGACCAGCGTAGAAAAATAATCGATGCTCTCTGCGCTGTTAATGCACAGCGCGTTGATGGTATTAACACTGATAAATCGCGTCAGCTCTCCTTCCATACTATCAACCATCTGGCGCCGGTAACACTCTAAATATTCAACCTGCGCGCCGCGCGCGGTCAATTGCTCTCTGAGATAATCCCGCCCACCCACGCCTCGAATTATCAGTACCTTTTGGTGCTTTAATTTCTGCAACTTAGGATGTGTCAGTAGGGCTTCACTATTCATCTGCCCTTCTTCATCGGCTCTGCCTGTAGTTTCGACTCTGATCTGCTGTTCTTTCAATACCATCGCAGTTGCGCTGCCGATTGCGTACCAATGTAATCCATTTGGCAACTGTGGCCAGTACTGGTCTATTAGGTTTAGCCCAAAATTTGCAGCATTGGTGCTAATCACGATAACGTGTTGGTAATGGTCCAGATTTAAAACGGTTTGCCGGCTAATTTGCAGCACGTTATTGTCATCGCCATTGTCATCGCCGACATCGACCCCTTTGATCTTCATTACCGGAAAATGGTAAGCACGTCCTCCCGCCGACTCGATTATTTTCAATAACTCTTCAGCTTGGCCTTCCGGTCTGGTTATCAGGGCTGACAGACCCTCCAAAGGCTTAGCGCTGCCTTTTTTTTCAGACATCGTATATTGCGTGAAGAATTTCACCTGCTCCCTGCTGCAACAGATCTTCCGCAACTCGAATGCCGAGCTCGGTAGCTTGGCTACGGGGTGCGCTCAACTCGCTTTGCAGGATTGTAGATCCATCGGGGTTTCCGACTAAACCACGTAAAAACAATTCGTCCGGAGCCTGAGGGTTAGCAATGGCGTAACAGGCGATGGGCACCTGACAGCCACCCTCAAGACGCAGGTTCATCGCTCTCTCGGCATTGACGCGCTCTGCTGTTGCCTGATGATGGAGCGGCGCCAACAAAGTTTCCATCAGATGATCGCCACTACGCGTTTCAACGCCCACCGCACCTTGTCCACCAGCGGGTAGACTTTGTTCGACCGATAATCGCTGAGTGATACGATTTTCCATTCCCAACCGAAGTAATCCCGCCGTTGCCAATATAATGGCGTCGTATTGTCCCTCATCAAGTTTTCGTAAGCGCGTATTCACATTCCCCCGTAAGTCCGTGATGACGATATCAGGACGGCGTTGACGTAATTGGCACTGACGGCGAAGACTCGATGTGCCTACGCGGCTACCAATTGGTAACTCCTCAAATGAACTGTAATGGTTTGAAACAAATGCATCGCGGGGATCTTCACGTTCGCAAATAATCGACAATTGCAATCCATCCGGGAATTCCATCGGTACGTCCTTCATAGAGTGAACGGCAATATCGGCCTTATTCTCTAGCAGTGCCGTTTCTAATTCTTTGACGAAAAGTCCTTTGCCACCAATCTTTGCGAGCGGCGAATCTAAAATAATATCGCCCCGCGTCGTCATACCAATCAGTTCGACCTCAATGCCAGGGTGAGCGGTTTCTAATCCGGCCTTAATAAATTCAGCCTGCCATAAGGCAAGGGGACTTTCTCGAGTTGCGATTCGGACGATCTGATTTGACATAATATCTCTTCACACTGAAACAATTAAAAGAATGGTGGCCGAATTCCCCGATCGATATCTATTACCGGCACAATAGACTCTGCTAGTTAATCTGACACTCTCACCATCTACGATGGGGTCGCGACAGTGTTTTTCTAAACCATGGGCTATAGGGTATGAAGTCTATAAATGTTGCAATAGCTGCCGAATGTCTGAAATTTGTCTGCGGCTCACTAACGGCCCTTCCCGAACACCATTGATCTTTAGCCGTGTGCCCAACGCGCTCTTCTCCACCCCTTCTATGTGGGCTATTGCAGCCAAAGCATTTCGATGGATTCGGACATAACGATCACCAAACTCCTGTTCCAATTCTTTTAAAGGGTCGTCAATCAATTGGTCACATAATACGTTTTCGTGTACATAAAAAACAGTCACGTATTTTTGGTCCGCCAAAAAGTAGCGTACTTCATCAAGCGGAATCAATTCCACTCCTCGACTAGATCGAGCCGAAATATGAGCGCGGTCGGATACATTGCCACTGCGACTTTCCTGCATAGCTGTAATTTGCACTCGCGTCAATTGTTGGGCTTTGGCCAGCGCCGCCTGCAATTTGTCACGATTAACCGGCTTTAGAAGATAATCAACCGCATTGGCTTCAAACGCCTCCAGTGCATAATCGTTATAAGCCGTACAAAAGATTACCGCAGGCGGCTCGGGGCTATTAGCAAGATGTCTCGCGGCGACCAGTCCGTCCATAATAGGCATTCGAATATCCATCAACACCACATCGGGCTGATGAACATTACAGGCAGCAATTGCCTGCTCGCCGTTTTCCGCCTCGGCAACCACCTCAAAACTTTCCTGTTCTTGTAACAGACGCGTCAAACGTTTACGTGCGAGTGGCTCATCGTCGACTATTAATACTTTCACTTGGAAGACATACTCTCCGGTTGCTATTGCGCAGCGGTCGGCCCTGTTATTTTCGGTTCACATTTGAAAACCAAGATAATCATTCAAACTCATCAAATCACAACTGAATTAAATGGCTCCAAATCAACGGTTTATCCTGAGAAATCCCCGCCGTTACCTTAGAAAATTAGATTTTTTCGTACGATATTGGATATTGCATTGTCGCATAGAACAAACCTCCTTCCAATTTGGTGACAAGCCCCGCCTTTGAACCGTATAAGGCCTGTAATCGTCGATGGATATTATCCAGTGCCAGGCGGTTCCCCTCGTGAGACGCGTTAGGCTTTTCTAGCTGATCGAGCACCGGATTAGTTACCGATATCGTCAAAATACCCTGTTGATAACCAGCGGAAATTGTAACGGCTCCACCCTGGGGCAGGGGCTGAATACCGTGGTAAATCGCATTTTCCAGTAAGGGTTGCAGCGACAAGCTGGGAATTTTTATTGCCTGTGGTACATCGTCAACTCGCCAGTCTACACGCAAACGCTCGGCAAGCCGTAACTGTTCGATGCGTACGTAACGGCGACATAGTTCCAGCTCTTCAGCAAATGTCACTTCAGTTTCCACCTCAGCGAGACTGGCCCGAAACAAGCCGGCCAAATCCTCAACAGCGGTTTCAGCAGCTTGCTGGTCTACCGCGATAAGGCTGGCGATAATATTCATACTGTTAAAAAGAAAATGCGGGCGTATTCTCGATTGCAAGGCTTGAATGCGCGCCTGTAATTCGGTTCGTTGACGCAATTGTAGCTGTTGAGTTAAATAGAAATATCGCAGCACGATGCCCGCAAGAACGGCACAGATTAAAATGTGCGTCAGAATACGTTCTATGTCACTTACCCCGCTCCCGTTAAGCCCGCCGTTGATTAACCACTGGCCCGTTGCGCTCGTTAATGCAACGACAACCAAAATCAGAAAATAACAAATACTGGCAGCCAGTGGCAGGGGCCATTCACTAAACCGTTGCCTGATTTGACACAACAAGGCAGCGCATAATAGAAAGACCCACTGCACAAAGAGAGAAGTGAGAGAAAACGATTGCCAGCTAAAAGCAGCCAGGCCATTACTCGCTAACTCGAGCACAATCGCCAATAGTTCCGCGACCAATACCAAAAACAACAGGGCCTGCACGTTACACAAATCCGGGATGAAAAATTCCCGAGCTATTTCTTGCTCGGAATCGCGTTGATGCTGATTAACGTTAGTGTTCAATTGTTGTCACTTCCACAATAGGTTTTTGAGGGTCGAGTTGCGAAACAAACCATCGCTCCTTTCGTATTTCCGGCAACTGGGCAGCTAATAACATCTTTAGCGCAAAGTTGGAGATCTAAAAGAAAGCAGAAAATAAAACAATTCAAATTCTTCTACCACAACTGTAGGTTTACTATAGACCACCTTGTTTAGCTAAAGCGTATCGCGATAGCGAATCTTACACCAATACTTGCTATAATCCGCCGGCATCAACTCAACCCGATTCCAATTATCATAGACGAAAAAGCGATTTCTCATGACTGATCAGGACCACGCGATAAAACCCTGGGGCGGACGATTCTCCGAACCAACCGACGCATTTGTTGAACGATTCACCGCCTCTGTTCAGTTTGACCAGCGCATGTACCATCACGATATCAATGGCTCATTAGCACATGCTCAAATGTTGACCAAGGTCGGCGTTCTTAGCAGCGATGAGTATTTGCAGATTCAACAAGGGTTGGAAGATATTCGAACCGAAATACTAGCTGGTGAGTTTCAGTGGTCAATTACACTGGAAGATGTGCACATGAACATTGAGGCACGTCTTACTGACAAGATCGGCATAACCGGTAAAAAACTTCACACCGGTCGCTCCCGAAATGATCAGGTAGCAACCGACATTCGGCTGTACTTGAGGGATGAAATCGACTCGATAGCAAAAGACTTAACTCGACTGCAGGAAGGCTTAACAGAATTGGCTATCCAGCATGCATCGACGATTATGCCCGGTTTCACCCATTTGCAAACAGCACAACCCGTAACGTTCGGTCACCATTTGTTGGCCTGGAACGAAATGCTCGAACGCGACTACGCCAGATTGATGGACTGCCGTTCGAGAATGAATCAATGCCCGTTAGGAGCAGCGGCTCTTGCCGGTACCACCTATCCCATTGATAGGGAAATGACGGCGCAACTGCTCGGTTTTGACTCTCCCACAGAAAACTCCCTTGATTCTGTCAGTGATCGTGATTTCGCCATAGAGTTTACGGCGTTTTCAAGCTTAGTGATGACTCACTTATCCCGTTTCAGTGAAGAGCTGGTTCTTTGGACTTGTGCCCAATTTAACTTTATCGATCTACCGGATCGTTTCTGTACAGGCTCCTCAATTATGCCGCAGAAAAAAAATCCGGATGTACCGGAACTTGTAAGAGGTAAAGTAGGGCGAGTCAACGGACACTTAATTTCATTATTGACGTTGATGAAATCACAGCCGCTGGCGTATAACAAAGATAATCAAGAAGACAAAGAACCGTTATTCGACACTATCGACACCATTAAGGATTGCTTAAAAGCTTACGCCGACATGATTCCTGCCATTGTTCCTAATAAAGAAGTCATGCTTGAGGCGGCAAAACGTGGGTTTTCCACCGCAACAGATTTAGCCGATTATCTGGTACGTAAAGGCGTGGCATTCCGCGACGCTCACGAAGTTGTCGGTAAATCAGTTGCCTATGGTATTAAGGAGAACAAAGACCTGTCCGAAATGAGCTTGCAAGAGCTTCAACAATTCAGTGACATCATTGACGACAGCGTGTTTGACGTATTAACGCTCGAAGGGTCAGTGGCCGCCAGAGACCATATTGGTGGAACCGCCCCAGCGCAGGTAATAGCAGCTGCAAAAAGAGCCACTAATAAACTTAAAGCCCGTTAATACTATTAGAATGGATAGCAATCCGGAGCCGGATATTTATACGACTCCGGATTTTTTCACGCTCTATCAGAGGCTACCATAATCTTTTCCCGTGCCATCAGGCCCGTTGCCGCTTTATTTCCAGACGATCATCTCTCATCAGGACTACCTCAAGAAGGACTCGACGGTCGTCTCGTGCCGATCGACAGTGAGTTCAGATAATCCTTTAGCAAAACAATCATTTCAGCGAAATCACGATTGCGCCCTCGGTAAATATTATTTGTACCAGACATCTTCTTTTTGCCATTACATCAACTGCGATTTGCCTTTTTTCTTAAGATTACGGTAGCCTTACCCTCTACGCCATGACTATTGTCAGGCTGCCGGCCATTGGGTATATTAAAACAGCGTTCAATTTTCCACGCTGATAGAGTCAAAACATTCTGCTGGCCTTTACAGTATAAAGATCAATAAAACCTTCGCGATTTAATCACCCTGATTTGGCAATACAGCTACGGTATAATTAATCTCTCGAGAAATAGGGTATAGACGATTATGTCAGGCCGGCCTCGCTAAAACTCAAGATGTGGGCATGATTGACTGGTTGACGAACCGTAAATAAGACCCACCGACACACAATTGACTACCATTTTAGGATTTAACGATGACCAGAAAAACAGCCCACACACCGCCAGATATGGAAGCACCCGAAGCGGTAATAGCCGATCGATTGTCCATCGATTCAGAAGATGATCCGCTCTACCACAGCGAAGCACCTTCGTCGACAATCATTACCCGACGTCCCGACTGGTTCAAAAAAGCGTTAGATCGCCCTTTTGAAGAAAAACATGTCGATGTTGACGGTTGCGATATCTGTTACATGGAATGGGGTGATAGTTCGAAACCGGGCCTGATATTTGTCCATGGCAACGGTGCACACGGTCGTTGGTTCCATTTCATAGCACCGCTTTTGACACATGACTTTCATGTAGTGAGCATGCACCTGTCAGGAATGGGTGACAGTGGCTGGAGAGAGAAATACAGCCGCGAACAATACGGAGACGAAATAGTAGCCGTCTGCGAACACGCAAATCTCGGCCCGAAACCAATCGTTGTCGGCCACAGTTTTGGTGGCTTTGTCTCTGTAATAGCTGGACATCGCCACCCGGACAAAATTGGTGCTATTGTCCTCGCCGACTACTCAATCAAACCAAAAGAAAAACACGAAGAGTGGTTTCTAAACCGCCCCAAACCTCGACCGACTCGGGTATATGCAAGTTACGAAGATGCCCGCGCACGTTTTCGTCTGGCACCGCCGCAACCCTGCGCCAACCAATATATTCTCGACTATATTGCCGGTCATTCGCTACGAGAAGTCGAAGACGGATGGACTTGGAAATTCGACCCGTCAATTTACTATGGTTTTACAATAGGGGACGATCTAGAACAAATATATCGAGAAATGGCAGTGCCGGTAGCGGGAATTATGGGACAGTACAGCTGGAGTTCTGCAGCGGAAACAATGGAACCTATGCGGGAGATGCGACCAGAAGCACCTTTATTCTGGATGCCCGATGCCAATCACCACCTTTTACTGGACCAGCCAATAGCCTTTGTTTCCACCTTAAAAGCGCTGTTTAGCGTTTGGCCTAAGCCTTAAACGCGCCAATCTTTATAGCCGTTGCGCACTTCCACAGGGCACGTCTCGCAACGGCTACTCTCCTAAAGCACCCGGCTTTTTTAATACGAGTCAGTCATGACTCGTACCTCTCGTACCAGCAATACGGCTACAGTCGGTAGAATAATCGTGATAGCAGCTAGATATAAGGTCAGTCTAAAACCAATAGCTTCGTATAAAAACCCTGCTGCGACAATACCCAATGGAGCGAGCACTATAGATCCGAGATGATCGTAGGCGCTAACGCGAGACAGCATATGTGAGGGGACTTTGTGCTGGAGCGTCGTATACCAAATTACCGCGAATATTTGTCCCGCAACTCCCGCGACAAAGGCGGTGACGACCACCCAATAGACCGGGAGCAGTGCGGCTAACGCCAACGGTATTCCACTAAAGAAAAATACACAAACGGTGATAAATCGCATGGGGTATTTGACATTAATCTTGATCGCGACCGCGCCACCGACAATCGTGCCTACACCAAAGCTACCCGCGATAAAGCCCCAATCGGTTGCTCCAGACATGTAGTCGCGGCTTACCGCAGGGCCAATCAATCCAAATACGGCTTCTATGGCCGCCACCACCAAAGAAAATTGCAAGACAATAGTCCACAACCAGGTGTGTGAAGTAAACTCCTTCCAACCGAGCCGTAAATCCTCTAAGACCGACGCCTTCGCTGGCTGCGTTTGCGATTTTGGGTTTAGGGACAAAATCAATATGGCGGACACGCCGAACGAAACCGCATCAATCATCAGAGTTACCCCAGCGCCAAACAGGGCAACCAATACCCCACCCAACGCCGCTCCGCCAGCCATCGCACCGCTACGAGCGGAACCTAATAATGCATTAATCGCCTGTAATTGATTTTTTTCACCCAATTGCACAATTAGACCGGTAGCCGCCGGAATATTAAGCGCTACGGCAATGCCATTCACCAGCATTAGTCCGGTTAAAAGAGGAACAGTGGCCAGGCCTGTGAGGAATAGCGCTGCCATGGAAAACTGAGATAACATTGCCAGGCAATCGGCAAATACCATTATCTTTTGCCGCGACGTACGATCAGCGAGTGCTCCGCCAATCAGCAATACAAAAATCGACGCAATAGTTGGTGCGGCTATGACTATTGCTGAGTCTTTCGCTGATCCGGTGAGTTCAAGCACCCCAAACACCATCGCGATCGGCGCCATCGCAGTGCCCGTATAAGATGTTAAATAGGCAATAAACATCTTCCCAACATTCGGCTGGCGTAACAGAGATAAGCCTTCGCTAAGATTATTATCAGCCACAGAAGTCCTTCTAATAATATGGCGTCAGTCGGTCATAAACATAATAAATCGGCCATTATTCAGCGCATTAGATGATGAGATCTTCGCTAAACAGATTGCAAATAGCTATTGTTTTTCGTTAGCCAGACCAAAAAAATGAAAACAAAGTAAGCAACAGGAGCGGTTATCGTTTGTTGGCGAAATCTGCTGCTTACTGGCGGTCAACTAATGGTTGTGATTCGGACCTATCGATGATGACCGTTCTGAATAGACCGCGAGCATTTGCCTCCGTCCACAGTAAATTATTGGCGATCGTGAACTTACGGTTCACATTCGTGTTTCCTCTGACGTCGCAGTTTTCCAAAACTCTATCGACCTTCTGATCGCAGCATGTCCTTAGCCAATCCTTAACAGCCTTGCGATCCGATTAGAAAGCTGACAGCGACGCATGGCTCGTGTCTTTTAGTAGAGGTAGCGAAACTCAGAGGTAATTACCCGGGTTGCGTTGGCTAACTTAACTGTCAAAAAATCGATTCTCGAAGCCACTGGAAATCAGCACCATTCTCAACCGCACTATGACGGTTTATACCTGTCCAGCGGCTTTCGAGATGACTCAAACTTATGCAAGCGCTTGCGTTAAATCCGCGAGGATATCGTCTATGTGCTCGATGCCGACAGACAAACGAATCATTTCCGGCGATACCCCCGCTTCCTTTTGCTCTTGTTCATTTAATTGCCGATGTGTCGTAGAGGCTGGATGACAGGCCAGAGACTTCGCGTCTCCGATGTTAACGAGGCGCTTAAATAATTGCAGCGCATCGTAAAATTTCACACCTGCATCAAAACCGCCTTTTAAACCAAATGACAAAATCGACGCAGGCTTGCCGCCCATATACTTCTTCGCAAGAGCGGCATAAGGTGAGCTTTCCAGACCGGCATAACTTACCCACTCTACACTATCGTGCTGTTGCAGGTATTCCGCGACCTTTAAGGCGTTCTCGGTGTGTCGCTCCATCCGCAAGGACAAAGTCTCTAATCCCATCAACAGCTGGAACGACGCCATTGGAGACAGCGCCGCGCCAGTATTGCGCAAAGGTACCGTGCGAGCTCGACCGATAAAGGCCGCCGCCTCAAAAGCCTCCGTATAAACAACACCGTGATACGCGGGCTCTGGCTGGTTTAACACCGGGAAGCGCTCTTTGTGTTCAGCCCACGGGAAATTTCCCGAGTCGACAATCATGCCTCCCAGCGTCGTGCCGTGACCACCGATATACTTTGTTAAAGAATGAACGACAATATCGACCCCATGACTAAAAGGTTTACACAAGACCGGGGTTGCGACGGTGTTATCAACAATGACGGGGACACCCTTCGCGTGAGCGGCACTTGCAATAGCGCCCAAATCAACAATATTACCGGCAGGATTGCCGATGCTCTCACAAAATACCGCTTTGGTTTTGTCATCAATTAAGGCCGCCAAACTCTCGGCACTATCGTCGGCGGCAAAACGTACTTCAATGCCCAATTTAGGCAACATATGTGCAAACAAGGTATAGGTTCCACCGTATAACTGCGGTGTCGATACAATATTATCGCCCGCTTCGGCAATGGTTAGTATGGCGTAGTTTATTGCCGCACTACCTGAACTAACAGCAAGTGCACCAACACCCCCTTCCAGTGCTGCGACTCGTTGCTCGAGAACGTCATTGGTCGGATTCATGATTCGACTATATATATTCCCCGGTACCGCTAAATTGAAAAGGTCGGCGCCGTGTTGCGCGTTATCAAACTCGAAGGCAACCGTTTGGTAAATGGGCGTCGCTACTGAGTGTGTGGTTGGGTCTGTTTCATAACCGTGATGAATGGCCAGCGTTTCATCTTTCATTTTATTCTTCCTGTTGAGTAGATTATTTCCGATTAAGGCTTATAAACGACAGTGTAAAGTGATATCAGCCATGAGCCAACCTCCATTAGCATTTTGACCAGACCAAAGTGGAAGACGCTTCCAATGCAAGAAAGACGATGGCGCTTTTCAGCTGTTTCTGCACATTGGGTCTGCCACACCAATTCCCAGTTACGCCATGCAAAATTTTCCCAATTAATTTAGGCCGTTTATTATCCTGAATCGCTACTCTCACGAATATGCTAAGCTTCATAAGCAGCCGAGGTTCTTTTTTTCAGCGTCATTATTAGCCAGAAAAAGAACCTAAAGACCTCTTTCCCACCTATAATGAGAGCCATGTCACTACAAGAAAAAAATCAATCTTCGATCGATGACGGTGTAGATCGGAAGAACCTGAACGTCATCAAGGCGCGTTTTTTACAGGTCAATGCAGCGCGTCTTTCCCGAACAAAATCCTCACTCACTGCGCGTCAGGAAGTATTCCTGGATCTGCTACCGCTATTATTTCACGTAAATCATCCTATTTTGCCCGGTTATGTCACACGAGAAACGCCATCGGGCGTTGTCAATTACAATCCTTCCAAGGATGACATTCAAAAAGCGCAACGCCTTGCACGCAGCTTTAACTACCAACGGCAACCCAACCACCGTCCCGGTATCACTGGTTTATACCTGATGGGATCTTGCGGCACTGTCGCACAGTCGAAAAAATCAGACTTAGATATATGGGTATGTCATCAAGACAACCTGAACCACGATGATACCCGCTTGCTTCGGAAAAAATGCGACAACATTAGCCTTTGGGCTTTGTCTCGGGGACTGGAAGTTCATTTCTTTATGATGGAAGGTGAAAAATTCCGACTCGGAGAAAGAGAATCGCTATCCGCCGAAGATTGCGGCAGCTCTCAACATTATCTTTTGCTGGATGAATTTTATCGAACCGGGTTGTTGATTGCGGGGCGCTTCCCCATTTGGTGGCTGATACCCTCTGACGAGGACGTCAACCATGATTACTATTCAAAAACACTTCGCGAAAAAAGATTTATTCAGGAAGACGAATCGATCGATTTTGGCGGCGTTGGACATATACCTGCTGGAGAATTTGCCGGGGCTGGAGTTTGGCAACTCTATAAGGCCATCGATTCTCCCTATAAGTCGGTATTAAAAATATTACTCACCGAAGTGTATGCTTCTGAATACCCTAAAGTAGTACCGCTCAGCACATCCTTTAAGCGAGCTATCTATAATAAGCAGCTAGACATTGATGAACTGGATCCTTATGTGGTCGTATACAGAAAACTGGAAAGCTATTTGAAGGCGCGGGATGAGCCAAATAGACTGGAATTGGTACGCAGATGTTTCTATTTTAAAGTAGGCATCGCGCTATCGCGCTCAAACCGAAATCGAAGTAAATCTTGGAAACGGCAACTCATGGAAAAACTTGTCGTAGAGTGGCAGTGGCCGAAAGAACACCTCTACAATTTGGATGCTCGGAAGAAGTGGAAGGTAGCTCGGGTCATAGATGAACAAAAGGAACTGGTTAGAGAACTAACGAATTGCTACAGATTCGTACTTGAATTTGCCCGTCGGACACGAGCTTCCTCAATGATCAATTCACAGGAGATGAATATACTTGGCAGAAAACTATATGCTGCTTTTGAACGAAAAGCAGAAAAGATCGAATGGATCAATCCCGGGATTTCACCGAATCTAACAGAAGAGAACCTTACCTTCTTTCTACATCAAACCGAAGAGGGGAAACTATCACAATGGGCTGTTAGCAGTGATACAGTCGATAAGAATAATCCAGACCGTTCGCAAATATTAAAGAAGTCGAATAGCCTAACTTCTCTGTTAGCGTGGTGCCATTACAATGGCCTGTGTGATAACAGTACTCGAATAGCAATCGTAGACGGCGAACACACTGTGAGAGAATACGAAATATTCAATATGATGCATCACATGCGTCAGCAATTACCCGTCGCGAAACAATACAGTGATCAGGAAGAAAGACAACACGAACGGTTTAACGAAACAATGCGGCCAATATTTGTTCAACTTTTTATCAACGTAGGTTCTGATCCCTTAGAACATAAACGCAGCCAAGGTATCGAACTTATAAGCGATCACACTGACAGTTTGGGGTATAGCGGCTTTCGCGAAAATCTGGTGTTGAATGTCGAACAAGTCATCGTTAACAGCTGGGGGGAGATTAGCAGCCATCGCTACGAAGGCAGAAATGCGCTGATGCGTTGTATCAGAGATTTTTTCCAAATGTTACCACCCAACAGCAAGGGGACATTGCCAGAAATAAACATACACTGCTTTTGCCCGACTCGCGCAACGGCAATATCAACCCGTGTTCAAGAACTAATCGAAGATATCACTGCGAGTTTCTATGGCGACAAACAAGCGGCTAACACGCGTTATGTTGTTGAAATAGGCAGGGAATTTTATTTGCTGCAGTTCATCGAAAAACACTTGAAAATTTCTCATGCCAAAAATTTCATTGAGCTTGCAAAATATTTGGGTGAACCACAGATCACTTATAGTCCTATCAAATTCGATCGATATTGCCGTCCTAATTCAACCTTACAAGCCCTATGCCAATACGCGCAGGCGGAGCGAATTCAAGTATTCTTCGAACAGAAAGATGATGTCGCCGACATTTTTGTTCTAGACGAAATGTGCTCACTGTATATGTTTAGCACCCCCTTCCACAATGCAAACAGTTTACTAAACCCATTAGATCAATTTATACAATCGACACTTTTTCGCCAATACAGTGAGTCGGGTGATTTTGACTCGATTTCGACCGGAGAATACACACCCCAAAGCCGAAAAATTGAGTATTATCAAATCACCGAGAAAAAGACGCGGAAAGTGATCAGCCGCTATAGCGACATTGAGGAAATCAATTCCAAACACTTCTTTAATGTTCAAGCAACGGCAACTCAGAATATAGAAGGGAATATCCAATTCGATATTTATTGCGATAGCATTGAATTTCTGGCCGCTGACTATGGCACAGACATATATATAATGGCCGCCAAGCACATTCTCAGTCTTCGAAAATCCGCAGCCCACTATCCCTGTTATATTACCGATCTGGATCTGAGCAGTCTTATCGATAGTACAACTGATACACCGATACAAACGATTCAATATCTACGATACAAACAACAGTTAGAATTACAACTGGATGCGGCGATTAGCGAGCTCTAAAGTCGTTACCAATTTTTGAACGTTATCGCCATTTGAAAAACCACATCCGGCGAAGTATCAACAACTATATCTTCACTAACAGATAGATCAAGTACGGTATTTTTGTTGAATCGTATGGCTCCACCTAATAATAACTGTGCAGCTTCACCCCCCAACTCTTTCGTCGCGCTATCGTAGAAAGTGGAATGTGCATCTATCTGCGCTTTTAGGGCTATATTGTTATTAAACAACCACACCACTGTCGATGAACCATACACAACCCAGTCTTTACGCTGCCTATTGAGGACCTCGCCTTCGCCTAAACGAAGAATTCCAGCACTTGCATGCCAACGAAACGCGCTCGACTCCCATTCGCTGATGTTAACTCCCAAGTAGAAATCGCTGGACTTCGAGCCGAGTAACTTAGCTGCATTCCCGGTCGGCAATTTTACTCCCGCTCGTAATGCGATTTCTTGCGTTGGCGTTTCATATAAAGAATAGGCAATCTTCATTGTTACATCACCTAATCCCCGTGCAGGTTCCTCAAGCACAAATGTTTCGTCGTTATTATGATAACTATACTGCAAGCCATTTTCCGGAAAATTTTCTCTCCCTCCATTGGGTAGTCCAAAAAATCGATGCCAATCGGTGATAAAATTGTCTAGCCCTCCCGCTTTATGACGGAGGTAGGACACATCCAGTCCAATCTCCAACGCATCTGAATAGCCGTAGCGTATTTGTACATTATTACGGTGGGTTTCACCATCAATTACGATTGTTTCCTTGGAGGGCTGCCGGGACAAATAATTATCAAAACTAAAATTGCTCGACGCTTCCAATTGCAACCCTAATTTGAGTTTCGATTTCGGAATCAATTGTGCACTTTCAGCAGATGGCAAACCATAAATCTTAACGAAGGGATTACTGTTACTAAAATAGAACGGGGCGGTGATATCTGCAAAAGAATGCGGTGCTGCTAGAAAAATTATTAGCGACAATAAGATCAATTTTTGAAAGGCTTTAGGACACATAGTGAATCTGACTAGTCAATGAGATTAAACACCCAATGTGAGGTGATTCGGGAAATAAGCCAACGAAAGATTTAGGGTGAATAACTGAGGCAATCACTTAAAACTCTTTCAAAAGGATAGTTTGAAAGTTCATCATTATGTTTCAACAGATTCTCATGCCAATTTCCGAGAACTTTTCGTTTTTCCTGCTGAATACTGACAAGCAATTCATGGCTTAACTCGGCAGAAAAGTGCATTAAGTCGCGATAATTTTCCAAGTCTTTTACCATTGTATGTTCTGAAAAATACTCATGCAAACTGACATTTGGCAAACCTAGTAACTGAGGATATAAATAATCTTTTGCCAAAGTCATCGCCGCGAATTTGCCGGGTTGTCTTTTTTTCAGCATTGCCTGAAAAGCGTAAGAAACCGGCGGTGAAAATACGACGAATTCGATGTCGGGATGCCCTCGAACAATACTCAGTAAATTGCGGTCAATATTCAGTCTAATATCTGTTGCTGGGATTTGCAGATCTTTTTTCTCGCTAAGCAAACCGCCTTTTCGCAACTGGCTCTGCATCAGCTCGGGACAGCCATGTTTGAATTTCCCTGAATGGAAATCCATTGTCTTCCAATCATCATTATCAATATCTCTGCCGATTATAAAATCGCCAACAGCTTCTATCGATGCGACCGTGTTGGAAAAATTGAACAAGTAGAAAATGTCATTGAAAAGATCTTCGTCATACATGTAGAAGGGGAACCCGGCGCCTTTTCGAACTTCATTAACACCATTGACGAGCGCGCCGTCGTAGATCTCCCAGATAATCGTTTTCGGCTTTTTCGTCGACAACGCCAATTGCACCATCAAACTCTGTTCCCGCAAACTTCCTCCCGCAATCGCTAGCAGCAAACTATCAACTTGAAATAGATTGTCAATATCCTCTTTAATGAAATTTTGCGCCATCGACGTTCCCACCACAACCGCATCAAAATCTTTATTCCGAATTATTCCTGGGTAGCGATATCGTGTTTGCGGCTCATACTTAGCGATAGAAATATCGGAAAAGAAACGCAGAGGGTCAATAATCGTATTGATTGAAAGTACGAAGATGCATCCTACGAATAATGTTATTAAAAAAGGTCGAAAAAACGTCATTGGTCACCGTCAATCAAAATTGAAAATACAAGAACTCAGAGGTCTTGTTCATACTCAATAGACAATAAAGCAATACCAAACCGCAGACGATGCCTGATGTCTTCTCTAACGGTATCACCCATCGGCTCTCACCCACCGGCTCCAGTACTGGTTTATATTTGAACAATAATTGGTAGGTATTTGGAAAAGTCATTGTTACAACTATTAAAGCTATAAGTAACCAAAGGTCGCCCAATGAGGTGAAAAAATTCATATCGTAAAACTGCACGCCCCAGTCTTGCATCCAAACAGCATTTTCACCCCATCGCCCCAAATACTTAGAGGGAAATACGATCCCATTTAATCCCACCATGCCCTTCAATATCGACACGGCACCCGTTAAGGTTTCTGCCCGGAAAAAGACCCAACCAATAATAACGCAAATCAAGGTAAGAAAATGACTAGCAAATCGGTAGATTCGCGCATTAACGATTTGCCATTCCTTCGCCAACTTCCTCCATAAGTGGTTTACGACTAAATAGAAACCGTGCAGCGCGCCCCACACAACAAAAGTCCAACCGGCACCGTGCCACAATCCACCGAGCAACATGGTGATAAAGAGGTTTTGAAACCGTCGAATTTCCCCGTGCCGATTGCCGCCCAGTGCGATGTAGAGATAATCTCGCAAAAACCGCGACAACGTTATGTGCCAGCGGCGCCAAAAATCGATGATCGAAGCCGACTTGTAAGGCGAATCGAAATTTGCCGGCAGGGTAATGCCAAAAAGCCGAGCAGCTCCCACAGCCATATCTGCGTAACCACTAAAGTCGAAATAAAGCTGTAATGTATAGGACAGCGCTGCCAACCACGCTTCGATCAGGGTTAATTCGCCGCCCTGATCTACGACAGTAAATAAGGGCGTGGAGATTTCCGCGACACTGTCGGCGATAATCACCTTTTTGAATAAGCCAATGGTAAAAATAATGCTGCCAATAGC
Source organism: uncultured Cellvibrionales bacterium (assembly GCA_913019905.1). Taxonomy (GTDB): domain Bacteria; phylum Pseudomonadota; class Gammaproteobacteria; order Pseudomonadales; family Dasaniaceae; genus Oceanicoccus. The sequence continues at coordinate 61,577 of CAJVZD010000021.1, forward strand.
GATATTTTGCAATGCTAATGACTGATTCCTGTTTTTAACGAATTGAGGCATCATTTCCTTATGATGTACTATCGGACCCGCTATCAACTGAGGGAAAAAAGTAACAAATAGGCAGTAGTTCAAAAAACCATAATGCTTGGATTCACCGCGGTAGGCGTCTACTAGATAGGCAATTTGCTGAAAGGTAAAAAACGATATGGCCAGCGGCAAGATAATTTCTTCAACAGACACAGGTTTATCAACGAGTGTAGAAATAATCCCAACGAAAAAAAGCAGATATTTGTAATAGCAAAGCACCAGCAGGTTACAACTTACGCCCAAAGCTAACAGCCACCGCCTTTTAGCCTGGAAGATATCGTGGTTTGTAAGAACGGTTCCCAGCGCATAATTGCACATTATCGAGCCGAGAATCAGTAATAGATAGGCCGGGTTCCACCAGCTATAAAACGCAAAGGACGCAAAAACTAACAAGACAATAGATAAAGTATAGCTGCCGTATTTTTTTAACCAGTAAAAGGCAATAACGGTTAAAGGCAAAAAAAGAAGGATAAAAATATAGGAGTTAAAGAGCATAAAGGAAACTTCAAATTGCCAAGGTCTTAATTAAGTGTATTTTTGGACCAGTATAACAAATAGGCGCCAAAAACGGTCTTTTTAGACCCTTTCTATCCTCTGGCGGCATCGGTATACTTGCGTTTTTATTTAATGTCTCTGGGATCTTACGGTGCGTTTCTATTCGACTCTGTTATTACTGTGCACAATTTTTCTTGCTGGATGTGGTCAAAAAGGACCGCTTTTTATCCCGCAAGATCCAAATACCAACAGCATGAGCACAATTCTTTAAAGGGCGGTAGATTATCTACGGTCGCTGTAAACAACAACTTTTTCTTTAGTGGATTTAATTTAATGGACGCATTTCAGTATCGTGATGGTGATCTTTATGCCGAAAATGTACCGCTAGCAGCTATTTCCGAATCATATGGCACACCCACTTACGTTTATTCTAAAGCGTATCTCGAGCAGCAATTTCTGTCCTATCAAAATGCTTTGGAGGGCCGTGACCATTTAATTTGTTATGCGGTAAAGGCAAATTCTAATATTGCCGTTCTAAATGTCTTAGCACGCCTAGGTGCTGGTTTCGATATCGTGTCAGAGGGTGAACTCGACCGCGTTCTAGCCGCAGGCGGTGAAGCTGAAAAAATAGTTTTTTCTGGCGTCGCTAAAACGGTTACCGAAATGCGAAGAGGCTTAGAAGCAGGCATTCATTGTTTCAATATTGAATCAGCTGCGGAACTTGAAACCCTTCAAATCGTAGCCAAAGATCTGGGTCTCATTGCGCCGGTGTCTCTGCGGGTGAACCCCAATGTAGATGCCAACACGCACCCCTACATTTCCACCGGTCTTAAAGAAAACAAGTTCGGCGTCAGCATCGAACAGGCACCTGACGTCTATCGGCGCGCCAACGAACTAAGCCATATAAATATTATTGGTGTCGACTGCCACATTGGCTCTCAGCTGACTGATACTGCACCTTTTCTCGACGCCCTTAATATTATATTGGCCCTGATTGATCAACTCGAAACTGACGGTATCACTATAAGCCATCTCGATTTGGGAGGAGGACTAGGCGTTCGTTACAAAGATGAGCAGCCACCCGCGCCCTCCGATTACGTATCATCGGTTCTTAAAAGTCTTGGAAACCGGCATCTCACCATCGCTTTTGAGCCCGGCCGCTCCATTTGCGCCAATGCAGGCGTATTGTTAACGAAAGTCGAATACCTCAAACCTACCCCCCACAAGAACTTTGCGCTTATAGATGCCGCGATGAATGATATGATTCGTCCCGCTCTATATCAGGCCTGGCTCGATATTGACCCCGTTAAACCCCGAAGTGCAGGTGAAGAAAAAGTTTGGGATATCGTTGGCCCGGTTTGTGAAACCGGAGACTTTATCGGAAAAGACCGGGCACTAATTCTGGAACCGGGGGACTTATTATCCATTGCCTCTTCTGGCGCCTATGGTTTTGCGATGAGTTCCAATTACAATAGCCGTACTCGCGCTGCTGAAGTAATGGTCGATGGTGATAGAATGCATTTGATACGCGAAAGAGAAACAATCGCCGACCTGATGAAAGGTGAAAAGCTAATTCCACAGTGAAGTTAGCAAATGACTCACATCATCACTATTTTCTGCGCCACCGGTGAGGCGCTCAAGGAACACCTGCCATGTTATTACGTTTTACTAAAATGCAGGGGCTTGGAAACGATTTTGTCGTACTGGACCTCATTACACAACGCTTTAATCTTCAGCAACGACATATTGCAAAGATTGCGGACCGTCATTTTGGCATTGGATGTGATCAGGTACTCGCAGTAGAAGTACCTCTCAGCCCGGACGTCGATTTTCGCTATCGCATATTTAACGCCGATGGCAGTGAAGTGGAACAATGCGGCAACGGTGCCCGCTGTTTTGCCAAGTTTGTTCGCGACAAAAAACTCACGGCGCAAAGACTCATTAAAGTGGCAACAAGTAGTGGTGTGATTGAGCTAGAGATTATCGACAACAACCAAGTAAGAGTGAACATGGGCAGCCCCATACTAAACCCCGACAGTGTTCCGTTTCTCGTTACCAATACAGCTGAAAATTCGTCGTATGATGATTCGAATGATAATACCTATGTCATTGAAACTAATGGTAAATATCATGAGATTGGCGTAGTCTCTCTCGGAAATCCGCACGCTGTAATAGCGGTTGAAAACGTTCGTACTGCTGACGTGTCAACCATTGGCCCCGCCATTGAAAAGCATCCGCAATTTCCGCAACAGGTAAATGTCGGATTTATGCAAGTAATTAGCCCCAGTGAAATACATTTAAGAGTCCATGAGCGGGCCGCTGGCGAAACACTCGCTTGCGGCAGCGGTGCGTGCGCCGCAGTCGTCTCTGGGCATTTACGCGGATTACTTAATGATAATGTGCGGGTACACCTGCCCGGCGGTGAACTCGACATCGAATGGCGTGGTCGCGGACATCCAGTTATGATGACAGGCCCAGCGACCAGTGTTTATGAAGGACAACTATTACTCTAGTCGGCGATACTGAAAATAAATTAGATAATATAATCAAAAAAATAGGATTCAACGGTGGAATTGGTTAAGCAGCTAGAAAAAGATATTTCAGAAGATGACGTCGCTCAATATTTAAAGAGCCATTCAGGGTTTTTTCTTAAGCGGGACGATTTACTTTTAGAGCTGGAGCTTGCCCACCCCAGCGGGGGTGCAGTTTCTTTACTCGAACGGCAAGTTAGCCTATTGCGAGAGCGCAATATGGACATGCGAAGCCGTCTGAACAATCTGCTGAACAATGCCCAAGGCAATGATCAATTGTTTGATAAAACAAAACAGTTAACACTGTCGCTCATTGAGGCACAAGGTTTGGATTCTATTGTTAATACTTTCAACCGCAGTTTACTCAGCGATTTTTCAATGGACTTTTCCTGTCTCACCCTCTTTGGAAACCCCGAAAAGCATCGTTCCGTCAATTCGCGGATGGTGTGTGTAGACGACGCCTATCAAAAGATCCCTGGATTACTCACAGACAACAATACCACTTGCGGCGTATTGCGGCCGGAAGAATTGAATTTTTTGTTTTCCGAACAGGCGGATAAAGTAAAATCGGCAGCGGTGGTGCCTTTAGCCCACGGCAAAGCGCTTGGAGTTATAGCCATTGGCAGCAAGGATCCAGAATACTTTGGCTCCGATCTGAGCACACTATTCCTAAGTTATTTGGGCGATATATTGAGCCGCATTTTGCCCAGATACATTACTTAGGGTTTCTTTCTGTCTATCTATCAATTCGAGAAGGTACGATGACCGGTACTAGTTGGCAGCATCAGATTGATGAATTCCTAACGTACTTGAAATCAACTCGGCAGCTTTCTCACCATACCCTCGATAGTTATCGCAGAGACTTAAAGAAAATATCGCAATTTGCTGGCGAAAGAGATATTACCGATTCTGCGAAATTGCATACGGCAGATGTTCGCCAATGGATTTCGCACCTACACCGCCAGGGACTAACAGGGGTGAGTTTGCGAAGAGCACTTTCTGCTGTGCGTAGTTTCTATAAATACCGCAACCGTCTCGGCAGCAATCACAATCCGGCGCTTAATGTACAAGCACCAAAATCGGAAAAAAAGCTGCCCAAGGCCTTAGACGCTGACAATATGCAGCTATTCTTGTCTATTGAAGGGGAGGATTTACTCAGTATCAGAGATCGAGCGATTCTTGAATTGTTCTATTCTTCAGGTCTGCGTTTATCGGAGCTGGTCGATTTAAATGTCAATGATATCGACATCCCCGATGCACTAGTAACGGTGACGGGAAAAGGGGACAAAACACGCACTTTACCCGTCGGAAGTTTTGCTGTTAGAGCTCTAGAGCAATGGCTTAAAGCTCGAGAGGATTTACACCCGGAAACGTCTGCCGTATTCCTTTCGAACCGCGGGGTGCGTATCGCGCGAAGAACTGTGCAAGCGCGGTTAAAAAAATACAGCCAACAGCAAGGCATGGGTCAAAATATACATCCTCATATGCTCAGGCATTCTTTTGCCAGTCATATGTTGGAATCCAGTGGCGATTTACGCGCGGTTCAAGAGTTATTGGGCCACGCAAATATTTCGACCACACAAGTATATACTCATCTGGATTTTCAACATTTGGCAAAGGTCTATGACAAGGCCCATCCACGTGCGATTCAAACAGAAATGCCGATCAATAAACCTAAACCAGCAACGGACGAACCATAACGTTAACTATGTCTCAGAAGCCAATAAAAGACAAACCGATAAAAGTCATTACCTTCGATTTAGATGACACTTTATGGGAGGTAACTCCCGTATTGATAAAGGCGGAAAAAATCGTATTCGACTGGCTAGTAATAAACGCAGCTAAAATCGGAGAACGGTTTTCGGCAGACAGTTTACGTGATTGGAAATGGAAACTTTACAAACAACAACCTCAGCTCAACAACAAAATAAGCCAGATGCGGATTTTTTCTGTAGAGCAAGCACTGCTTCACGTCGGCTACAGTCCAACTGAAGCAAAAATAACCGCGCACCAAGCATTCGACATCTTTCTAGATGCAAGACATCAAGTCACCCTGTTTGACGATGTAGTTCCTATGTTAGAGACTTTGCGTCATGATTATTCACTGGGCGTTTTAACAAATGGTAACGCGGATATTTCACGACTCAATATAGGAAAGCTATTTGACTTTTCATTTTCAGCGGAACAACTGAATGCCAGTAAACCAGCCCCCCAACACTTTCAAGCAGCTCAGCAGTTCAGTGGTGCGAAGGCCGAAGAAATCATTCATATTGGCGACCACATAGAACACGACGTGGCGGGCGCACGACTCGCTGGCTGCCATGCAATCTGGTACAACCCCGGTAAAAATCCTCGGACGATGCACGAGCACGATTTCTTGGAAGTTCATTCACTTGCAGACCTACCACAAATAATTAAACAAATTGAGTACCAGCTTGCAACTAAATAGGCCTTTGTCCATAACGATACACAGGCCGTCGCGGTGGATCACCCGTAGCTTGTGAGCCGACACGATCAATGCGCCCACCCTTCGCCAAAAATTTAGAAATATCTGAATCTACTTTTTCGTGTATCCGTTTTCGCGACGCGACTGTTCTACTCTCTGCAGTCTCTTCGAGGCTACCCATAAAGTTTAAATCAATGTCTTGATTACTCGGTATTCCTTCATTCTTTGAAGCTTCTTTTTTCTGGTATTTTCTGGCCATAAACTCGATCCTTCTATCAATAAAACCCCTTACTTGAGTTAACCAATAGTCATTAATATTAAGGCTGAGGTTTATTTATAGACCATAGACCGCTGCGGGCCATGAAAAACTTCATCGTTCTTAGTTTGTTTTGCTCTAACATCAGTTCAGCTTTTCGCGATTCTTCCTAACGACCAATATTGGCCCTTAACAGAAAAATTTCTGGGAGCGCAATTTATTGTCCAGCAGATAGGATTACTCGGAAAATAATGAACTATTTTGGTTAATATATTGAGTGAGTCGATACAGACTGTTTCGAATATGTGTATGCAAGCCGTTGTTATTAATCACTATCAGTTTTCACTAGCCAGCAAAAATTGTCAGGCGCTGACTATTTAGACTGCTGTAAATCCACTACAACAGATTCCATGACAGAAAATGACCATAGGTATTTTATGACTATTTGAGCTGGCCGGAAGATAGTAAACAGACCGTCCAGCAAAAATTCAAATTTGATTGGTAAGCCTTCGATAAAACTCTGAGCTTAACTGCACTCGAACAATCTTCCGCTCAGTGCAGTTTTGAACTTGGAAAGGCAGGATAGGTGGCTGGATTTAAATCGTAAAAAGAGACTCCCTTGGGAGCCGACAATTTAGATAGCGTCTTCGTTAGTCTCTCCGGTACGAATTCTCATGATGTGCTCTAAAGGCGCCACAAAAATCTTACCGTCACCAATCTTCCCAGAGTGAGCAGCACCACTAATCGCTTCAATCACCGTTTCTACCTGGTCGTCGGCAATAGCGATTTCCAATTTTACTTTAGGCAGAAAATCGACGACATACTCTGCTCCACGATATAACTCGGTGTGCCCCTTTTGACGACCAAAACCTTTAACCTCAGTTACCGTTATACCCTGCACACCGACATCAGACAGCGCCTGACGTACATCATCGAGTTTAAAAGGTTTTATAACTGCTGTTATCAATTTCATAATGGGGCTCCAAAATTATTATAGCTTTTTATCACTGTAAGACTGAGATGGGCCGCGATATAACACTTCTGCGAATCAGCCAATTCTTACGTTTTTAATTTGCAGGCGTATGTTGACCAGACCAACGTTGAAAAGCAAGGTTTTATAATCAAAATCGCCGAAGGGACTGATATATATCATCTTCTTGGGGGTTCAACTTAAAGCCTGAATTACAACTGAATTCCCCACTACGAGGTTAGCTCCAACGACGAGACAAAAAAAAGGCGCCTTTAAGGCGCCCTTTTCATAACAAAGTCGAACTTACTTATTAGTAAATTCTGGATAAGCTTCCATACCACACTCTGATAAATCGACACCTTCGTATTCGTCTTCTTCACTAACGCGAATACCGATAACCATTTTCAAAATGTACCAAACGATAAAGCTTGTGATAAACACCCATCCAAAGATAGTCAACGCACCGATTAACTGACCGGAAAAGCTTGACGCATCGTTGGTTAACGGAACTACCATTAGACCCAGTAATCCAACAACGCCGTGCACTGAAATCGCGCCAACAGGATCGTCGATCTTCAGCTTGTCCAGAGCAAGGATCGAAAATACGACCAAGATACCGCCGGCACCACCGATAAGAGTCGCTTGCAATGCTGTCGGTGTCGATGGTTCGGCCGTTATCGCAACCAGACCAGCCAAGGCGCCGTTTAATGCCATCGTCAAATCAGCCTTGCCAAATTTGATTTGAGCAACAATCAGCGCGGCAATCAGTCCGCCAGCGGCTGCGGCATTGGTATTCATAAATACGACTGCGACACTGTTAGCGCTTTCAACACTGGCCGTTGCCAGTACCGAACCGCCATTGAAACCAAACCAGCCCATCCACAGGATAAAAGTGCCCAATGTTGCCATGGGTAAGTTTGCACCAGGGATCGCATTGATGGAGCCGTTGGCTCCGTATTTGCCTTTACGAGCACCTAGTAACAATACACCTGCTAGCGCTGCTGACGCGCCTGCCATATGTACAATACCCGATCCTGCAAAATCAGAGAAACCAAGATCACCCAAGGTATACATGCCAAAAACCGCGTTTCCACCCCAAGTCCACGAGCCTTCCATTGGATAAATGAAACCGGTCAAAACAATGGCGAATGCAAGAAACGACCACAATTTCATCCGTTCGGCCACTGCACCAGATACAATTGACATCGCCGTCGCTACAAAGACCACCTGGAAGAAAAAGTCCGCTGAAGGCGCGTAAGTCGCTGGTTCTTCTGCGCCGGTAACACCGTCAGCGGTAATTCCTGCTAACAATGCTGAACCTAAATCGGGATACATAATCGCGTAACCGACAATCATGTACATAGTGCAAGAGATCGCGTACAACGCTACGTTTTTTGTGAGAATTTCTGTGGTATTTTTTGAACGTACCAATCCAGCTTCCAGCATGGAAAAACCAGCGGCCATCCACATTACGAACGCCCCGCATACCAAGAAATAAAAGGTATCCAGTGCGTATTTTAATTGAAAAATTTCGTTTTCCATATCTAAGCCCTCCACAAGCCTATGGTTGTTGTTGTTTTGCGACCTAGATAGCTTCTTCGCCGGTTTCGCCCGTGCGAATACGAATCACCTGATCGAGCGCAGATACAAAGATCTTGCCATCTCCAATTTTGCCCGTATTGGCGGCGTTGGTAATCGCTTCAATAACCTGGTCTACGCTACCATCGGCAATTGCAACTTCGATTTTTACTTTAGGTAAAAAATCGACCACGTATTCCGCGCCTCTATAGAGTTCTGTGTGACCCTTTTGACGACCGAAACCCTTGACTTCAGTAACCGTAATACCCTGCACGCCAACTTCTGAAAGTGCTTCTCGAACATCGTCCAACTTAAATGGTTTGACTACAGCCGTTACCAGTTTCATTGGGATTCTCCTATTATTTGAAAGTTGCATCACGCTAGTTTCAGCGCACTAAATGTAGAAAGCCGGCAAATATGCCGGCTAATTTCGTTTTACTCGCCCAGTGGGATGCTATAAGAAACAACAAAGTTCAAATCGTCATCAACGCCTTCGTAATCGTCCTGATCAACAACCTGGCTTAAAGTGAAACTTAGGTTGTCGTTGTATGAGTATCCCAGGTCTACGTGAGAATAATCATTGTCGCTATCATCGTTCGAGGTTGTTCCGTAAGTCGCTGAAAACGCACCGAATTCCGCGCCGACAGTAAGATAGGTATAACCGTTATCACCAGCAATATTGTCGTAATAAGTCACGGACACAGGACCAAAACCGACCGCCAAAATGATTTCCGATAAATCGGCAAAAGTACCCTGGCTTTCACCTAGATCTGGGTACATGTAATTCCATACGCTCAAATCGACGCTGATATCGCCCATTTCCATTCCGTAGCCCGCAAATAGATCGTATTCGTTGCCACTGGCGTCATCACCCGAAGATCCCCAAATACCACCGTAAGCACCGCCCATGCTAGCGACAACGTCGCCAAAAACCGCAGGAGAACCATCACCTAAGTCCTGACCACGCCAAAGGTATGCCGACGCTACACCAACAGATCCCGCAACTTCAATTTCTGCCATTACTGGAACAGAAAAGGCCGTAGCCGCAACGGCAGATGCCAATATGGTTTTAATTGTTTTCATGTGTGTATTCTCCGAATATTTTAATATTGTCATTAATGTCAATGTTTCTAATTAATGTTCCCCAAGACTCAATAATGTGAGTTGCCTTACTCTTAGCACAAGGTATACCAACTTATTATTTTCTTTATTATTCAATTAGTTAGCTAATGTTTTCCGATAGGGTCACAGGTATTCCGAGAGATTCGGGCCGCCCCATGCGCACTAATAGTGCACCAATACGAAAACGCACTCTATATGTGCGATCAATTTGCCTTCCGCACCTATTTAGACGACTTTTGCGGTACAAAGCGTTCAGATCCGTTAAAAAAGCTCTGTTAAATAGTGGAAATAGGTTGGATTGCTGGATTGCTGGATTACGGGATTACGGGATTACGGGATTACGGGATTACGGGATTACGGGATTGTTATCAAGATAACCGAAGACTACTCATCTATCTTTCATGATAGTGCAGCTTATTTACACACTATCAAGGAGACAATTTTTCGACCTATTCACACTGTCATATGGCCTCTAACTTCGTCCTCGACCATGTCTTCGCCACGGCCCGACAAAATGACTTCGCCGTGATCCATTACAACGTAACTGTCAGCCAATGCTCGGGCAAAATCAAAATATTGTTCCACTAGCAGAATCGCCATTTCACCGCGATTTCGCAGCAAACCGATGACTTCCTGGATGTCTTTTATTATTGATGGTTGAATACCCTCCGTCGGCTCATCGAGTATCAATAGCCGAGGTTTGGTTACCAAGGCTCGAGCAATAGCTAGTTGTTGCTGTTGACCACCGGATAAGTCTCCACCTCGTCGCTTTAACATCTCTCTCAACACCGGAAAAAGATCCAGTATTTCTCTATCGACCCTCCGTTCACTTCTCGGCAACGCCGCGAATCCGGTTTGAAGATTTTCGTAAACCGTTAGCTGAGAAAATATTTCACGCCCCTGAGGGACATAGGCTATGCCAGACCTCGCACGATCGGCAACGTTAAGGGTGTGAATGGGTCGGCCCTCCCATAATATTTCTCCAGAGCTAATCGATTGCTGCCCAGAGACAGCTCTCAAGGTCGACGTCTTACCGACACCATTTCGGCCAAGCACACAGGTCACCTGAGCTTTTTCTGCGGTCATAGACACGCCGCGTAGCGCCTGGCTAGCACCGTAAAACAAATCAATATTCTTTATTTCCAACATACGCTAACGCCCCAAATAGACCTCAATAACGCGAGAATCTTGCTGCACTTGTTCAAGTCGGCCCTCGGCTAGCGTCGAGCCCTCGTGTAAAACTGTGACCGTTGTATCCAGCGCTTTTATAAAGTCCATATCGTGCTCAACGACGACCACCGAATGTGCACCGGTAATTTCTTTCAATAGCTCGGCGGTCGTTTCGGTTTCACTATCAGTCATCCCAGCCGCCGGTTCGTCTACCAATAATAATTGTGGGTCCTGTACTAGTAACATGCCAATTTCCAACCACTGCTTTTGTCCGTGAGAGAGAGATCCGCCCAAGTCATAACGGCGATCAGCTAAGGCGATTTGTTCCAGAACCTCCTCTATTCGATCTTTTTGTTTGGCTTTAAGTTTGTGGAATAGGGCCTGAAAAACACCGCGCCCTCCTTGCAGCGCCAATTCCAAATTTTGAAACAAACTCAGACTTTCAATAACCGTTGGTTTTTGAAACTTCCGGCCTATGCCCAGGTTCGCAATTTCAGCTTCATCATATTTGGTTAAATCGATGTTATCGGAAAAAATCACCTCACCCTCATCGGGCCGCAATTTGCCGGTAATGACATCCATCATCGTGGTTTTACCAGCGCCATTAGGGCCAATAATCGCTCGCATCTCGCCCTTTTTTAAGGTGAGAGACAAATTGTTAAGGGCTTTAAACCCATCAAAACTCTTACTGACCCCATTAACATACAAAATTGTATCGTCACCGATATGAGCGGTTTTCATGTTCCCACCCCCGTAATCGTGCCGATTTTACTATTTTCTTTTCTTGCCTGAAGATTTTGAAACAGCCCTACAACTCCCTTTGGTAAATAGATTGTTGATACCACAAAAAGCCCTCCCAGCATAAACAGCCAAACTTCCGGCATCGCGCCGGTGAAGTACGTTTTCGCATAATTCACCAACAGCGCACCGATCACTGCACCATACAGTGTTCCTCGACCACCAATAGCAACCCATACGACGATCTCAATGGAATTGAGTGGGCCAAACTCACCGGGATTAATTATGCCCACTTGAGGAACATACAATGCCCCGGCCACACCGGCAATGACCGCTGATAGAACAAAAACAAACAACTTAAAATACTCGACCTTATAACCGGTAAAGCGGGTTCGGCTTTCCGCATCTCTTATACCGATAAGAACCCTTCCCAGCTTTGAATCGACAATCCAGCGACACAGTAAATAGCAAAATATTAAAGCCAATGCAGAGCAACTAAATAAAACGCTTCTGGTGACATCCGACTGTAGGTTAAATCCCAGGATTTCCTTAAAATCTGTTAAACCGTTGTTCCCACCGAAGCCCATGTCGTTACGAAAAAACGCTAATAACAATGCATAAGTTAAGGCCTGGGTGATTATCGAGAAATAAACGCCGGTGACCCTCGACCGAAAGGCCAACCATCCAAATACAAAAGCTAAAACCCCAGGCACTAGAACTACCATAATCATGGCAAAACCAAAATTATCAAAACCTAACCAAAACCACGGTAATTCATGCCAATCGAGGAAAACCATAAAATCGGGAAGCTCTGCGTTTCCATAAACACCCCGGTCGCCTATTTGCCGCATTAAATACATACCCATCGCGTATCCACCTAACCCAAAGAAGGCGCCGTGACCAAGACTAAGTATTCCGCAGTACCCCCAAATCAAATCGACCGATAGTGCCAGTAAAGCCAAACACAGATATTTACCGACTAAGGTCAATGTGTAGGTTGATATATGGAAAAATGAAGACTCTGGCAACATTAAATTGAACGCAGGAAAAATTACCGAACCTAGCAATAAGATTATCAGCAGACGCTTTCCACCAACGTCGCCGGCGAGCAAGGATCGACTCGATGTTTTATTTGTTGTCATTCTCTAATCCTCGACGAACCGACCTTTAATCGCAAATAATCCACGAGGCCGCCACTGGATAAATAAAACGATAAAAATCAACACAATAATTTTCCCTAAAACGGCACCAGCGACCGGCTCAATAAATTTGTTGGCAATCCCCAGGCTCATCGCCGCAAAAAAAGTTCCGAATAGATTTCCGACCCCACCGAAAACAACAACCATAAAAGAATCAATAATGTAGGCCTGGCCAAGGTTGGGGCCCACATTAGTCAGCTGACTTAACGCAACCCCCGCGATTCCGGCGACACCTGAACCGAGACCAAACGTGAGCGCATCAACCCAGCTTGCGCGAATACCCATTGAGTTAGCCATCGCCCGGTTTTGAGTTACAGCCCGCATTTGCAGCCCGACAAACGTCTTTTTCAACAAAAACACCAGTCCCAACAAAACGAGAAAACTAAATAAAATGATATACATACGGTTATAGGTCAAGGAAAGTAATCCGTTAACTTCCATAGACCCGCTTAACCATTCTGGGCTGATAACACTCTTATTAAGAGGCGAGAAAATAGTTCGGACCAATTGCTGTAATACCAGACTGATGCCAAATGTCGCCAACAAAGTTTCAAGAGGTCGCCCATAGAGATGTCTTATCACCGTTCGCTCTATCAGCACACCCATTAATCCTGAGACGATAAAGGCAGAAGGTATCGCAACTAAAAGAGATATTTCAATATAATTGGGCATAATTTGTTGGATGACATAAGTGGTATAAGCTCCTAACATAATCATCTCTCCGTGAGCCATGTTTATTACACCCATGACGCCGAATGTTATTGCGAGCCCAACCGCGGCCAGCAACAACACAGAACCTAAGCTTATGCCGAAAAATAGGTTCTCTACAAACCGGTAGAATTCTTGCGCCCCTTGCATCGAAGCAACAGTCTTCTTGGCGGCTTCTCGAACCTTCTCACTGGGTTCTACATATCTCCCTTCATCATCTTTTTCTTGTAAAGCAATGAGAGCACTGATCACCTTTTTATGTAAACTACCTTCCAAGTCGTGAATAGCTAATAGACGTCCGGCTTCGTTTTCGCCATTTAGACGAATCAAGGCCGAAGCCAATTGTAGATTCTGCTTTATCGTTGAATTCTGCTCGATATCCAGTGCGCTTTCAATAATTCCCAGTGTCTTAATATCAGGGCTGTTAATCAAATCTTTTACTGCTCGCGATCGCCGCTCATCATTTTTGTCAGACAAATAGATTTTCGCAACTATTAGCCGCAATTGATTGCGTAATTTGTTGCTAATATTGATCTTCTTTAGCTTCCGCTTCTCGGTAAGCCCATACTCCTCGCCAGTCAAAACGTCATTGATTCGATATTGTGATTCAACTAACTTCGAAAACACAACTCGCTTGTCAGATTTCCGGTAATAGAGTGTTCCTTTTTGCAGAGACGTTAAAACCTGTAACTTTTTCTCGGAACTTGTCATAGCAAGCTGGGCAATTACTCTTTCTTTCTCTTTCATTTTCTTTGCTAACGCCAAAGCATTGACTGTTTGATCAAAGCTCAGTTCTTCCGCATACACTGCCGGCGAATACAAACACGCTAGCATAAGACTTAAAGAAGCCAACGCTCTAAGGCAATCTTTCATCGAGGTTCCCAATACAAAAATTTAGCAGTACGAAATGATGCTAATAAGATGTTATTTTCAAAAACCGTTGCAACTAATTTATTGTGTTAGTTACAACGGTCTTTGAATTTTGGTGCAGTTATCTTTCTATTTCGATTAATGCTTTAGAAAGTGTCTATTTAGAAATTTTGTCCCGAGCATTTTTTAGTCTCAGTATTGTAATTTCCACAGTTGATAGCTGGGTCCTGCCAGTCTGCAACCAACTTCGCGCTCTCTGGTAAAAAGTCAGTCCACGCGTCACCAGCCACTGTATCGTCAGTCTGCCAGACGATATCAAACTGCCCATCTTCTTGAATTTCGCCAATGAGTACCGGTTTGGTCAAGTGATGGTTGGGCAGCATGGTCGCCATTCCACCGGTAAGATTTGGCACAGTAATACCTATCATCGCTTTCTCTACCGCATCAACATCCGTTGTTTTGGCCTTGGTTACAGCGTTGGCCCACATTTTGAATCCAATATAGGTCGCTTCCATGGGATCGTTTGAAACGCGCTCATCGTTTCCAACAAACTCTTTCCATCGTTCAATAAACTGGTCATTCTCGACAGCGTCTGCGCTCATAAAGTAATTCCATGCAGCCAAGTGCCCAACAAGTGGTTTGGTATCAAAGCCTGAAAGTTCTTCTTCGCCAACAGAAAATGCAACGACGGGAATGTCTTCTGCTGATAGCCCCTGATTCGCCAATTCCTTATAAAACGGCACATTTGCATCGCCATTAATTGTTGAAACGACGGCGGTTTTCTTGCCCGTAGATCCAAACTTTTTCACGTCTGAAACAATAGTTTGCCAATCGGAGTGACCAAAAGGTGTGTAATTGATCATGATGTCGCTGTCTTTTACACCTTTACTTTTTAGATAGGCCTCGAGAATTTTGTTTGTCGTACGAGGATAGACATAGTCAGTTCCTGCCAATACCCAGCGTTTAACGTTGCCACCGTCGTCACTCATTAAGTAATCAACGGCCGGAATAGCTTGTTGGTTAGGAGCCGCACCGGTATAAAAAACATTTCTGGAGCTTTCTTCTCCTTCGTACTGAACCGGGTAGAACATCAGGCCGTTCATTTCCTCGATTACAGGCAATACCGACTTTCTTGAAACCGATGTCCAGCAGCCGAAAATCACGTCAACTTTTTCTTGACCTAATAATTCTTTGGTCTTTTCAGCGAATAGAGGCCAATTTGATGCAGGATCGACAACGACGGCTTCCAGCTTTTTCCCGAGAAGACCGCCCTTTTTGTTTTGATCTTCAATCATCATGAGCACAGTATCTTTAAGTGTTGTTTCACTAATCGCCATCGTTCCCGACAAAGAGTGTAAAACGCCAACTTTAATCGTGTCTGCCGCTTGCGTTATTGCGGCACTAACAGTTAACGCTGCAACTCCGAGGGCCTTGGCTCCCGTTTTTTTCCAACTATTTTTTTTCATACTATCTCCGATGGCTGCTAGAATTTATCTCCGGAGAAGACACAGCAGAAATGGTGCCAAGATTCATTTCCATTTTAGAAATCTTTGAAAACCCTACAAAATCAACTTGCTATCACCACTACTGATTTATTTGGAAGAACATTTAGATCGCTCTAACGATTTCGGCGAACTAAAATAGTGCAATAAAAAAATGGTGCTTCAAAATAGAACACAATGGTTGAGGCGTACTGCAGAGAAAATAGTTTCTGCCAAATCCGCGGCTAAGCCAAAAGACCACTATCACCGCCGTTTTCCCACGATAAATTCTATACGTTAAAGTGGAAACGAGCTACGCAAGTAAAACTAGATAGACACCAAGAACTATAGGCAAGGTGGCGAAAATGCATCGAAGCCAATGAAGAAATGTGTCTGATCGGTCGGTCGTACTTTTTGCCGTTAGAGCTAAGATCCGTCCGAGGAATAACATCGAAAACGCTACTCCAAAACAGAACAATAGAACATAAATGAAACCCGTGATTGGTGACTGCAGCGTTGCCGCAGGTAACAACGCCAGGACAGGCGCCGATCCGGCACAGCCATGTACCAATCCAACGACTGTTGCTTTTTTTGTTCCAGTATGTGGATTGAACTTACGTTGAAATCTACCACGTTCACCGACTAACTGAATCCAAGCGATCATTCCAATGGCGATAAGCATATAGGGAACGACAGATTCCGCAAACTCGCTCATTCTGTGGGGTACGGCTAGACCCAGCAGTAAAACACTAATTGCAATAATGACAATCGCACCACCGTGGCCCGCGGCCCAGTACAGTGGAAATGCGAGCCTGTTTTTGCCTTCGGTTTGCGGCCCTGACATTCCCACAACGGCGGCGATGTGGTCCGCATCAAGACTGTGTAGAAGACCTGCAGCCAAACCCATCTGCAGAAGTATCCATGCCGTGCCGTCCATCTTAACAATCGCGAGGTATCAGCATACCCTGCTCAATAATGAAACTGCATATTTCGTCTAAGCCTATCTCTTTTTTTAAGTTAGAAAATACAAACCGACCATCACCGCGCATCTTTTTTGCGTCGCGATCCATCACGTTCAAATCTGCGCCGACATAAGGCGCCAGGTCAATTTTGTTAATCACTAATAGATCAGATTTCGTAATTCCGGGACCTCCCTTACGGGGGATTTTGTCTCCGGCAGAAACGTCTATGACGTATATCGTTAGATCTGACAATTCGGGACTAAAGGTTGCCGCCAGATTATCGCCGCCACTTTCAATCATAACCATATCCAAGTTAGGAAACCGTTCACTGAGCTCCTCTACGGCCGACAGGTTCATCGATGCATCTTCTCTAATTGCCGTATGAGGACACCCGCCGGTTTCAACGCCAATAATTCTATCGCTTTCCAGTACGTTATGTCGCAGAAGGAACTCTGCATCTTCGCGGGTATAAATGTCATTGGTAATAACAGCAATATTCAGCTGGTCTTTCAATCTAACGCACAGTTCTTTGACTAGAGCCGTTTTACCCGAGCCCACTGGACCACCGATACCTAGTCGTAAAAGGGGTTTTTCTCGATTCATTATGGTTCCTAAAAGTTATTCCGTAAGATGACTGTTTACGCTCTTTCACAGCATTTAAAAAGCGCTCGTTAGTAAGACTCTATGCGGTGATCAATGTCATATATCATGATCTAAAAAGCCTCGAGTATTGTGTTTCATGTTGCGCAGAGACTAACGCCAACGCTGGCAGGCCTGCACCTATGTCTCCCTCACCAACCTGTTGAGAATCTATGCAGCACTGTTCGACACTCGGCATCAGTAACAGCAACAGTTTTTGCGCGTCGGTTTGTCCTAACGGAATCAGTTTAGTCGCTGCCGCAACCTGGTTCTCAAGCCAGCTCCAACAATAGCCTTGCATCAATAGTGGAAGGCTTATCTTCCAATGCGCTCCAGCGAGCGCAAAAGCGGTAACGAAGCAAACAGGTTTTTTGGCCGGCCAGGCAATTGCCTCAGGGATATCGAGCGATATCAAAAGCCGCATCAACGCTCGCCCCATCTGCAAATCTTCAAGTTCAAACTCCGCCGACTCGCGGGAAGCCTGTAGAAATCGGTTCCAACGGCTAACTTGACTAACGTCTTTTCTTTGCCAAGATTCGTAGACTCTGCTCAGTATCGGTAGATCGAGCTGTGCTACGCTATGGCACATCACCCCATCAATCCAACGTTTGGCATCCTCCATTCCTTTCAGATGTCCGAGTTCGACCGCGTATTCTTGACCTTGCGAATACGCGTATGCACCAACAGGTAAAGCCGGGCTCACTAAATGCAACAGATGTAATAGCGCTGCACTACTCATGCTTCTACGTTGGGCCGTGAGTGGTCGTGCTGAGAATGGTCGCTATGAGAATGCGCGTGAACGGCGTCACTCGAACCCGTCTTATTATGGTAAGCACCATTTTCCGGATGAAAAGTCCGCTGATGGCAAGCAACCTTTAATCCCAATCCTGTGACCATTTCGTCCAGTACATGGTCGTGTTGGTAGCGCAAGAATGACTCGCCGATTTGCAGCGGTACATGACGATTACCTAGATGATAGGCGGCTCGCATCAAAAGATGCTGATTATCACTGAGAACTTCCGATACCGTTTCATCGGCGGCGATCACTAGCACTAAACTTTCATCGTCACACAAGAGTACGTCACCGTCTTCCAGAACTCGACCGCGATCCAAAAACCATCCCAAGGACTCGCCACAGACCGTCACTGCTTTGTAACGGCTTTTTTGACGTTGCTGGAAATTCAATTCTACTTTTAGGCCAGGCTCCGATACCGGGTCTTTTATTAACTGAAAACACTCTTTCATTTTGGTGGGTACCTGTCGTATTAAAATAGTGAGTAGCGTTGTGCCAGGGGTAATATTTCCGCCGGTTCGCAGGTGAGCAATTCGCCATTGGCCCTCACCTCATAAGTCTCTGGGTCGACGCTCATCGATGGCATCCAGTTGTTGTGAATCATGTCCTTCTTGGTCACTGCACGACTACCTTTGCAGGCGACCATTAATTTACGCAGGCCCAAGGCATCTGAAATACCGGCTTGAAGAGCCGCATTACTGACAAAATTGACTGAAGTCGTCGCTATCGCTCCACCAAATGAACCAAACATAGGCCGGTAATGAACGGGTTGTGGAGTAGGAATAGAAGCATTAGGATCACCCATTGGCGCAGCAGCTATCATTCCACCCTTGATGATAAGAGCGGGCTTGATACCAAAAAACATAGGCTTCCACAGCACCAAATCTGCTAGCTTTCCAACCTCAATGGAACCCACCTCGTGATCGATACCGTGAGCGATCGCCGGGTTTATCGTGTATTTAGCGATATACCGTTTGGCTCTAAAATTATCAGAATAGTGACTGTCATCACTCAACGCACCACGCTGTACTTTCATCTTGTGTGCGGTTTGCCAGGTACGGCAAATGACTTCTCCAACACGGCCCATCGCCTGCGAATCAGACGCAATCATAGAAAACGCGCCTAAGTCGTGCAAAATATCTTCGGCCGCAATGGTCTCACGTCGAATACGTGAATCGGCGAAAGCAACATCTTCTGGAATGTTTGGATCAAGGTGATGACAGACCATCAACATATCCAAATGTTCGTCAACGGTGTTAACGGTATAAGGGCGTGTCGGGTTCGTCGACGAGGGTAATACATTAAGCTCACCACAGGCTTTGATAATGTCTGGGGCATGACCGCCTCCGGCACCTTCCGTATGGTAGGTGTGAATAGTACGCCCCTTAAATGCCGCCAAGGTATCTTCGACAAACCCCGATTCATTCAACGTGTCGGTATGAATAGCGACCTGCACATCGTACTTTTCTGCGACCGAGAGACAATTATCAATGGAAGCCGGTGTTGTGCCCCAATCTTCGTGCAACTTTAATCCCATCGCACCGCCTACCAGCTGTTCTTCTAACGCTTCCGGTAAACTGGCATTGCCTTTACCCATAAAACCAAGATTCATCGGAAAAGCTTCAGAGGCTTGCAACATCTTTCCTATGTGCCAGGAACCGGGTGTGCAGGTAGTGGCATTCGTACCGGTCGCAGGACCGGTGCCTCCTCCCAGCATAGTCGTCACGCCGCTCATTAACGCCTCTTCAATTTGCTGCGGACATATGAAGTGGATATGAGAATCGACGCCGCCGGCGGTGAGTATTTGTCCCTCACCGGCAATAATTTCCGTGCCGGGCCCAATCGCAATAGTAACGTCCGATTGAATGTCCGGGTTTCCCGCTTTACCGACGGCTTCAATGCGTCCGTTCTTAATCGCAACATCCGCTTTTACGATACCCCAGTGATCGAGGATCAAGGCATTGGTGATAACAGTATCGGGCGTTTCAGCGCGAGGTCTTTGGCTTTGTCCCATGCCATCTCGTATCACTTTCCCGCCGCCAAATTTAACTTCTTCGCCGTACTGGGTGAAATCTTTCTCAACTTCAATCCACAGTTCAGTGTCTGCCAACCGGACGCGATCACCTACGGTTGGGCCATACATATCGGCATAAGCTC
Organism: uncultured Cellvibrionales bacterium; assembly: GCA_913019905.1. Classification (GTDB taxonomy): domain Bacteria; phylum Pseudomonadota; class Gammaproteobacteria; order Pseudomonadales; family Dasaniaceae; genus Oceanicoccus. Next base: position 81,770 of record CAJVZD010000021.1, read on the forward strand.
GTCGATCAATTTTTGTCATTTTTTACTCCACGCATCCTATAACTTTCCCATAATATCGCCGCGCAAACCGTACACTATGCGAGCGCCCGCAAGTGCAACCAACTCCACTTCTCGTTCCTGTCCGGGTTCAAACCTTACCGCCGTTCCCGCAGCAATATTTAAGCGAAAACCTCGTGTGCTTTCTCGGTCGTACTGCAACGCATTATTCGTTTCATAGAAGTGGTAATGAGAGCCAACTTGTATCGGCCGATCGCCGCTGTTCGCGACGCTAATGGTCAATGTTTCTCGACCTGCATTAAGCTCTAATTCTCCGTCTTTTACCTCGATTTCCCCCGGAATCATAAACTTTCTCCTTTATACAATTGGATTATGAACGGTAACCAGCTTGGTTCCATCGGGAAATGTTGCTTCCACTTGCACCTCATCGATCATTTGGGCGACTCCGTCCATGACATCTTCAGCGGACAAAATTGTTCGGCCGTATTCCATCATTTGAGCGACCGACTTTCCCTCTCGCGCACCCTCCATAATTTCTGCACTGATTAATGCGATACTTTCCGGATAATTTAATTTTAAGCCTTTTGCTTTTCGTCGTTCGGCAAGTAGTCCCGCCGTAAAAATGAGTAACTTATCTTTATCTCTTGGACTCAGCTCCATGATTGTTTCCTTAATACTCGTAATTGTTGTTGTGAAAACCCTACAGCCTCTTCAATTGGGAGGGTTTATATTATGTATTCCATATTCTAGGTCGATGCACTGACCTCTTTAGTATGATGGGACGCAAATGTCGCCATGCGGCTTCGAACCCCCGACGACAGGATTCCGCTGAGTCCCCTAAATAGCGTAGCAACAAAACGTCACTGCGTTGGCTGATTCCCCACTGTTTACCCTCGGGTATTTTTTCGCGTAGGCTGTCTAAATCGAGCTTGGCGTCTTTATCGAGGGTAACGAACATCGTACCGCTAACACTCAAGCCATTCATACCCCAGGGGGCTTGCAACATGTCGCTACCTCCGACAAAGTTAATACGATCAATAAATAATGGCACTCCATCACGATATATTTCGATGCTTTGTTTAAGCCGTCCGCCGGTAAACTTTTCGCCACTGGCGCGACGGCCCAAACAAATAATATCCCAACCAATCAGCGCAGCGTCACCTTCTAAATCAAATCGATTCAACAGCTCGCCATTTGCGTCGTTATAAACAATGGTTTCTTGTGGCATCCACTCCAATACCGATGCCGGCCGAAGTTTCGCACTCACCCCTTGATATTGTGGTAGCGCATGGGAGGTAACTCGATAGAGTTTACCTGCAGCGGGAGTAGTGATTAACGCCTGTGCGCCGCTCTCGAGATCTAGAGAAATGGCCAGAGAGTCACCTGCAACCAAGCCCCCAGGAGGATGTAGCAAATATAAATGGCAGACGAATCCTTCGGGATAAAATGGCCTTTGAACACGCAATGGGCCATAGTGCTTTACCGACTGTAACACCGTGCGGCCCAGTTTGGGTTTCAGCGATATCTGTAGGCCTGCTTGCCATCCAGCACTGACATCAACAACGGATTTTAGTGAATCATTAGCCAAAATAGTGCGCTACCCCTTTTCGTTTTATTATCAGTCCATACAAGCAATAAATACACCAAAGTTTTAAGGCAATAGTTACTGGCTGTTTTCCTCCGATAAATTCGACTTCGCCCCCGACTTGGCTGGGCCTTGGAGGAACCAGGCTCTTTCCAATCCAACGATTTTTTCCATTGCAAAGAATTTTCCGCTACGGGCTTCGCTCCATAACAGTGCAAACGTCATTTCGTTCCTAATTGCTGGTCATGCAGTGTTAAAAAAAATACAATCGTACTTCTCACTCTATTAATAGACATCGCTGATGAATGTACCAATCGAACAATTTGTAAGAAAACTCAAGCAACTGCTACCCGAGGGCGGTAGTAGTGAATTGGAAAGTAATATTCGGGCATTGGCGAATAGCTCATTTAGCAAATTAAATTTGGTAAGCCGAGATGAGTTTGATGCGCAAACAGCGGTCTTAGCTCGTACCCGGGAAAAACTAGAAAAACTTGAAGCGCAAATGGAAGCTTTAACAAAATCGCAATAACTTAGGCGCCTTATTCTACGATCTGTGTCTTAAGGCGTGTGTTTTAGGAACTGTATTTAAGGGCTAGATTTAGGGGCTAGATTTTAAGAACATGCCTACATAAGCTAGTCTGGGAGACAAAGTCTTTGAAAGACTGCTCCTCGCTTGTATTCAACTTCAACCCAACGGAATTGGGGATAATTAACAGGGAAGTCATATGTCACTCGCTATTGTATATGCTCGGGCTAAATTGGGGATAGATGCACCACTGGTAACCGTTGAGGTTCATTTGTCGAACGGGCTGCCCGCCTTCAATATTGTCGGATTACCGGAAACTGCGGTAAAAGAAAGCAAGGATCGCGTGCGCAGTGCGATCATTAACTCACATTTTGAATTTCCCTCTCGACGAATTACTATCAATTTGGCGCCCGCCGACTTACCGAAAGAAGGCGGTCGCTTTGACCTTTCAATTGCACTTGGTATTCTCGCCGCGTCAAAACAAATCCCTGTCGAAACACTTGATCAGTACGAGTTCCTGGGGGAGCTCGCTTTAACTGGGGCAATACGTCCTGTTCAAGGGTCACTGCCCGCTGCGATCAAATGCGTTGAAGCTGGCCGTGCGCTCGTCATACCGGTCGAAAATGGCAGCGAAGCCACCCTATGCGGATCTGGAACCGTTCTGTGTGCAAGAAATTTATTGCAACTTTGTGCTCACCTCCATCAGCGAGAATGTCTAAGCGCTGAGAAATTTGGCAGTTTCAAAAACATACGCTCGAAATACCCCGATTTAAATGAAGTAAGAGGCCAGCTTCAGGCGAAACGTGCTCTCGAAATTTCTGCCTCCGGTGGTCACAATATTCTTTTCTGCGGCCCGCCAGGAACCGGTAAAACTATGTTGGCCAGCCGCTTACCTGGGATTTTGCCGCCATTGACGCAACAGGAAATGCTGGAGGTCGCAACAGTGCATTCCCTGAGCAATACCCCGAGTCAAAATTTCTTCCAACGCCCCTTTCGAAACCCGCACCATACTGCGTCCGCGGTCGCGCTAGTCGGAGGTGGCAGCCACCCAAAACCGGGAGAGATTTCTCTTGCACATCATGGCATATTATTTTTGGATGAGTTGCCAGAATTCCAGCGGCAAGTATTGGAAGTATTGCGCGAGCCGCTCGAGTCCGGAGAAATAATGATCTCACGAGCCACTCAACAGGTGCGATTCCCTGCGAGTTTTCAATTGGTCGCTGCTATGAACCCTTGCCCCTGCGGCTACTACGGAGACGATAAGCGAGCCTGCCGATGCACACCGGACAGGATTCGTCGCTATCGAGACAAAATCTCCGGCCCTTTACTAGACAGAATTGACATGCAGCTTAACGTTGGCAGGTTGCCAGCCAATCTCCTTAGAGAGCGCAGCAATAATATTGAGACTTCCGGTCAGGTGTTAGAAAGAGTGACTAGAACGAGAGCAAAGCAGCTAGGTCGCGGGGGGAAAACCAATGCAGCCCTTTCTGTTAAAGAGCTGGAGATATTTTGTATATTAGATAGTGATAATCATAATTTACTGGAAAAAACCGTCAATAGATTAGATCTTTCACCCCGTGCCTACCATCGTATTTTACGGGTTGCTCGCACGATCGCAGACATGGAGGAACAAGATGCGATCACGAGTAAACACCTTATGGAGGCGACGGGATATCGTACATTAGAGAGACAAAACACCTAGATATAGAACGCATTTGAAAGAAAAATGAGTTCTAAGACACGGACAATACCGTTACGTTTACATTTTCCAAGACAATGAAAGCTACGAGCGAGAAGTTTATACCGCAGCCATTTTCCGACCGTTAATCATTAAGGAAAAATCCTTCGCCGGTAAAGCGGGGCTGAAATAAAAACCTTGAATTTGGTCACACTGGTTTTCCCAGAGAAACTGAACTTGTTCGAGGGTTTCAACTCCCTCAGCGATAACCTGCAACCGTAAATTGTGTGCCAAATTAATCATTGCCTTGACGATAATAGCGTCGTCACTGTTTTTTACCACATTACGAACAAAGCTACGATCAACTTTTAAGGCTGAAATAGGTAAGCGCTGGATGTGCGCAAAAGACGAAAATCCGGTCCCGAAATCATCGAGAGAAAAGGTAATTCCCAGTTTACTAAGCTCCATCATTCCTTCGTAGGTCTGCTGGTAACTCGACATAATCGCTGTTTCGGTGAGTTCGAATTCCAGGCGGGAAGCATCAACACCACTCTGTTCAATAATGCGGGTGGTGGTGTCAACAAACATTTTATCTTGCAGCTGTTTAAAGGACAGGTTAATTGCGACGTCCATCGACTTGTTATGATTTTTGTCAAACTCCAGCATGTCCTTGCATGCCTGGTGAATAATCCAGTAACCGAGAGGCATGATTAGGCCACTTTCTTCGGCAACGGGAATAAATTCATCCGGAGAGACCAATCCTCTGGTCGGATGTCGCCATCGAATCAAGGCCTCCATTCCAACAGGATTGCCGGTCTCCAGATTCACCCGGGGCTGGTAATGCATTTCAAACTCTTCGCGCCGCAAAGCCCGGCGCAGGTCCGCTTCCAGATTTATCCGATTTAAAGCATCCGTATTGGTATCTTTATTGTATAAACAAAATTGACTGCCGCGCTGCGATTTCGCTTCAACCATTGCCATATTGGCACTTCTAAGAAGGCTATCTACACTGTCTCCGGCCTCGTGGTAAATCGCTATGCCAATACTACAACTCATCATCAATGGGCTACTTGCTATGGAAAAGGGCTCAGACAAAACGTCAATCACCTTTTTCGCTACCAGTGTCAGATCATCGGGCCCATGGCAATCCTCTAAAACCAGGGAGAATTCATCACCTCCGATACGCGCTACGCTGTCGCTCTTGCGAACACAGCGACTCAGGCGTTGAGCCATCGATGTAACTAGCTGGTCTCCCGCTTCGCTGCCATAACTTTCATTGATCTTCTTAAAACCATCGAGATTAATCACCAACAGGGCGAGAAAACTGCACTGCTGTTTCGCCTGTTCAATTGCTCGTTCCATTGTCTGACGAAACAGCACCCGGTTAGGAGTCCCTGTTAACGGGTCATAGAGGTTAAATTGAGATAATTTTTTATCAGTTCGACGTTTTTCTACCGCATGGCCGAGACAACGTTCGAGCACATAGTTGTCCAAATTTTCGAGGGCGAGGTAGTCAAACGCGCCCTTTTGCATCGCTTTATTAGCTGCAGGGCTGTCGAGTTGTGCTGTTAGTGCAATAATGGGAGTTGTGAAACCTTGATCAACTGCATCGCTAAGAATTTGAAGGGCTGAGCCTGTTTGACTCTGACAATCCAACAATACCGCTTCATAGTTACCTGTCGATATCTCGTTTAAGCTACTATCGAGCTGTTCACACCACAATAGTTGATAAGCAGAGGGGTTTATCTCTGAAAGCATGTCGGCAAAACGTCGGTATTCGCCCAGCTCGTTGCTGAGAAGAAGAATCCGCGACAGGGTGTTTAACATTTCTTTACCTTTAAATTCGCTCAAGGGTGGTGACAATAAAATTTATTGAGCTGCAATCATTCCCTATTTTTCGAATAAGTCCCTTTTAAGCTTATATCAATTAGTTATAGCCGTTTTTTAATAAAAATTCTAGATATAGTATCACTTTTTCCTCTCTCTGTGTGATATACGCCCTCGGCGGTGGCTGCGACTGATATAATAGGAATCTTTTACTCTTTCACATGACAGGTTTGTGACTAAATTAAACTCCAAACAACGCAAGGCAGTGCTGTATATTGATGGCCCCCTATTAGTATTAGCCGGGGCCGGTAGCGGCAAAACCAGCGTAATCACTCAAAAAATTGCCTATCTAATTCAAGAGTGTGGCATTAAAGGCAGCAATATAGCGGCGTTAACGTTTACCAACAAAGCCGCTCGCGAAATGAAGGAACGAGTATCGCAACTGGTATCAGGTCCTGCGGCCCGGGGCTTGATTGTTTCCACCTTCCATAATCTGGGCCTGAATATTCTGCGCAAGGAGCACAGCACTCTAGGTTACAAAAGTGGATTTTCGATTTTCGACCAGCAAGACGCCCAAGCCCTCATTCGCGACTTATTGATACAAGAACAGGGTGGTTCTGAAGACTCGCGAGGCGACAGTGCGGGTAATAAGAAACAAGCCGATCAAACAGACACCATTCAGCATCAAATTTCCAACTGGAAGAACGATATGGTCAGCCCGGAGCAGGCCATCTCCCGTGCTACCGATCCCGCGAACATGTTGTGCGCCCAAGCTTACGCCCGGTACCAAAGAGCACTAAAAGCTTACAATGCGCTAGATTTTGACGATTTAATCTTGTTGCCGGTAACGCTATTTCAGCAGTTTCCCCATGTGCTGGAGAAATGGCAGCGCAAAGTTCACTATATGCTGGTCGATGAATATCAAGACACAAACATCAGCCAATATTTGTTGGTTCAGCTACTCATTGGCGATCGCGGCAAGCTAACAGTCGTCGGCGATGACGACCAATCAATTTACGCGTGGCGTGGCGCTCGACCTGAAAATTTGGCACAGTTACAACAGGATTACCCACAGCTGGAAGTCGTTAAGCTCGAGCAGAACTATCGCTCAACTGCACGAATTCTTAAGGCCGCTAATCAGGTTATTGATCACAACCCCCATGTATTTGAGAAAGCGCTCTGGTGTGAGCTGGGTTATGGTGACCCGATACGTGTCGTTCGCTGTCAAAACGAAGAGGTTGAATGCGAAAGAGTGGCCAATGAAATCCTTGATAGGCGCGTCCGCGGGCACGGACACTTTGCAGATTTCGCGATTCTATACCGGGGTAATCATCAATCGCGCCTGCTGGAGCTAAAACTACAAGCGCATCAAATTCCCTATCGAATCAGCGGCGGCACGTCTTTCTTCTCTCGAAACGAGATAAAGGACATCATGGCGTATTTGCGCCTGCTCATCAATCGAGATGATGACAACGCGTTTCTTCGAATCGTCAACGTACCACGCCGGAAGATAGGAACGTCGACGCTCGAAAGTCTGGGTAATTATGCAACACAACGGGGTGTGAGCCTCTTTGATGCCTGTAACGAATTAGGCGCCGAACAATCCCTTCCAGAAGCGAGTATTAAGAGGCTACGGGAATTCACCCACTGGATCAACAATATAGGCGAGCGCAGTGAATCGAGCGAGGGGACTGCAGCCATTCGGGAAATGATCAGTGACATGGACTACGAAGCATGGCTACACCAGAACAGCTCGAGCGCTGTTGTCGCTGAACGCCGGATGGCCAATGTGAATATCTTAATCGAGTCACTTCAGTCGACCATTGAGAAGGATGACAGCGACGATGGTGATATACAGGCAGCAGTGGCGAAATTGGTTTTGAGAGATTTACTCGAAAGACAGGAAGACGATGACGAAAATATGGACAAAGTCCAGTTAATGACCTTGCATGCGTCAAAGGGCCTCGAATTTCCTCACGTCTATATCATCGGCATGGAAGAAGAGTTGCTGCCCCACCGAGCTAGCATCGAGGAAGACAATATCGAGGAAGAACGGAGACTCTGCTATGTCGGCATAACAAGAGCAAAGCAAACGCTGGCACTGACCTATTGTGCTAAACGCAAACAATACGGCGAAATGATTGACTGTGCACCCAGCCGCTTTCTTGATGAGTTACCGTTTGACGATTTAGTATGGGAGGGTGAAGAGAGAGATCCGGAACTCAATAAAGAGAGAGCTAACGAGACCCTGGCGGGATTGAAGAACTTGTTCGATTAAATCAGTACAGATAGACGGTGGAATCAAGAAACAACATCAGACATGCTGTTTCTTGATGGTCAGATTCCATTCGCAAGCAATAATATTACTTGCTGTTTTCTAATATATAGTCGACGGTTGCTTTGACTTCGTCGTCGGAACAACCCATACACAGGCCTTTGGCCGGCATAGCGTTATAACCATTGATCGCGTTGGCATAAACAGCGTCAAGCCCCTTGCTTAATCGGCCGTCCCAATCAGCAACATCACCCAGTTTTGGAGCGCCCGCGGCCCCAGTAGTGTGACATGCCATACAGTTAGTATTGTAGATATCTTCTCCCGATTTAGCTCCGCCGCTGGCTACGACTGCCGCTCCACAGCTACTATCACCTTCAACACAAACTTGACCTACCGGTTGTATACGTTCCTCAATATGTGCCCGTTCCTTATCACTAACAGCATGGGCCGTTAGCGCTGCGCCCACCAAAACCAAACAGACTAGCTTTGCGATATTCTTGACTACGCCACTTTTAAAACTTGTCATCACTCGATGTCCTCATTTTTTACCCGAATTCTCTTCGGTCTACCTGTTTAACCAGCACTTATTAGACTGCTGGGCAGTTTATCAGGCGCGGATTATAGCCAGTTTAGTCCAGAAGCGGAAATTTAATGAGCGAAACGTTCCGTGGTGTGCAAAAACTTCATCGTAATAACGATTTCTTGATACCCCTGACGCCCTCGCTCCGTCATTCATCCATAGACTCAAATTCTGATCACGGGTATGATTGCGGCCCTAAAAATCGTGTTACACCAAAGTTAAAGCGCCCGTAGCTCAGCTGGATAGAGTAGCGGCTTCCGAAGCCGTTGGTCACAGGTTCGAATCCTGTCGGGCGCGCCATTCATTAAAACAGCCGGCCTTGTGTCGGCTTTTTTATTGGATTTCATGTCCGGCGGTGAGAACCTGTCGTTCGACAAAAAGTCCACTTTTTGGACAAGGAGCAACGCGACAACGCCCCAACGGGGGAATTGCAGCCCTCAGGCTGAAATGATCAATCCTGTCGAGCGCGCCATTCATTAAAACAGCCGGCCTTGTGTCGGCTTTTTTATTGGATTTCATGTCCGGCGGTGAGAACCTGTTGTTCGACAAAAAGTCTGCTTTTTGGACAAGGAGCAACGC
>CAJVZD010000022.1 GCA_913019905.1 uncultured Cellvibrionales bacterium
TTAGGAAAAAATTTGAATAAATGCGAAACATCAGTGGATTGGTCAGCAAATTGAAATGCGTTATGACAGACCAACGTCCATTGAGATGGTTACGCGCTCACCACTGACTTCGAATTTCAAGCTTCCCATATATCTGTACTCGCTACCCCCACATCACAACCTGTATGTTTGGTCTCTGCCATTCACTACAGGGATCTCAGGGTCAGTGCGTTCAGCGAACAGAATCACGTGAATGGATGAACCGGCCTGATGGGGATTTGAGTCGTTTGTTTGCCAATACCCTCCATAGCCTTGGTTTAGCTAACTTCTAATATTTCACTGATGGCCAGTCATCGCAAGTGTCAGTTGATGACGACTTTCTTAACATGGCATTGCCGACTAAAAATCACCGTCTAGTTTGTGTGAATTTCAATATGGAACTAGGAATTTCTGTGTTATATTTATGCCCGCTCTACTTGAACACTCGCAATTCATTCTAAACATATGGATAATTATTAGTCATCGGCAAACGGAATTTGCAATGTTTCTACGACCCCCTATTAAATTTCAATGGGTAAATGTTACTTTAGTGCTTCTTGACGATATCTGGCAGAGATTAGTAACGAGAAGCGATCCAGTAAAGTGGTAGATAATAAAACTATTGAGCACATGTCGATTCTACCTCAACTAATGCTGCAGATTCTGGATGATCTTCACGTAGACGCAGACACCGTAGATATCGCAAAATTGATTCGCCAGGACTCCACGGCAACGAACCTACTATTTTCTGCCTCAAGTTCATGCGCCACCCCCAACATAGAACAGGCGCTCCAACAGCTCGGGGAGAATCAGTTTCGCGCCATGCTCGTCAACCATGCGTTTCGCCACTTGGTTTACCCGTCAGTAGGAAAAGCCAGTGAAGATCTTCAAATTCAGTTGTGGAAAAGTTCTTTGGCCTGCGCGCATTTCGCGAGAGCGATTGCAACCTTAACCAACTACCATTCTCTCGAGGAAGCTTACCTGTCTGGATTAGTTACTAACCATGGTAAGGCTATACTGCTCGAGAAACATAATAACGTCTATATCCAGCTGCTGGAAAACGAGACCTCTCCCAAACGACAATCCGATATCGAACAACAGTTGTTTGGCCAAAATCACGTCGATTTAGCGGCAGATATTGTGAGCAACTGGAATCATTCAGGTTTCATGGCAGATGCCGTTCGCTACCAATACGAACCCTGCGATCAAATTCAAGATGCCCACCATCTCGTAAAGATCATCCACTGTGCCACCTTAGCGGCCGAACCCGGTAAACTGAACCAAGCGCTTGTCGATGCTGCGAAACAATTGTTTGGCCTCAATGAAGAGTTAACTAGAGAACTCTATTTCAATAATGTCAACGATGTAGACAGTCTGGCAATTCAACTGAAGGTCACGGAGGAAAACTCTTACCCTGACGCCCTTCTAGAAGTAGGGCAGCGCTTGGCTGAGCTTAGCGAACTGTCGGTGATGAGTTCAGAACTACTGGCTGCTGATAACGCTGTGAGTCTGGCAGCGGCGATTGACAAATGTTTAGCTAGATATTTCGGTATTTCTCGGTCACTGCTGTTTCGTTGTGATGAAACTCGGAGCCTACTATTCACTCATCATGAAGATCGCGCAACCCAGGCTGATTTCAAAATCGTACTCGAACCTGGTCGTAGCCTGACGGCTGACAGCCTACTAAAGATGACGCCGATACAAAGCGATTGCGGTGTTAGCTTAACGGTGGTTGACCGCCAATTACTGCAATTTTGCAATGGCGAGATGCTTGTTTGTCATCCCTTAAGGTACAGAGAAAGAGACATAGGCGTGCTTGTTTTCGCGGTCGACCAGGACAAACGTGATTTGCTTAAGTCGAACCGCCGATTACTAAACAAGCTCTGCAAACAAACAGCACAATCCATGGCAATGCAGCACGACTATTTTTTCTCGAAGTCCACCACAGAAGATTCTTCCTCCTTTAGTTATCCCCAAAAAATCAGTGAAGCGGTGCATGAGGCCAGTAACCCATTAAGCATCATTCACAATTATCTTGAAGTGCTACGAGTCGAATTAGGGGATGAGCACGAGGCCAATGGTAGCCTGGCCTTGATTAAAGAGGAAATTGAAAGAGTGGGTGGCATCCTCAGCGAACTGAAATGTCCAACCGATATAGAAACCGCACAAAAACATGCTCCGCAGGCAATATTCAGTGTTAGCCGAGTCATTGAAGATACTTCTCAGATTATTAAAGAGTCGATATGTGCTTCGAAAAATCTAACGCTTAAGCTAAATGTAGATAAGGCGCTAACTGAAATCCCGGGGAGCTCAAATCCACTGAAACAAATTTTGACTAATTTGCTAAAAAATTCCGTCGAAGCATTAGCCGAAGGTGGTCAAATAGACGTTAGCAGTGATAACCATGCAAGTTTTGGTGGCCGCGACTGTGTATTAATTAGTGTGCGTGACAACGGCACTGGACTGCCTGAGGATATCAAACGAAAGCTGTTTTATCCGGTCACTTCAAGCAAGGGTAGTAGCTATTCAGGCCTAGGCTTGAGCATTGTTAAAAAACTGGTTGATTCGATGAACGGCCACATTGTTTGCCGCAGCAACGCAAATACAGGAACGGAGTTTCAAATTTTGCTTCCAAAGACGCAGATCGGTTCTGACATGCTGAATCCTGGAGGCGGCGAAAATCAAGGGCAGTATTTCAAACCGCTGCCAATGACCATTCAGTGATTTTTTTACCTCATCTATAATCAGAGGCAATTACCGACCACTAACGGGAGAGTGGAGAGTGGAGAGTGGAGAGAATAACTGGCACAGCAAGGGAACGTGTGAGTGCCGGGAGCATCACGGCAGAGCTTATGGCTTCACTGATATTTACGGCAACCGGACCGGCGCCGAAACAGTGGACATGGCCCGGGATTTTGCCGCTATCCGAACAGTAGATCCCCTTTACTGCCTATTTAATTATCGCGATACCGAAACTGTCACCACTAACGCCGAACGCTCCCAGATTCTCGATTTTCGGATTTCCAGTGGAGTCACTAAACTACGGTATGTTTTTATTATCGATCAAGCCTATTACGATCCCCTCGAACAAGCCCATCAAATGTTGATGAATACAAAAGAAATTGATGCGCAGCTGGCTGTATTCCCGACCTTGGAAGAGGGCGAAGCGTATTTGTTTAAAATGCTCAGCGAAGAACAGCGTGAGCAAGTGGAGTTGTAAACCTGAAATAATCGATTAATCGTGCGAGTCGCTACGAAATTTGCAGATCACATGCCTTCCGTAATATTCGAAATCACTTTATTTTTCTCGGTAGAATGTAAAAGAGCGTAATAATTTCCTTAGCTTCTGCAGTTGTGTTGCACTCGACGCCTTTGAAAATGTTGACAGGTGTAAGTGAATCCAGGTGCCGGAATCCACTAGGTGAGATTCTATATTGAGCTGTTCGCCTGCCGCAATACTGGCAGAATACGAAACGGTTTCCCACCGTCCTTCCGTTCCGTAAACGACATTTTTAGGCACAGGGATCTTATTTTTTGCTTGCTTCCAATTCTTCAAATTGGCATCCATCACCGCTTTTATGCCGGGCTATTTCCGTGAAGGTTCGACCCATCCAGATACAATAATGGGCTCTTTTTTGTTCAAGTTGGAAAACTCAAAGCGTGAATTCCCAGATTTGACAGTTTGGTAGGGTATGTTCAGCTTGGGTAATACCAATACTATTTTGCTTTCATCCGTCGTTACTTCGTACGCTGAGCGACCGGAGTGATTAGACTCTCGAATTTCAATCCCATTGGGGATGCCAAGGGAAAACGATCTATTCGCTGAATTATTTTTGGATTTTTCAGTTACGCCGCGAGTCAAAACCGAAAAAGCCTTCGCGTAATCAGCGGACAAAGTGTTTACCGCAAGTAGGCTGCCTCGCACCAGGTATTTGTCGCTCACAATTTAATCCGATCAAGGGCCTGAGTAAGGGTTCAGTGTTCCGATACCAAAGTGAAGGGCCAACGGCATCAGCTTCCCAATGGAGCCGCAGGATGCCGAGATCTTACAGGACTTGAATGAGCTTAGACAGCTGCAAAAGCAGCAGATAGATTGCGCGCCGTTTTTATGCTTTTCGCAAGCTCAGATCGGTTTTCGGGTTTTTCATGTGCCTTCTAAACAGCTTCAAATTCAAATCTCTCACTGAATGAATTCTCACTATCTGTATAGGTTAAAGGCGACCACATTGTCACCCAAGGTGGCGGCTGCCACTCAATGACCACCTGCAGCTCTTTATGCAGGGCTACTGGGATGCAGGGCTACTGGGCGGTTGGCTCATCATTTCGATTCTTAATGCCAGGACGCCAAGCCGTGGGTCCACCGCGACCAAGGCTATCCAATTCTATACCCGCGATGGGATCTTTGCCTTGCAGGTATAAATCCAGATACTCCAACTGATCGATACCCCAAAACAATTGGTCTTCGATTAACATGGTGGGCACGCCAAAAACACCTTGGCCAATAGCAGAGTCGGTATTGGCTCGCAGTGCTTGTTTCACGAGAGGTTCTTTGGACTGGGCGACCAATCCAGGCCCGTCGAAACCTGCCGCGGCCAGGGCCGTCGCAATTTCTTCATCATCGCCCAAATCCCCTCCCTGCTCCCATCCCAGTGAGTACAGACAATCGACAACCCCTGTCTGGTTCTCTCCCGCAACTTCCACCGTAGACACACGCAGGGTAGTGAGCGGATTAAAAGGATGGTGCTTGGGGCCGTTATAGGAAATCCCATTCAACGCCGCATAACGCATACATTGTTTGGCTGTGTGGCGTGCTTTCGGCGGAATTTCAGCAGGGCCGAGCTGACCCCAGTGATTGAGCAGACCGGCAAACACCACCGGATAATAGTCCAATTTCACACCGTGCCTTGCGCACAAATTCGGCAATTTGCGAGAGGCAAAAAAGGCAAATGGAGATAGGTAGTCGAAATAAAAACGCAGTGTTCTGTCATTCATAAAATTGCTTCCTAAAAACCAAGCTGACACGTCAAGCTTAGCCCACGACTTTGAGGATCTGTGAAAAACACCCGTATTGGCATTAGCAGCACTTGTTAGTAAAAGTCATCAATCACCGCTCCCAACAAAACCGGATGGGCGACTGCCAGGGAAGCCGCTCAGATGTCATCACTAAAAGACTAAATGGCACCGCCATCCAACTAACCATGCACGACAACTCTTTCTGCACTAACGCTTACACTCAATTAAAGCTCGATTAAATTCATCTAAAATAAGCGGATTTTTCTGCAGAAAAAAGTTACCAAAAAACAGAAAAAAAGGTGCGTCCTCGAGTTTTTCATAAGCAAAGTCACCGAACTGCTCGCCATCCATTTGCTTGTCTTCAATGGTGATAGAGATAGCCACCTGCGAAGCCACGAATCCATCCAAGCGATCAGCAGCCAACATGTAGAGCATCTGGTCATATCCCTTGAGCATGATAGCTTCGCCGTATGTTTTCGCCAAATTGAGTTCCCGCTCAGCTCCATTTAATACGCCGATACGGGGAAGCGGTACACCAAGTCCCGTTGCGGGCTTTTCCTTGGCGTATTTGGGCGTAACAAGCACCTTGTAATCATCAAGTATGGGGCCGCTAGCCGTAGAAATTTTATTTCGTCGGCTTGCTTTGTTTGCCGGGAAAAAACCATCCGCCTCGTGAGTACTAATATTGTGTTGAATTCTAGGAAACGGAGCCTGGGAAAATAGTACCTTGCGACCTATACGCTTAAAACCGCATGCAACCAAGTCTGGCAGCTGACCACTAGCGCGGCCGTTTTTGAAGGCCATCATCCTTTTACTAGCCGGGCCTACAGCGCCTCCAGGGAAATGAATTCTAACTGCCGTACCGTCAATCAAATCAGTATCAGAGTTAACTTGACCAGAGAGACAGACGACAACTAATGCCAACACCCATTTGGCAGCTGAGCCCGTGTAGCGCATTTATACCCTTCCCTCCACATATTAGGTAATAAAATTTAGCGAGTAACAACAAATTTTGCCTCACTCTTGTCAAATTGCGAGACGAATCAACACCCCGTTTTTTCCCTACCATACACTGAGTATTGGGCCTGTACAATTATGACCTAGGCTTCGGATGCTGCGGCTAATGCGGTTGCGTCACTTTGGTGGTCTGATTGCCACTCTGGCGGGCCGAAGACCAATGCTACGACTTCTTTAGCGCTTTTAGCCGTACGCAGGTCCCTGAACATTTGAATCCAGATATGAAAGGTGATTTTGAACGGATTATTGGTCTTAATATCATTAACCAGCCCGTACACCACCGCTTCGATTTCAGGCTCGAAGGTCCCAAACATGCGATCCCAGATAATCAGTAAATTACCGTAGTTTTTGTCGATGTACTGAGGATTGCTGCCATGATGAACACGGTGGTGTGATGGCGTGTTCATTATCCATTCCAAAGGCCCCATTTTCCCTATCCACTTGGTGTGTCCGACCACACCCCAGAGTGTCGCCATCACTCCGGCTACGGCGGTAACCGTGGGATCAAAACCGATCAATGGCAATACTACGAAAAAGGGAATTTTCGATACTGGCCCAAACCAGGCCTGGCGAAAAGCCACCACAAAATTCATTTCCTCGCTGCAGTGATGATTCATATGCACCGCCCATAAAACACGCACACGATGGGAACAGCGGTGA
This sequence comes from uncultured Cellvibrionales bacterium, assembly GCA_913019905.1. Classification (GTDB taxonomy): domain Bacteria; phylum Pseudomonadota; class Gammaproteobacteria; order Pseudomonadales; family Dasaniaceae; genus Oceanicoccus. The sequence goes on from CAJVZD010000022.1 coordinate 6,709, forward strand.
TACCAATAAAACACCAGGTCAATCATTACCAAGGTTATCAACCACACCATCCAGGGCTGAAACAGCTCGTTGATGGTGAAAAATCTGAATTGATAGAGGTATAGACTCAAACCGAGAGCAGTCGCTTTGATGAGGGCAGCGGCCAATATATTGCCCGCAAGCAACCCGAGACTACCCAGTGTATCGGGCCCCTGATAAAAGTTTTTCTTGTGCCAGGCTGAGAAGCTGGCCTCGGCAAAAATCATAACCAGGATGATGGGTACGGCGATAATGTATACGTCGTTAGTGCTGGGTATATTCATACGGTTGAATGACCTTCTCTAATTTACTTTTAATCGTTGTGAGGCGGCACCGGTAAGACACCAACTTCACGGTAATACCTACTTTGCGGCAACCACTACGTGATAACAGCGACGTGACAACGAACAGGCGACAGCGACTAATTATTGGCTTCTTACCAAAAGCTACGAGTGATTCTCTGTAGTCTCTCGCAACGCACCCAGTGACCAAATTTCAATTGCTTGCGCCAATACCTCCCGGCGGGTGACGTTATGCCTCTCGCAATACTCGGCGTCGGTGGACTTTACGATCATCTCCAGCAACATAGTTAAAGCGATATCCGCATTCAGGCCCTGGCGTATTGCGGAGGTCAGGTTTTCTTGTGAGCGCTTGAGAAATTTCCGCTGTTGCCGAGTAAATATTTCATGGGCTTTGGGGAAATCACGTTCCAACTGCAACCAGAATTGTTCACTAAACTGACTGGTGTATTCCAGCCATTCAATGGCCATGCACTCTATTCGTGCACGCGGGCCAAGACCCCGGTCCAATCCCTCCTGCTGACGCAATGAACGCTTTTCGGCATGTCTTTGCATCATCGCGGTCACCATCTCGGCTTTATTGGGAAATAGCCGATACAGCGTTTTGGTACTGATACCCAATTCACGAACCAGTTCGGCCATCACGACCCGCTTTGGTCCTACGGTCCTGGCTTGCCGCTCAAAGATATCCAGAATACGTTGCATGGTAATGGAGTTGTTGTCGCCGTTCGCCATTATTACCGGTACATTTGAGACCATTGCTGCTTAATCCTGATGAATGCGTAATCAAAAAGATTTCGCCCTGGAAAATATAGAAAGCATAATATTTTCCATCCTTTCCGAAGTCAATATAAACCGTACGCGACAATCATTATTAACAGCCATATCAGTCGCTTTCGTTTCAGCCGTAGCAGTCCCATCCCGGCACTCGCAGCCCAAAACATTGACACACCAACGCCAAATTCATATATTACTTACTGTACAGTAAACAATATATTACGGAGAGCAAATATGTCAAAAGTACAAGTTGCCGGTGTTGGCATGATTCCCTTCACCAAACCAGGCCAAAGTGACGACTACAACGTCATGGGCGAAACCGCCGCGAAACTGGCGATTGAAGATGCCGGCCTTAGCTACCAAGATATTGGCCAGGTCTATGTGGGTTATGTCTACGGTGACTCTACTGCAGGGCAAGCCGCAGTTTATGGCCTTGGCATGACCGGCGTGCCGGTGATCAATGTCAATAATAATTGTGCCACTGGCTCTTCAGCGCTATTTATGGCGCGCCAGGCAGTGCAATCTGGCATGGTGGAATGCGCTTTGGCGTTAGGCTTTGAGCAAATGGTGCCGGGTGCCTTGGGCGCCGTTTTTAATGACCGTCCTAGCCCTATGCAGCGCATGTTTAAAGAAATGGTAGACATTCAAGGCTTCGATAAAAAAGCGCCAGGAGCGGCGCAATTTTTTGGTGGCGCGGGCAAAGAATATGCCGAGCAATACGGCACCAAAGATGAAACTTTTGCGAAAATTTCTGAAAAAGCACGCATCCACGCGGCGAATAACCCCTACGCGGTATTCCGTGAATTGCTAAGTGTTGAACAAATCATGCAGTCACCGCATATTTTTGGACCACTAACCCGTTTTCAGTGTTGCCCTCCCACTTGTGGTGCCGCCGCTGCGGTTATTTGTAGCGAAGAATTTGCGAAAAAGCACGGCATTACGAATGCGATCACCATTAAAGCCCAAGCTATGACCACCGATTTCCCCAGTACGCTTGAAGAACATTCTATGCGCAAGCTGATTGGTTATGACATGGCACAAGCTGCGGCAAACCAGGTTTTTGAAGAATCCGGGGTAGGACCGCAAGAAGTGCAAGTGGTTGAGCTACATGACTGTTTTACTGCGAATGAATTATTAACTTACGAAGCGCTCGGCCTAACCGACCCTGGCACCGCCGAGAAATTTATCTGGGATGGCGACAATACCTATGGCGGCCGGGTCGTGACCAACCCGTCTGGAGGCCTTTTATCAAAAGGACATCCCTTAGGCGCTACTGGTTTAGCTCAATGTACTGAGCTGGTTTGGCAGTTACGCGGTGATGCCGGTGACCGCCAGGTAGATGGCGCGCAACACGCTCTACAACATAATTTGGGTTTAGGCGGCGCCTGTGTGGTCACCCTATATGGCAAAGACTAAACTTTTCCTGGGGCGTAAGCCCCTCTTTATTATGGAGCTAACATTCAGGCGACCACATTCAGGCGACAATATTCAGGAGACAGTATGGCAGATATAAAATCAATTATCGGGCGCGAAAGCCAAGCAAAATCAATCGTCGTGGAGCAAGGCCAGCTGCAATTTTTTGCTAAGGCCACTGGCGCTAGTGACAAAATCTATTGGGATGTCGATAGCGCCAAAGCGGCTGGCCATCGTGCCTTACCCGCGCCACCCACCTTTTTATTCAGCTTAGATTTATTAGCACCGGCCAAAGAAAAAGGCGTGTTAGCGGTATTAGGCGTGGACATAGGAAAAATATTACACGGCGAACAACGTTTTACTTATGGCAAAACCATTTACGCTGGCGACACCATTACCTTAACGGCAAAAGTAACCGACGCCTACGACAAAAAAGGTGGCGCCCTACAATTTGTTGTGAGTAAAACCACTGCGGTTAACCAACACGGCGATACCGTTGGCAGCATGACCAACAGCCTTGTGATTAGAAACTAGGAGGACAGTATGTCAGAGCTCAATTATCAGAGCATTGAAGTTGGCCAAGCATTGCCCGAGCATATTTGCGGCCCCATATCACGGACTACTTTGGGCTTATTTGCAGGTGCATCAGGAGACCACAATCCTATTCATATCGACAGTGACTTTGCTAAAAAATTTGGCATGCCCGATGTTTTTTCTCACGGCATGTTATCAATGGCCTACTTGGCACAGCTGTTAACTAACTGGGTATCTCAGCAACAACTGCGTGAATATGGTGTGCGTTTTACCGCGATCACGCCGGTACTCGCTACAGTAACCTGCAAAGGGAAAGTCGTAGACAAATTTACCGCCGATGGTGAGAACCGAGTTAAGCTTGAAATTACTGCCGAGTTAAACGATGGCACTAAAACCCTGGTCGGCGATGCAATCATCGCTTTTTCATAAATACAACGGAGACAGAAAATGTCAGAGGTAAGATTTGATAACCGAGTGGCTATTATCACCGGCGCCGGTAACGGTTTAGGTAAGGCGTACGCATTAGCCATGGGTGCCCGCGGCGCTAAAGTGGTGGTAAACGACTTAGGCGGCTCGGCCTTTGGTGACGGTGCCGACAAAGCCGCTGCCGACGTAGTGGTTGACGAAATTAGAGCCGCGGGTGGAGACGCCGTAGCCAACTACGATTCAGTAACCGACGGCGAAAAAATAGTGCAAACCGCATTAGACAGCTATGGAAAAATTGACATTGTTATTAACAATGCCGGAATACTGCGCGATAAAACCTTCCATAAAATGGAGGAAAAAGATTGGGACCTAATCTACGATGTGCATGTACGGGGTGCATTTAAAGTTTGCCATGCAGCATGGCCGCATATGCGTGAACAAAATTATGGTCGACTAATTTTCACCGCTTCCGCGGCCGGCATTTACGGTAACTTTGGCCAAGCTAACTATTCTATGGCTAAACTAGCTTTACACGGACTATCACAAACGCTGGCGCTAGAAGGCAGAAAGAGAAACATTTTCGTCAACACAATAGCCCCTATCGCTGGTTCTCGACTGACTGAAACAGTTATGCCGCAAAAAGTGGTTGATGCCTTACGCCCTGAGTTTGTTATGCCGTTGGTATTAAAGCTATGTGACGAAAATAGCGTCGAAACCGGTGGCTTGTACGAAGTAGGTGCGGGCTGGATGGGAAAAATTCGTTTGGAACGAACACTAGGCGTGACCCTCGATACTGAAGCGGGCTTTAGTCCAGAACAGGTTAACGAAGCCTGGGATAAAATCAGCGACTTTACGGATGCCTCTCATCCACGTAGCATAGGCGATTCTATGGGACCGATTATGAGTAACATAAAGTCCTAAGCACGTTAGATCAATACAAGGTAATGTAAGTGACAGCAGTACTTGGCGTACCCAAGGGTAAAGGCGCCCCATTTAGCAAACGTAAACTTGAGGTACTGAGGGCAGCGGCGAAGTTGTTTAACGTTAAGGGCTTTAATGCCACTAGCATGGACGACATCGCCAAATCCCTTAATGTCACCAAACCTGCCTTGTATTATTACGCGAAAAGTAAGGACGAGATTCTTTACCAAATTGGCAGCACCGCGTTGCGCGAGGCTAGCGCTAATTTAACCGACATTAACCAGCTAAATTGTACTGGCGCTGCGCGTTTAAGACAGTTTTTTATCGTATGGACGGAATCTATATGCCTGGAGTTTGGTCGCTGCTTAGTTTTAGTTAGAGCGGAGAATCTCGAAGGAACATCCCGCGTAAAAAGTAAACGAAACCGCCGCAAAGTCCATGATGCCGTAGTCGACATCATTCAGGCCGGTGTAGAGGACTGCTCAATCAAACCGTGCAATCCTACACTCACCGCCCTCGCTTTATTTGATTTATTTAATGGCATTGCCTATTGGCACCGACCTGATGGTGAATTATCCGCCACCGAAATTGCCGAGCAATATTGGCAGAACTTTGCGCAAGGTTTTGCCAAGTAAGGTTTGCCACGTAGGCTTTACGCCAAAACCTTGTTCTACAACATTAAATAGATTACCTGCAGCGACTGATTACCGACGCTGCAAAACCATAAAACCTTACTTTAATCGTTATCAGCGACTGAGTAGATCGCGAGCAATAGCACGCACCTGCATTTCATCGGTGCCGCCATAGATTCGCATTACCCGAGCATCTCTATATAACTGCTCAACCTTGTATTCAGCCATATAACCGTTGCCACCAAAGATTTGAATAGCCTCCGACGCCACCTCAACTGCGGCTTTGGTAGAATATAGTTTCATTGCAGAAGCCTCGGCAAAACTCATCGCTACGCCCTTGTTTTTCCGCTCAATATAATTAAACAACATATTCTGAATATTTAGCCTGGCCACCTCCATATCGGCCAGTTTCAGCTGCACTAACTGATACTCGCCTATCGGTTTTTCCCACTGCACTCGCTCCTTGGCGTACTCAACGCAAAGTTCCAAACACCGCTCAACCACACCTAACGACATGCTAACAACACCCGCTCGCTCGGCCGCAAAGGTAGCTTTGGGGTCGGATCTTTTTGCTCCGCCTTTAGTACCTTTAGATTGGCCACCCAGCAGCCTTTCTGGGCCAGCTACAACACCGTCTAAAAACAATTGCCCGGTCGGTGACGAGTGCAAGCCCATCTTGCGCAGGCGCCCAGATTGCTCTAGGCCCGGCATTCCTTTATCTAAAATAAAGGTCATGATTTTACGCTGTCTTGGATCAACACCCTCTTCGAGCAGTTTACAAATAAACACAATGGTATCGGCGTAAGGACCATTAGTGATAAAGGTTTTACTGCCGTTAAGAACATAATTACCCTCACTCGTTAACTGGGCGGTACTGGTCATACCGCCAAAGGCATCTGAGCCGGAACCGGGTTCGGTAATGGCCCAAGAGCCCACTTTTTCGGCAGTCAGTAAATCTAAGCCCCAGCGTTTCTTCTGTTCGATACTGCCCTTACTCATAATGGCGCCGGCGGCCAATTGGGTCACACCCATGGCTGTTACTATCCCCGCTGCGTGGCGACAGAGCTCCAGGCTGAGCAGCGTATCAATTGATAAATCCTTATCGTCTTCCGCTGTTTCAGACGCCGGTGCAAGGGACTCCCCGTTTGCCAGGGCTTCCTCTTTGGCGATAGATTTTTCAAACCGTGCTCTGCTAATTTCATCGATTCCGAAGGTTCTGTATAACTTGCGGATAATGTCATAGGGCGGTAAATCTCCGTATTCTAACTGCTCGTTTAATGGCACAATCTCGGCTTCGATAAATTTCCTGATCTCGCCTCTAGCCAACTTTTGTTGCTCACTCCACTCAATCATTCCAGCGCTCCGTTTGGGATAAAAACCCAACTATACCTTTTTACTTACCAGTTAGTAAGTAAATAATAAAAACTGTCGATTTCTAATGCCCTTTCCACAAATTCAGACCCAAACACCTCCGAATCGCAGTTGGGCGTAATGCAAATTAACTGTCAACCGAATAACTGCAGCGCTCCAAAGGCAATAGCAGAAACACTAAGGGGACTACGACTGAAAAAAGGAAAGAATCTGGTGAGAAAAATTTCGCTCTAAGCCACATCTAAGGTCCAATAACTTCCATTCGCAGTCAGGTTTACCGAGCGCATTTCTCATTTCAATTGACACAGAAAATCCCGCTTCGAGATGCTTTATGTCCTTTGGCTTGGTCTTGCGTTAGTACCATGGCTGTGGTGTGGAGTCGGTAATTACCGGTGTTTGTCTTCGCGTGATTTTCGAGCGCTCTATCGGATTAACACTCGACAAGACTTGACACTATTAACTAGAAGAATGACCGACAAACCTCTCAATCCATTTGTGCCGGAAAGAGGAGCATAGGGATCTTTAATTTGACGTTGATGGGCCACCAAAATCACGATTCACAATCATCCATGAGCCAGTCACAGTCACACATAATTTCCCCGTTTGCTGGTTAATGAATCTGGTCTCAACAATGCCCAAGCGGCGGGATCGATTGACAACTTCACTGTTTACCTCGATCACGTCGCCCGTTTTCATGGGCCGGATAAATCGAGTGACAAAGTCGGCTGTCGAGAAAGCTTCCATTTCTTTACTGGTAGTAGAGTAGGCAAAAGATTGTCCCGTATCGGCAATCACATTAACAATACCTCCTTGAACCATGCCGTCATAGTGGGTGAGATGGGCTTCTATTGTCCAAACCATGTCGAATTGTCCGGGCGAAACGCGAGTAAATCTTAAGCCCGTCAAGTCCATACCCTGTACGAACGGTGGTGCCATCGACATGTCAGGTTTTCCGTCAACCATTACCGGCCCTGGATCACAAATATGTGAAGTCAATATCGATGGCAGTGGTTTTCGGGTGGCCGTATCGATTGACAACACCCCCGCTGGAGCCTCCCAGGCCGAAGCGCTACATCATGCATACTACGACTCTGATGACAGTATTGTCTTTGAAGGCGATTGGGATTTTAATGAGGTAATTGCACGAATGGAAGTTGGTGAAACCCAACCTGAAATTATTGGCGAGTTCGGCAATGATAACTCTCCCTGCGTATTGCCCAATGGAAACATTGTTAGCTTATGGCTCGCACGAGCAGATAACCCTGCTGGCAATCATGAATTGAAAGTGATGAATACCGATGGCACAACTCACTTTGTCTTGTTACAACAGGATACCGCAGATATCGGTACTGGTTGCAGTCGTTGAATCGTTGAATCGTTGACTCGTTGACTCGTTGACTAATTAGAGCCCATCCAGAAATGGCAAAATGTCGTCGCTGCGAGCGAACGGTTCGACGCTTCGACGCGGCAATCTCTTACAGGCCGCGTCAATGCTGGATGAGATTGCCGCGTCGAAGCGTAACGCTCGCAATGACTGTGTCTATTAGTTTCTGAATGGGCACTAACGAACTACCTACTTACGTCGTCCTTGGACAAAGCGTATCATCTTATTGAGACCTGATTGTACATTTTCTCTAGCGGTTCCGCTCACCTCCCTGGTATTTGACACACTTTGGAGGCTGCCCAGAATTTACGTCCATGCGATTAAACAAATAATTCCGCAGCCAAATTACTGCCAATTCTTAACACTGCAGCGAGCAATTCATCCGCTTGAGGTTGTTCGTGCTGTGCTCCCACATAACAGGGTCTTAACGCGAGCTTCCCATTGACTCGCGTGGTGCTTGGCATATATTGATTTTCTCTCACTAATTGACGATGTAATTTCTGATTAAGTGAATCCAAATCTGCAACCCTGTCATCAGTATAGCGAAAACAACAGATCGATAAAGTTGGCTCAATGAGTAGTTCTAGCTGCGGATGCTCGCGAGTAAACTGGGCGATTTGTTGCGCCATGTCGTTATGGCGCTTTATTCTTTGACGCATGCCCTCAGTCCCAATTTCTTTGAGCATGGCCCACATCACGATACCCCGGCAAGGGGCGCTAAGTTCAACGCCGTAATCGAAATATGGGATTCCAAAATCATCGAGTGAATGCTCCACAATTGGAGAACCTTCGGTCATTTGATCGACGCTGCCCTCCAAGTAGTCGGCGGGTTCCTGGGTAAAAGCCCGTAACAATAATTCACGATCTTTGACAAATGTCGCGGCAATGCCAACGGACGCACCTAGCCATTTATGAGGGTCAACAATCACAGAGTCAGCCAGCTCTAAGCCGTGATAAAGTTCCTGAATCCGATCGTCCAGAATGCCGGGCAAACCGTAAGCTCCATCGATGTGAAACCAGATCGAATTTTTTTGTGCGATCTTGCCAATGGCTAACAATGGGTCGATAGCTCCAGTATTGGTCGTGCCAGCGTTGGCAACGATAGCCATAGGTAAAATGCCAGCTTGCCTATCTTCTTCAATCGCACACAAAAGCGCATCAACCTTCATGCGTCCTTCTCGATCACAGGCAATGCGCTTAATCGCTCGACGGCCTAACCCTAAGACACCACCAGAACGTTGAATAGTGTGATGGCATTCCTGGCTCGCATAAATACTGACTTTTCTAGACAGACCATCGGCTGCCGGATCAACGCCAATTTTTTCAAATGCCGATTGCCTCGCTGCTCCCAAAGCTATCAAGTTCGCGACAGAGCCGCCGCTACTATAAACGCCTTCCATTGTTTTAACTCCGCACATTTCTGCCAGCCACTTCAATGACAATTCTTCAATAAAGTTAAACGCCGTGCCCAGATATCTTTGCGGAGATGCAATACTTGCGGCGGTTGTAGCCAATGTTGATGCAGTGGTGGCGCCAGTCGTTATAAACGAAGTGAATCCTGGCTTCCCAACCGGCGAACCATTGGGAATAATTTTCTCTAATAAAATTTCCGTGACTTTTTCTATGCCAACACCGTTAGCCGGTAAAGGCCCGTCGAGTGCTTTCCGCCAAGTTTTATCAGGATGAAGAGCATCTTGATGTTCGAATTTTTGAAACTGGTCTAATCCAGCGCCAATTTGGGACAAAAGGTTTTCAAAGTTGCCAGTTTCGGCTTTCTCTTTTTTCATATTTAATCCGATGAATTTCCGAATTGAGTGTCATGTGAATTGATACCAGCTAACAAAAAAATATGTAGTAACTACATTCCAGTTTCATTATTGTTCCTGGGGCTGGCTGGAATGCAATCGCAATCGAACATCTTAAGTGTTTTTAATCGGGAAGCATTTTCCCTGGATTCATAATACCCTGCGGATCGAACGCCGTTTTTACCTGCCGCATTAGGCGTAACTCTACATCAGACTTATAACGGCTTAGTTCGTTCTTCTTCATGCGGCCAATGCCGTGTTCAGCGCTAATACTGCCACGTAAATCATTGGCAATGTCATGCACGATCCGGCTGACACTTTCCCACTTATCTAAAAATTCCTGCGGATCAGCGCCTACAGGCTGCAGTGGATTATAGTGCAGATTTCCATCCCCAATATGCCCAAAGGTGACGGGGCGAAAACCCGGAATGATTTTTTGAAGGGCAGCATCTGCGGTTTCGATAAATTCTGGAATTTTTCCTATGGGAACACAAATGTCATGCTTGATACTTCCTCCTTCCGGTTTTTGTGCCCCTGAAATTTCTTCCCTCAAAGCCCAAAGTTTATTTTGCTGTGCTTCGCTGCCGGGAATAATGGCGTCGAGAACAATGTCCTGAGCCATCCCCTCCTCCAAAATGGTTTCCATCAGGCTTTTTAGATCTTCAGTCGCGCTGGATGACAATTCAACCAGAATTTGCCAATCATACTTCTCCGGCATCGGGTCAGAGAAGTTAGGAACATTTTTCACCACTAAGTCGATGGCAATCCGAGGAATGAGTTCGATGGCTGTGACTTGGTCACCACTCATCGTCCGGGCCAAGCCGAGAAAGTCGATTGCAGCCTCCACAGAAGGGAGAGCTATCATCGCAATTTGTTGGTATTTTGGCTTGGGATACAGTTTCACAACAGCGGCTGTAATGATGCCCAGTGTCCCTTCGCCGCCAATAAACAGCTGTTTCAAATCATAGCCAGTATTGTCTTTTCTGAGGCTGGAAAGCCCGTCCCAAATATCACCATTTGGCAAAACCACTTCAAGGCCTAATACTTGTTCGCGAGTATTTCCATAATGGAGCACCTGAACACCCCCGGCATTGGTCGATATGTTTCCGCCAATCTGGCAGCTCCCTTCCGATCCTATTCGAAGGGGGAACATAAATCCGTTGTCGGTTGCTGTTTGCTGCAGGTTGGCAAGGATGCAACCCGCTTCGACCGTCAAGGTGCCACCCTGCTTGTCTATATATCGGACAGTGTTCATCCGGCGCAGTGAAATGACGACTTCATCCCCGGAATCAAAAGGAATAGACCCGCCGACTAAGCTGGTATTACCGCCTTGAGGAACGATGGGGGCTTTAGCTTCGGCGCAAAGCTTTACAACCTGAGAGACTTCTTCAGTGGTTTTTGGAAGCACTACACACAGAGCCTTACCGACATATTTATCACGCCATTCACAAAGATATGCCGCCATATCGGGCTCGGAGGTAAGTAGACCTTTAGTACCAACTACATCTAGTATTTTTTGCGTGAGGGACATAAAATCCTTCCGTTAATATCGTGGGGCCGCCGAGCTGCGAATACGGTCATTAATTGCCGCACTAAGACCATTGTTGGAAGCTAGTGATTGGAAAGTGAGCGAAGGCAATTGAATCGCAATTTTTCTCATCAAGCAAGTGAAAAACTGAGATTAGAATAGCGCACCATCCGGCGCTTTCCAAACGGTCTTTATTGCTGGTAGATTGAAGGCAAAAGTGCGATTGTATTTTCTATACTGCAAGGTTTGGAGTCTGAGCCTAATGAAATTTTGGCGGCTAAGCTGTCTCGGTTCGCCGTATGGGAACAGTTTAAGTTGAGACCGTTCCTTCTCGCTCAGGGAAGTTAGTGCGAGAAAATTGGCCCAGGAAAGTTAGACCAAAAAGTTAAGCTAAAAACGTTAGAAGAAATAATCTACACAACATAATTCAAATTATAAAAGAGAACAACAATGATTAAACTACTCAAACCACTCGCTATTCTAGCTGCTCTAGGTTTTCCAATCGCTGTAATTGGTTATCGACTGAGCCTGTTTCCGTTCCCAACTAGCTTTCAGATATTAACCTATACGGTCTATCTATCGCTTGTGGTGTTTTTCCTTAGTTTGGTGATGAGTTTTGTTAAGCGAAGCGAACCTGTCCTGGCAAAATCAGCAGGAATCGCTGCCATGATCGCGCTGTTGCCGTTAATAGGCTTAGGTTCTCAATTGTTTAGCGCAAGGTCTGTGCCCGAAATCCACAACATCTCGACCGATACCGTCAATCCACCAGCGTTTGATAAGGTAGTGGCTCTGCGCAGTGAGTACAATAATCCACTCGAATACGATGTTACAAAACTTGCAGAGATTCAATCTAAAGCCTATCCGAACGTAAAAACGCTCATGACTGACCTTAGCGTTGCCGAAGCACATGCAAAAGCCGAGACTGTTGTAAAGTCAATGGGCTTAGAGCTAGTCAATTCAGACGCTGAAGCAGGGATTATTGAAGCGACAGAAACCACCACTATTTGGGGTTTCAAAGACGATATAGTGGTACGGATTGCTGAAAAAGGAGGGGAAACCGCGGTCGACCTGCGTTCAGTATCTCGTATCGGCAGAAGCGACTTAGGCGCTAATGCTAAGCGTATAGAGAAGTTTTTGGCTAATTTCTAAAAATCTTCGTCACTTATTGCGACGCAGTGTGTTTACCCCTGTAATTCTTCTGGCAGTAGAATCTTAAAGAGAGGGTTGTGCGTAAAACCGCAACCCTCAATTCAGTACCGCATAACTAAAGAAGCTAATTGTAAGAATGTTCAAAGTGCTTTTCCCGGTCGAGACAATTATTGCACTGGTGGTTTAGAACACATCGTATACACCGTCAGAACGAACTTTTTTACTGCCAGACATATCGATAGGACCAACGATATCGCACACTTGCTCATTCGCGGAAAACGTACCCATTTTACTTTTGGCACCTCATCAACGTTGGAACCTAACAACTACGTTCTGAACTACACGCTTTCCACATCGGTGGCCGGAGTTCAAGGTTAAGAGTCAAGAGTTTAAAGGTCAGAGTTCAGCCCTACCTAGCCTGGTGTAAGATAACCGTTCTGGATCCACTGTGATGACGATGCTCCCACAAAAAAATCCCCTGCCAGGTACCAAGAGCCAGCTGTCCATCGACAATGGGAATGGATAACGAAGAGGCGGTGAGCGCCGATTTTATGTGGGCCGGCATATCATCGGCACCTTCCATAGTGTGTGTATAGATAGGATCATTTTCGGGAACCAGTCGATTGAGCCAATTTTCCAGATCTAACTTGGCGCTGGGATCATAGTTCTCCTGAATAAGCAGGCTGGCAGAGGTATGTTGTATATAAAGCGTACAAAGGCCCTCATCGTCACCCTCAATGGCATCGCAAACTGTCGCGGTGATGTCCTGTAGGCCCTGGCGATTAACATAAATACTGAGTTTTTTGATCATTGCCTAAACCTCCGATATCAGTGGGACACGCTGTTAACGAACACATGTATGTTATCCGCCAATTTATATGTTGCCTATATTTTCAAACATTTCGCGCAATGAGACACTACCTGTATTAATCCCCACGGATGACTCTAAGCAATACTTTTGGTATTGAGAAGTCAATTTTTGACATCAAAGGATGTCAAACTTTTAATCCCAAGCTGTGCTATTTCATTCTAAGAACTCACGACTCCTATGATCCAGAGAAATACCAAACTCTAAATGGGCCCACACACTGGGTAGCCTTAACCGCTCAAGACTTGATCTCAAATTCGGCTTGAAATACCGCTACTTCTAGATAGCCCACCGCAGGAAAAAAGTAGACGAGCGCAACTTAAAAATGATACCGCATTTCGGCCATTATTTGTCGACTCGCAATAGGGAAGTCATTTGGAATGGCTATTGGAGAAGGTTCTAAGCCGTTAGAATTGAAAACGTTATTGACTATTAAAGCCAAGGAAGCGTTATTCGAAGGAATTTGATAAGCCAATTTAATCGTTGCCAAATTATAATCTTCTAAATTCGAACGAGAGTCTCCACTTCCTCGCTCGCGATCGGCAATACGTTTAAAGCGTCCATGGGCGCTCCACTGATCGTTGAATTGCCACTCGACTGATAGGTGGAATTGCTCCATGGGATAGTCTATCGATTTTTCCGCTCCCTCGAAATCAATAGCCACCCAAGAATAATAGGCCCCCAAACGAAGCGCTGAGTTGAGCTGAGTCGTGAATTGAAACTCACCACCCCTACCTTGTTGTCTTCCAATATTCTGAGCAACCTGCTCTCCGCGACTTGGATCAAGTACAAACTCAATTAAGTCATCAGCTTTGTATCTAAACAAATCTAAGCTAACTAACCAATTATGTTTTGGTCGCCATTCGATTACTAAATCAGTATTAGATATCTCCTCTTCTGTTAGATTAGGATTTCCCGTTGCGCTCGGATTATTTTTAAAAAAAAGTTCAGAAGCAGATGGAGCACTAAACGCCGTTCCATAGATGAGCTTTGCTGTCCAGTTATCATTATCTGTCCAGATAATGGCGCCGCGAGGATTAAAGGTGCCTCCAAAATCGGAGTAGTCATCGTATCTTGTTCCTATATTGAGTGACCAATTATCATCCAATAGCCATTCTGTTTGTATCGACAAATAGCTTATATCTCGAGATGTATTTTTTCGATAAATAAGTTCAGTACCAGTTACATTGGTTAATTCACCAGTCACTATTGACTCGCTTCCGTCCAATATTCCCGGGCCAAAATTCTTATCTTCACTCGCTGTTAACTCTTGAGACTCAAAGCCTATCTCCGAACGTAGAGTCATTTTGCGGTTCAGCTGAGCCGTGTGGGTAAGGCTCGCGCTCCAAAGATCAATCTTTGACCCGGGCTTGCCGATGTAGCCGTCTGAGAAAAGTGTTACACCAACCGGTGTAGCAAAGTCGACATTGCCATCACTACCTATTGGCAATACCGAGCCAGGGGGAAAGATTGTATAGCTTGAGTGACCATCGTATTGTTGCAACGACGCGGTAAAATTTAAGTCGCCACCCAACAAATCCCTAAATGTTCGCTCGGCAGAAATTAAGTGATAGGTAGTATCCGTAAAACCCGTCGGGTCAAGAATTTGCGCGGCGCCGGAGCCAACGCCCGCATCTGAGCTTTCCCAGCGCCATAACGTCAACGAGAAATCGTTCGCTGAGTAATTCAATAGGATGTCGACGATTTCATTCCGAGTGTCCAGTGTAGCGGGGGCATGCGACGCATTGGTCGAAAAGATTTGGTCGATGGCAACTTGTAAATCAGTATCAATCTTGCGTTCATTATCATCGTTATTGTGCATATAGCTCAAGGAAAATTCCAAGATCCCGAATCCGAGCTCTATGCTATTTGCGATGTCGAAACTAAAGCCATCATAGCTCCCGGCCCGGACACTTATCGTTGCATTGTCCGATGAGTCAAGCTCCTTTGTTATTAAGTTGATCGCACCACTAAACGCATCTGCGCCGTACACTACCGAGCCCGGCCCCTTGATAACTTCAATTCGTTTTATGCCTGCGAGGGATTTTCGGAAACCAAAGGAAGTACTGCCGCCATTACTTCCTTTAATCGTTTGACCATCGATAAGAAGGTCAATTTTGTCATTAAATCCCGACTGCAAGCCGCGAACACCATACACATCCATATTCAGAGCTAGCTGCGATTGAGTCACGTGAAATCCGGGGATTGTTTCAATTAGTTCGTCGAGCCGTTCGATACCCATCGCTTGCCATTGCCATGGATAATATATAATTATACTTGCGGGAGATCGATTCAAGGTTTGTTCAAAGCCACTCGCCGTCCTAATTTCGACCTCAACCAATTCCTTTAGTGACATCTGAAATAGGTTGGTAACAGCGTCCGCTTTTGCATCGGCAGCCGCGAGTAAAAGACAGCAAAAAACCCACGAAAACTGTGGTTTTAGCATTCATTAGTTCCTTGATTAGTGTCTTTCAATGGTAGCGAATATATCGGGGAATGCCAATAATTGCTCGAAGCGCTCAACTATTATCGTGCTGAAATACTGCACCCCGTTACAGGGTTTTTATCAGTTCGGAGGTATGCCACTCCGACATATTACGCGTACTAACGACAATGCGACACAACAGACGTTATGAGAACTTTCCAGTCAAAAACGGAGAATAGAAAGGACAGCATAGCCTTAAAGAAACGAATTCTTCGAACCGGAGACAAGCTAGTGCCTATCCATAAACTAACAAGCTCAGTCATTGCGAGCGTTAGCGCGGCAATCTCATCCAGCATTGGCGCGGGCTGCGGGAGATTGCCGCGCTTCGCTCGCAATGACATCGTTGAAAACACCCATTTCTGGATGGGCACAAGCTAGACTCCCCGATGTGTTTTCTGTGTTTTGAGAGGGATGAGCGGCGATACTGCATGTTGCCAAAACCCTGTATGACCTGTTAGCACCAGAATACTGAGAATGGAAAACAGGATTCTTTATTACGTCTAAAAGTCGGCAAAAACGTCAACGGACAATGAAGACTATTTCAGTTGGAGCTCTGCCGAGCTAAGGAACTCAACAGAGTTCCTATAACTAAATCTATCAATTCGGGTAGTCTAGTGGATTATTTAATACTACAGAGTAGCCCTTCTATAGATATCCACTACTCAGTGCCTTCCACCATACTGTCGACGAGTGACATTAGGTCGCCATCGGTACAATCACCACAACCACCGCGTGCAGGCATCTCACCCATACCGTTAATGGTAGTTTGATAAAGTTTTTCGACACCTTCGCTAAGTCGGGGACGCCAGGCAGACAGGTCACCTTGTTTCGGCGCACCATGCACCGCATTTTCGTGGCAATTAGCGCAGATTTGACCGTATAGTTGAGCCACCCTAAGAGGGTTTGGACGGCGCAGATTATCTTCTGCGGTCAGTACTTTCTTTTCCATTTTGATCTTGCCACCAATAGCCAGGGAGATTAGCTTGGCATCAGTTGAGCCGCCTACTGCCACGCTGATGTATTGTTTACCATTAGCCATATAAGTCATTGGCGCACCGTTTGGAACGGCGGGTAGCTCAACTTCCCGAACCAATGCGCCGCTAGTTTTATCTAATGCTCTGAGGACCGGTTTGCCATTGTCACTGAGTGTTATAAAGAGTAGCGATTGGGTCACCAGTATATGAGTAAAGCCCTGGTTGCCGACGGGACCAGGGTCTTTAATACCGGCGGCAATAATATTCTGCCTGGGACCTTCTCCGTTGGGCACCATCCAGCTATGCTCGCCGGTATTAAGATCAATGGCGGTAATACGGCCATAGGGCGGTTTAATAAGAGGAAGTCCTTGGGGCCCTCCCAAAAAGGTCATCGCCGATCGTTCATATCGATATTCGGTTTTCGTCGGATCCAGCTCACCGAGTTTAAACATTGCCGGTAGTGTCATTGAGGGGATATAGATCGTTGCAGAAGTTGGATCTACCGCCGCGCCGGTCCAATTTGCAGCGCCACCATCCGACGGCAGAACCGCCGAACCTTTAAGAGACGGCGGGGTGAATAACGGACCTATTTCGAATTCCGAAATGATCTTCACGGCTTCAGCTCGTAACTCTGGTGTGAAATCTATCAAGCTATCTTCAGTGATACCCTGCCGGTCAAAGGGCAGTGGCCTGGTCGGGAATGGCTGCGTGGGGGACGTCACCTCCCCTGGTACCGTCGACTGAGGCACTGGACGTTCCTCGATCGGCCAGATCGGCGTGCCCGTTACTCGGTCAAACACATAGATGTGGCCTTGTTTGGACACTTGGGCGACGGCTTTCACTGCTTTTCCGTCAACGACTATGTCGACAAGGTTGGGAGCGGCTGGCAAGTCGTAATCCCAGACGCCATGGTGAACCATCTGAAAATGCCACACCCGCTTTCCGGTTGCAGCATCCAGACAAACCAGGCTTTCACTGAATAGATTATCGCCCAGCCGCTCCCCGCCATAAAAATCATTGTTGGCGGTGCCAAAAGGCAAATAGACATAGCCAAGTTCAAGGTCTGCGCTCATCGATGTCCAGACATTAGCCGCTCCGGTGTCGATCCAATCCTCGTCTTTCCAGGTATCCGCGCCAAATTCACCAGCCTTGGGAACCGAATGAAATATCCAACGCATTTTTCCGGTTTTAAGATCGAAGCCGCGCACGTGCCCCGGCGGCATCATGTCGCGTTTTGGCATCCGAAAACCATAGGCGGGTGAGTCTTGTACCACTGCTCCCATGACGATCACGTCGCCAACAATCATTGGCGCCGCCGTATTTGAATAGAGCTTGCGAATAACGGGGCGTCCCAGTCCTTTGGTTAAATCCACCCTGCCACCTTCTCCGAATTCTGGATCCGGTTTGCCGGTCCTGGCATCTAGTGACCACAAATAAGCATTGTTGGTACCCATCAAAATACGTGACTGATCACCGTTTTCATAATAGGACACCCCGCGATGATTAAAACCGATATTGGCTGGACGGCCATCTTTCCAGGTTTCGGTATCAAAGGTCCAAATTTGCTTACCCGTTTCCGCATCGAGGGCAACAACACTGCCTAGAGATGTACTCGTATAAAGAACATCACCCACTTTGATCGGTGTCGATTTGTATCCTGGAGGAACCAGACCAGGACGGAGTTTTATATCTGCATTGTCGACTGAATCCCAAATCCAGCTAACGCCGAGGTCTTTGACGGTGTCTTTGTTTATTTGATCAAAGGGAGCATATTTAGTAGAAGCTGCGGAGCTGCCATAACGTGGCCAATCACCTGAATCTGATTTCGCTAAGCTCATGGGGGCCGCGACTACAAAAGCTGCCGTTAACACCCAGCTAGTCAATGTCTTCATATTGCTTTCCTTTTTTATTCTATTCTCGAATGCGGGATTTATTTCATGGATAATGCTTAGCCTAAAAATGTGTATTGCCGCTGATATAGTCAATCGTGATGGGGATTGTACGCAACTGGAATGTCAACTTGCAAAGAATGCAGGTTAACAATCGTTTACATAGCCCTATTTTGCTTCTATATATAGATTCATCGGAGCCAGATCCCCATTGATTAGCATACGCTGACGGGGTACAGTCCGATAAAGTACAAGGGCTGCACTCTGCTCCGCCTCTGGGCCGGTTGTGGCTTCGTAAATATGTTGATAATGGAAAAGAGCTTCTTATGGGCACCCGATTTTTCACTTTAGTGCAACGAACATGTTTGTGCATGACTTTCGTGCTTGCGGCGACCACCAGCGCTGAAGATCTGTTTCCCCGCCCTTCAGAACTGCAAGCCGACATCAATTTTTGGGTTAAGGTCTACACGGAAATAGACACCAGCAGTGGTTTTATCCACGACGCGGATGATGTCTCAGTCATCTACGAAACATTGCAACTAACCGGTAATTATCGCGCCGAAAAAAAGCAATTAAAGGCAGCGGTAGCTCGTCATTCAGCTACCCTCAGGCATTTGGCTGCCAACCCATCGCAGCAACTCAACGCAGAGCAGCAGCGGGTCCAGTTGCTGTGGGGTAAATCGGCGAGCAGTGCGCGTTTGCGCAAAGCGGCCGATAGTGTGCGCTTTCAGAGAGGGCAATCAAATCGCTTCAGGCAAGGCCTGGTTAGATCCGGCGAGTGGAATACCTACATTGACTCGGTGTTGGCGGATAGAGGATTGCCGCCTGAGCTCGCGATTCTTCCTCACGTGGAGTCCTCCTTTAACCCCAAGGCATACTCCAGTGCGGGCGCTGCGGGTATTTGGCAGTTTACCCGCTCAACCGGTCGGCGCTACCTCCAGGTGGATTACGTGGTGGACGAACGCATGGATCCATTCGCCGCTACCGTGGCCGCGGCACAGTTACTGGAACACAACCGTCAGCTCACGGGCACCTGGCCATTGGCCCTGACGGCCTATAATCACGGCGCCTCCAGCATGCGGCGCGCCAGTGCACAGCTGGGTACAACCGACATCACTACCATCCTACGCAATTACAAGGGACGTTCATTCGGCTTCGCATCGCGCAATTTTTACCTGTCATTTCTGGCAGCACTGGAGGTGAGCTCTAACACTGAGCGCTACTTCGCACCTTTCAAGAGTGCCGGCCCCATTCCCTACGCCGAGGTAGAGCTACCGGACTACCTGTTGGTTGATTCTTTTGCCAAGGCCTTCAATACCGATCTCGACTTACTCAAGCAACATAACCGCGCCTTACTCGAGCCCATATGGCGCAAAAAAAAGCGCATCCCACAGGGTTTCACCATGCGTGTTCCCAGAGATCGTATCGTCGGCAGCCCTGCACAGCTGTTGGCGGCGATTCCAGCGGAAGAACGATTTTCAGAACAAACACCCGATCTGTTCCATACCGTAGTGCGGGGTGACACCGTGTCAGAAATCGCCACCCGTTACGGCCACAACATCCGGGATGTAGCCAGCATGAACGGACTCAACCGGCGCTACCAAATACGTATTGGGCAAGTGCTGAAACTTCCGTTGGAAGGCTCGATAGTGGTGGCTGTCAGTACTCCCAGCTCGACGCAGGCAGTGGCTGCCACTACCAAAACTCCACCGCAGCCGAGCACTGTATCGACGGGGATCTCCGAGGAAGCAATTGTCTATGATACCGCTCATACGCCGGCACAAGAAGCCTCGATGGCGCAGACAGAATCCAGTGCTGGAAACATGGCCGGAGAGTTAACACAGGGTGGGAGCGGGTTGGAGTTACTGGCCGATCCGAGTAACTACACCGTGGCAGCGGACCAGAGCATTGAGGTACAGGCGTCAGAAACCCTTGGGCACTATGCGGAATGGCTCGACGTCAGAGCGAGTAAATTGCGACAACTAAGCGCTCGACGGTTCGGTCGACCGGTGGTGGTTGGGCATCGATTGAAACTGGATTTTTCACAGGTAAGCCCACAAGAGTTTGAACGCAGACGAATCGCCTATCAGAGTGATCTGCAGCAGACCTTTTTTATGGCCTGGCATATCCGCGCAACACACAAGCATGTTATCGCCCAGGGAGAGTCACTCTGGGCCCTTACCCGGCAGCAATACAAGGTACCGATGTGGCTATTACGACAATACAACCCCGATCTGGATCCTGATCGGCTGCATCCGGGTATGGTGATTGTCATCCCAGAGTTGGTAAAAGCCTGACAGGTATTTACGCTGCGTTCCAAACCGTTCGCAACATCAAAATTTAGTTGGGTTACCGCTAGCGCTTCAACAACAATAAGTTTGGGTAGTTGTACGGGTTCAGCAGAAGTTCGCTACGTTAATTCGAGTATATTCTTGGGGGATTCGTGATAGGCATTGTTATGCAATGGGGAGCCATTACAGTCGAATTTATAGGGCTTATGCTCATTACAGTTGAACTCTATTTCCCAAACTTATCGGAGACACTAAAAAAGATTTTTGAAGACACTCAACCTAGATTCATGAAAAGGCCTGTAATCTGGGTTGGAAGTTACATCGTATTTTGGATTGTTGTTGTGTCGCTAATATCTATAGGGGATGGGTCTTTAAGTATTGTAGCAAATCTACTATTTACTTTTGTCACTGTGTTAACTTTGGTATTAGTTGGAATCAGTAGACTATTGGTGCGGCTCGGCGTCGTTTTGGGCAGAGGGAATTCTGTCGGAGGGGTCGGTCTTGTGCTGGCTTTGGTCGGCTTTTCGATTGAACTCTTACAGTTAGTATTAAATTAATATTTCGCGCGTTATCAAGAAAACAAACCCTCACATAACAAGTGTTAACCAAACAAACAGGTATCCCCAACTAGGAAAATCATCATGAATTTGGACAAGGCAAAAAAGAGAATTGCCAAAAAGGTTAAAATGGGCTTTCAAGGGTATCCTGAAATATCCCTTTCGTATTACGGAAAAACGTTAGAAGTAGCCGAACAAGTAGCGGTATCATTCGTCCAGGAAGAAGGAGTTACGCCAATGGAGGAATGCTTCCAAAGTAAATCTGACGCCAGGGAAGATGAAGTGATTCAATCGGCTATTGTAAAATTAATTGAGCGTTCCAGCGCTAAAACGGTCAGGCAGGCAGACGTCATAAACATTGGGAAAAAGTAAACCTCACGATTTGGCTTCACGGATTCTTTGACTCAAATAGTCAATGAGTAAGTCTAAGGAATAGAAAGTGTTGAGCGTCTGCGAGCGACACTTTTTCGGACTACAGCTGACTACACTAACCCGTTTTTAAAAGTCCATTTATTGCTAACAACGGGGGTTGCATCGCCGATAAGTAAATCGACATAAGGCACGCCCTTGATTTGCGCTTCGTAACTACACCACTTTGGCAAGCCGAATAAAAAGACTGGCACTTATTCCTTGAGTAATAACATGGTTAAAAACAACCCTCCGAGCACAAACAACATCACTAAGCTTCATCCTCGGAATCCACACAAAGGGCGCTATGACCTGGAACTATTGAGTAATCATTCTCCCGATATTAAGGCGTTTATTCAGCGGAAGAAGAATGGGGAGAACACTATTGACTTTGGTAATCCGGCTGCCGTTCTCGCATTAAATCAGTCGTTGTTGGCATATTATTATGACGTCAGTTTATGGCAGATTCCAGAAGGTTATCTATGCCCGCCCATTCCCGGCCGTGCTGACTATATCCACTATATCGCAGACTTACTGGCCGATCACGATACTCATGCAAACTCAAGCCATGTGCCTAAAGGTAAGAAAATCTGTGTTTTGGATATCGGGACCGGTGCCAATTGCATTTATCCAATTATTGGCTCGCAGGCTTATGACTGGATGTTTATTGGAACAGATATCGATCCCGTTTCAGTGAAGTGCGCTCAAAATATTGTACGCAGCAATCCCTGTTTAAGAAAAAATATTAAATTGCTGTGGCAAAAGAATAGCGAGTCGATATTTAAAGGCGTGGTTGGTCCGGATGATCTATACGACTTAACCATGTGTAATCCGCCATTCCATTCTTCAATGGAAGAGGCCATCGCAAGCAATCAGCGTAAGCAGAGTAACCTTAATAAACACCGCCAACGAAGAACGTCTTCTCATTTAGGTCCTTTATCGGACCCGGGAAATAAACGTCAGTCAAAAGATCGTCGTAACTTTGGTGGCCAGAAAGCTGAACTTTGGTGTGCCGGTGGTGAAATCGCTTTTTTGCAAAAGATGGTAAAAGAGAGCAAATTGATTGCCGATCAAGTTTGCTGGTTCACTACACTGGTTTCAAAAAGGGAAAATGTTCAAGGACTTAAAAAGCAATTGGAAAAACTTGGCGCGGAGCGAATAGAGGTTCTCAATATGAGCCAAGGGCAAAAATTAAGCCGAGCTCTTGCCTGGAGCTTTCTAACGCCAAAACAACAGCGCGAATGGGCTCGGCATCGATGGTCCCAAATATAGGGGTAGAGATAGGTTTAAGCTAAAAGCTAGTCTGCACGCTGGAATGAGGAAACTTGTAATTTCACATTAGCCAAAAAAATTATATGTAATAATCGATGCGTAAATAATCGTTTTCCCCGACCCATGAATAGTTGGGAACGATTAGAGAAAAAGGATAAGCTCAAGCTCTAAAACTTCAAAATCTTTTCCCAAACTGATGTAGGTTGGGATAAAAAAACGAAACCCAATGAAGCAGTAGATGGATTCGTCGTGAGAAATATATTACGCACTACCCCGTTTGGCTGGCTTTCGTGAAACCGGTGCTCGCCCAGATTATTCCTCTTCTTCCAATTCCACATACACGGGCAGCTCCAGACTATGGGTATGCTCGAAAATCAATCCGGTTTCAATGTGGGCTACTTCCTCTCTGGCAGTAAAGGCGCTAATGACCAGGTCGCGGAGGTGTTCAGGGTCTCGCACCCAAACCTGCACCAGAAAATCATTGGCACCGGCCAGATGATACATTTCCCGCACCTCGGGCATCGACAGGACATGGCTACGGAAGGATTCAACATCAGCCTTGGAATGCCTCTGTAGTCGGATAGAAATCATCGCCTGCAAGCCTACTCCCAGCGCCTTGGTATTCACCTCCGCATGGTAACCCGTTAACACCCCTTTACGCTGTAAGTTGCGAACACGAATCAGGCAACTCGACGCTGCCAGGCCAACGATTGCGGCCAGCTCTTTGTTCGATAACCGAGCATTATTCCGCAACTGCTTCATTATTTCGAAGTCAATTCGATCAAGCTGACTCATACACCCCCTCCTACGAATTTAATTCGTTAATATAATATCATTAGGAATATTATTTTATAATAGTTTCTTTTTTTGGGATAACTATCGCTATGACTACCGAAAATCCGATCGAACGTTTAACTGAGGCTCGCCATGAATTCGGTGAACATGGCGGCGTAAATATGTCTATCGAAGTGAGCACCGCCTTCACCGTCATGACTCCCGGCACCATGCCGGATTTATTCGAGGGACGAAAAGCGGCACCAGAAGGTTGTTACCTGTACGGTCGCCACTTTAACCCGACGGTGTTTAACCTGGGCCGGCAACTTGCCGCTATCGAGGGCACGGAGGCTGCCTATTGCACCGCAAGCGGCATGGCGGCGATTTCGGCAACGCTTTTTCAGTTGTGCCAATCCGGAGACCACATAGTTTCTTCTAATACCGTGTATGGCGGCAGCTACGCACTGATGCACGACTTCTTGCCACAGAAATCCAACATCAATACCAGCTTTGTAGATATTTCCGACCTCAACGCTGTTGCCGCAGCCATCACGGAAAATACCAAAGTCATCTATGCGGAGAGCGTCTCCAACCCAACCCTGCGGGTGGCCGATATACCGGCACTGGCCGAGCTGGCCCACAGTCGTGGCCTGGCATTGGTGATCGACAATACCTTTAGCCCTCTGATCCTGAGTCCCGCCGAGCTGGGTGCGGATGTTGTCGTTCACAGCATGACCAAGTTCATCAATGGCGCCTCCGACGTCATTGCCGGCGCAATATGTGGGACCACAGACTTTATCCAAAGCTTGATGGATTTACACAATGGCCCGCTGATGATTTTGGGGCCTACAATGGATCCCAGTGTTGCTTCCCAGATTAGCCTGCGTATTCCACACCTGGCATTGCGACTCAGCGAGCATGCCAAACGGGCGCAGTATTTTGCCAAAAAGCTGGATGACCTCGGTTTTGATGTCACTTACCCTGGGCTGGCCACGCACCCAGACCATCAACTAATGAACAAGCTGCACTGTGAAGATTACGGATACGGTGCCATTCTGACCCTGGATCTGGGCAGTATAGAAAAAGCCAATGACTTGATGGACTTACTGCAAAACAAATACCATTTCGGTTATATGGCCGTCAGTTTGGGCTACTTTGATACGCTAATGTGTTGCCCGGGCAGCAGCACCTCCAGTGAAATGACCAAGGAAGATCTCTCCTCGGCTGGAATCAGCTCGGGCCTGCTGCGCATGTCGGTGGGTTATACCGGAACCGTCGAGCAGCGTTGGCAGCAGTTGGCGGGTGCGCTACAGGATGCGGGGTTAATGTCATAGCAGAAAACAAAAAATGGCCATTTTTCCGGATCCAATACAACTGACTGATCCAAAATAGAAAATGATAGCTACATCAGGATTTTCTTAGAGACATCTGGTACTACAACAACGATATGGACTGTGTCGATGACAACGGTTACGTTTTTTTCGTCGACCGCATCAAGAATCGGATTGTTAACCGGGGAGAGAATTTTTACTCCGCAGAAGTAGAGAGTGCGATCAGTACGCATATCGCTGTTGCGCAAGTGGCTGTCATCGGTATTCCCGATGAAAAATGGGGAGAAGCAGTGCATGCCGTTGTTGTTCTGTCACCCGGGAAAACAGTCAGCGAAAAAGAAATCATTGCTCATACACGGGCTTATATTACCGGCTACAAACTTTCTAAATCAGTCGCTTTTCGACAGCAGCCTCTGCCACTCTCCGGTGCAATGAAAGTGCTGAAACGTGAACTAAGAGCTCCCTATCGGGAACAGAGAGATAAGAAAATTGGATAGAATGGTTTTACCCAACAAAAGGCGAGCTATATAAACGTAGCCCTTTCCGAAGCATTCTATTTCCTTGAAACTCAGAGCGATTCGGCGACATGACTAGATTGCGCTTTCTCGATTCTGTTCCGACCTTTTTGTTTGGCAGCATACAGTGCATCATCTGCCCGCCTAATCAGATCGTCTAAGCTTTCTCCGACAGCCAAACAGGCGATGCCGAAACTGGCCGTCTGGCTGCCAGACACGGGGAAATGCATCGCCTCTAGCTTTTGGCGCAGATTTTCGGCCTGAACGGCACCGCCCTCTAGATCACTTTCGGGACAGATGACTATAAACTCTTCCCCGCCCCAGCGACCAGCGAGATCACTGGCTCGGGTATCATTACTCAGTATTTCTGCAAATGTTATCAGCACTTTATCTCCCACCTGATGGCCAAAGGAATCATTGACGCGTTTGAAATGGTCAAGATCGATAAGAATGATTGATAGATTGTGCTGATACCGGCGATGTCTGTTTATTTCTGCAGCAAGCGCTGTTTCGATATAGTGGCGATTGGCAAGACCCGTGAGAGAGTCTGTTCTTGAAATTCGCTCCAACTCCTGACTTTTTATCTCGAGCTCCTGATGAGCTTTGCCAATCTGTCTGTTCAGCTTTACCAGTTGCCAATTCCAGGCAAGGATTGCGCTTAACAGCAATCCAGCTCCGACGAGGATTTTCCATAATAAGGAGTAGTCAACCTGGTGTTCGAAAGTTAAGGAAACCCACTTTTGATAAACAGAATCCATTTCCTTAACTGGAATCGCCCTGATTACCTTACTCATGATGGAGTGCAGTTGCACGTCGTCTTTTCTTACCCCAATCCGGATTGTATCTTGCAGTCCAGAGTGGGCCGCCACCTTCAGGTTATCGAGACCCGTGTGGCGGATTGAATAGCTCGCCACGGGCAATGTGACGAGAGCTGCATCGATGGCTCCTGAACTCAACGCCAGCAACGACCCTGTTGCGCTAGGAAAACTGACAAAATTAACGCCCGGGTGGTCTCGCCGAGCAGTCTCCCAGGTGAACTCCCCCTCGGGAATCCCCACTTTCTTACCGGTAAAATCCTGCAACCCTCCAATAAAACCTTCTTGCTCCCGAGTGATAATCGCCACACTATAATTAAGAAAAGAAGACGTAAAATCAATATCATTTCTTCGATCGGGAGTTGCACTGACCATTGGCAGCACATCGCATTGCCCGGCTTTTATTTTGGAGAGTGAATCCGTCGGAGACAAGGTGGGCACTACGGTAAAAGATACCCCCAATCGCTCGCCAAAAATCTCGACAATGTCGGCGGCCATCCCGGTCAAGCGATTCTGTTGATAGCCCTCTAACGGCATTCGGTCCTGAGAGACACAAAAAGCGATAGCCTTCTTGCTTGCCAGAAACGCCCTCTCGGTAGGCGTCAAGCCGACATCTTCGCTACCGATCGTACGCCCCTCACGGCTAAACCACTTTTTTTCCAATTGCCTCATGTCTTCCGGTTGTAAAGTGTTCATCGCCTTGTCTAAGATATTGAAGAGAATTTCTTGGTTTTTTAGTACGGCAAAATGCATAGAAGAGGTTTTTTGCAACTCGGCGTTATCGATCCATTTCGACAGTTTCAGATCGTTAAAACCATGCTTTTTTATGAAATACGCGCTAATACCCTCCTGTTCCACCGCGGCAAAAACCTTGCCTTGGTCGACGTATTCGAGAGCCTGCCTGGAGCTTTCTACTTCAATTATGTGGACGGCTGGGTAGTATTTCCGGAAAAATTTGATTGAGGACCAGCCCTTAGGCAGAGCAATGATTTTACCTTCCAGATCAGTCAGATTGTTAGTGTCCGCCGAGTCTCTGCGGAGAATCAAAACATTCTTGCTATGGTAATAGGGAGGTGAATAAAACGCTTTTTCTGCTCGTTCCGCGGTAAAACTCAGCGAATGCAGAAGATCGATCTGCCCGTCAAAAAACATCTCCACCAGCTCATCCCAGGTATAGCCATTGATATATTCAAAGCCAATACCCGATCGCTCCGAAAGGAGATTCATTAAATCGATGCCGAACCCTTGTGGGGTACCTGATATTGTAAAATCAAATGGCGGCCAGTCGAATTCATTGGAAACACGAATGGTCGGATGGTCCGCCAGCCACGTTTTTTCTTCAGGGGAAAATTCAATCGCGGATAGCCGAGATTCACGACTTTCTTTTGCTTCATTCCCGGGATCGATAATAGCATCGGGGGAGACCGCACCGCGGACGACCGCAGCTGACATAAGTAAAGAGAAAGACAAGATCCAGAAAACCCGTCGCAATGGATTTGTATCTATCATCAAGATTTCCTGTCCTCACTATAGAATATGCGCGCAACACTGATTATATCACTGCTTACAAGGTAGGCGAAAATATGACAATTCGCCTAGAAAATTTGGCATACATAAAAATTCTTCTTAGTTGATGTAAATGAAAATCATCTAGATAGTGACCGAATACACCATCTAATCTAGCCTAACTTAGCCAAGCAGAACCCAACAGTTGACGGCTCCTTCATCCACCAAAAGACCAGAGCTGTCTCGCTCACAGCTTCAATTCTCAGGTCACGTCGCAGAACTGTAGGCATAGTCATTGTTTAAATGACGATTAACATTCGTGCCGACGACGATGATTTCCTCCGGGAGGTT
Organism: uncultured Cellvibrionales bacterium; assembly: GCA_913019905.1. Lineage (GTDB taxonomy): Bacteria > Pseudomonadota > Gammaproteobacteria > Pseudomonadales > Dasaniaceae > Oceanicoccus. The sequence continues at coordinate 35,002 of CAJVZD010000022.1, forward strand.
CTCACCACAATGGGGCAATCCGCTGAGTGAACTCTGGGCTTGATCAGCAGAAAGCTAGTTATCCAGGTTCATTGCAAAATTTTGCGCTGGTGCCGTTTGCAATACAATTCATTAAATCCCGTCTTTGGGCATCGATACCGACCACCAAGGCAAACCATTCGATCTCAATATCGACGTCGAGCAGGATCAGGTCGAGGGGACAGAAGCAATCAATGTGGATTCAATTACCTGCTCATCGATCGCAACAAAAAGAGTATTCTCGCTCCCAGCTTGACTGCCAAGCTCGCGTAGATCTTTGCAATAGAAATCATTACAAATTTTCGCTCTAAGTTTTGGCAGAAGCGCACAACCGGAATCTGTATGATAAATACAGCTGTTTTTTACCGGCTCTTTCGGTATGCAATCTATATAGAGCGCTTTGACTTCCTCGGGACTTAATTCTGGAAAATGTTCGAAACTCTGCAATAGTGTTTCGCGTTCTATAAAGGCGGCTGTTTTGAACCCTTGCCCGCAACAACGACCACGGCAGGCGCTGCAAGCTAATGGCGCTAAATCAGGAGCAGGAAAAGGGTCAACTTTCGAATGGGGCGGTCGATATTTTCTATCCAAATTTGGTTTATCGAGGGAATCTAGCAGCCCCTGCAGATGACTTATAAACATCGCTTTTCTATCATCAGATAATATTTCTTGCGTATTCCTTTGATAAGGAACGCGGAAAAGCTGAAGATCTCCCTCATCACAAGATAACTCTTTTGCCGTGCTTAACCTAAGTTGCTCCAACTGCTGGACCAACAACAACTCGCGCTCTTCTCTTTGCTCATCTTTTTTTTCTCGCTCAAGACAAACCCACTTCTGGCGACAAACGAGCGATGCACACACATGAAATGACGCTGGGGTAGATACCGGCAAGTCCGTATTGCAAAATTGGCACTTTTTTACTGCAACGAAATTCAAAGACATTGATTACCCCAAACCATTTACTTTTAAACAAAGTCAGTTAATCGAACACTATCTACTATAACTAAACATACTAGGGCACAGAGAGGCATATTTCCCAGTTCACCCTCTCTAAGCAAAGTTCTTTAGTCTATGCACCTACTCCTTTACGTGCAATACTCAGCACTGCCTTATAGAGAAATATACCGACAAAACGTGCCTAAGCGTTGCGAGAAATCCGGCATTCAACACCATAGAATATCACTGTAACGAGATTGCCGAGACTAATCCTCATTAATACTAACGAAAGGATTATTTATGTTCGACAAGAATGGACACTTCCCCATCCCTAAAGTCCAATGGGACTTGAGTCAAGCGCTGCAAGCCATCGAGGACATTCTCCAAAATACCATTCAGAACTTCGAGATTGAAAACGCGACCTGGCCGGGGCATCCCCAGGATGAATTTTTTGTTGGCCATAGCTTATATGATGGCAGCTCCGGCACAATCTGGGCCATCGAATATTTGAAAAAACATACGTCCATTGAAGTAGATTTCGATAGTAAAAGCGCATTGGAAACAGCACTCCAAAAATTCCCAGAAGAAATGGAAGATGCTGACCATCCGGAAAATGCTTCCTACTTTATTGGAAAACTTCCTACGTTGATGATGTTAAACCGGCTTTCCCCAAGTAAAGACCGAGCTAAGGAAATTGAAGATGAAATTCAACGTAACCATACCCAGCCCTGCCGCGAGTTAATGTGGGGAACGGCTGGCACAATGTTAGCCGCCAACTTCATGTTTCAATCAACGAACGAAGATCGGTGGAAAGAGCAATTTTCTTTTCAGGCGGATCGCTTATTGAAAGAATGGGAAGAAATCCCTGGAGCCGGGCATCTCTGGTCGCCAGAACTTTACGGCAACAATCTAAAATATTTGAGCCCCGTTCACGGCTTTGTTGGCAATCTGATTCCTTTGATTAAGGGGCAACAACATTTTTCCAAACAGAAATATCAGGAGATCTGTACAAAAGCAATGGAAACGATTGTCGCTATCGCAGTTTCAGATCAAAAACATTCGAATTGGCCTGCCGTTTATAATAAAGACCTTCTCGACAAACCTCCAGCTACGCTTCAATACTGTCATGGTGCCCCGGGCATTGTTGTTCACTTATCTGAGTTACCGATGGGAGAAAATGAGGAGTTTGATTCTATCCTGATAAAAGCAGGCGAACTAACTTGGGATGCTGGCGCTTTAAAAAAAGGGGCTAATTTGTGCCACGGTACCGCAGGCAGTGGCTTTGCTTTTCTCAAGCTCTTTCAGAGAACTCAAGATGAAATATGGCTGGAGAGAGCACGGGCTTTTGCCATGCAGTCAATAGAACAATTCAAACAATCAGAAAAACAACATCAACAACAACGTTATCCTTTGTGGACGGGCGATCCAGGTGTCGCGATTTATCTGGAAAACTGCATCAAAGCCAAAGCTGACTTTCCTACGATTGATGTTTTTTGACCTTATCATTCGTCGGCATCCGATACTCTTTGGCGCGCTGCCAAACTGATTGCAGCGATTCTTCCGAGAAAAAGTAATTTCACATTGAAGCCGCTGGTATCTCTACGGGCTATAACCGGGAGCCGGGATAATGTGTGTGCCTAAAAAGAGTGAAGTTTTCAACACACTAAACACTAACATATTTTATATGTCCCATGAAAACAGTCGGCCTCGAGGATGGGCCGTATCGTCAGCCCCTCTGAAGCGAAACCCTACACCAAGACCCAGATCGGAAAACTTCTTCGACGGAATCCTGTTGAAATAAAAAGCAATAACGACTTTCAATCAAAACTTGGGCGGATATATGTATATTCATCTATCCTTAAATTATGTAAACAGGTCCATGCCACTTAGGTTAGACGCCAAATGTTAATATCTGATCGCCCTATTATTGCCAAGGTAAGCTCGTAGAGTGAAGTTCTCTTTGACATCGGCCGGCATTCCATTGGTTACGTTTGTGGCGTTAATACTAATCGCTGCGTACATTGATACGTCGCGTATGTCTCGGCATCACGTACAGGAAAGGAGTCTTGCAGCTGAAAAGCTGGATCGCCAACGCGAGCGCCTTGAAAACCGACTATACCGGGGTATGTCCAATGCTGTCGCTCTTCGCTCTTTCGTATTATCTTCGTTAACAACAGATCAGACGATCAATAATCAAAACTTTACCACTTTCGCCTCCACACTACCGAATGTTGAAAAAACCGTACTGGGATTGCAACTAGCCCCGGATGCGATTATTCGCTACGTCTTTCCCGAATCTGATAGCGTGTTGCTCGGAGTCAATTTACTCAATATAACCAAAGATAATGGCACAGTACAACGGGCTATTGTTGATCGTCGAATGATCGTAGACGGGCCACGGCTGCTTTCTCAAGGCAACCAGGGGTTGGTAGCCCGACTCCCAATATTTATGTCTAACAATCAATTTTGGGGTTTCTCCACCGTGGTGCTGGATTTTGATCGATTGGCAATAGAGAGCGAGCTGAACGTCGTCGTCAACGGACTTCGTCTCGCTATTCGTGGCAAAGATGGTCGGGGCAGTACTGGGGAAGTGTTTTTTGGTGACGCGGAATTATTTTCCTTAGACTCCATTCGACAGGACATCAATTTTCATAACGGCAACTGGCAAATTGCGGGTATTCCCGTGTCCGGCTGGTCTGGCTATTGGCCCGGCCGCAATTTGTTTCTAGCGGCATCCATCAGTTTGTCACTGCTCATTTCGACGCTAATTTGGCGAAACGCGCAACATAAATATCAACTGTCACTGAATGAAAAATTATTACGAGCCCTCGCCTCCGAAGATAGCCTTACAAAACTGGCGAACAGACGAACGTTACAAAATCATCTGGACGTCGAGTGGAAGCGAGCTGTGCGAATGAAGAACACACTGGCTTTGTTGATGATAGACATCGATTATTTTAAGGATTATAACGATCACTACGGCCACCTCGAGGGCGATAAGTGCCTGTGCCTGATCGCAAATACGATTAAAGCAGCGGCAAAACGGCCCGCAGACTTGGCTGCTCGATTTGGCGGTGAGGAGTTTGTTTTAGTTCTGCCTGATACCACCCTCGACAGTGCACTAAATGTTGCAGAAAAACTGCGGCTTGATATCCTTGCGCAGAAAATAGATCGAGACGATGCTGCCCCGATGGACTATGTAACTGTCAGCATAGGTGTTGCAAGCAGCAATCCTTCCGCAGAAGTGGAAGTGGGAATGGGAATGGGAATGGGAATGGGAATGGGAATGGGAGTAGAACAAAGAAGTCGTCACTCTACACGACTCCTATTAGAAGAAGCGGATAAACGTTTGTACAGAGCGAAAGCAAAAGGCCGCAATCGTGCCGAAGCAGCCGACGTGTGAGCTCCATGAATTAGCCAATTTCGAGTTCTATTAGGTAATGGAAACTTGCATAACGCGGTCAGCCCTCCCTACATAAAAGTTAACAACGGTTCCTAACTATTCCATCAATACGAAGTCGCTTAAACGATGTCTGACAAATCCAGTCTCGTAACTATTTGGATGCGCTTGAAATAGCATTGATTGAATTGAGACCAAACTTATTCATTTGGAAAACACCAAAAATTGGCACTTTTTCTTTCATTCCCCGAAAGCTCTGATATGTTTGATAGTGAGGACAGGCATATGGCTTGTCTCTAAGGAGCTTCCCATGAAACAGTCCGCGATTCTCCTCACCTCAATTTCTATTGCTTTTTTCGCAGTGCTCTTGTTCCTGCCCGAAACGGCTTATGCGGCCCCTGGCGGTCTGATCAAAGAAGCAGCCAAAACCACATGGGGCAAAGTCATTTTTGCCCTGACCCTTCTATTTTTTCTTCCGTTGATCGTGGTGTATTCGATGAAGCGCGCTCTTTGGTTGCGGCGAACCCGTCGCGCATTGGAACGGCTCGAAACCGTTGATCCGCGTTACGACTCGCTAAGATTGAAGGAGGCAGTAACACAAGTATTCCACTGGGTCTATTCCGCCTGGGATCAGAAAAAAATGACTCTGGCCGCAAACTATGTAACGCCTTGGTATATGGAAAACCAACAGCTCCTGCTAGACAAGTGGCAGCGCGACGGCGTGGAGAATATTTTTTCTGATGTGCGGCTGAAGGAAATTCGTCCGCTCTATGTATGTCGGGATAAAGAAAATTCGGGGAGGGACCGCATTGTTTTCGAAATCGACGCCGAACTCCGTGACTACTTAGTGGAGAAGGCGACCGGTAACGTAGTACAAGGAGATAAAACCCTGGGCGAACTGTGTTCCGTTTGGCATTTCGCCTGGCAGGAAGATCGATGGGTATTGACGATGATTGAGGAAGCCGGAACGGCGCTGGGATACCTGAAAAAACACGATACCATCATGTTTTCACCCGCGGAGTTGAACCCCTAAATGGATGACGCGAAGGCGAGTGAGCAAAGGGCAGAAACCACTGCGAACGACAGCCAGCTGATCTGGTGGCGACGCTATCGTCTGTTAATGGCTAACCCACGCGACGCCTTTGCATTGTTATCGCGTAGGGAGAGGATTCAGGATTCCTGTTTTTTATTCGGTATCTACTTTTTTGTCAAAGCACCGGTTGTGGTTCAGAATCGAATTGTACTGGGGAAATTGCAGCTGGACCAGTGGCTGGAAATGGGGCTCGGTTTGGTTTTTGGCATTTTCGCTACGGCTATTTTGTTCCTCCTTATCGGCGGACTGATTCATCTGTTTGCAAATCGTCTAGGAGGTAGCGGGCAACTTTTTTCAGACGCCCTCACATTGCCATGCCTTAGTCTCGCGCCACAGCTAATACTCATCTGGGAAATTCCCTTTATTTTTTATGGCATTGACAATTTTGAAACGCTAATCTCCGTTAGTGGCATGCGTCTGGTTGTCCTGGTGATGAGCTTGCGCACTTTTTACTGGGGGCTGCGAGTACAATTTCAGGTGAGCCGAGGAAAGATACTACTGTCGATGGGGCTGTCGGTATTTAGTATGATTGTGTTAGCGGTGCTATTAACTGGAATTTCGGAGGTCTAGAAAACTTTCTTACAGTAAATTGAAAACGCTAATGTCTTTTCCAGTAATGCAAAGACACCATTTCTGACATCACGAAAAGACCAAACTGACACTGCATGACACTGTCATTAATTGAAAGTAAGATAGTATTAGCAAAATGTTAGGAAAACTATGAATAATTCTCTTAAAACCACAGCATGGACAGTCATGCTGATTTCTTCGCTGATGATAGGCCTTTATGCACTATCCTTCTTTCTGATCGACGCAATCAATCCTGACTTCAAAGTTAAATTTGCCGGCTCTCCATTTTCGGCTTGGGGACATATTATTGGCGGAGGTCTTTGTCTCAGTATCGGCGCTTTACAGTTTCACCAAGGCTTAAGGCAGAAATTCCCTGCATTTCATCGATTGATAGGTAAGGTGTATTTGATCTGTGTTCTGGTCGGAGGAATTGCTGGATTTCTAATGGCATTTGGCGCCAACGGTGGACCGGTCGCGAAGTTTGGATTTGGAATGCTCGCCATTGTATGGCTTTATAGCGGGGCAATGGCTTACGCCAGTATTAGGCGACGAGACATCAAACAACATCAAGAATGGATGATTCGCAACTTCTCGCTGACTTTTGGCGCGGTAATGCTTCGAATCCACCTTCCTTTGTTGCAAGGTGGCTTAGGCTTAAGTTTCGAAGAAGCGTATCCTGTTGTCGCATGGCTGGCCTGGGTGCCCAATTTAATTTTCGCGGAGTGGCTATTGATAATACCCGCGAAGAATAAACCCATCGGCGCCCTATCCAAAGAAAGAGAAATCAACAGAAAAACTCTACAGCAAACGCGGTGATTGTCGAGCAGAGGGCGCTGAAGCTGAGCCATAATTAAATAGCAGTTGAATAACAGTCGAACAATCGTCGAGCGATCAGCCAAAACGGGTATTGCCTGATAGATAATCAACCGTACATAATCATTCTTCTCGGACTCTATCAATTTGCGCCACATCAACTATCCTTAATATTCTACTTGGTGTTTCACTAGGCGTTCCAACTAGGTTCTGAATGTCATTGTTCCGCGGGCTAATTAACTTACTCCTACTGTCCACATCAATAACATGCTGGGCAAGTAAAGACATTTATTCTCTGACTTTGGAAGAACTACTAAAAATAAAAACCCAGGTCGCCTCTAACGTTGAAGATAATTGGCGCAAGCAACCGGCGTCGGTTTCGGTAATTACCCGGGACAAAATCGCTTTAAGCAACGCCCGTACAGTCAATGAACTTCTCAACTCCTATGTACCGGGTTATTTTCTTGTCGAAGACCAAGACGACACGATTGCCGGATTCCGAGGACTTGTACCGGATAATAACTCCAAAGTAATGCTGTTATTAAACGGCGTGAACTTAAACACCGAGTGGTTTTGGGGACCACCTGACGCGATTCTTAATGGTCTTGATCTCAACTATATCGAACGAATCGAAGTGACCCGCGGTCCTGGTTCGGTAACACTTGGGCAGGGCGCGCTTCTCGGCGTAATCAATATCGTTACTCGGCAATATGACAACAACGAGGCGGCACTCTCAGTTTCTTATGGTGCCGATGGTTTGCTAACTAAATATTTTTCGGGTCACTGGCAAACTGAGTCAACACAGACCAGCCTGTATCTTGGCAGCGGTCGTTATGATAGCCAGCCATTAGATAACGCGGGCTGGCCGAATATAAGAACGGAACAGGGTTTATCCGTTTACGAGCGACAACATCATTTACACCGAAGCAGTTACAACAATTACCTGCTTGAAGTTAAGGGAAAAAACTGGCATGTCAGCGGGTTTCATTTCGAACAAACGCGTGATTTGTACAATTTTTTTCGCGATCGGGAAGCCGTGGAGCAACGTATCGATGGGTTAAACGTCGGCTTTCAGAAAAATTTCAATGACGATATCAGTTTTGATCTGTCTGGAAAATATGTCCGTGACGACTATGCAATATACTCCCATGGCGGCAATATCCCCTCAAATACTCGTTTAACGTACGAGGCTACCGACAGCGGTTTTTCGCCTTTTTTGAACACACTTCTGGGTGAAGCTGACAACATTGTCGCCTCTGGTCTCGTTATGGGGGGAACACGAGAAAATCGTGCCGGTATATCGATTAAATTGAACTGGAATGAGCTCATCACCCATAATCGCTTGGTAGTTGGGGCAGAAATCAATTATTTTGAGTCAGGAGAAAAAAATTACCGGCATGATAACTTCATCATCAACGAACAAATTCAAACCTTGGGGTTGGTTAGCGATGGTGATGGCGATTTTATATCGACCGGCGACCCAAACATAACTAACACTTATGTAAAGCCAGAAAGATTCTCCATCAAGAGCTTTTTTCTCGAAGATTTTTACGAGATACATAATCAACTGGAAGTTTTTGCTGCCTTTCGTCTGGACTCCCATCCCAACTGGGGAGAAAAGATAACCCCGCGGTTCGGCCTGCTTTACGACATAGAGAATACCCACCTGTTCAGAGTCACATGGCAAAGTGGTTTCCGTGGAGCGGTTGGCGTCCAGTTTGCAGGAGGCTTCGTTCAGGATGGATTTTTGGCAGAAGAAAACTTTTCTGCTGTAAACACAGTCGCCGATACGCTTGCTGATTTTGATTTCGACGGCATAGCTAGTAACGACACCGCTCATCTGTCCCCCCTCAAACCCGAATCCATCCAGTCACTGGAGCTTGCTTACCAATTCACAAGGAAAGGTCTTCGGGTCAATTCCGTCGTATTTTTCAATCGAGTTGAAGATATTCTGATCGCAAAAGCCCATGGATACGAAGGACTCGGTTTCGGCGATACGATTGGAAGTGATGCAGTGGGAACCTGGAATGGTAGCTGGTACTATCAGAATCAACAAGGTTCGCTCGACCAGATTGGACTTGAATTCGAACTCGATTATGAAGATGGCCCCTGGTATTTCGAAATCAGTCATTCAGTAGTGACTATCTCTAAAGCTGACGCGGGGACTATAGGCAATTATGTATTAGAAGATGAAAAAATAGCCGCTTACCCGGACCAGGTAACTCGATTTCACTTGAAGTACAACTACTCAAATGCCGTAGGCCAGTGGACTTTCGCCTTTCATGATCTCTGGTACCAGGATTTCTATGCCCCAACCGGCAATGCAATGGCAGGGGCTAACATCGCCGACTTGGCTGGCAAGTTACGTTTAAACAATTTTCCAAAACTCGAGTTAGGCTTGCATTGGAAAAACATCACCGACACCCATCGACTTTATCCCATCAATGGCACCGGCAATACCAACGGAGCAGTAGGCTCACCGGCAACGGAAAGTCGCAGCTGGTGGATTGGAGCGAGCTATCGATTTTAATCTTCATACGATAACTAACAGACGTATTAAGTGAAATATCTAATCAGCATCGATGGTGAAAATTCGATCTTTCAACATTAACGTATTCTGGGTATGGGAAAATTAGCTTCGACGACAATTCAGAAACCCGCTAACATCATTACCAAAAAGGCGCTATTCTCTCCCAAGCTGAAAAAGTACACTGTTTAAGATAACGATCCCAACGAGCTGACAATACACACGAATGTAGATTGAAAAGATTGAAAAGCCGAGCGTGAATACTCAGAAGCTGATTTTGGCGTCTAATGTATCACAAAGACACCGTTAATTTGTCAGCAGTATATTGTTATTCCCCCTGGGATACCCCCGTTTTACATTCTCTCTTCATACCCTGCCTAGCTCAGTGAGCAATCTTAGTTCGCAGTTCTCGACCGGGATATGTGTTGTCGACCAGTTTACCTTCTTTTACAATGAGCACGCCATTTACAATCACATGTTCTATTCCGTCCGCCGTTTGATAGGGGTTCTTGTACGTTGCGTTGTCAATGATTCTTTCAGCATTAAACACTGTTATATCCGCATCGGCGCCAATTTGTAGACGACCTTTTTTTGCTAGAAGAGGTGCGATTTTTTCAAGTCGCTGAGCAGGCAATAATGTCATTTTGGATAGCGCAGTTGAAATATCAAGTAGCGGTGTGTCACGAACGTATCGTCCCAATATCTTACTAAAAGCACCATTGTGCGGGGCCACGTTTTTGTCCTTACTTTGCATCGGTAACAAGTCAGAAACGATGATTACTCCCGGTTCGGCAATGGCTTTTTTCGTCCATGGTTCTTTTAGATAATGGTGGATAACCTGACCACTGGGCTCGTTTATTCTCTTCTCCTCCCAGCTTTTTTTGTTAAACCGTTCTCCAGTGGCTGCCCACTCCACATCTTGATAACTAATATTAAAAACTTCCTGCCAATTGCGACTAAACACCGCAGACGAGATGGTTGCCGAGCCTGCATTATAGGGCAGCACCTCGGTCGTAACATCAACACCTTCGGCCCTTGCCTTTCTGATTTCGGCCAAAAACAAATCAAGATTACTCATGGCATTGTGGCTAATATGGCAAATATGAATGGATACGCCCGTCTCTCTCGCCAGGCTTAACACTTCGTAAAGGCCGGCAGGGTCACCGTCAATGCCCCGCCTCATATGAACAAAAATGAGTGTTTGTTTGGCGGCCGCCACATCGAAGATCATCCGCAGCTCCGCGTCGTCGACCGCTTCACTCATATAATCCAGTGCCAAGCCAATACCCAATGCGCCCTGCTCCAAATCGCCTTCCAGCAATTCCCTCAATTGACTTCTTTCACTCGCCGATGCTCGCTCCTCAAAGCCCTGTCTTTGTTCCGAAAAAAATGATCGTAATACGGTCCAATAACCCAGCATATTGTCCGGTTGCGGGCTATTAGCGATATGGCTCATCTTAATACCCTGCTTTAACCAAACCCGCATATTGATATACCCAGCTGATGTGCCGAAGTTAATCAATGCTTTATCCCGAATTTCAGGGCCATATTCTTGAATCGGATGCGCTCCGGCTTCTAATTCAAGGGCTGTGGTCACGCCGTCCATTAATTGGTAATACTGACCCAGCGGCGTAGGTGAGTGTGTGTGCAAGTCGATAAAACCAGGCGATACAACTAATCCTGAAACATCCAACACTTTTTCACCGTGCAATACTTGCTCAGAAATCTCAACGATGGCGCCATCACCAATGGCAATGTTACGGATTCCGTCTAAACCTGTTTCAGGATCAATGACTCGACCGCCGGATAATACCAAGTCATAAATGTCCTGGCTTTCACTGGAAAGAGTAAACGTGGTAAACCCATTAAGAAGGAATAGTAGTAATATTTTTGTAAGAATAAACTGCGCTTTCATTGGCTTCTTCCAATTGGATTTTCAGCTTGCCATGGCTACATTCATTGAATGTGGGATTGAACGCTAGCATTGAACAATCGAGACAGATAGAGTCTACGCACTCTCGCACCGTTACTCCACGCTCACCATCGTCTCCGATTGACCAAACACCCAGACAAGTACGAAACTCACACCGAAGTAGTCATTTTTTTTTATCAAAGGACTGTGTTCGTTGCTGGCACCTTCAATAGTGTAATATGTCAGCTTGCCCGCGACGAAATAATCTCCGATGCGGCGTTTTAGCCCAGTGGAAAAACGCGTGCCGGTATATCCGCTATCAGACCGGTAGTAGTCGCGCCCTGTCCTAACATCCTGCGGATCAACATCATAGTAAAAGCCATGGTAACGACTATCACTAAATACCGGCCCAAGAGTGGTCGTAAGCTTCCAGCGGTTCACATCCATTTCGTGGTGCAGACGGGGATTAGTAGTCCAACCCTGATAGGCCATAAACTTATCCCCGACCGAAAAACCGCCTCGCACTGGCCAGTCTGCTCGCCACAAATGTCGGCTACTTTTAAATAGCTGGTACTGCAGTGTTGGCCCAACCTCCAACATTAAATCCAGATCATCCATGCCTTCACGGGTATCGTTATCTTTGCTGTTAACCGGTAGTGAACCACTAAAACTTAAATTTAAGTCCAGTTTTTCACTCTCATAAATAAAACCGCGTACACCGTCGCGATCAGCACGAATTAATTTGCCACGATAATTAATAAAAGGAATGGGCAGGGCGTAAGCTGTCTCTTGATCGGCGCCCAGATAATCGGGATTGTAAAGACTGGCCACACCCGCTCCGAATTCCCACAGGGGTTTTTCCTCGGCTATCGCCCCCGTGCTAAACACCATTAAGGACGTGTACAGAACGAAGAATCCTACTCTTATATTACTCAAGGTCATTGAATCACTGCTCACTCTGTTAGTTTCAATTAGTCTGCTATTACTGTTCCAATTTACATGTCCTGATTTCACGTTTCTCTATTGCTATCAGAAACACAAGCCCCACCACAAGCAAGTCTTTTTCTAGACCACGATAAGCCGTCGACTGAGGTCCATTGTCTACGATGGATTGGTGGCAGGTGCACCGAGAGTGGAGACTGTACCATCGGTGCTCCCACCTATTCCCACTGGCGCGCTCTTGCCACCAGCCCTTGCTTTACTAACAACATCTCGCAAGGTGTATGCAGCTTGTAGTTCCTCCTGCGTCGAGTTTGGGCCGAGCTCGCCAACCCGCAGGTACTGCCCGCGGTCTGCAGCCAACCTGAAATCTACGGTTGCACCCGCTGCCTCTCCGGCAAGCCCTTTAGCCCCAAACCCATGCCCCTCGTTAGTTTGCGTGCCCGTTGTTGCTTGATAACCCATACGATGAAGCAGCTTGTGGCTTGCTCTTTTCAATACCTTGGGGCTGACCGACAACATCCAGTTTTCTTGCTGGCGTAAGAAGGATTTTTGCATGCCATTGAGCATCACGATTCGAGGAACATCCGTATGGTTGATCCCCGTTCCGTGCAGTAGACGGCCATCGGTAATAACCATCGTACCTGCTTTGGCATCGAGGTTGATCGCCGGTGGCAGTTTCCCCACTGGTTTGTGCTCTCGCACGGCCTCGGAAAGGACGAGGTGGCTACCGGGGATAAGGAGCGTTCCGCCATTGGCTTCATCGACGTCGGTGATAGGGGTCAGAATATTGATCGTCATCGGACTTCGCGAGTCGAGCGCATTATTTTGATCTTGATGTAAGGCCTGTGGCACGCCGCCCTGCAAGGAGATTGCGGCTATGAGAGAAGTGCAGATCCAGCCTACCCCCAACGCTTCAGTGACAAGCTGCTCGATCAACGCTCCGCCCTGAACGGCACTCGGATGTTGTTCAATAAAACCCTCAAAACACTGACCTTTGTTAACACAGCAATTAATGTTCTGCCCACTCGGTGTTTTTTGCGCAACTCCCGCTAATCGTTCGCCCTCTGCCTGCTCCATTACTCGTTGTTTAATGACCGCCACTTGCTCTGCAGAAAGCGCATTTTCAACCTTGCAATAGCCCCACTTCAGCATGTCTGCGCGCAACTGGCCCAAATCCTTGCTCGGCTGTGGCAAGTCTTTACCCTGCCAGAACGCGTGTTTTTCTCCAATGGTTGTATCGTAGTAAGAGCCGCGTTTGAACTCCCACTCTCCCCAGCTGCTACTACGCATCGGTGTTACAAAGTAAATGTCAGGATTGTTTTCCAGGAGCGACTTCATGGGTTCTTGCGAAGCCACCTCGGCACGGTACATCTGCATTTCAGGTGCAGATCTGGATTTGATAGTAGCCGGTTCAAACTCAGGCGGGATGGAATTCATGATTGCGAAAACTCCTTGGTGATAAATACACTATTTGAATGTTGACACTCATCGTGCTGCGCTCGATACATAAGGCCTCAAGGGCGCAAGTTTCCTTAGTCGTGTAAAGCCTGTCCATTCCTCAAATTCGACCAGCTGCAACAACTGTCTGAGATCTATCAACCTTCTCCTGCTTCGGAACCAAGATAAAGATTGTAGTTTTCCCGAAAAAGTAGCGTCGACGGACAGTCAATAATCGGCTATCGATCAACGCCTGTTGTGTTACTGGTAACCCCAAAAATTAGGGTGCTCAATTTCCGACACTTTTTTTCCGACACTTTATTTCCGACACTTTATTTCCGACAATGTTTTTGCAACACGGCTTTTAGGCAACCATTTTCACAACACTGCTATTTGTAACACTTTTTTAGAACCTAACAAGTGTCAATCCAGAAGCTCGTCTTCGCGAGCGTACGGTTCAACGCGGTAATTTCATGGTGCGGAGTGTACAAAATTACCTGTATTGGTGCGGCCTGCAGGAGATTGCCGCGTCGCTACGCTTCTCGCAAAGACACTATTTCTGGACGCACACTAGCTGTTTACTCAAACAAATCCCCACCACAGGCTGAAGCAGTGGTGCCATGTTTTTCAAAGGCCCGGATAACATTGGCACCGGTTCTCCAGCGATGCACTTCATCGGGTCCATCAACTAAACGTTGCGAGCGAATCCCCGTATACCATCTCGCTAGCGGTGTATCGTGGCTGTAGCCCAATGCACCGTGAAGCTGCAGCGCCGTGTCTACCACCTGATGAACCATGTTAGCCAAAAACACTTTCGCAATGCCATTTTCCTGGCGAAGGTCCATGCCTTTTTCAGCTTTATAAGCTATATGCAGCAGCATTAAACGGGCCTTGTAAATCTCTGCAGCACAATCGGCAAACATCCACCGCACTCCCTGCCGATCGGCCAATCGCTCTCCAAAAGTCTCTCGGTTAATGACATGTCCTGCCGCTAAGTCTAACGCACGCTGAGCCATTGCCACATTGTGCATTCCGTGCCTCAATCTACCGTAGGCGAGCCGGTGCTGCCCCATGTTAAATCCCTGCCCACGCCCACCAAGAATATTTTCCCGTGGCACCTTTAGATTATCAATTTTAATTTCTGAATGTGAGCCGCCTAACTTTAAGCCAAGCTCGGTGTGGGGTTGCATGGTTTCGATATTGCGCACAATCTCGTAGCCAGGATTCGGCAATTCGACAATAAATGTACTGTACTGCTCGTGGCGTGGTGCGTCCGGGTCTGTTTTTGCCATCACCACCGCAATATCAGCGACACTCGCGGAGGAGCTGAACCATTTTTCGCCGTTTAATACCCATTCGTCTCCATCCAATACCGCACTGGTTTGCATGCCGGTCGCATCGGCACCGGCGGCCTTTTCGGTCATCGAGTAGCAAATTCGTTTCTCGCCATTGAGTAGTGGTTTGAGAAATTTTTCCTTTTGGAAATCTGTCCCATGCTCCAGCAACGTCAACATCGTTGCATCGTCAGGGCCTTGCGTATTTAAGGCTAATGCGCCGAGATGGCTTTCGCCAAGTTCCATTTGCGCCAAAGCGTTAGCTAGTGGCCCCAGTCCCATACCGCCATGTTCCACGGGAATAAAAGGGCACCATAAACCCTGATTTCGGGCCGAGTTTCTTAGCTCCGCCAAAACCACTTCGAAATTTTCTGCAGTGCAGGTTTCTTCCGCTGGAAAGCATTCTTCCTGAACAAACTTCCGGACTCTATTTCTGACTGCTCTGGCGTCCTCTGGTATTTCAAAATCTATCATTGTCATTGTCCTTATTTTTTTTGAGTGTCGTCGAATAATAATCACTAAGCACTGATACGTCTATAGATAGGCTGTATAGGATTTAATTCGCCAAAAGAAATCATCACCCGTTCGATCAGACTGTATCATCGATCAGGCACTATCATCCGATCAACCAAAGGCACAGGGATATGACGACAGTATTTTTCAAAAGAGAATCCATATCAGCACCACGTGGCTTCAGCCGCGGTGCAATAATTTCAATTCGAAATAGCCTGGTATGGTGTGCGCTAATGCGGTTTGAGAAATAGCTGCGGCTTGGGAATTCATACCACTATGTGAAGATAAGAGATCGATGACTTAATTTGTCGAATGCCTAGAAAAACAAATATTCATTACTAAATCGGCCGGCAGGGGTTTGGACTTGTAAAAGGTACATCTTGTCGGCAGTGGGCACTTTTTCGAGATTAACCAAAATAACTTCCCCAAGACAATCCGGTAACGCCCCGGATTCACACGTCACCGTCCCCTTCACGCGCCTTCCATCAACATACACGCGACTATCAGCCTGAATATGCCGACCTTTTAGCCTCAGACTCGTATTATCGGAGGCATCGGGAAAGGTTATTTTAGTCACGATAAACATGGGTTGAGTAGACCATATAGCGGGTTGCGGCTGTTCAAATTCCACATTGGCTCCCGAGTGTCCGGTCAAAGTCAGCACTAATTCTCCGGACAAAGCACGGGAGATTAATTCGTCGCGCGTAAAGCTTGAGTCATCATCATTCCAGTACTTACCCTGCGCGAATGTCACGGAAAGATCCGTTGCTATATTATCTTCACTATCAAAAATTGCACCTGTGCCAACCAGTGATAAAGTGCCCACTTCGGCGGCCGATTCCAACGATGTCAGGAGATTATCCATCGTCGCTCGCTCCGGATTGTCAAAGTGAGCGTTTAAGCTTACCTGCTTAGCAAACGCCCCAGAATATCCCATACTCGCTTCGAGGAACATTTGCCATTGGCCCACCGTACTGCCGCTGATAATCCGCAACCACATATCTCTCTCATCGAAACCTTTAGCCCCATTGCTACCATACAGTTCGAACATATTGACGCGCCCCTGAGGCAGCACTAGCCAGCGATCGACAATACCTCTGAACGAGGGCGCATCCATACCCGACCCGGGAATATTCGACGAAGTCCAAAACGGCATATTGTGACAGCCCACTGAGCCGCATGTTTGTCCAGCGACACTGTCTGTAGCGTCCTTAATAAAAAAATCATCAAAGCCGGCCTTGGCTAAACTGGTCACCTGATCATCAAAAGGACGAGCCCGTGCCGGCACCGGAGGAACATACAGCAGAAATTTAGCCATAGCGTCTCGCTCCTGAGCGTTCAGAAGACCGGGCTTACCTTCTTCATTCATCGGACAGTTGACCTGCTCGCACATCGTAGAAGCCATTGCTCCATCGACTAGATGACGCGCACAACTCAAGGCATCGGTACAGTTAGGCTCAACACTAGCGTTGGGAGATTGCCCGTTACGCCCCCCAAAAGGATCTCCTGGAACGCCATCCCAATGATACGGCGCTGTATCTCTCGCACCGCGAATGGGCATAGTCGTTCGCGCAGGTATTTGGCTACAACCGGCAAGATCACATTTGGGTCCGCCCAATACCCACAGTAACTGGTCAGTATGACCGTCAGGGTGGCAGCTCTCACAGGAAAAGGTTCCGGTACTGGATGCGTTCGCGTCGTTAAATTGCGCTCTCCCCAGCTTTAACTGTCCCTCGGTTTCATCAACCAAAGGTATGGTCGATAGCAGACTGGGTTCGGCGATGTTAGTCAGGTCAACCACCGATACACTATTGTCAACGACATTCAGCACCCACGCGACGTCTGGGCTGCCATCAGCAGCAGATTGCACGGCGACTCCCCGCGGAACCGTTCCAACCCTCAGCTGTGAAACAATGTCGCCACTGTGAGCGTCTACCACAAATAATTTCCCGGAACCGGCCGCCGTTGCCACGACATGGTTTTCATCACCGCTTAAGGTTATACCGTAAGGTGTTGCTAAAGCTTCCGTTTTAACTGGGTTTTTCGGCGGCAACGGCTCGAGCTCTATGTTTGAAGGTACGCCACACCCTGCTGGACTGCAGTTAACTACACCGATTTGGTTCAAGAAGGCTCTATTATCCAAGTCTGCGAGGGTATGTTTTAAGGTTCCGGCTTTACCATTCTCATGATTTCGAGCATCGGTCATGCTCAGATACACTTTTCCTTGTGAGCTCACCGTCATGCCATACAACAAAGTACCGATCGAGCTGACAACGCCCACTGAGCTCTCGTTCGATGTGTCAAAAACAAACAAATCCCGGTCGGGTACACGAGGGTCTTTTACAATGTCGGCGTCATAAAACAGCGACAATACGTTGTTATTGTCCACGACATGTTCTTGCAAGCTAAAGGTGCATTGTTCTCCATCAATCGTGCCAAAACAGCCAGATAACTCCGTTTGGTTATTTGATTCAAACGCTGCCACATATAGCCTATCACCAACAACCGAAATGGCTCTTGGGTCCTGAGCATTAATCCGGACTTTTTTTGTTACCCGCTTTGTGTTCACGTCGATGACGGCAATTTCATCGAGCGACGACAAAGCTACGTAGGCTTTTTGATTACTGGCAAAAGCAATACCAACCGGTTCGTCAAAACGAGTGGATCGAGACGCACTGTCGAATGACTGAATGGTGGCTATGACTTGGTGAAATGAAGCGCTAGTCTCATCCAGGTCAATGACACTAACCGAATCTGATACATGATTGGACACCCAAAGTTCTTTCTTGTCGGGCCGTAAGGCCAAGGCAATGGGATCCACACCGACGGCTATTCTACGCGTTACATTTTGCGTCCCTTTTTCAATCACATCCAATGTATCAGAAGGCGTATTGACCACATAAACAAAGGAGTCGGACGTTATTATCGGATTCGAATGCGGGCTATTAAAAAATGGATGACCGACAGTAATACTTGATCGATCTAACGGCGCGAATGTGTCCGGTACGTCGGGAATTGATGGCGAAGGCACAGGTGTAAGGACTGGCGTGGGTTGGTTAGTGGAATTACTGTCGGAACCGCCGCCGCAAGCTGACACCACAGAGACGAACACAATAATAACAGCGAATCCTACAAGCCGAGTCATACGAAGCTCCAAACGTCACAATCGCAATATAAAACATGTTATAAAAACCAGTCTAAACAGAACCATTTGCTGCTTTAGTTTTTACGTACTTCATAATAATAGTAGATGACCGTGGATATAGCTTACTAAGCAAAGGCTTTCAAACTTCGGGAGTTTCCTCGGTGTGATTAACAATCAAAAAGAACCTTCATATTCATCGCAAATAGTCGTGAGTATAGACAGAATAGAGGCTTTTTTTACTGGCAAACGACGCCATACTACGTTTGACTATTACCGGCGGCACCGATTTTTCAGAACTGTGCTTATGACTAAGTGGACTTGTATTCGATATTTTTGTGGTTCGAACTTTTGGCATACGGAAAAAAATGTGGATAGTGATTTACCTCCTTCTAAACGACAAATGGCTCGTTACCAGTGGCAACGACTCAGCAAAATCAGTATTGGGGACGGTTTAGCAGCATTTTTTGGAGCCATTTTTTCACCATTCTGTTGGTCATCCATGAAACCAAACAAGCCGCCGCCTCCTTTTTTTGCGGCATGTCTCGACTGAAATCATGAGCTACAACTCTTCGATGCTAATACCCATTTTCTCTGCTCGTCGTCGCCACAATTTACGCGCTTCCTTTTGCATATCGACGGCGATATCTTTTTCGTCGACAATCTCCAGGCCTAACAAGGTTTCCAAAACATCTTCCAAGGTAATTATCCCTTCGACACCACCGTACTCGTCAACGACCAGCATCATATGTACTTTTGATCTTAACAACTCATCAAAGACACGAGATAAGGTCATCGACTCCAAAGTCACGGTAATATCCCGCTGATAATTGTCCAGCGTGCTAGAAGTATTTCCCCTGGCTTGGGCTAATAACAGGTCATTGCGAAAGACAAAGCCAGTAATATTTTCCGGATCGCCCTCATAAATAGGCACCCGCGAAAATGGCAATTGATCATGTTTATGGAAAAACTCTTCAACCGTAGTCGTTCCTGCGAGCGAAAACACAACCGTTCTGGGGGTCATCGCCATCGATACCCGTGCGTCTCGAAACAACAATAGATTTTGAAGTAGTTGAGATTCCCTCTCGCCGATTTGTCCTTCCTTGTAACTCAAATCGACAACAGCCATAAACTCGTCGCGACTGAACCCACTTAGCGTTGGGCCATGAGTAATGCTGCCGGTAATTCTTTCGGAAAGTTTAACAAAGGGATACAGGATAATAATCAAATACTTAAGGCCAAACGCGGTAACGGAAGCGAGTTGTCGCCAATAATGTGCCCCTAGCGTTTTGGGAATTATTTCGGAAAAAACCAAAATCAACAAGGTCAAGATGGCCGACGCGACACCTACATACCCGCTGCCAAATACGACAGCAGCCTGGGCGCCGGCGCCGGCAGCACCAATCGTATGGGCAATCGTATTGAGGGTAAGAATCGCCGCCAAAGGTCTATTAACATCGTCTTTCAGACCACGTAACAAAGCGCCGGCGGGTTTTCCCTGTTTTTCCATTAAAGCGACATGTGCGGAAGTGACACTGAGAAGTACTGCTTCAGCGACAGAGCATAAAAATGAAAAGCCAAGGGCAATCAGCACGTAAGTAACTAGTATTAACATTATTAGCGAGTTCCAAATTTTCTTTTTGATTAGAGCCACAGCATGTTCTTTAGCTGATTACACCATTGTATATGAGAGCATCATCTCTCAATACACGTCGGATACAGACATACACAACACCGTGCTTGCGACTTATTAGTGTAATACCTTTACGACTATTGCCAAGTAAACCGCACTCACGTGGCATTTATCAGACCGATAGAATGACAACTTACTAGCGATATGTTCCCCGGGAATGAGCCTTCTCTAAAATCACGCCCTATGCCGCCCGACGACAATTTCGTGTCCATTCCGACCCGTGAAGGTAGGCGCGCGAAAGCTGGTCCACTTATGACATAACCCAAGGGCTCACTCATCCAATTACATGGCCCTAAGTAATTTTCCGTCGAGTCTATCACAAAATCATTATGTTAGATTATATAACCTACGCTATAGACTGCACTCTTTCAGCGCGAGATAATCGTCGAGACATTCATCAACAACATTCTGTTGCTGTCTATTTAAAGAAATTTCTTTTTCGACATAAGGGGCAAAATGGGTAGAGTTTTCTACACTTTCATACCAGTGTGGCGCCCATACGCCGTCGCTTTCTCTCGTTCCCACAGGCCAACTTAGCATGTGTTCATCGAAAGGCACGTCCAACGCTGAACACAATAATCTCAAGCTGGCGCCGGGGTTCATTAAAACATCCCGCGACTCGATTACAGGGGGTTCGAACCCTAAACTTTGCGCCAACTCAAAAATCTCCCGTTGCCGGGCAAAACCTATATCCTCAGCGTTTACCTGATCCCGCTTTTGCGCATAAGACGCAACCACTTCTGCCGGATGTCGGATTAGAAACGCGTGACGAAGAGTAGAAAACCACTCTTCATTAAGCTCGCTAACCATATGTTGAGTCATGTGTTTTTGATATTGTATCGCTTGCCTTGTGGCGTGACCTGCAGGAAGTCCTGTCGGGAGGCTCGTGGGTAGGTCTGTCGTGAGTACTTGGTCAATGACAGTATCCCAGCTGGTCGATTGCGACGCTAATACTTCCTCCTGCATTGGATGAACAATACCTGTTGCCTGCAAAAAACAGGCATAAAAAGGCTCATCAACCACAGCCGTATCCGATCTGTTTTCCCAAGAGCGCATCATCGCTGTAGAAATATTTCTCGGACCTGACCACATAGCGATGCGGATGATGGAATCACTCATGGCTACATTCTTTAGCTAACATGTCCATATAGAGACTCTGCAGTTTTTTGACCATTGGCCCTCGTTGTCCTGAGCCAATCTGACGACCATCAATAGTTCTCACCGGAACCAAACCGGCAAAAGTACCCGTCACGAATGCTTCGTCGGCACTGTAAACCTCAGAGAGGGAAAAGTTAGTTTGTGCTGAAACAATGCCCTGCTGCCGACAAACTTCCAATACCGCACCACGAGTGACACCATCGATACAAAATTGCCCCGTCGACGTTATGACTTGTTCGTCCTTAACGATAAAGAAGTGAGTGCTATTACACGTCGCAACAAAGCCGTGCGGATCTAACATCAACGCTTCGTCTGCACCGGCTTTCGTAGCTTGAATACAAGCGACAATGCAGTTGATTTTCGAGTGACTGTTCAATTTGGGATCTTGCACGTCGGGATAACCCCGTCTCACGTGAACGGTAAAGAGCTCAATACCCTTTTCAACGGTTTCGGGTAAAACCTCTTTGTACTCTGGGATAATGACGATGGTTGGTGGCGTAATCGTCACCCTCGGATCTTGATAGGGTGTTGATTTAGTCCCTCGACTAACCATCAAACGCAAATGCACGCCCTCATGCATGTCATTCGCGTCCAGGGTTTGATGAATGCGGTCGACCAATTCCTTTTGGCTAATGCCCAAGTCAAAATCCAAAGCCTTCGCTCCGGCACTAAGCCGGTTGAGGTGCGTCTGCAGAAACGCCACCTTACCCTTGTGCACGCGAAGCCCTTCCCATACGCCGTCACCCAACATGAAGGCGGAATCAAAGACCGATACTTTGGCTTCTTCTCGGGGGAACAACTCACCATTGATATTGATCAGTATAGAATTATTGCGGTCATCTCCGGCATAGGTATGCGTGGATGTTTTATTTGAGGCTGACATAGTGATTAGAGAGCTCCTAAAATCGCGCGTATTTTAAAGTGATCTTTATGTTAACAGGAAGTGCCACTTTCGGTTAAGCTATCCGCATAATAAGTAATCAGCACTATGAGCAATCAGAATAATATACCATCATAAACTGGAGTTTTTATGCGCACCGCGATCACACTATCAACGGCCTTTGTCTTAGTTTTCTGTAGCACAACATCATTTTCAGACAGTGACCTCTCTAAACATATCGATAGGGAATACAGCTCATATTTAAAACCACTATTTATTCATTTCCACGAAAACCCCGAACTGAGTCTTGTTGAAAATAAAACAGCAGCACGGATGGCTAAAGAACTCACAGCCGCTGGCTTCGAAGTGACAACAGGTGTTGGTGGCACGGGCGTCGTCGCTATACTAAAAAATGGGAAAGGGCCGTTAGTCAGTATGCGCGCCGATATGGATGGTTTACCGGTGAAAGAAAAAACAGGCTTAGCTTATGCCTCTCAAGCGAGACAAACAGACCCGATTACAGGCAACGAAGTTCCCGTTATGCATGCCTGTGGACACGACGTGCATATCACCAGCTTAGTCGGAACCGCGCGCTATATGCAGTCCCACCAAGATGCTTGGTCTGGTACCTTGATGTTAATTGTGCAGCCAGCTGAAGAGCGAGTCATTGGCGCCAAAATGATGATGGAAGACAACCTTTATCAACGCTTCGGCACTCCCGACTATGGTTTAGCGTTTCACGTCAGCTCTGAAATTGAAGCAGGTAAAATTGGCGTTACCGATGGCAGCCCTTATGCTGGAGCGGATACGGTGGACATTGTCATTCACGGCGTGGGTGCTCATGGTGCCAGCCCCCATGCAGGCAAAGATCCAATAGTCCTCGGCTCACAAATCGTCATGGCTCTGCAAACGCTGGTTGCCCGCGAACTCCCTCCCCGGGATCCAGGCGTCGTAACCGTCGGCTCTTTTCACTCGGGCACTAAACACAACATCATTTCCGATCGAGCGGTACTTCAATTGACCGTGCGCAATACCAGCCTGGAGACTCGCAAAACCTTATTGGATGGTATTAAACGAATCGCCGAGAACATGGGTCGGGTAGCAGGCTTGTCGGAAGATAAATTACCGGAAGTCACTGTTTTAAACGAGAGCGTCCCTCCTACCATCAATGATGCCAAAATGGCACAACGATTGCGCGCAGTATGGGTCGACAAAATGGGTAAAAAGATACTATCGGAAAAACCGAATAAAGGTATGGGGGCAGAAGACTATCCGTTTTTTACAACGACCCCGTATATTCCGAGTGTCTATTTTGCGATCGGCGGTACACCTAAGAAAGATTTTGAAATCGCCGCAAAAGGTGGCACTCCTGTACCCAGTCACCATAGCCCATTATTCAAAATTACTCCGAAGCCGGCGGTTACTAACGGTGTCGAGGCCACGGTTTTAGCGCTGATGGAATTGATGGGGAAGTAGGAAGCTTATCGGGACCTGAAGTCAGGCGAGAGTCACCGCTAGTGGCGGTGGCTTTTTCTCAAGATGTTTTGAATCAACGCTTATTTACCTGTCAATCTGGTCAGCATTCTAGTAATACCACCTCTTTACCGATGCTTACTATTTTTGATATTTTGAACCAATGACACCATTCGACTTCTCCAGCGCTCAACTACACTCGTTTACTTTTCCAGAACTTCATCATCTTTTGCGTAACATCATCTTTAACGACCAGCCAATGATAAATGGCCGCCAGTACGTGGACAAGTATGAGTGCGATAACGGCGTTGGTTGCAAATTCATGGAAACCACGAATAAACGTAAATGTTTCTTTGTCAATTTGGCCTAAAGTAATCTCAAATTGCCCAAACAGCGCCACTGGGTCAGTTGCATTCATTGCCGTGAATAGCCCACTCAGAATCAGGAAACCAATAAAAAAGTACAGCAATCCATGACCCAACTTAGCGGCTATAATTTGCCATCCCTGCATCGACACAGGCAGCGCGGGCGCGCCATTTTTATAGCGTAAATAAAGACGCAGTAAAAAAAGCGAGGCCACAATAGTGCCGAGAGATCCGTGGTCGCCGCGCGATTCAAGCCTATCTGCCTGCTCCATCACATTGCCAAATTTTTGTGCAACGAAAAGGTCAAGCGTAATCAAAATCGCCATAAGCCAATGGACAATTTTCTGGGCGATAGAATAATCCAGGGGTTGAGACATGCTAGGTATTTCCAGTCGTGGTTTGGTCTTCTCATCATAAGCTACAGACAAATTTAATGACAGAATTCAGTAGAATTAAGGCGACTTCTACATCTAGCGCGCGGTACTGAAATCCAATAAGCAACAGCACGGTTTCTAATTATCGATGGCGCTTTGCTCTCACTAGAGCCATGCGATAAGACGGCTTGGCAACTGGAAATGTTAAGACTACTGAAACTCAATCTTCTACTGAGATTCCGGGCTTCGAATCACGGGTGCCAAACTATGGTGACAGGTAGATCGACTTACTCATTGATGGTCAGGAAATTAGTGTTATTGTTATAGAATACCGAAGATTGACAATCGCGACTACTCTACTCTTTTATAAACATTTATTTGGGACTATGTTGGCAGGAGTGGCTCGCGTTTCTTCTGCCTGTTTTCAACGAGGTTATCATGCGCATATTCAATCTCTTCATCAGTATTGCACTCTTATACGCCTACCCGACGATTGCCGATGATGCTTACAATAATGACACTTTGAAAGTGAAGAAGATGTTTGCCGATATTGAAGTCAAAGCCCTGGCCGAAAAATTTGAAGGCCTGCGCACCTCCAAAGGATTCCAAAAGGGTTTGTTTACAATAAAATCAACAGGTGTTACCACTGCCCCTATCATCGACGCAGCGGCAACTTATCTAGCCTCACTCAATATGCCAGAGAAAATTCGGTCGCAGTTTGCTGTCGACGATCCCGAATGGCGACGCTGGTTTAATGTGGATAACGGAATTTATGTTCGGCAAGGATTAAGTCTGAAAGAAATGACCGACCAACAACGTCGCGCTGCGATGGGAATATTAGAGACCTCTCTTAGCGCAAAAGGCTTGTCTCTCAGCCTCGATATTATGAAAACAGACAAAACCTTGTCTGAGATTAATAACAATGCACCCCACCTTGATGAAGCACTCTATTTTTTTACGATTATGGGAACTCCGAGTAAAACTGAACCATGGGGTTGGCAAATTGACGGCCATCATTTGGTGATAAATTATTTTGTTCTGGGCGACCAGATCATCATGACACCTACCTTTCTGGGTGCTGAGCCTGCAGTGACAACAAGCGGAAAATATTCCGGAAATAAGGTATTGCAGCAGGAACAAAATTTAGGACTGCAATTTATGCAGTCATTGTCGAAAGAGCAACAAATACGCGCGACACTGGATAAGGAAAAACGAAAAGATAATATGCTCGCAGCCGCCCATAAAGATAATTTGGTGTTGGATTACAAAGGGTTAAAAGCGAGTCGTCTAGACCCAAAGCAAAAAACTATGTTACTTCAGCTTACTGGTCTATTTGTTAACAATATGAAAGAAGAACATGCCAAAATTCGCATGCAGGAAGTTAGAGAACATTTAGATCAAACGTGGTTTTCGTGGACCGGCGCAAGCAACGATGACAGCATTTTTTATTACCGTATACACAGCCCTGTTATCTTAATAGAATTTGACCATCAACGCCCCATTGGCACTCGATCTCTGAACGATCCCAGCCGTCCGACCCGCGATCATATTCACGTGATTGTCCGGACACCCAATGGCAACGATTATGGCAAAGATTTATTGAGACAGCATTTGAAACAGCATCCGCATTAGCAGCTACTTGCAAAAATCGACCACAGGTACGCCTGTAGTGGCTGAAACAATCCCCGCGTGATCGACAAATGTCGCTAGCTCGCAACAGGCGGTGCGGGAAAGATATAGAGTACCACGGGTCGACACAGTGTGTCGGATCCCGCGCCAGCGTTAACTTGCATCTCTGATCATATTCTTGGCGATGACAGTTTGTTGTACTTGTGTGGTGCCCTCGTAGATGCGAAACAAACGTACATCGCGATAAAACCGCTCGATGCCATACTCTTCAAGATAACCCGCGCCACCATAAATTTGCACGGCCCGATCGGCGACTCGGCCAACCATTTCCGAGGCATACATTTTACAACAAGATGCCTGGGTGGTAATTTTCTCACCGGCATCGCGCTTTTTCGCCGCATCCAATACCATACACTTACTGGCATAGGCCTCGGTTTTACTATCCGCCAACATAGCTTGAATAAGCTGAAAACTGGAGATAGGTTGGCCGAATTGTTTACGTTCCATTGCGTAATTCAGACTATCTTCAATCAAACGTTCGGCGGTACCGGTGCACAGCGCTGATATATGCAAACGGCCACGGTCTAAGGTTTTCATCGATGTGGAGAACCCTTTGTTAAGCATGCTTTCTCCACCTAAAATGGCGCTGGCAGGCACCCGGCAATCTTCGAAAATAACATCGCAGATGTGGGCGCCTTGTTGGCCCATCTTTTTGTCGGCTCTGCCCAGACTAATACCTGGCAAGTTGGCATCGACCAGAAAAGCCGTGACGCCACGGGCACCTTTTTGGTCTGCATCGGTGCGGGCAAATACCGTTAACAGTGAAGCGCGCGCTGCATTGGTGATAAACCGCTTGGTGCCATTGAGCACAAAGTCATCGCCGTCGCGGCGCGCCGATGTTTTTAGCGAACCGGCGTCAGAACCCGCTTCGGGTTCGGTTAGGCAAAACGAGCCAATAATCTCACCGGTCGCCATACCCGGTAGGTACTTTTCCTTTTGCTCCTCGGTTCCATCCATAACCAAACCTTGCGAACCAATACCGACGTTGGTTCCGAAGCTCGAACGAAATGCCGGTGAGGTGGTGCCCATGGCCATAATAACGTGGGCTTCTTCTTCACAATTTAAGCCCATACCGCCGTATTCTTCAGGAATGGTCAGGCCGAACAAACCCATATCTTTCATTTCCTGTACGATTTCGTCAGGTATTTTGTCGTCTTCGGCGACTTGGCCTTCGATTGGTTTCAAACGCTCATTGACATAACGTTGAACGGTGCTAACAAATTGATCGAGGGTTTCCTGGTCTAAAGCCATAGTATTCTCTTTTAGTGCTATGAATTAGTGGACGTCATTTTAGGTGGTACAAGGCAGTGTTGCCAATGGTTCGATTGGAAAATCGACCAGCTATTAGTCGATTTTCCAGCGTCGGGAAGTATAACACGGTAGCGAGACCTAGCCAGACCGTGGACTGATCATACAGCGCAACCAGATCGTCGACCGTTCATAGCGGACGGCCAGATTATCGACCATCCAAACTGTGATCACCCCAAGCTTGTATCACTACGCAGTAAGCAGCTGCCAGAGCTCATCAGGATCGGTGGCCGCCAGCTGTTTGCCTAAATAAATATTCCACTGTGCCTCATTACCCCATTCGTCGCGCCAGCTCCACAACCGACGACTGCGGTGATGTAAATCATGTTCGTAAGTAAAACCCATCGCACCTAATACTTGATGCGCTATTTCACTGCCTATGCCTGCGGCTTCTCCCGCGACAGATTTTGCCACGGCTACTGACCGAATGAAATCGACTGAGGACGTATTCAGTGCTGCTACGCGGGTCGCTTGGCGCGCTTGACTATATTGTCCGGCCAATACGGCAAGTTGTTGCTGAATCGCCTGAAACTTTGCAATGGGGCGACCAAATTGTTTACGTTCGAGGGCGTAATTCACGCTGCTGTCTAACAGAAATTCTAAAGCGCCAGACATTAACGCACTGCGACTGAGTGCCGCTAAACCACGCCACCATTGCGTATCGTGCTGGGTTGAGAGTATCACAGCAGCGTCTGAATCGATGCTGACTCGATCGGCTGCTTCACCGGCATAATTATAAGCCTCAACAAATTCATCACTGATCTTAGGTACATAACGCAGTTCTTGTTCAGACCATAACACCACACCACGACTAAAGCGGCCAAAGGGTATTGCTGCTCCCGCTCGGGCAAAGCTCAGTGGGCCATCTGGTACATCGATACCTGCCTCGTACAGTGCCAAGCGCGCAATATAGGTATCGGCTAATGGCAGGGGAATAGAATGTTTACCCGCAAGTTCAAGCAGGCGAAAAAAATCGGACATTTCGCCGCCGACTCCACCGTATTGTTCTGGTACACCGGCCAAGAGCAATCCAGTTTGCTCAACCTCTTGCCATAAGCCATCGGCAAACTGACCCGTTTCAGCTTGATTGATCAGCTCTTTATTGCAGTGTTGAGAAAACAATTTGTCGGCGGTCTGTAAAATTAACTCTAGTGTTTCGCTCATCTTAAGCCCAAGCCCCTTGCGATAACGCCACGTAAGATTTCACGTGTACCCCCACGCAACGTAAATGAAGGTGCATGCAAAATTGCGGATTTTAACGTTTCCTGAAACCGTTCGCTGGTATTTATAGGCGCGACCAAGCGCAACATTTCCGGCATCATCTTTTCAAAATTCGTTCCTAAATCTTTTACCACGCTGGCCTCGAGCGCGGGATTTTTCCCCTCCTCTAACATCAGTGCGACAGATATAGACATCCGGCGCAGAGCGATAATGTGAGCACTGAGCTTACCGATCACCTCAGCCTGACGATCGTCAACCTCACCGTTCAATTCGCGCAATAATTCCACCAGCACACGATAGGCACTGAGAATACGTTCCGGCCCGCTGCGTTCGAATGCCAACTCACTCATGACCTGTTCCCAACCGTTGCCCTGTTCGCCTAGTAAACCCGAATCTGGACAATAGAAATCGGTAAAGACCACCTCGTTAAAGGTATGCTTACCGGCCAGGTTGGGAATCGACCGAATCTCAACACCGGGCGTTTTTAAATCAATTAAAAACTGACTGAATCCGGCATGACGATCGTCTCCACCGGCTTCGGTCCGCACTAAGGCAATCATGTAATCCGCATGATGGGCACCAGTGGTCCAAAGCTTCGTGCCATTAATTAGCCACCCTTGATCCGTACGTTTTGCGCTGCAACGAGCGGCAGCGAGGTCGGAACCAGAGTCCGGTTCACTCATCCCGATACAAAAACAAGCTTCGCCCTTAATGATTTGGGGCAAGATCTGTTGTTTCTGTTCCTCAGAGCCATAACGGAGCAACACGGGCCCGGACTGCCTATCGGCAATCCAGTGGAAACCCACGGGCAAACCCGCTGCAACAAGCTCTTCAGTCACTACAAAGCGCTCTAGAAAAGAGCGCCCACCGCCACCGTAGACTTTCGGCCAGGTCATGCCAATCCAACCTTTCGCACCAAGCTGTTGACTAAACCATTTGGAACTATCGGCATCAAAATTCGAATCGGGAAGAGCGTTTATTTGCGGCTGTATGTGTGCGACAAAATCACGCACTTCCTGGCGTAAGTCCTTCGTGCTGTCGGGCAGATCTACCGCCCTAAAATCCAAGCTAGTGTTCATCATCGCCCTCTAATTGTTTGTTCTTTCGTTTTTATACTAACCAGTACTGCAGCCGACAGCAATGTATCGCGATAAATCATTGCTCGGACGTAAACTGACCCAGCGATAAATCGATTCACCGGGCTTTCATCTTATCGCTGTCATTACTCTGGGTCCTAAATAGGATGTCAGCCAAAAACGTTTCACCTGTACTCCAATATTTACCTCGAGTACTTTTTTTTGACAAAAAAACGCCTCCAGGAAAAGGAGGCGTGTTTCTAATCACTGAGTGATTCTAACTAGTGCCTATCCAGAAACTAATAAACACCGTCAGCGCGGCAATCTCATCCAGCATTGACGCGGCCTGTAAGAGATTGCCGCGCTTTCGCTCGCAATGACAGCTTGGAAAAACACCTATTTCTGGACGGGCACTAACTAACCTGCTTTTGCCATATTGATAATTTTTAGCTGGGTAAATTCTGCAAGACCCTCTTCTCCCAACTCGTTACCGAGGCCCGACTGTTTCGCCCCGCCAAAGGGAATGCCCGGATCCAATTCAGCATGTTTGTTAATCCAAATGGTGCCCGCTTCCATCTTATCCGCCAGCGCATAGGCTTTATCCAAATCTTTCGCCCATACCGACCCACCCAGACCATAGTCAGTCGAATTGGCTCTTCTAACTACATCGTCGTAATTGTCGAATTTGATGACCGGCAATACCGGTCCAAATTGCTCTTCATCAACCAAACGAGTTCCTTCGGCGATATCACGTACAATTGTTGGGCGGATAAAATAACCGGCGCCTTCGACTTTGTCGCCACCGGCAATAACTGTCCCCTTTTCCTTAGAGTCTTCGATGATTTCCTGCACTTTCTCGTATTGCATTTTGTTTTGAAGTGGGCCTAGATTGGTTCCTTGCTCGAGACCATCACCAACAATCGTATCCTTAGCAATGGTGGCTAGCTCATCGCACATTTCGTCATAGACATTTTCATGTACATAAAGTCGTTTCATCGCAATACATACCTGACCGCTATTTTGAAAAGCACTCTGAAATAATTGTGGTGCAGTCGTCTTAGGATCAACATCATCCATAACAATTCCCGCATCGTTGCCACCTAGTTCAAGTGTTATTCTCTTCAATAAGCCTGCGGCCCCGGCCATTACTTTCGCGCCGGTTGCGGTCGAACCGGTGAAAGACACTTTTCGAACGTCGGGATGAGCCGTTAGCGGAGCGCCAAGGTCATTGGCATCCGTAATGAAATTGACCACGCCTTTTGGCACGATATCTTGAATCAGCTCACCAATTCTCAACATGGTTAATGGTGTCGTCGGTGCGGGTTTCAGCACGAGTGTATTGCCTGCAATCAATGCCGGTGGCAATTTAAAAGCAGCAAGAATCAGCGGGAAATTCCAGGGCACAATTGCACCCACTACACCTAGCGGTTTCCTGTGTGCCTCAACCCTACGCCCATCGGAATCTTCAATAACTTTCACCGGTAAATCGAGGCTGGTAAAATATCGACAAAAAGCGGCCATTCCAAATACTTCACCCGTTGCATCGGCTAAGGGTTTACCTTGTTCCTGTACGAGCAACTGAGCCAATTCCTGGCCGTTAGCTTCAATAACGTCCGCTATTTTATTAACCAGCGCTTTACGTTCAGAAATCGGGGTCGCGCTCCATGCCGGAAACGCTGATTTTCCCGCAGCAACAGCCTGATTGAGTTGATCTTCGGATGCACGCGGGCATTTTGCCAGCACTTCTTCCGTGGCTGGATTAACAACGTCCATGGTAAGATCGCCATCAACCAGCTCACCGTTGATCAATAATTTGTAGTCCGACATAGAAACTCCTGTTCGTTATTAAACGAATTATTAGATAGTATTCAAAATCTGCGAAGCAAAAATGAAAACATTATTCTCAAGATCTTACTTTTCGTCATCAACCTTCCCGCGAGGGAATACTCAAGTTGACCTGTAATTTTTTCCCGTCTGATTATGTGTGATCTCGTCCCCGCAATCAATCGGTGTTCGGCATTGATGCTGCGCCGAATATTTTGGCGCGAGCGCGAGAAGCCGATTTTTTGCAACATCCGTGGAGTACTGACTGAATCAACATTGAGCTCACGCTTTCAAAACATGAATTAAGCTGTAGTGATTAAGCCGCAGTGATTAAGCTGTAGTGATTAAGCCACGACGCCGTCACTTTTGAGGCCGACAATATGCTCACCGGATAAGCCAAGATCGGCTAATACCTGTTCAGAATGCTGCCCTACGCTCGGTGCCGGCCCTCTGGGTTTTACCTCGGCGGTGTGAAACCGCATAGGGATATTCACCGTTGGATAGCGACCGATTGACTCATGTTCTAATTCAGGAAACAAACCAATGGCCTGCGCCTGCGGATCTTTAGGGACCTCATGAAGTCCCAATACGGGGCCCCAAATCAGCTTTGCTGCATCAAATATCACACCCCATTCATCTCTGGATTTTGCTGCAAAGGTTTCATCAATACCGGCCACAATTTCTTCCATATTGTGAAACCGCCCGCGTATATCTTGCAACCGATCGTCATCTAACCAATGTTCACGCCCTATGGCTTTGCATAATCGTGGCCAGGCCGACTCTTCCGGCATATTAAATACGATCCATTTGCCGTCGCCACAGGGATAACGATTGGCGGTCGGGATAATCATTCTATTGCGAGCGCGCGGGCGCAGGGGTGCCTGATCGACAGCGGTAATCGCGTAGTCAGAAGCCTGGGTCCAAACGGCGGTTTCGTATAGGGAAGTTTCAACCGCCTGACCTTCGCCGGTGCGCTCTGCGATCCGTAATGCACCCAAAATTGCACCCACCAGCGCTAAGCCAGCCGTATGGTCTCCCTGGGCTGGCCGTGCATTAGGAACCACTCCGTCTTCGCCTTCACGCATAGCATCATAGAGACCCGAGCGTCCGAAAAACGCCGTCACATCGTAACCTGGCCGCCAGGCGTCGGGCCCTGTAGTGCCATAACCCGTTAACGTAGCGTGAACAAGGCTCGGGTTTACTTGTAACAGGCGCTTCGGATTAAGACCAAACTTGTCCTGGCGTTGAGCTAAAAGATTACACAAAAAGATATCGGCCTTGGCCACCAGGGATCGAACTAAATCAGCACCGGCTTCGGTATCAATGGCAACGGCAATGGATTTTTTCCCGCGGTTATCGACATCAAATTGATAGTCATAATCTTTTCGGGCCTCATCCACTTTGGGAGGCCTACCCATCTTTCGCATCGGATCGCCCTTGATGGGCTCGACTTTAATAACCTCGGCGCCCATATCCGCCAGAATTGCGCCAGCACTCGGTGCTGCCATCCAATTATCGAGTTCAATTACTGTAATGCCTTCTAAGGGTGATACCACAATCGTTCCTCTGCAAATAACGCGATTTAAATCAAAACCCAAATCATACCGGATTCGCGGCGAGAGCGCCCCTCCCATTCGTAATCAATGATGTATGCATGTGACTTGCCGGCCTTTTGTTGATAGTCTCTTTAACACTAATTAATGTAGAGAAATAATGATTTTTTCTTGTAAGGACGAAGCAGTTAAGGGTGGATACGTTCCAAATTTGAACGGTTTTCCTGCGCGGCGTCCGCTTTACAAACGAAATGGGCGGCTCTATTCTTCGGTAGGTTAACGACGCTAGGCATCCATGTAAGAGGGGAATTTCTCATTCTGCGGATTTATCAGCCGATATTTACAATTTGCCGTCATTATGACTTACTACTTGCGGCGGATTCTAGTAACAAAGTGAGGAACGAATCCTTCAGCCCGTCCTTATCTGATACTGTTCGATATGACCCTGAAATACTATTCCAAAGATAATCCATTGTTTGAAGCTTTTACATACCCAACTCTGAGGAAGGTTTTTTGAATAGAGGGCCGCTTAGACGTTTAATAATCCCTCCGATTTTTGCATTCTTTTCTATAGTAAGTGATGCTAAGGAAGTTGACAAAAAACAGGAAATCACATGGTTTGAGGTAGACTTTCCCCCAGCTTATATTGTGAAAGGTGAAGATTCGGGAAACGGTTTTGCTCAAGTTGGCATGGACATGCTCATCAACGAGATGCCGGAATATTCGCATTACAAAGTGGGTGTGAACATTAACAGGTTATTGAGCGCTATGGACGACGTTGACATGGTTCAGTGCGCACCACAACTTGCCGTTGGCATTAATCAATTTCCAAATAAGGCGTACTCCAAAGTAGCATTAGTTGTTCCGCCGGCCGGAATCGTAATTAGAAAAAGGGATATCGATAAATATCGTGTTAACGAAAACATTTCATTTAAAAAAATAATTGAAACTAACAGCCTTAAGCTGGGAACGATTAGCAACGGGCAATTCGGGGTTGCTATTGACCCTTTACTGAAAAAACATAAAGACGAAAAGCATTTATTTTTCAGAGAAGATAGCACTAATCAACTAGGAAATTACGAAATGTTAGTGTTGAACCGACTCGATTATGTTGTGGATTATCCATTTTCCTTTCGTGAGGCTATGTCGAATTTTGACGTTAAAGAACAAGAAAAATTGCTCTTTTTACCGGTTATGGAAGAGAATAAACCAAAAACACTTCGTTCAATTTGCGGTAACAATAAGGCGTCTCAACGATTTGTAAAAAAAATTAATAGCGTGTTGCAGAAGAAATCATACCAGGATGCTGTGATAAAGAGTCTTCTGCAATTCATTCCTAAAGGTTTGCACCAGGCCTACACGGAGGTAAATCAAAATCTTATTGGTAAATAGCCGAGGGATTATTATTAGGAAAAAGCGAGAAGCTCAGTCAGTGACGCGTAACTGACCACTCGCTGAGGCTGATCACAAACACTCGTAAAAAGGAGTTGTAACAAGTCTATCTGGGACAGAACTTATCTCTCTTGTTCATTCATCTTAATACCTTGTTCATTTATTTTAAACCCTGTTTTTTCTAGCCGTATCCCTTGTATTTGTCATTGCCTATAGCTTCGCTTCGCGGCAAAAATTACGATCACTGCCGTACTGAATTGCATATCTGATTCGGCTTCTCCTCGTTGTGTTCCGTCTGCATTCTTACTACTGACATAAGGCTGTCAGTAGTAACCGCTTAAACTACCGGTAAGTTAACTAGCTATAAATAGCCCAGAGGAAAACCAATGAGCAAAGTCATCGAAATCGTTAATTTCAAAATCAAGAAGCAATACGATCGATCCGCATTTTTGAAGGCAAACCAATCAATGGCACAATTCCTGGAGGAACAGCCAGGCATGTTAACTCGCTCTTTGTGTTTAAATGAAGAAACTAACGCCTGGGTAGATATCGTTTATTGGCAAAATATGGCTCTTGCTTTAGCAGCTCAAGAGGCTTTTATGCAGTCGCCTTTATGTGTTGATTTTGGAGACCAAATCGATAAACAATCAGTGACAATACAACATATTAAGATAATGTCCGAGTCTATGACGGAGTCTCAAATAGCCTGATAGCACCCCATTAAGAGAATAACCAACATAAACCTAAGAGAATAATGTACGATTATTCGATGTTCACTCGAGCCATGTCTTAGTACCCGATAAGATTGTTGAGCAACTGCTGTTTCGTATTGTCCAGCAGTGTGCTGCTTGGGTCAGTGACTGCCAAATTGTTCATTTCATTCTTATCGTTAACTCTATCGAAGACCTCCATTTTACCGGTAGAATAAGCAGAAACACGGCCCTTCAGACGTCAATCAGGTTCGAGCTTTGTGCCGAATCAAGGCGTATTGTTTTGGTTTGAAATCAAAGCGTAGGAGCGGAGGGCAGGTTTGAAGCAGAGAGAGAACCCCGGGATAAAAGATTTATCCCGGGTGATTGAGCGGCTTACTGCATCAGCTCATTCAGGGTCGCGCTCGGACGCATCGCCTTGGCCGCTTTTTCTTTGTCGGGATTGTAATAGCCGCCAATATCCAGAGGCTGTCCCTGCACAGCAGTCAATTCATCAATGATCTTTTGCTCATTAGCAGCAAGCGACTGAGCAAGCGAGCTAAAACGCGTTTGAAGCTCACTATCTTCACTCTGTTCAGCCAATGCTTGAGCCCAGTACAAAGCCAGGTAGAAATGGCTGCCGCGATTGTCGATTTCATTGACTTTACGCGATGGCGATTTACCGTTTTCCAGTAGCTTGCCTGTTGCCGCATCCAGCGCCTGGGCTAATATCTGCGCTTTCGGGTTGTTGGTTTTAGTGGCCAAATCCTCCAACGAAACCGCAAGAGCCAGAAATTCGCCTAGTGAGTCCCACCGGAGGTGATCTTCTTCGAGAAATTGCTGAACATGCTTGGGAGCCGAACCGCCAGCTCCGGTCTCAAAAAGACCGCCACCGGCCATCAACGGCACGATTGACAACATTTTAGCGCTGGTGCCCAGTTCGAGAATAGGAAACAAATCGGTCAGATAATCACGCAATACATTACCCGTGACGGATATCGTGTCCTTGCCAAGTACCATGCGTTCCATCGAGTAGCGCACCGCCATCTCGAGAGACATAATCCGGATGTCCAGCTCCTCTGTATCGTGATCCTTCAAGTACTTGTTAACCTTAGTGATCATTTGTGCATCGTGACCGCGACGTTCATCCATCCAAAATATGGTGGGTAGCCCCGTTGCTCGAGCGCGGGTCACGGCGAGTTTGACCCAATCTTGAATCGGTGCATCTTTGGTCAGGCACATGCGCCAGATATCGCCAACTTCCAAGTTTTCGTGCTGTAATAATACTGTGCCTTGTTCATTCACGACTCGAACTGTGCCGGCGGCGGGTAATTCAAAGGTTTTGTCGTGAGATCCGTATTCCTCTGCTTTTTGTGCCATTAGCCCTATGTTTTGTACGCTACCCATAGTGGTGGGGTCGAAAGCGTCATTATGCTTACAGAAGTTAATCACTTCCTGGTAAATAGTGGCATAACAACTATCGGGAATAACGGCTTTGGTATCTTTCAATTTGCCATCGGTTCCCCACATCATACCGCCAGCACGAATCATCGCGGGCATAGACGCATCGACAATAACGTCGCTGGGCACATGCAAATTGGTAATCCCGCGATCCGAGTCAACCATAGCGACCTCTGGACGCTCCTCGTAACAAGCACGCAGATCGTGCTCAATTTCAGAACGCCGGGTAAACGGCAGGGAATCAATTTTCTTATAAATATTACCTAAACCGTCATTGGGGTTAATGCCCAATTCTTTGAAGGTCTCAGCGTGTTTATCAAAGGCATCTTTAAAGTACACTTTGACAGCATGGCCAAATACGATCGGGTGCGAGACCTTCATCATGGTCGCTTTAACATGCAAAGAAAATAACAGGTCGGCTTTTCTCGCGCCTTCCATTTCTTCTTCGTAAAAGGCCTGAAGTTTTTTAGCGCTCAAAAACATGGCGTCAACGACTTCGCCTTCCTGAACGGCAACAGTCTTTAACAGCGTTGTTTTTCCATCTTCTTCAAGCAATTCAATTTTCAAATTGTCTGCTTGTTCCATTGTGGTGGAAATATCGCTGTGGTAAAAATCACCGCTGC
Source organism: uncultured Cellvibrionales bacterium (assembly GCA_913019905.1). Classification (GTDB taxonomy): domain Bacteria; phylum Pseudomonadota; class Gammaproteobacteria; order Pseudomonadales; family Dasaniaceae; genus Oceanicoccus. Next base: position 72,418 of record CAJVZD010000022.1, read on the forward strand.
GCATGTGGGCAACGTGAGTTCTCGAAGCTTGGCTCCACTTGCCCATTGAGTGTGGATAGTTACGCGCGTACTGTTTAACGGCTGCGGGTGCGCGGCGGTCAGAATTTCCCTCGCGCAATACCGGATTTACAGCGCTGCCCAGGACTTTAGCATACTGCGCCTTGACAGCTTCTTCTTCGCTATTTTGGGCGATTTCAGGGTAATCGGGAATATTAAATCCCTGCGACTGGAGTTCTGTTACGGCGGTGATGAGCTGTGGTATTGAAGCACTGACATTGGGTAATTTGATAATGTTAGCGAGTGGATCTTGCGTTAACTCACCCAGCTCCTTGAGTGCGTCGCCCACTTGCTGTTCCGAAGTTAAATGCTCTGGAAAATGGCACAGGATTCTGGCTGCCAGTGATATATCACTGGTTTCAACATCGATACCCGCTGCAGCGGCAAAAGTATTGATGATGGGCAGTAGAGAATAAGTTGCTAACGCAGGTGCTTCGTCAGTTTGTGTGTATATAATCTTCGATTTTTGTTGTGTCATGGCTTCCTCAAACGCTATCGACCGATCAAAAAATAACCAGCCCGTGACCGACTAATACCCTCTATTGTTATGGCCCAAGGCCTGTTTTATCAGAGGGATATTAGAGTGTGGCAGAAGTATAATGGAAAACCGCCCTCGACTGTAGGTTTGGGATGTAAGTTTCGAAGGAACAGGCGGATTTATCCGGTAAATGAAGTTTCCTTGTTCTCGCTCAAGTTTGCCCGGACAAGTGAGCCTTATTTCGCTTCGGAAAACGAGAGCTGGGGAAGTACTGAATGTCTTCAATTATCGAGAGTCTAAATGTCGGAGGTCTAATTACCAAAGGTCTAATTACCAAAGATCTAATTATCAAAGGTCTAAAGTGCAACCGGTCCACAATGCGAACGGTCTGTCGGCAGCTCTCGTTCGGTTACTCGCCTACAACTCCTGCTGTATTTGAGTAGAGCTGCCACATGGCTGTAAGATCCCAGCGTCGTCTTGAAAAAATCGCCTGACAGCATTTGCCAACTAAGCTGTGTTCATAAGAGCCTGCGACCGCTATGAACACATCGTTTTCTTTACTTCCAGGCAGCGGCTTGAACCTTGGCCACAACCTCCAGCTCTGTCGATAATAGATCCTGTTCAAGCTTGAGTTCCTTATCGAAGCGCATATAGTTTTTGGCCTCTGCACTGTATCTCGTCCACTGCGCATGCCCCTTTGATGAGGGCTCACCGGTTTTCGCAAAACTCACCCAATAATCAGACATTTGTTTACCTAGCTTTTCCTCGGCCTGATTGGGTGTACCTTCACCAAACATGACGTGCTCATTGTTAAAGGCATAGCGAATCTCCGCCGCATGGTATGCGCCGAGCCGTCCATTCATGGGCGACGGGGGCGCAAACGAGAAATAGTAAAGCCACGTATCTTGCTTAGACTTCGCTGCGAGGCTTGCCCATTCAGACATATTCCAGGTAAAAACCATATCTCTAAAAACACCGTAACTTGCAGCCATAGGGTTTTTTTCAAAGTCGTATGCGCTGAGCAATTCGGCGCTGTGCTCGCCGCCAGTAAACTTAAAATACTGAAGACTCTTCGCCTTATCGGTGGGCGGTGGTATTAAATTTTTACCTTCGTCGGCATTCGAACCCAGGATTAATGACACTTTGTTCTGCTGCCCGTTTTTGTAAATATTTGCAATATGGTCAGGGAACACGTGACCATCGACATTAGGCTGGGAAAATCCACCCGCCTGAAAACTGTCAAATCCCGTCAGAATATTTTCTGCGGTCAAGTCTCGAAGCTGCTGAATATTTTCTGCTCCCAAATGTTTTGAAAACCGCACACCAACAGATTCAGCGGATGCTACATTGTTAGCGACTTTTTTTAGCAAAGGCATCGGGTCGAATTTTGCACCACTTTGTCCAATCGCCTTATGAAACAGTCCCGCGGCCAAGGGAGAAGCCGTGAGGTGATTAACGCTCCAGGAGCCCGCCGATTCGCCAAAAATTGTGACATTCTTAGGGTCACCGCCGAATGCAGCGATATTATTCTGCACCCATTCCAGTGCAGAAATCTGGTCGAGAGTTCCGTAATTTCCGGAGCTGGCATTAGCCGACTCCGACGATAGTTCTGGGTGAGCCATATAACCAAAAGCCCCCAGCCTATAATTGATGGTCACAACAACAACGCCTTTTTGAGCGAGTTTTGTGCCTTCATAGATATTCGTTGCACCGCTGCCGCGGGTAAGTGCGCCGCCGTGAATCCACACCATTACCGGAAGCGGCTTGTCGCCTTCGAGCTGGGACGTCCATACGTTCAGGTATAGACAATCCTCACTACTGGGTAAGTGGGGCCGGGAAAACATAGATCCCTGGGCATAAGGCACCTGCGCACACGCGGGACTAAATTCCGTCGCCGTACGTTTCCCCGTCCAATTCGGCGCAGTTTCAGGGGCCTTCCAACGACGATTACCAACGGGCGGCGTTGCAAATGGGATGCTCTTGAAGGACGCAATCGTTCCCTGTTTATCTCCGATCATAACGCCTTGTGGCGTTGTTAGTTCAATCGACGCAGCTGTTGTGTTGTAGGCGTACAATAATGCAAAAAGCAGTACCGTTAGTTTTCTCATTATTTTGTCTCCGGCGTAAGCGTTTCATTTTAGTTATTTTGAGCTATCTCATTAAAGCATGTTCTGTCAGCAGTTCTTCCAAAAATAATTCTATACATAGCTCATGGCAGAAATATTAGACTGACCGCAGCAATTCCGACAAACTGCCGAAACCGAGAAGCCTACAAAAAACGACCAGCACCCAGGACGAAAATACTGAGTACTGCCTTTTCCTAAAGATCAACGGCGAACTGCTTTCGCGGCTAATTCAAAACAATGACAAGGAATGATCAGATAAGCGAAACGCTATCCAACTCCAACGCCTGATAACCTGGACGTTCTGCCATCAGGGCAAACATTTCGTCTCCTCGCTCAGTGCGCTCCACGAGCATAGAAGAGAGAACGGCCATAACAACCCCAGCCAAGGCCTGAACTTTGTATTCCTTCCGCAGTGCATCTTCATTCGCTGCGACGTGCGACTGTTTGAGTATCGTAAAATACTCCTGCAACAACGCCTCTTCGTGGGCTTTTCTGACCGCAGGGACCGCAAAACTTGTGCTGATGAAATAGGCGACATCTTTCATTGGGCAATCTTCAACAATCGTCTGCCAATCGAGTACGACGGCACGGTCTTTCATACCGCCGAAGAGCAGATTGTCGATCCTGAAATCGCCGTGAATCAAACTGAAACTCTCTGGTTTACGGGAGGCGTACTGTTCGAACTTTCGCTCGAAATAGTCGCCCATGGTCAAAATTTCGGGATCTAAGCGGCCTTTGTAACGGGCGCGAAATTTTGGCCAGCAATCGGCATACAATCCAACTCTGAATTTGCTTAACTCAGGATCCCGGCGGGTAAGTTCATTGGTCACGATGGCTTCATCATTAAAGAATGGCGCGTGCAGGTGCGCGAGTTCAGCGATGCCCTTTCTCACCTGTTCGAGACTTGCACCGCGAATCTGATCCCCTTGGCTAGCAGGCGCACAGTCCTGCAATATCAGTTTGAAATCCCCCGTGTTTTCATCGATTTGACTGCCATAATATTTCGGACAATTGACTTCTGTTTTTTGCGCGAGCGTTGTATACCAGGACAACTCTTTGGCATATAAGCCGAAATTGACTCCTGTTTCCCGACTCGTCGGGTCTGAACTCGGACATTTCATGATGATGCTGCCGGGTCCAGCTTCGCCCTGCCAGGACAGACTGCCGCGAAAGCTGTCAGCCACCTGCCCTGTGCCGACGGGAGACCAATCGGCTGCCACGAGAGCCGCCCCATCCTGGTCCATAATACGAGCAAGCCAGCCTAGATCAACTTCTGGGATATTCTTAGTTAATGCTGACGGCATTATGCGTCCCCACGCAACAAGGCCAGGCCATCCCCCATACCCGAAGGTTGATGTGCACCGATAAATAACTGCTCAACCACGCCGAGACCCGAGCGTTTAATCCCGTCAAAGGAAAGTTCTGCTCTGGCGATGGCCTGAATATGAAAATATAGGGGGTCGACGTCTGAGCATTGCGCTGTATCAATCACGTCATAGGAAAAAGCACTGTCTCCGTGATCCATTCCATGCCCCCAATCCGGGTGCGTATAGCCAAGCCCCGACATATAAAAGTTCTGAAACGGCGTTAATTCGATTGTCGCTTCGTGGCAATCGTGCTGCAGGATTGCGCGCACGGACTTGATACGGCGGGAATTGTCGAACCATTTATATTCGTACTCAACATTTTCGAATTCCTGCAATTCGCCCCCTAGCTTTTCAATGCCCGCACGTCGGTTCCATGGCCGCCCAAAGTTGTCGTCATTCGTATGCGAAAAGGCAACATAGTCTTCAAAATTACACGGGTTCCAAAGCCAAAAAAACTGACTGAGGCTTCCCTGTGCCGGAGGCTGAGAGTCTTTCATGCCGACGGGTCTTATCCCCCAACTGCGATCCCTCGTCCCGAGAACATTAGCCGGTTCAACTTTGATGATCTCACTGCCCAGCCGAATTTCACCAGTCCAATTAATATTTTGCGTTAGTCGGGTGTAATCCATAAACCCCCGGGTGCCAACTCGCCTGGTGAAGCGCGGCTCTTCCACCGGCGCATGGCGGGCCTCAAATATCAGTTCGAGAGAAATATCACTGTCGCAGGACTCCAAAACGATCTTTGAACTGAGCAATGGTTTTTGAATATCAATAGAAAGTGGCCCCACCTGCAATGCTGAGCGCTCACCATTCATGCGTTTGGACACCCGCACATTGTGCTGTTTTCCGTCTTTCAGTACACAGACAGCACCGTCCATGATATCGAGCTGCGGATACAATCCTAGAGCGATTGCGAAAAATAAATCGCCGTCCGCACTGTATCCATTGAAAAAGAACCGATCATAAAAATTGCGGTCAGTGCCTGCAAATGCCATCGGCTCTGCGGTTTGGTGGAAAGGGAATTCGTCTGCGCCGGTTAACATCTTTTAGTCCTTTCTTATTTTGGTTTTTCGTTCATCAGACCCGATAGCAACAAGTCCGCACGGTCAGTTTAATGAGGCTGATATTTGAATCGATCATCAAAGACCCAATTCTGATCAACATAGCGTAAAAGTGAACTAACGACAATCGTTAATCACGACCGGCACTTGTGCCGCGAATCTCAACCACTGTCATTTTTTAAACAACGTAAAGAGCATTTTGTATCACTCTCTTGTCGCGACAATATTAGCGTGTTGGTCAATCGTGATCGACGGTGCTTTTCGCAATTTGCATTGCTGCCCCGTTTGACAAAGTCCGCTGCGGATATCAAATTTGTAGGCGTGCCAGGGACATTCTATGATACCGCCAACCACCTCCGAATTTGTTAACGGTCCCAAGGAATGAGGACAAACGGTGGCATGCGCCACTAGCTCTCCCCGATCTTCAACCAAGCGAAACTCAGCGGCGTCGAAATGAAATGTGAAGGGAAGTTTTGCCCTGATTGACGCCGAAGTCCCCAATGTAATCTGTCGCGAGCTAAGTGCTTTATGTGACTTGGGACGTGCATCCAGCTGCAGCTGACGTTCAGACATCATACTTTCGTCTTCGTCGTATAATTGAGCATAGAGAGCTTCGTAATAAGCGCCCATTTGCGCTTTTTTGTCGGCGGGAATGTTCGGAACAAAAAAGTCCGCTAGAATTTCAATTTCCCCGTCGCCCACCTCAAACGCATGAGTCCATATCTCACTGCCTTTTCCACTTCCTTCGAGCGTAGAACTGATCCAGCGATGACGCTCTCTATCCAAATGCAGCTGTAATTCAATAAAATTGTCGCGATTGTCCCCACCGTTATTTGGGCCCAAGCCAACCTTGGCCCGCCAGCCCCAATCTCCACTCTCAATCAACTCAATCCATGAAAAGGAACTGTTATGCAAGTGGGGAAGATGCTCCCAGTCGAGCGCATTTTCATACATACGATCGAGTGAAACCTTCATACGGCGTTTATAACTACCCACATGTAAACCCCGGGCACTTAATCCTTCTATTGCCGCAACTGGTCCTTTGTTAACATCAGTCTGTTCTTTTATCAGTTGCGTTTCTTCCGTCACTTTTTTAGAATCCTCAATAAGCCTAACAAGGTGTTAGTAGTCATTCATAGAAGGCGAGCTTATATTCGATAAACCGCATTGCTTTTTAATCTATTCGCTTTGATTCGCTTTAGCAACCTCTATACAAAGCTCGGCGATTCTAAGCTCTCCTTGTCGGGTCTGTGCGCCCATTTGCATCGCTTTTGACATGTTCGCTGTTGCACTGTCATTTCTTAAAGCCTGTTGAAATAAATAGGCTTCCTCACGCAACCCTTCCTCGACCGGCATCTCCGCATTCAACACCGATTGCTTGGCCAGAGCTATTGCTTCGGCAGGCCACAATGCCATTCGATGAGCTAGTTTGTCGACGAAAGTATCCAAGGCTTCGAGCGTATCGAAAACCCGATTGAGGTAACCCCATTTCTCAGCGGTTATTGCGTCCAGATCATCAGCACCAAGAATCACCTCCATAGCCCGGCCTCGACCAATAAGTCGCGGTAACTGTTGGGTACCACATCCTCCTGGCAATATCCCTAACGGCACTTCCATCTGGTTGATAATCGTTTTATCTTTTAGCCCAAAGCGCATATCGCAGGAGGCTGAAAATTCACTGCCACCACCGCCGACGCGACCTGCAATCTTGGCAATAGTCGGTTTTGGCATGGTGCGAACTCGCTCGCACATTAAGTGAAAATCAGAGAGTTCTTCTAACCTCTGCGCCGGTGTATCGGTGGGAAATGTAAGAATAAGCTCAACGTCGAAATGAGCGATAAAAAAGTCTGGGTCGGCGCTTTCCAATACCAACACCTTAACCTCGTCGTTATCTTTAACTTCTTGAGTAAAGGCTACCAGATCCTTATACAACGCCGCTGTCATGATATTGATCGGCGGGCTGTTTATAATCGCGGTTAAAACACCTTGGTTTAATTCAGTGGAAATTGTCTGGTAATCAAAGGTCATACTTTTCTCCCTACTTTTATTATTTAGGCTTAGCAAATGTGTATTTAGCAACGAGGATAAACAATCACCGCTTTTTTTGTTCGCAGTTACCTTCTAATGATTTCTGCAAGCACTCTAGACAAAAACTATTGCCAAGCTATTAAAAAACGAATTGAAACTCTAGAAAATACACCTGATTTCGACTATTGATGCCGACGAAAGTATTAAGGATTTCCCTACCGAGAGTTTACCCTTTTATAAGAAAATACCATTTCAGAGGTTTTTCCTTCAGTTTCCAGATCAACGTAAACATGCATTTCATTATCACTGATGTTGAGGAAGGTTAAACCATCAAAAAACACAGCCTTATCTGATATCTCAACAAGTGGAAACGAAACAACTTCATCTTTTTCCTCCCAACCTCTTAACTCATTACTGAAGTGTTTTAATTCCAGAATAAGAGTGTTGTTAATCTCTCTTATAATCTCAATTTCATAGAAACTAACGTCCCCATCTTTATTCAATCTAAAGACGCACATCATGCTTTTATCTAGTGGCGATGACCAGATTTCCTCCACAACTCCGCCAAAAGCCTTTCCTTTCCAATGACCTGATATCCAGCTTACCTGAGCAATCGTTGCGTTTGGGGACGCCTCGTTTTCCCCCAAATGTTTAACGAAGTCGCCAGCACAAACTAGCTCGGAGAGAAAAGAAAATAGGAAGGCCAGCAACATAAACGCTTTCATTTAGAAATCCTCGACAGTGTTTGACCCGAATCACATAATCCTAGCTTAGGAGCCCGCTTATTAACAGATTGCAGGCGCAAATAACAAGATCTAGCGCAGATCAAAAGCCAGCGCTTATGGGCATCTATTTTCTCGCTGCTGCCCGCAAAATTCTTTTTTTATCTCGATTCAGACCACTGTTGCTGGCACGCGCCTAACTGCGTCTTCTTAAAATGACACAGTGACTGGCGAAGCACACAGACCAACAAGATTAAACATAACAAAAACAAGCGCATAGCTTTCACAAAGAGCAAATTCTCGATTTTACCAGCAAAGCGCAGAGTGGGGGTTCTTGTTTTCCCCGAGGACGGAGATAGCTAACTTGTCGGTACGCGTTTTATCTTCTAACCTTTATGAGGTAAAGCTCATAAAAAGTCATTTTCTCTGCACTCAAGCCGTATGCTGGCAACGTCTGCATCCGCCACTTCCAGGATCAACCGTACTTTTTAACTAAAAGGGGTTATTGAAATCGAGCGTCTTCAACTTCCGTTCTGGAAACAGGTCGCTAACGGAAATATCACGGACGTCTGGGAAGTAACCATTGAAAGGGAAGCGAATGAGTTCAGGAAAAGCCAGGTTAAAAAATGTAACCGCCAAACAATGGGTCCTATTCAGTACTATTCTTATTGTCTGTGCAATTGTGCTCATCATCGCTGCCTCCATATTTCGCTCCACAGACAATGAAACGAACCTCAACATATTGCGGGTCGGAATTTTGCCAGACGACGATGACGAAATCATCCGTCGAAGATATGCGCCGTTACTGTCTTATCTGTCTGAGGCTACCGGTATTGACACGCAATTAGTCCTTCCATCTAACTACGGAAAACTAGTTAGTTTGTTTAATGACCAGAAGATAGATCTTGCCTATTTCGGAGGATTGACTTTTCTGCAAAGTTATTCGGTCGACATAGCAGAACCCTTAGTCATGCGCGACATTGACCTGCGCTTTACCAGCTTTTTCTTCTCAAAAGGAACCGACTCCACTGCAGACATTTACGAATTTGAAGGAAGGAAAATGAGCTTCGGCAGTCACCTCTCCACCTCCGGACATCTAATGCCGCGCCAATATCTGCAATCAATCTACCAGATCAACCCGGAATCATTCTTCTCCGAGATAACATACTCCGGTGCCCATGACACAACTGTATACAACGTCAGAGATGGTATAACTGATGTGGGTGTCGCCAATTCAGAAATAATCGTTCGAATGATAAACGATGGTCGTCTACAACCAGGAGAAATAAATATTTTCTGGGAAACTCCTCCTTATTCGGACTATGTATGGGCTGTGAATAGGAATTTACCGACATCAATAAAATCAAATCTTAGAGACGGCTTTCTTACATTAAGTAAAGTCGACAAAGTTCATCAGATAATTCTGACAAACCTGGGTGCAAACAACTTTGTACCTGCGGGCATTGGTGACTTTTCGCCTTTGCAAGAGGTTGCGAAAAAACTCGACATGATTGTCCTTAACAAAAAATGAAACATAAAGAACCGGAAAAATGGCATGTTCGAGTTCGCAAGCATACTCGCGACATGGTCCTGCTCATCGCAATGTTTTCATTGATCGCTTTTTTCTACCGAGGATGGTACCTGCGAACCCTCGACGCGATCCTGGAGTCGGGCAACGACTATCACCTGGCGAGTAACCTGCACTACTTAAATGCAATAAAAGAGTTAGATAAAATTCAGATTGTTCTAGCCACCAAACAAAATGTCACGGATGATAGTCGGGGTAGCAATGGAATATTGATCGGCAATCCAAGGGACCGTGCGATCGCTACCTCCTTACACCTTGTCACAATGCATGCACAAACTGGCTTAAACCTAGAGGAAAAATTTCGCGACCCTAACTTCAACTCACTCGCCTTGCAACTGGAAAAACAGATAAATCATATCTCCAATATGCTGCGCACTAAAAAGCCAGCTGAACACTTCAAAACCCCAATCGTCAACGTCATAACGACAACTCTAAACCAGCTTTCTCGCCTCCATTCGATTTACCGGGATAATAGAGTCGTGGAAGCCGAAGATCTGAAAAGGCGCCAATCGGCGGTTTTTTATGTCCTATTGATAGCGCTGATTTCCTCCGGTTTTATTGTTTCAATACGTGGATTTAAATCAATAAACTTGCTGATCTTAGAACAAGACGAATACGAAAAAAAGATCAAATACCAAGCTCACTACGATAGCCTGACAGGCCTTCCGAACAGACTTCTTGCACTGGAACAGCTCGATCGCATAACGCACGATGCCGACCGGCAAAAACACAAAGTTGGAATATTGTTTATTGATATTGATCACTTCAAAACAATTAATGACACGCTCGGGCACGAATCCGGAGACCAACTTCTTATTGAATCTGGCGAACGTTTTAAACAATCGGTGCGCAGCAACGACATCGTTGGAAGGCTTGGGGGCGACGAATTTATTATCATCTTAGGCCAAGTTCACGATGTTTACGACATTCGCCAGACTGCCAAAAAACTAGTCCAGGTAATGAGCGAGCCGTTCGTCATCGATAATAGGAAAATGTTGTTCACCATTAGCATCGGCATTTCTATCTATCCAGAAGATGGAGTGAGCGCGGCCAATATTTTACGCAACGCCGACATGGCTATGTACGACTCCAAAAAACGTGGCCGAAATACCTATTCGTACTTCGATAAAAAAATGAACACCAGAAACCTTCGTAATCTTGAAGTCGAGGAGCAAATGCATGATGCTTTGAGTCGAGAAGAATTCTGCCTAATGTACCAGCCCAAGATTGACGTCGCCAGCGGTAAGATAGTAGGGGCCGAAGCATTACTACGCTGGAATAACGAAAAAATTGGCAGTATATCACCCGACGAATTCATCCCTATCGCAGAGCAAACTGGGCTAATAGTCAGCATTGGGCAGTTTGTTTTGGAAGAAGCTCTAGCTGCTACATCACGCTTAAACACAAAAAACCTGAGTACTCAGTTATTCACCATGGCCGTCAACCTTTCTCCTCGCCAGTTTCGAGACAGAAACCTGCTTCCTCTTATTGAGAAAAATTTGAATTCCAGCGGTATTAAAAATCATCAATTGGAACTGGAAATCACCGAAGGCATTTTCATCAGCGATGACCCCTACGTTTTTTCGGTACTTAATGACCTGAGTGTACTCGGAGTAAACATCGCCATGGACGACTTCGGAACAGGCTACTCCTCAATAAATTATTTGCGGAAATATCCCTTCAATGTGCTCAAAATAGACCGAAGTTTCGTCAGCGACGTCGAATCTAATCCGAAAGACAGAGAACTGGTCAATGCAGCCATTATGATGGGTCATAATCTGGATCTAAAAGTTGTCGCGGAGGGAGTAGAGACCAACGAGCAGTTTGCACTGTTAAAGCAACTAAAGTGTGATTATGCACAAGGATATCTATTCAGCAAACCAATAACCGAAACTAAACTGGAGTTTTTACTTAAAGACGCAGACAAACCTTTACTACCTGCCACCAGCCAGATAATTGTGAAGAAAGGCATAGTTCATCATTGAGTACCTCGCGAGCTGGCGAGAGAACATTCCTGATTATTTAGCTTGCTGATCACTGAAAAATCAAGTTGCATGCATTGTGACCTTACGTTTAATTCTTCTTAAAAATGAGGCCGCTACCTTCCTAAGATTGATATATAAGAAGCCGTTATCGTTCCATGACAGGGCCCATTGAATACAATTTGGACCTCGGCATTCACAAGAAAATAGTCCCAAC
>CAJVZD010000023.1 GCA_913019905.1 uncultured Cellvibrionales bacterium
TATGTAAAATCCGACGAATATGTCCAGCGGGCGGAGGCTCAGTCCACCCTTCAGGAATTTGGACCCGCCGTGAAAGACGAAGACCCGTTGGCGGAACTCATGCAGGATTGCCCGGTTTGTGGCGGCGATGGTGCTGATGGACGTTGTGAAAATTGCTCGGGTAAAGGATGGACATAAAACCGCGATGGAAAAATCACTTCCTGTTTTATTGTTCATAATGATAGACGCTGTTATGTGCTGCTTAAAATAATTGCTCGTTAATGTTGAATTCGGTTCATGTCCAGCACGACTAATAGTGGTATTGCCTAGGTCAAATTTCACGATTAAAGCGGTGAGGACGCTATGCATAGATTCCGAAATGAACCCTCCTCCCACGTAGCAAACGTGCAAAGCTAGAGGGCGAGTCATTGGGTGATGTATTCAATAGCTCCTATACTTAAATTTTTGAATTTGTTGATTTTATACAAAGGAACCGAATGGGTTTAATTGGGCAGGAGAAGTCGCGTCAAAGGAAATTGATACAGGCGTTTTGGGCTGTTGAGATTACTATTGTGGCCGCTTTAATGCACCGGTTTTATTTCGACGGATTTCATTTCAATTCTTTCATCGATAATAAAATCGCGTTGGCAGTTTGTATGTTCGCGTGTCTGCCCATTTACTCTCAGATTAAAAAGGAACAGCTCGATAATGCCGCCAATGTATTGGTGCTGTCTGCTACAGTCATTGTGCTTTTTTTCGTGTGGAAGAATGAGGGGATTCGAGACGAAATCATGATGGTGTCACCGGCTTTGGCGGTGTTTGCTGTCTTGTTGGGTTCCACAAGACTTTTTTACCTTGTCATCATCATCGTAGTCGCCAATGTTTTTCTTATCGGATATCTAAATGAGTATGGCTATATCGTTCACAGAGTATCTGAGGGAAAGTTACCCAGTGCAGGCCTCACCATTATATTGTTTATTCTTATTAGTTTTTCTATTCGGCAGCTCGGTATGGAATGGCAGCGCGCGGTAGGTGAGTTGCAGGAATATCAGAATCAGCTTGAGGAAAAAGTGGAACTGCGTACGAAAGAACTAAACAATACTCTCGTGCATCTAGAAGAGGCTAAAAACAAGGCGCTGGAGGCCAGTCTAGCAAAAGGTGAGTTTCTCGCAAATATGAGCCATGAAATCAGAACGCCCATGAACGGCGTAATAGGTATGCTTGGGCTAGTGTTAAAAACTGAACTCGAGGCTGAGCAAAAACATAAACTTGAGGTAGCCAATACATCCGCGAAATCGTTGCTGGTGCTTATTAACGATATATTGGATTTTTCTAAGGTAGAGTCCGGGAAGCTAGAACTAGAGGAACGGCCTTTTGATATTCGCCGAGAATTTGATGACATTACTCATGTAATGTCCTATAAATGCCATGAAAAGAGCATTGAGCTTTCACTTGATACGGCGGAAGTTACTCAAGGTTTTGCCATTGGAGATGCTACACGCCTGCGACAAGTCGTTGTGAACCTGGTTAGTAATGCTATTAAATTTACCGACAAGGGAAAGATTCTAATCAAGGTTTCCACAGAACAGCACGAGGACGATATACAACTTAACTGCGCCATCACGGACACCGGTATCGGTATTCAAGAAGAGCAGCAAAAGCTATTGTTCGAGTCTTTTTCACAGGTTGATGCGGCGACAACGCGAAAGTATGGCGGCACCGGCCTAGGGTTGGCAATAACCCGGCGGCTTTGCCTGCTCATGGGGGGCAATGTTGATGTTAACAGTATCTATGGAGAAGGTAGTACCTTCAGTTTTTCGATCCAGCTAAAGCCTTGCGTTGATCAGGAAACCCTACAATCACAGAGTGCCGATCTATCTCAACGCGCCCATCCATCTCAACTAGATAAGGCAGCAACACTCAAACGAATTTCAAACCGCCGTGTGCTGCTGGTAGAGGACAATCAGATTAATCAAATGGTCGCTGCAGGTATACTGGAGGACCTCGGTTTGATTATTACAGTGGCGAATAATGGTCTGGAAGCTATTGCACTATTACAAAATACAGATGCCAATAAACCGTTTGATTTGGTGCTAATGGATTGCCAGATGCCGGAAATGGATGGTTATGAAGCGACCCGGGAAATCCGCTCAGGTAATGCGGGTGATAGGTATAAAAATGTTCATATTGTTGCTATGACCGCCAATGCTATGAAAGGCGACAAGAAGCTGTGCCTCGAAGCGGGCATGGATGATTATATACCCAAACCAGTAGACCCTGATTTGTTAGAAGACGTATTGGCAAATTGGAGCGCCGGAGAGATATCGACAAGTTAAATTTTCAAGGTCATGCCATTTAGTGACCCACGTTCAAGCGACCGCCCTACTCCATTCCACAAACGCACTTGTTCGGAGGTTTCGATGGTGTCCCGTCCTGATCAGGTGCCTACCTAACAGACTTGAAACATCGTGATTAACCGGTTGAATGTCGGCATTGACAAACGGCCTTTCAGATAGACCTCTAAGCGCACTAGAGTCGATAATCTCCTGAGCATACCCTTAGCCAACGCTACGAAAACAAGCAACAATAATGTTATCGTAAGCTTCTAAAAAGTATACGGATCAACTAAATTAATTGGAAAGAAAAACAGTATCGTTAATATATGTCCCTTGTTCCACAACAGCCAACAAAAAGTGTGATACGTCAGCACGTGAAATATCACCAGAAAGGACGCCGTCCATATCGAACAGTACTCTATAACGTGCTTCACTGGCATCATCTGTTAGGAAACCGGGTCTGACGATGGTCCATCGAGATTGACTGCTACGCAAAAGGGCTTCTTGTCGCGTCTTGTCTGCATAGTCTTCTTTCAGCATATAAGGGTTGACGATACGATCATAAAAAAAGCCACCATGTCCCTTACTGTCACCAGCTCCTATCCCAGTGATGGTAACTACCTGAGTCGAACTGTTCGGACCGATTGCGTTGAGTACATTTTCCATGCCCTCGGAATAGATCGTTATTTTTTCACTTGATGAATCCACACCAATTGCACTGATTATCGCGTCCTTACCCTCGATAAAAGAGGAATACGAATCCAATTTGATGAAATCACCTTTAACATTGTTTAAATTATCATGTTCGAGCGTCATTCGTTCTGGACGACGGCTTATTGAAGTTACTTTGTGACCACGTGCCAAAGCCAATTTAACCGTTTGTAAACCTACGCCAGCTGTACCACCAAATATGACAAGATCGAGTTGCTCAGGACTCTGTTCCAATGATGGCGCTTCTTTTCCATAAGTCAGTAAGGGTTCACCATTTTTTGTACCATTGCCACCGGAGCAGGCTCCGACGCAGATTGAAAACACTATGACCAATCCGATTTTTAGCATATAACACTACTCTCTGTTATTTTTTTCATTGAGACTCATTGAACTAAAAGGTAGATGTTCTGTTTGGACTCGTCAATGTAGAAAGGAACTTAAAGACACTAAATGATGCACCGACTGAACCATCCCGGCTATATTGGCAGTATTTGTCGATGAGCGCAGCTAACAGTATCGGCACCTTAACTTTTCATGGTCATGCATTTAGCGACTTGTTTTCAAACGACTCTCCCACTCCATTCTGCAAACCCACGTGTCCTCAGGTGCTGATAGTGTTCAGCCTTGACCAGGTGCCTGGCCCAAGTTTCGTAGCAAAGTTGAATAGATTCAAAACCGCAGCATGAGTACCCAAAAATCACTGAGCGTACCTAACCGACGTGAATCGACGCATACCCTGCTCTCTTACCCTATTGTTTTATTCGATTACTCGGCCTGGTTTTTATCATACTGCTGTTTTCTGGCATCGCAATAGGAAAAGTACTGTAAACTAATAGATGATCCGTTACGTATACAACACGATTATTAATAAAGAGTTTTAAAGATGAAACAATGGTTAGCTGTCTTGTTATTTGTGAGTACTCTGAGTGGATGTTCAAGTAGCGACTGGCGAACGGCAAGCCGTGAACCCGCAGGTATTGCTCCAGTACCTTCTGAACAAAAAGACGCCGTCATTCAATTTTATGCAGCGGATGCATTTAGTTGGCGTGGCTGGTTTGCGGTGCATACTTGGATTGCAGTGAAAGAACAATACGCAGAAGAATATTCTGTTTTTGAAGTAGTTGGGTGGCGTCTCAACAGATCTCTTCCGGCACTTTATGAATATAAGACCGCAACACCCGATCGATTCTGGTACGGCTCCAAACCGGATCTTATCTTATCTATCACTGGTGACAAAGCGGCACAACTTATTCCTAAAATTGCTGAAGCCGTCGATCGTTATCCATGGGCTAATGAATACACCTTGTTTCCGGGGCCGAATAGTAATACATTTCCGGCCTGGATTGGCCTGGAAGTACCGGAGCTCGGACTGGAGCTGCCGATTAGCGCAATTGGTAGTGGCTATGCTGATTGAATTATCCAATGAAAAAGGCGGTTCTTGAGGGATACGCACTGAGTTAGATCGCGGTCAACCGGGCGTCGTTGACCGCGGATATAAAGCCTTTTGTACAGTGGCGGTGCTCTGACTTAACTGCATTTGAAATAGGAACTGAATATGCAGGTAGCGTCCGAGCTCCCTCCTACTTTTGTGGTATTGGCTGTATTAAGCCTACTGGCGGCAGCGCGCCTCGAACGGGACTGAAGTACAGCCAAACCGGGTAGTAACGATAGTTGGTAGGAAACGATGTTATTTGTGTTTCATTAGATAGGCCGCGCCCGCCCCCTTTTATCCATCTTTTTAAACAGTCCGAATATTCGCATTCAGCCTGAAAAGATTCGTCGGATCGTATTTTTGCTTGATCTTCAATAGCCGTGGGAAGTTATCGCGATAAGTTGCACTCACTAATTCCGATGACTGACCGAAATCGTCATTGACGTAGAAACCTCTCGAAAAGCGCTCCACATTGGACCAGTGTGACTTGATATACTTGATGTGTTCTTCGGGGTCACTGGTCGATTTCCAACTAACAAACGACATCAGATTAAAATCTGCGTCACGGTGTGCAAACGCAGTGTCGGCGTTGTCAACTCGGCCAATGGCACCGCCTAATTGCCCAAAGCTAAATCGGGTGGCGCGATCTGGATGTATTTCGAAATTGTCGACTACGGTGCTTATGAGCTTACTGGTAAGAGCGTTAACAAACCCTGACTTCATGTGGCCAGTGAATGCGCGAGTATCGTTGTTGTCGCCGGACCGTTGCACGGCGACGTAATCCATTGTCGTTATTCGTTCAAAGGCGACGGTACCGGCTTTTCGAAGCGGCTCGATGTATTTGTCGGCCTTGGCAGGGTCGCCACTCCATACAAAACTGATGCCGGCGATAGGCTTTTGTCCCAAGCGGCCTCCGACACTCGCACTAATATTCATTTCGTCGGGCATTTTCTCAGCGTACTGAGCAAAGAATTCCAGAATTTGTTTGGTTTCCGATAGGGGGTACCCGATGAAGCCCGTTACGACGTCCCGCTGCATTTCATGCAGCTGGAACAGGAAGGAGGTCACAACGCCAAAGTTACCGCCACCACCGCGTAATGCCCAGTAGAGGTCTGGATCATTGTTCGCGTTGACCCGCCGTAGCTTGCCGTCCGGGGTTACCACGTCCATTTCAAGAACGTTGTCGATAGTCATGCCAAAGCGTCGACCGAGCCGACCAAATCCGCCACCGAGCGTGAGGCCGCCAACACCGGTGTGTGATACGGACCCTGCCGTTGTAACAAGTCCATGAGACATCGCTTCGTGGTCGAGTTCACCCAGCAGGCTGCCACCGGCAATGCGAGCTGTTTTCGTGCTACGGTCAACTCGCGCATGCCTTAGCTGCGACAAGTCTATTTGCAAGCCTTTATCGCAGCTCGATTTGCCTGATGCGCTATGACCGCCGCACTTCACGGCGAGTAGTAGTGAGTTGTCACGAGCGAAATCAACGGCGTTTTGCACGTCCGCAGAACCCGTCGGTTGCACAATCAGTGCGGGGTGTCTGTCGTACCTCTCCTGCAGCAACCAGCGAGCTTTGTCATATGCTGAGCTCCCAGGTAACAATAACTTCCCCTTCAGACTATCGCTGAGTTCCTGAACGGCCGCCTTTTGCAGGGTGATTTCAGCACCATCTCCGGTGATTGCATCGATGTTGGAAGGAATGGTGGTCGGCATGTGCACTAGCGAGGCTGCCAGCGCTTGCGTGCCTGGGAATGACGCCGCTAGAGCGGCAGACAGAGACGAGCGAATAAAATTGCGACGATCCATGATTATTTCTCCTGAGTTCAAGCAAACAAAGAGACAATATTTTGCCTATTTTGAGTCAACAATACCGTCATGGTGACACAGAATCAATTAGGCGGGTTTTGCTCCTCAACAATAAAACCGAAATCAAGTTCGCAGGCAGCGGCTAACCACTCATCGTGCCAGGCCGTTAAAAACGAGTCTCGACACCCTGTACGAAAGATCGATATATACTGTCGGACAGCTCTCCTGGCTCTATTCCCTGCAATTCCTAGTACCTTCATTCGCATGCTAGGGTAGCGGTAGATTAAGCACTAAATTTACTAAAAACCTAATTACCTAATTACCTAATTACCTAATGGAGACTTAAGTTTGTGAACGTGACGCCGCAACTAAGTTGCGAAAACGCGGCGAAATTTAAGATGCTAGATGTTCAGCCAGAGTTTGACGGAAATGCACAATCGCCTTTTCGAAATGCCCAAATGTAAGCTTTGGTATCTAGTGTCCCTTGAATGGCGCAAGCAGCCTCGCGGTCTTCATCAAAACCCGCATCTTTTTCGAAGCCGGCATCTCGTTTTGCTTCCTCTAGATCCGTGCTAGTACCGTCAGAAGCCGTATTTGTCGCTCGGTAAATCAGCATTTTCGTGCGAGTGGGGTTCAGCGGTTCAAAGGTGGTTACGGTTGAATGCTTAGACAGAACGGAAATAGCAACATTTGGGAAAAGCTGATACACCGACGTTACCATGCCGTCCAAACACTGATCTTTGGGGCCAAAATCGCGAAGTTTTTCAATGCGTTTAAACGGAAAAATGACCCGAGAATGGGCACCAAAATTCTCAACCAACGTAATATTGTCGAGCCCATAGGGATAAAAGCTCTTTTTGTGGAGCGACTTGATGTGATATCCCTCCATGGTGGTTTCAGCGAGCAATTTCCAGTTCGCCTCATCAAAGTATTCGCGTTGATCAAAAAACGCTTGTTCCTTAGCAAAAAAGTCTGGCACATCGTCAAGCATGGAAGCATCAATTGGACCATTTTGATTGACGTAGACTAGCCCTCCTTTCTCCAGTGCACCGACCTCAACGAAACCGCGGTCCTGCAATTCGACGCCGGGGAAACCCTCGCGACCGGGTATATGCCTGAGTTCACCATCAAGACCGTAAGTCCAAGGGTGGTACGGACATACGAAAGCACGAGCACAGACGCTGTCTTTAGCCACCTGCATGCCCCGATGCCGGCAGCCGTTGATAAACGCCCGAACTTTACCATCATCCGCTCTCACCACGAGTAGTGGCGAACCCGCCGCTTTCCTCGCTACATAGCTGCCGTTGTCAGGGAGCATCGCTGAAAGACAATAAACAACCGGCAAGCGGCGTAACAATGCAATCTCAGATTCGAAACGTTCTTCAGACAGACAGTTCGCCACTGGCTCTTTCCAAACGGTATCGCCAAGATCCGTCGCTTTATTATCAATATGATCAAATATACGCTCTAGTATTTTCGGTTCGCTGAGGAGCGGGATTTTGCGTTCATGAGTAGGCCCATTAAATACAATTAGAATTTGTGGGTAGCCAATAGGAAAACGATAGACACTCTCTTATTGATTACAGTTTAAAATCACTCTCCATCACTGGAACTTTCTTTTAAACGCTCGTAAATGGGCTGTGATTCGTTTCGTTAGTTTTTTCAGACAGGCTGATTTTCCTTTCGATCACCTGCCACCGCTATTATATCATTAGTATATTAACGGCATTATAGGGATTAATTTACGTAAAGAAAAAGATATCGACCGGGTCAACAAATAAACTTTTTGAGATCAGAGTAAGCTAAACCCTAGTCTTAATAGGCAGCACCAGTCCATGTGCTGAATAGACTCGTACTGATACTTTGACAATGTCACGCCTTGATCAGGTGCCCGCAGAAATTGAATAGCTTATATACTGTTGCAGGTAGACAGTTGCATGAGCACCCAGCAGCCAAGGCTGCCGGACACAATTTTTATATCGTTAGAGACCCATAAGAAATTCAAACTTTCGCGAATAAAATCCTTCTAGTTCCTCAGGGCTGGCATCCACCGCATCGAGACCGCCTTGAAAATCGCCAAAGGGATCTTTGCCACCTTTGGGGTGAGGATAACCGGTGTGAATCCATAACGATTTGATTCCCTCTTTTATCGCCCGCTTAGCGCTTCCCATGCCCAAACGGAGCTTTTAGTAAAAGATAACCCATGGACAACAAACAGCTTGGGGCTTCAGAACAAAACTCCAGTGTGGATCAATTACCTAGGACTCACGGAAACCTGGTCGCACTAGGGTTGCGCATGAAGCGCTCCCAAATCGGGAGCAAGACAGAGACTCAGATCACATACGATTAACATTAAACGATACGTACGCTATTTCGTGCGTCGAAGTCACGCCCGGCTGTTTGCTTACTGTCATTGAAAAAGTCGAAATCTTCGGTACCTGAAAAAATGAAGTTACTGACAACGGATGTTCCCTCCAAACCCAGATGACGACGTATAGCTTTGTGTATATGTTTTGGGTAAATAATACTGCCGTTTGCATCGTCTCTTTGTAAGGTGCTGGGGTTTATTTTATGAGCATTGTGACCTTCATCCGTTAAGCCTACAACTCGATTACCCCAGCTCGCATTTTTTTCCATTACTATTACAGAACCTATTGGCCAATGATCCTTTCCTTCATTAGCATTGTAAAAAGGTGTACGTCCAAAGTCTGAGGCGATGACTAAAGTAATACGATCGGCAATCCCCTGCTCTTCAGCATAGCTCCAGAAGTAATCAATACTGTTATTGAGATGAGTAAATAAACCAGCATGATCGCGATCGTGATTGTTGTGAGTATCATAGCCACTCATAAATAAGTCTGCTGCACTGGCTACACCGGACTTCATGGCCAACATGGTTAGCTGAATCTGTCGCAATAAATTACTGCTGCCTATTTCTGTACCAAGGTCTACATCTTCCTGGAATTGATCGGACGCGGGAAGTACATCGGCAAACTGCTTCAATGCATCTACCGAAGATCTTGATTGAAAGTACGATTCCGCATTGTAACGCTGCCGCGGAGTTATCGTAGCGCTATTGATTTTTCGCTGCAGTCGTTCTTGTTGAAATGCAACGATTCTTTCAATGTCTGACGAGAACCGATAAGACTCTTCCGGGTTCCAAGTATTACGATTTGGCTGCAACAAATTTATCAAAGAGTCGACATTATCGAGTCGGCTATAACGAATTAATCTAGCTGCCTCAGCAAAGCCGCCATAGTTGATGTAAGAAAGCGGAATGTCCGGAGCGTTGTAGGCCGAAAACAATGCCGTAAGTGACGGATAACCCCGTGAATTCCTACCGCTCCAATTGTGTACAACGCCGGTAGAATGAGCATTTGTTTGCGCATCTACGCCGTTAATAATCAACATGTCGTTATAGTATTTATCAAACAGTGTTGAGTTGTTGGCAAAGGGTGCATAGTGTAAGTTTCCAGCGGTTCGAGTTTCATCCGAACTTGCCCAGTGATTAATAACCTGCTCACCGGCGACATTTAGCTTGGGATCGCAATAGGAAGTAGGGTCCCATCCACCCTCGGCCTGCAATGTTATTAGCAACTTGCCCTCATAGGCAGCCGGCGCTGCAAACAGGCGCCCCATAGGGCTCACCAGTGCCGCTGCACCAGCGGCTGTTGCAACGGATTTAATAAAATTTCGTCTTTTCATCGACTTACCCTTTCAACTAACTAAGCAATTTACCAATTTGAAATGATAGTGTTCTATTCGTGTAGATATCCATAATCAGTCATTAGATACACAAGATACGATGACCAGGTTCCCATGACCCTCTGGGGGTCATTGTGCATGTCATTCCACTGCTCATCCGTCCTGTTGGACATATCTTCCGGAAAGGGGCAATTTTCAGCAGGCCAACTACCATGAATTCCAGCTTCCGGATTTCCCATACGATCGAGCCAGGATTCTACAAAAAATTGATAACCATAGTTTAGCTCGTCCGAGTCAAGGGTCAGTTTCTCACCTAAAAAGACATCGTGTAATTCTATTATTTTGCTCTTAATAACTTGTGACCCTAATGTATTTTCATAGGGGTCATGACTACTTACAGAGACCGTTAGAGAACCAGGCTCCCCGTCGGGCAGTTGTGTAGCCCAGACATCCAATTCGATTTGATAGGCTCCCGATTCAGCAACCGACCAGTCAAATTCTAATGAGGAGTTCCAACCCCACAAGACAAAGGCGACTTCTTCCCAAACGTCTGGAGAAATTTCCTCCGCATGTACATCTCCATCGACTCCCGACTCATTCGTGTTTTCGTCGATCCACTCCGACACTGAAAAGCCACTTTGATTAGAGAGCTCTTCACCACCGACATTCAGCACTGACTGTCCATTTTGACTAATGTTAATGTTTGCAATATAGAGTTGGCGCCCCTGTTGTAAAGTTTCATCCCAAGCCGCATTGTGATAGTTGATTTTTATCAGGCGACTGCCAGCGCCAATATCAACGTTGAAACTTACTGTGTCCCTTGACGCATAACTAGCGGCTTCCGCCGTTAAGCCCATGGTCGCTTCCGTTTGAGGCGTGATATAACGGCTTAGTCCGGAAAAAAACTTTCGCTGGCTGTCTGGCTTCGAAAATTCGTAAGATATCGTTGGGCACGCCATATGATAGGCTTGTCTAGCGGCAACGTTACTCATCAATGGCGTTATTTCAATTGCCCGTTCGGTGACACCATAAGAGTCGATGCCGCCGTAATAGATGCGATATGAGTTGATAAGATCACTATGATACTCGGGGTCATCTTCGTTATCCCCCAAATTACTACCCCAAGACCAACCCAACAGGTTTCTCGTTTTGTTATCCAACTCCCTTGGTGTTAAGAGCCTGCCCGTACCCGCACTCGCCAGAGCGAACTCTTTCCCACTAATGGTCTCTTGACTTGCACTTTCAGCACGAAACCAATTGCTAAGAATCATTTCTGTTAATAAGTCTTTTAACTGATAAGCACTTCCCCCATTAAACCCCGACCTGAAACCTTCTGCTAGAGATTGGAAGTCCTGTTGCTGCGCGGTAAATGCAAGTAGCTCTTGATCATAATTAATATCCGACGAGCTGGACGGTGCTTCTAAAGGCGCATATCCCATTAGCGACGACCACCAAAATCGAACACTGGCCATTGCAAATCTCGAATCATTAGTAATTTGACCCGCTAACCAGGGCAAGCCAGTGTTCGGATTAGGTAAAACACTACCATCGAAACCCGGCGTCAACATGTCTCTAAACCAAGTATCACCTTCCACGTAAATAGACGGCTCTGCATTTTCACTATAGTATTGCGGATATTTATAGGTCTCGGGAAGCGCATCTTTCCCTCCCCAGGAACTTTTAAACCATCCTTCATCGCCATAGTTGGCAAAAGCACCTGCGACAGGATCCATGATGGTATGGCAAACCGTACAGGATGGGTTATTTAAAGTCGGATTGTTAGTATCAGCTAAAGCTTCGGGGTCGGTCGTTCTCGCCGCCGATTTCTCAATATCTACACCTAAGAAATGATAATTGGTCCAACGTGACCTCGCCCTGTTACGGTTGGTTTCAGTCGTAGGATATCGATTCAAATAGGCATGAGTATTTAATACTCCTGCATGTGGGTAGTTCTCTATAAAACCACTGTGCGAATCAACGTAGTGACCGATATTTTGGACAAAATCTCCTGAGAATTGGTCATCCTGAACAATTTGTCCGTTGTGCTTACCGGGTTTGAAGTTATTTTTACTGTCATCGCTAAAGGATAAGCCCGATCTGAATACCTCCGACATTTGCGAATTCAACATCATATAGTCGGCTGTTAAAATTTCTGTATAAGGTTTATCGTTCTCGACAACGTAGGCAATTAATTCTAACGGGGAACGTACCATGCCCCAATAAAATGAGTTAAAGAACTCTTCCCACCACTGATTACTGGTTTCATTGCCTTCGCCATTAGTCTCGAAGAAGTCATAGCGTTTTTGGGCCAGATCGGCAAAGAAGGGATAATTGTCATCGGCCAGATCAAAGGGGAGGCCACTTGAAAATGCATCGGTGAGAAGACGATCATTGGCACCGCTAATAAGAAATCCGTGAAAAGCATCGCCCTCCATTAATTCACGTAAGGCGGTGCGCAAATTTGCGTCACTGACAGCGGCAGCATCCAATTTACTATCAGCGGGAATGTGGCCAGCTACTATTAACGCGGCGCGGCGCAGGGTTTGTCTTCGATCGGCCAAAGTAATACCCTGCCAAAATTCGCCCGATGCTTGCCCCGTCTGCTCTTCAGCCCCCAATAAGGTTAAAAAGTTAGACAATGCTTGCCATTCGTTTGTGCCGGAACCAAATAGGGCCCCGCCACCGTGACCCACGCCCTGAATTTTTGTCAGAATCGTGTTAGCGCCGTCATCGACTGTGGCAAGGAATGTTTCAAATACCGCTATATTGCTTGCGTTCTGATCGTCTGCGCCGTCGTTCGAAAATACCAGGCGAGTATTACCAGATACCCCTTCTTCGATGTGGCAATTTAAACACTTAGCCTCTAACAGTCCCGCTGCAATGTGTTGCTCAAAATATTGCTCAGCCGTCGAGTCACCCGGCTCAATGTCAGAAGGGTTTTCACCACCGCCATTATCTTCTCCTGGAAAGACGTTTGTTAGCCCGAGGATTTGCAAATAATTGTCTAGCGCTGCCCATTTTTCAGAGCCGTTGGTAAAAATTTCTCCGCCGGGATGATCGATTCCCTGAACCTTGTTCAAAATCAAGTCGGCGCCATCTTCCACAGTCACCAAAAAGTTAGCAAATACCGCCATATTGGTTGCGTTTTGCTTATTGTCTGTCTCGTCGCCGTCAAACACCAGACGGCTATTACCTGACGGGCCTCCCGGCACATGGCAAAATAGACAATGCTCGGATAGAATTGGACCGGCGATGTTATCGACAAAATTTTGTTCGGCTGAGGCAACACTACTTTTGGACTCCGCCCACTGAGAGACAGCTGTTATTCCGTCAGTAATCGCATCCTCGCCAAAAGTCACCGCGCCTATTAAGACTTGTGCGGTGGGAATATCGCTACCCACGTAGTTGATGCTCTCGGCTTCCACTCGACTGCTGAAGTCGTTGGCAACGGTAATTTTATTGTTCAAGCTAAGTAAGTCGTTATCGACAGAACCATCGGCAATCTGTTTCGCAATCGAAGCCAATGTCGCTTCACCGCTTTCCAGTCGTCCCACATAAAAAGCCAGTCCTCCAGGATCAGAATCGCGATTGAACATCTGCAGGAACAAACCATTAACGAGCTGTTCTTTGGTCAGAGTACCAAAGCTATCGTTGTACTCTTGAGAATCGCCGAAAGCAAAAAGTACAGCGTCCAAATTACTGGACTCGTCAAACTGACCTGCCCAATAGTTCAGGCCACCCGGATCGCCAGGTCGTCCGTAATAAGCGACAAACATTTGTTGAGCCAGATTGACCGACGCCTGGCTCTGAGCCTGTGTAACGGGTGACGGCAATAATAGTAGCGTCACAAGTAGGCTAAGTAGGTAGCGGTAGTACAAACGGAATCCAAAAAGGGAACAGTCGCGCGAAGTTTCTTTCATTTCAACTCGTATTTGTGCGGGTTTTATTGTATGTGTGTTCAAATTTTCATGTATCTTAGAATGTCTCAAATTATCTCCGGAGGTACCATCAAAAAAGCACTCAGGGATTTTCCTCATTTTGGCCGCAGAAAAACCTTGCTTCGAATGTAGATTTTCAATGATTTTTGCACCAACAAATTACGTCAAACGATGAGACTTAGCAATCAGAGAAAAGACTGAACCCGGGACTAGCTTAACTTAATAGAGTGACAGCCACCTAATCACCCCTGTCGGTTTTATCCCAGTCCCTCGCAAAAAATGTATCCAAGTAAATCAAGGAGCCTTTTGCCAGTTTAACTCCGCCAGTTCCCAGAATGGCCCAACTTAGCCATGACGCCGAATTTTCCTGAATTTAGGCGTTGGGCATAAATTGCATAAAATCCATATCAAGGTAAGGCTCGCCAGCTTCAATTCGACGCTGGCGATCTAACATAAGCTTACGAGGGAAAGAATCTCGAATATCATTGACATCCATGTGAGCGTGTATGACAGCATACATACTCAACTCCCTCGCCTTTAAAAACAAAGACAGGTTCTCCAGCATAAACGAGGATACCGGAAATTCTGAGTGGTAGCCCTGTAAAAACGCCGGTAAAAACCGGTGCACTTCCGCTTCCTGGGCGCGTCGAGTATTGGCAACTTCAGGCATCAATACCACACCAAAAAGAATGGTCGCCACATCAAATACAAACCACTGGTAACAACAATCATCAAAGTCAAAAAAAGTCAGTTTGCCTTCATCGAAAAAGAAATTTTTGTAATGAGCGTCACAATGAATCAGGCCATAAATATCATCATTTTTCGGCAGGGCACCAATCTCGGCCAAACAAGCGTCGGCCTTGCCAAGTAAGATCTTTTGATCGCCAGGGATTCTTTTTCTGAAATCAAGATTTTCATCCTGCTGCCAATCAAAACGCTTGAACTCGCTCTGTTTGAAGCTTTGTGCCGCTTTATGAAACTCGCCAATATGACGTCCCCAGGTATAGAACAAACTGTCGTTCCAATTATCCGGGGTTACAATGTCGCCCGGTGCTCTTTGAAATTGGGTGATGACGAATTCATCGATACGGCGAACCAAAGCACCATCATTAAAAGCAATGGGTTTACACACCGCAGCACCCGCTAAACAAAGGTGTTTGATAAAGGCCAATTCTCCTTGAATTTGAAATTCATCGCGATGGCTGATGTGGGTTATTCTAAGGATGGTATTTATCGCTGGGCGAGCAAAAACAAAACTTTCAAAACCTCCCAAAGATTTTACACTTTTCTCTTCTATACCCAAGTCGTTGAATATGTGCTGCTTGACATCCGCGGTAAAAGCATCTTTTGCCAGTTGTTCCATTTTCTACCTGTTTAAATGTTTATTTGATGTTCCAGAACACACAGCATACCTTCAACGGAAGAAAATTTCACTCGGGATCGTTCGGCTGTCTAGATCAGGATATACGGTTGATCGTAGCCCGTCGTTTATAGTAAATTGTGCGAAGTGAGAGTCAATTTCACATTTAGACTGGCAGTTAGTTTTGGACAGTCGGACATGGCGCGCATTGTGTAGCCCCCTGTTTTCCTCGTGATGGATTCTAGTGGCTGTTAATGTCAGCTATACAAACAACACCTTATGAACGTTCAGGAATTACATCTAAAGGAAGAGCCGGACTGTTGCCCAACCACCCCATTGTAGGAAGGAATCACGATGCAAAAACCAGTGAACTCTCCCGTTCAACATGTCGATGTCGTTATTATCGGTGCAGGTATTTCTGGAATTTCTGCCGCCTACCATCTTCAAAAAAACTGCCCTAACAAATCTTTTGCTATTCTCGAAGGACGGGACGGTATTGGAGGAACCTGGGATTTCTTTCGCTACCCTGGCGTGCGTTCCGACTCCGATATGTTCACTTTAGGCTATTCTTTCGCGCCATGGAACGGTGGAAAAATGTTTGCCGACGGACCATCGATACAAAGCTACGTAAACGAAACCGCACGGAACTACGCTATCGATAAGGAGATAAGATTTAATCATAAAGTTAAAAAGGCCAATTGGTCTTCAGAAAAATCTTCCTGGACTCTTGAGATCGAAGTCCCCGGAATAGAGAGGTACGTCACTTACAGCTGTAATTTTATATTTGGCTGTAGCGGATACTACGATTACGATAAAGGGTACGAGCCAGAGTTTGCTGGGAGCGAGACTTTTAAAGGGGAAATTATTCATCCTCAGCATTGGCCGAAAAATTTAGACTACGCGGATAAAAATGTAGCCATAATCGGTAGCGGCGCGACGGCCGTCACTATTTTACCTGCGATGGCAAAAGCCGCTAAACACATTTCCATGGTACAACGATCGCCAACCTATATAGTAGCGGTACCAGACAGCGATCTGGTTTCAAGATATTTAGGCCCCCTACTCCCTTCCCGTTTGGTTCATGCGATTAATCGCTGGAAATACATTTCTTTGGTTACTCTGGTTTTAAAGATGAGTCAATGGGCCCCCAAATTTATGAGGAAGGCTATTCGTGAAAATGCCCGAGAGATACTTGGGCCGGATTTTGACGTCGACACGCATTTTAATCCACGCTACAAACCTTGGGATCAGCGACTTTGCGCCGATCCAGATGGTCTGTTTTACAAGTCCATCGCCGAAGGGAAAGCCTCAATATTTACCGACGAGATCGAATGTTTTACCGCGAAGGGCCTACAACTCAAGTCCGGAGCCACGGTGGATGCAGATATCATCATCACTGCAACGGGGCTTAAAGTGATTGCATTTGGGGGCGTTGAATATGCTGTAGACGGCAAAGCTTTCCATGTAAACGATGCCTGGTCTTACAAAGGTATGATGTTTAGTGATTTGCCAAACTTCATTCAATGTTTCGGTTACGCGCAAGCGGGTTCTTACACGCTTAAAGTTGATTTAACGTGCCAATACGCGTGTCGGTTGTTGGGCCTGATGGATCAACAAGGTTATGCCTACTGCGTACCTCGCAATGATGATCCCAATTTGGAAGAATCTGACGCTTTTTCTACGCTCACTTCCGGCTATGTTCAAAGAGCTAGACAACAATTTCCTAAGATGAGCGATAAGGCGCCCTGGAGGCGAAACGAAAACTATTTTCTCGATCTCCTGGAAACACGTTTTAGACGGATAGAAGAAAAGGGATTAATTTTCTATCGCGTCGATGAAGTGTATGGTGAGGAAGATGCACCGGCTGCGTAATCTAACGTTAACACGATGTTTTTAGATCCCGTATTCAAAACAAGTAGGATACCTTTGCGTTATATCCCAACACCGTTATCCTCGATGCATATTAGTCAGTGGTAAATGATCGAAGTAACTCTGTTGTGAGAGCCGTACCGTTGATCATGTTTTCAACCGAAATCTTTTCATTGTTGCCGTGAATGCCACCATAATTGACCGGTTTATCCACAAAGGGACTAAAACCATAGGACGTGATACCTAAGTCGCGGAAAAAGTGACTATCGGTAAACCCGGTCATCACGGTTGGAACGATTCTAGAACCGGGATAAAGTTTGGCGGTAGTGCTCTTAATCTGTTGAAACAGACGGGTATCGGTGCCGCTCGAAGCAGCGGAGAATCCCATTATTCGTTCTATTTCAATATTGGGGTCGGCAATAATGAGCGCCAGTTGCTGCTGGAATAAATCCAGGTTTTGATCGGGAAGTAAGCGGCAATCGAGTTCTAGCATGACCTCTGCAGGCACCACATTAATCTTGGAGCTACCTTCCATTCGAGTCGCCGAGCAGGTGTCACGCAGTAAGGAATGATGCGATGGATTGGCTAACTGAAGTTTCATCATGAATTCAGTATCGTCTATATGGTCGGCAATATTAGCGTACTGGTCTTTAAACGCATCGGTTTGTTCGCTGGCAATACTGGCAAACATTTTTTTTACTGGCTCTAACGCTCTCGCTTTGAAATTCATCGAGGTAATTCTGTGACCCGCTTTTAGTAATCTGGTCACTGAGGTTTCTACTTGTGGGCGGGAGCCGTGGCCGGGGCGACCGGTTGATTTCAATCGCAACCAAAGCGGAACTTTCTGTGTGACTTCAACCGAAAAAGTAACATTGTTCCCAGACTTGATTCCGCTGCCGCCTTCGTTAATTAAAAAACCCACGTTCTCAAAAATTTCCGGGTGTTGTTTTATTAGCCACCCCGCTCCGAATAAACCGCCAGCTTCCTCGTCGGCGGTGGCTACGAACCACAGGTCTCGATTGAGTTTTTGTTTGGAGGCCGCAATTGACAAAAATGCCTGAAATTGACTGATGCCCAAGCCTTTCATGTCGAGGGCCCCGCGACCGAATATAAAGTCGTCTTTTACTACACCTTTATAAGGGTCGGTACCCCAATACTTTTTGTTGGCCGGGACAACATCCATATGATTAAGTAAGACGATTCCCGGCTTATTTCCGCCAGATATTTTTGCCCAAATATTTGCACGTCCCGGTGCAGATTCCTCAATGTAGTACTTTATTCCGGCTTGCTTTAGGTATTTGGCGAAAAATTTGGCGCCATTTATTTCATTACCCGGTGGATTGACCGTATCCACGCCTAAGTATTCAACGAGTCGTTTTGGTGCGTCTTTGGCAAATTGGTCCGCAGCACCGGCACTTAAGCTGATGAGTAAAAGTGCACATAATAAGGTACTCTTTTTATAATATTGCTGGATGATCATAATAATTGTCGAACCTCACTATCAGTGTGACAAGCCAAATAATTTTGGCTTTTTATTGTTTTGAAATAAGTTGTCAATCTACACTAGTCCTCAAACCCCGGCGGCGCCACAAACCCGCCAATTTCGTCCGCCAACAATCGAGTGAAGTCGATACATTGGTAATCCATAAACTCTCCCCCCACAGCTTGCAAACCGATCGGCAACCCCTCTTTTGATGGCCCAGTTGGAAATACTGTACTGGGTAAGTATGTAACCCCCGTTAATCCAGCCCAGAAAAGCTGCTGCATATAGTCAATTTCCTGGTTATCGACGATGAGTTTACGGGTAAAGAAATTCGAATGGTCGTGTGGAAATGCGGACGTTGGCATTTGCGGACAAATCACAATATCCCAGTCCTTGAAGAAAGCTTGCCAGGCTAACCGTAATCCAGTCCGATGATTTTCCAGGCCGTTCCAAGTCTTGTGATCCTGCACTGTACCGCGGATTGAAACCGCCATATCGGATAAATCATCATCCGAAAATGATGCTGCCATTTCCGCCATAGCCGCATATTGATCCGGTGGTACAGAGGCTGACAGGGCACCATTTAACAAAGCAATATAGGTTCGCCAGGAGTCGTTAATATCGATTTGGGGTCTGGCCGTCGTTGAAACAGTAGCACCCGCCTTTGCCAGTGTTTCAGCCACCATTTCTACCCGCTCTCCGGTTTCCTGACTCACTGGGAACCCGTCTTGGCCATTCCAGATAGCAACTTTAAATTCTTTAAGTGATGATTTGTTTGTTCTCGGCAAATCGAGCTTCCAGCCCGTATTGAGAGGCTCGGCACCAGCAACAAGATCCATGGACAGAGTAAGGTCTTCAGGCGCTCTGGCGAGGGGACCGACAACAGCAAGATCGGCCATTTTGTTCATGCCCGGTAATTCATGGCCCTGCCAGGGCACGATGCCATAGGTCGGCTTGTGGCCGAATACACCGCAAAAGTGTGCAGGATTTCGAATGGAACCACCGATGTCTGAACCGGCCTCCAGACCCGTAAACCCCGCCGCTAAAGCGGCTGCAGAACCGCCAGACGATCCACCGGGAGTGCGTCCAACATCCCATGGATTACCTGTTGTTCCATATACAGGATTGTAGGATTGAAAATCTGAGAGACTCACTGGCACGTTGGTTTTCCCCATGAAAACCGCGCCAGCCCGCTTGAGTTGGGTCACGTAATAAGCGTCTGTTTGAGCAATATTATCTTTCAGTGCTTCGATACCCCAGTGTGTCGGCAATCCAGCGATATTGTAGGATTCTTTAACAGTCATTGGCAGGCCGTGCAGAGGTCCCAGCCTGCCACCTTTTGCCTGCTTCTCATCTGCAGCTACGGCCGCTTCCAGCGCGCGATCAAAATCTCTTACCACCACCGCATTAATAGGCTCGT
Organism: uncultured Cellvibrionales bacterium; assembly: GCA_913019905.1. Taxonomy (GTDB): domain Bacteria; phylum Pseudomonadota; class Gammaproteobacteria; order Pseudomonadales; family Dasaniaceae; genus Oceanicoccus. The sequence continues at coordinate 20,040 of CAJVZD010000023.1, forward strand.
CGTATTTTTCGATCCTGTTAATAAAATATTCCGTGAGCTCCTTCGAGCTAATTTCCTTGTCTTTGATCTTCTGCGCCAGACTGATGGCGGATTCGAATGCGATGGTCATAGGCCCCTCTCTCTGTCTTATTAGTTGATTATTAGATCGTGTTCTTTGTTATGTTATAGCGCCCGTTTCTTGGACACGGCACCCTGAACAACTGACGTATGGCCATTTATCATCACTGCTGCCGCGGCTGAGAATCTAGATAAACATGCTAATTACCCCTAATCACCGGACGGGTCAGGCAAGTAGGTCCTCCGCAGCCTTTTTGGCTGATTTCTTCTCCCTGGTATACCCAAACTTCTGCACCGGCAGCTTCCAGCCGGTTGCGGGTAATGGGATTGCCATCCAGCATCAGGCACCGCCTGCGATCCACCGCAAGAACATTACAGCCCATGCTGTCAAATTCCTCCATCGGCACCTCTACCAACGTTTTGCCCATATCCAATAATCGGTTTCTAAACGGCACCGTAAGAAGCGGTGAGTAGACCAGACAGAGGTCATCGTCGATGGGACTAAGAGTGGACATAAGATGGAATACATCACCCGGTCCATTCCAGTGCGGGGACGGGACCACCAGCAATTCGTCAATGCAGTCTCCAAGCAGGTCTTTAAGTTGTGCTATACCCTCCGCATTGGTCCGATAACCTTCTGCAATTGCGAGAGTCCGATTATCCAACCAGGCCACATCCCCTCCTTCAACCCTTCCGGTTCCGGTGATGGCACCCACAATGGGTATGCCCATGTTATCGTAGCTGGCAACGCACGCCTCGGGCTCAGGCTCACGTTCGGGCTTCCCCATATTACATAGTATGATGCCTTTATTGCAGACAATTGACGCATCCCGTACATAGAGAGAATCCATGCTGGTGATGGTATTAGCCGGAGCATAGTGAATGTCGATGCCGAAGCTTTCGAGTATCTCCACAAAATCCTGGTATTCCTTTTGGGCACGCTCGAAATTTGGGAGCGCGGTATAGCCCAGAGCCTGCCACTGCCGATCAACCGCCGCTTGATTCAACATGGCGGCTGAGGCATCTTTTAGCAATAACTGTTCGATCTTGCCGACTTCATTCTGGTTGTTCAGTGACATGGTAATAGTGCTCCGAGAGTTGTGAGTGCAGAGAACGACTAGACCCGCTTATTGCTCCACTTAACCCAACCGAATACCGGCAAGCCAAGTATCAGCAGCAGTACACCGGAATAGATGGTTTCCAACCCGGTTCCGATGATAGCCCAGGCAGAAAAGGCTGCAGCCAATATACAAATCACCAACTCAACCATCAAAAGAGGTCGTTGGGTCTTGAGCGCAATACTCACCCGCGCCAGCGCGCAGACCAAATACGGCAGCAGTGCAGCCAGAGTAGCTAACAGAATGACATAGGTGAATTGGTCCACTAGACTTTCACTGGCATTCATCAAGATCAATCCACTGACCAATAACGAAGAGATAATAATGCCGGTAGCCGGAGTTCCCTGGGCGGACTGTATAGCAAACCAACGCGGAAACAGCTTATCTTTTGCTGCGGCCATGGGAATCTGGCCGGCACAGAGCGTCCAACCGTTCAAGGCGCCGAAACAGGAGATGATGGCACCCACGCCAATCAGATAATAGCCCGGTTGCCCCCATAACAGTGCGGCAGCATCGGCAAAGGGAGCATTGGATTGTGCCAATTCAGCGGGACTGATAAGCCCCATAACGGCAATAGTCCCCGGTATATAGACCAGTGCTGCAATCAGGGTTCCAGCGATTGCGGCTCTCGGTACATTCTGCTCGGCGTTGCTCACTTCGGCTGCGGGGATATTAGCGCTTTCCATGCCAAGGAAGGCCCACATGGTTAATGCGGCGGTGGCAGTCAAGGCCGAGAAGTCGGACTGGCCGCTCAAGTTCCATGGGGTGAAATTCGCGGGTTCAAGATAGAACAACCCCACCGCGCCCACGGCAACCAGCGGGAGAATTTTCAAGATGGTGGTTAACAACTGCACCTGGCCCGCTTGTTTGATTCCCCTGACATTAACGATAGTCAGCAACCAGACGAAAAACAGAGTAATCCAGGTGCTTAGCTGACCATCCTCAACGAGCGCTGGCCAAAAGATAGAGAGATAGCTTACCAGAGCAATGGATACCGCTGCGTTAGTGGCAATAATGGAGATCCAATACCCCCAGGCGACCAGGAAACCGGGGACCTGACCAAAACCGGCACGGGTATAGAGGTAGGGCCCACCGGAGCCTCGCACCTGCCGGGCAAGTCCTGCGAAAACCAGGGCCAACAATATCGATCCAGCGGCTGAGAAAAGCCAGCCTAAAATGCTAATTCCACCGAAGGCGGCTAAGGAGGCTGGTAAGAGAAAAATGCCGGACCCAATCATATTGCCCGTAACCATGGAAGTGGCTGTCCAGAAGCCCATGGCCTTTTTTGCTTCACTCATACTGTGCTACCCAGTTGTTTTTATTGTTTTTTACATGCCGTCTTCGTTACTGTTCAGCGTCTCAACGAATGAAGCATGCAGAGCACTTTACCGTAATCAAGGGTTGTGAAACAAGTGTGATTAGCAGAACAATTGCCTTGATGCGAGAAGAAGTTGACAGTCTTCGCACGAGATAAAAAAGTAAGTCCTCAGCGTGTTTACAACGCTTGTCACCAGTCTTGATCGGGGACTGCAAAAGAAATGCAAAAGGGGACGTATGCATTATAAACGGCTCACCACGATTAGCTGCTGACGTATGGCAATATTTTAAGCCGAGATATTTTCCGCAGCACTGCCCTTTACTTCACCATGCTTATTCAGATTGAAAAGGGTAAAAAAAATGTGGATGGACAATGCGAAGCGTATACGCATGGCAGCGATGGCACAAGGTTAAGTAAATCAAACACAGGCAGAGTATACATCGTTGAATTATCGTCGCTGTCATGTTCTTTCTGAGTAATTTTACTCATTCGTACCACACAGCTGCAAGTGTCGCGACAAAAACTCTGCTTCTCGCGTTACAACTTGATTGAAAACATCACCGGAATAGACATCGAAATGGCCGCAATCAATACTCAAAACTTCGACGTCATCGATTTTTTTTGCACACTCGCATACCGGCTCAGGGGGCGTCACTTCATCGCGTTCACCCACCACAAACAAAACGGGGCAGCTTACACGAGAGGCGATGTTAATAGGCTGGTATTGTCCGATCTTTGTGAGAATACTCACAGGTACTCTATTCTGCCAATCCGATGTATCGGGGATCAGAGACCAATAATTTTTCGCCTCCGGTTGCGTCATAATTCCCAGCTCTCCGGGCTGGGCTACGACCGGGATCCAATAAGGCTCACCGGTAAAGGTCAACTTCAAGCGGTTCAGTACACTCAGAAAGATGACTTTCAACTTGAAGGTAAGCGGGATTTTCACTGGTTCATTGCTTCCCACATAGGGTACCTGGGACACCACGGCCCGAACACTTTGGTCTGCCGCTGTACAAAGAACATGGCCGCCGCTAAATGAAGATCCCCATAAACCGATACGATCACTATCAATTTCCGTGAGTGCACGTACATGGGTTAACGCCGCCTTCCAATCACTCAAATGCCTGTCAGGATCGACCCAATTCCTTGGGGTTCCTTCGCTATCACCGAAATTTCTATAATCAAAAAGCAGTACTGCGAGCCCTGTTTCAACAAAGTACTCCGCGAAAGCCGGCAGCGCAAAAACACGTTCTGCCGCGAAACCATGGCCCATAATAACGACCGGAGGATTTTCAACATTATCGGGCAGATATAACCAGGCTGCACACTTAAGGCCTTCGTTAGAAAAATCCCTATTCAGTTTCTGAAATCCCACCCTGTCACCTGTTCACTGCATATTCAACGAAAACGTTAGCCGCCAGTTCATCGAATTGATCGAGTAAAAATCGCTCCTGCGGTTTTTCAGATGCAGTTTTGGGAATTTCATCAACAAGATGGATATAGGCAGGCAAAAAATTTGACTCCAACGCTTCTCGGCACTTGGCAAATATCGCTGCTGCGTCGAATATCAGTCCATCGCAAGGAACGACAGCTAACACCAAATCCTTCTCTCCTGGTGAACCAGATCTTGCGGGCACTCCGTACGTAAATACATCTGAAACAGTCGGACATTCGGCAACAACCCCTTCCACAAATCCAGGATTGATAAAATCTCCATTGTGTCTGATACCGCCACCTTTTCGATAGTCGAAATAAAACCAGCCCGCCGCGTCCCGATGACATATGTCGCCACTGCGTAACCACCCCCCCTTCGTTTTCTTATCTGATGTTTCTTTGTTGCCAAAGTACTCGACCGGTACTTGATCCGCTCCAACGGGCCGACTGACGAGTTCTCCCAACTCGCCCGGCGGGCACTCGCTATCATTCTGGTCGACTATTCTCATTTCTGAATGGGGGGGCGGTTTTCCAAAACTGCCTACAGGACCTACCCCAACAGGTTTAATGGCGAGTCCACCTGCGATCGCGCCGTAACATTCCAAATTATCTACAAATGTACTACATTATCCCTTCAGCTCTCGCTCAAAAAAATCTACCGTTCTTTGCCACACCACATTTGACAAAGGATGTTTCCGGCTGCGGCTCCGAAATCCATGAGGCATATCATAGGTATAGGCTTCGACCCTGTCCCCTAATGCCTCGATCAATTCGTCGCGTCGTCGCGGAGGACAGAAGATGTCCTTGGAGGCCCAATGACCTTGTAAGCATCTAATGTCGTCGAGGTTCTCTTTATTCGGTATACCAACACCTTCTGTCCCGAGAGAGTGGTGGTAAACGACGGGGGCCAACATGTCTTTTCTCTTTGCCATTTGAAGTACAAATCCTCCAGAGAGACAAGCGCCCAGCATGCCGAGTTGGCCCGAGCATCTAAGGTCATTCCCCAAGATATCTAATAGTTTATGTACTTCTTGGTTTGTAGAACTGCTTGATCGGTTCTTTCTACCTGCAGTCAAAATAATTGCTCTGATACAGTATTTGATAGCTTCGCCGGAATATAAGTCCGGCAAATATACCAAAAACCCTCGTTCTGCAAGATCTGCTGCATCTTTCCGATACCAGTTTTTGAGGCCATAGACCTCATGGAGCAATAATATGCCGGGGGCTCTGGATATTTCCCGAGGGTAGTAGACTTCGAGATGCAACTCCCGTTGACCTACATCAACTCTTCGTATTTCGTGCGCTATTTTTTTATCCATAACGTTTTCCATTTTTTGTGTAGTAGACGATACCTAGATTTCCCGGCTAGAGTTCTACAACGGAACGCGTTAGCTTTTCTTTACAGGTAAATCCGTGACCTACCGTCCACAATCCACTCAATGACATATTGCAGTTACCACGGTATTTTTTTGACATACAATTCGATTTTCGTCATTAAGACGGTAGATACTCTGAAACACCGACGTAACTATCAAAAACAATATTATCGTGCTTTAGCACTTGTTGCTCCTTAGCAGAGAGACCAAGCGTGGCTAATATCTCTTGGGAATTTGCACCCGGAGCAGGTGCAGGTCGCAAGATTTTAAACGCGGCTTTACGTGGTCGAACCCAGGTTGGTGCCATGGTCGCTACCTGATAACCACTGGGGTGCTGATAATGCAGTACTTTTATAGCCCCCTTACCGATATCAATTTCATCAATCGGTGAATGATCAAACCGATATTCCGTACGAATATCTTGGAAGTTGTTAACCGCTTGAATGGCAACGCCGTGCTCTATTAGCCAGTTTTTCCAGTACTTCGTAGTCTGCTTTGCGAAGCCGAGCTGCAGATCACTGATAGTGCCCGACACGCCCATCAAGTTAGCCAATGAGCTCAGCGTATGAGAATGTGACTCTAAGAACAGCCAGCCATCTTTACTTTGATAGAGTCGCTGTGTAGCACCGTAACCTTTTGACAGCTGCCCCGTTAAGGGCCCTGCGAGGTTATACGTAAACTCCACTACCCGTATTCCCTTTAATGGTTTATTGATATCGGTGTTATTTTGATGAACTTTGGCAGTACTACTTATCATTAGTGAACCCTGTATTTGGTCGGATAGGCAGCAAACCAACGCAACGAAGATATCGGTAACTATGTTGCTACATACTTTCTATGTATAAGATAATATTTACGTAATTCGCCTACAAACCATTTATAGTTACCTGTAATTAAGTATTTCTTATTTATAAATACGAATACATAGACAATGAAACCATCAAGACAAACCATCAAGGACACACACTCTCTTCAATTGACATCTAAAACGAACAAAATTAGCCTGCCTTAAAGGATTCCATCATTAGAAAAAGGATTTTGATATGACACTGCCCATAAAAACCCTCGTTTCTATTGACGATACCCCGTACGCCCATCTCATTTCACGCTGTGTTCGCCGTACTTATTTGGCTTGCATGCCATCGCTTGGGAGAAGCAAGATTGGCTGAAAAATCGGGATTTGATTTGAAATTCACTGTTTTTCAACATAGAGCCTAACACTTCTTCACAGCCAAATAATTATCCAATGCTCACCGCGTTATGTTTCGTTGAGTTTCGGATTAAACGACATAGTTTCTGAAAGTGTATATTTCTATTTTCTTGCGCTGCTTGTTTTCATTGTGACGCCCTTTTACTGGTCAAACCTGCATTGTTTGCGAAATTCGCTGGGGCTTACCCCGGTCCAGCCAGAGAATGCGCGCCTAAAATTTGCGCTGTTATTAAAGCCAATGCGTTCGGCAACCTCTTCCACAGACAATTGCGATACTTGTAAGTATTGCACCGCCTGTTGTGACTTAACCTCGTTGGTCACCATGTTAAAGTTGCTGCCGTTTTCATTCAGACGTCGACTTAAGGTACGGCTGCTAGTGCCCAATTGTGTGGCCACGTTATCGATAGAGGGGTAATGACCAGGCACCGCCGCAATAAGGCTGCGTACTTTAGCCATGGTGGTTTTTTGCTGTGCTAAATGCTCCGTTTGTAACTGACATTGCTGTGTTAAAATTTCTAACATAACCGGGTTGGCATAAGGACATGGCACTCTTTGAATACTGGGCGGCACTAACAATCGGGCTTGAGGGCACGCGAACTTTATCCGGGCATTTAAATACCGATTGTATAAAGCGTGATTTTCTGGCGCGGCGTAATCTAGCTCAACGGTTATTTGATCGCCAATCGCGCAGAGAAAGGGGGCGATAGAATGCGTAATAACTCCCGTGAGTAACTCCACTTTAAGAATGTTTTTACGCGCGCTAACGTCGCCTTGACGAAGAATATGCAACGCTAAATCGTCGCCCAGCTGATTTAATCTCAGCGCAGAACCACAACTCAATATCGGATAGTAATGCGCTAATAAGGCCAGCGATTGCCCCAAGTCATCGCAACTCTGCACCGCTTGACCCAGCACCCCATGACTGGGGAAACCCAATAACTTACCAAACTCAAACCAAAGCTCGGGCACCTGCAGTTGCTCATCTATGGCCACTAAAATATCGGTATAGACACTGGCAGCAACAACCGCATCCGGGGTATAAATTAGCTTTTTGCTGAGCTGGTGTCGCTTCAACAACGGCATAATGTCGAACTGATATTTCAAGCTAAACGTGGCCAAAATGGCTAGGTGACTACAGGGCACGTAATGCCCAAAAATGGTATCGCTCATGACACTACTGTATCAGTTGGCGCCACTCATTTCCATATTAGGCGAAGCACCTAAATGGCGAGAAATGACGCTTACTTGGCGCCCAAAATACTGGCCGCAGGCGCTGGTTTTTTTACAATAGCGGTCAACTAATTAACAGGTGTTTGCCATGAGCGGCGACTTACTCAACCAGACTCTAACGCCTTTGGCTTTGGCCTTAATGATGGTGGGTATGGGTTTATCATTACGGCCAGTCGATTTCCAAAGAGTGTTTGACTCCCCAACAGCGCTGTTATTAGGCGTCTTTTGCCAAATCATAGGTTTGCCGAGTCTGGGTTTTGCGGTGACCCAGATCTTTGCCCTAACGCCAGAATATGCTACCGGGGTGATGATATTGGTGGTATGCGCCGGCGGTGTGGTTTCTGGGCTGATCACGCAAATGGCCAAGGGGAATGTAGCGTTATCGATTAGCATGACCGCAACCAGTATGGTTTTTGGGGTGGTTACCATTCCTGCCTTGGTCAACCTCAGCATGGACTATTTTTTGGCAGCCGATGCCCCTGCGCTACCCATGCTGGCCACCAGTATGCGCCTGATAGCGATGACATTGGTACCGGTGGCCGTAGGCATGATAATCGCTAAGCATTATCCGCAAGTTGCTCAGGTTTGGGCGCCGAAGGTCGCCCATGTTTCCAATTTGTTATTGGCCGTCATTATCGTGGCCGTAGTGTTTGGCAACCTCAGCCAACTGCTTATTCAGCTAAAACATCTGTTGCCAGCATTGGCGGTTTTAAACTGCGCGGCCATGGTATTAGGTTACGGCGCTGGCAAACTCTTTGGCTTTAGTCCCAAGATTCAAATCACCTTAGCTATAGAAGTGGGCATACAAAACAGCGCTACTGCCATCTACATAGCAAGCAGCTTGCTCGCCAGCCAAATTATAGCCACGCCAGCCATTGTTTACAGTGGTATTGCCTTTATCAATATTGCTTTGGTGCTGTTAGCAATAAAACTTTGGCAACGTTTTTCTCCCCTAACTTGGAAACTACCACATGAAGCTTAATTTTATTGTTTACGGTGCCGGTGCCATTGGCACTACTTTAGCAGCGTATTTGCATCAGACCGGACTGGACTACGCATTGTATGCGAGACCAAAAAAAGCCCTGGCAATCGGCCAGCAGGCACAATCTATAATACGAGATGGGCAAACCGTTGTGGACGGTGTGACACTTAATGTTATCGATACTCTAAGCCAACAAACCGATGCTACTCACATCATTATCACAGTAAAAAATTATCATTTGGAGCAGGCCTGTAAGCAGATAAAAAAGAGCTTGCCTAACGATATTACAGTAGTCGGCCTACAAAACGGCGTAACCAACCAAACCGTGTTGCCACGTTATTTCAGCAAGGCAATCTATGGTATCGCTTTTTATAATGTCTGGCAGCAGCAACCTGGGATTTGGGGGCATAAAGATCACGGGCCTTTGTTATTAGGGCGCCCTAACCAAGGCGTGGACACCGAGGTTCAACAACTGGCTACTACTCTGGCTAAAGCCTTGCCCTGCGAAACTAGCGATCAATTTCAAGATGAGGTACATGGAAAGTTAATCAGTAATTTGTCAAATTCGGTGACTACTTTAATCGGCAACAGCCATCTGCAATCCGATGCACTAAAGCCGCTACAAAAAATCTTTACGGCATTAAGTTATGAGGGCGTAAAGCTACTGCAGGCCGCAGGCTTTAGACAAGCTAAACACAGCACCTTACCGCCCTGGTTACTGGTTCGCATAAGTTCATATTTGCCTGACTTTATATTGCGACCCATGTTCCGTAAAAAAATAGCCCTTATCGGTAGTACTAGCATGGCACAAGACATTATCGATAAAGGCAGTAAAGACTCTGAACTTGACAGCATCAATGGTTATCTCTTAGAGCTGGCAGAACAAACCCAGGTGAGTACCCCTATGGCTAAAAAAATCTATCAACTATGCCAACAGCAGTTTAAACAAGAACCATTTACGGCCATGACCGCGCAGCAACTTTGGCGGCAACTGCAAGCGTAGTTGAAATACTGTTTGATAACCAAACTCGGGAGAATGTGCGCTCACTTAGGGTCATTGAGTTGATGGCGTTTTTGCAGCTTGTTGCTATAGATACGGGTTATTTGTGGAATCGGTTTATCGTTTTCACCGCAGCCATTCAAGTCCATTGTCAAGACGGAATTTGTCGCACCTCATTTTTGTTGCCACTTGTTATGACTCCAGAACGATCTTGACTGGCTAATTCATGCAAGAGCAAATTTGGTTTTCCTTTCCCTGTTCACTCATAGACAATCTTGCATCCGTCAGTCTATGATGTTCTCCTCATTGACTTTGCCCCCTTGTGCCACTAACTCATAGTCAAGAAACGCAAAACCAATCGTCAACAATGTTTGAGCTAGCGTCAACTGAACTCAAGTTTTACGGAAAAGGGCGGCACGCAACTTTGTCACTCCAATTCCTCGTACTTGGCTTTCAACCATCGAAAACAACATTCCAACTGAACTTGCTTTTTGCTATTACGTCTAAAGACAAAGTAGTTTTTATAGGCTATTTCAACGGGTTTTGAAACAGTAACCAAGCGGCCCATTCTTATCCAGTGATTTTTTAGCGGGAATACGCCTATCGCGATACCCAGCCCTTCTTCAGCTGCCTTTACTGCCGCAAGATAGCTATCCATGACCAAATAATTTTTCCCAATCACTTTATCAACACCCATATTCTTTGCGACTTTCTTCCAATCGTCTTCATAATCCCGAGTATAGATAAGCGTATGGTGTTTAAAGTCAGCCACGGATTTGATGGGCCGACTTTCGAGTAGAGATTTTGATGCGACCAGTGCCGATTGACAATCTGAAATCAATAGTTTGTCCACACCTTCCCAGTTGCCGTCGCCAAGTCTAATGGCGGCGTCAATCGACTCGCTCTCGAAATCGATTAGCGCCATACTGGTTTCAATCCGCAGATCAATATCAGGATGTAATTTCCGGAATTCGTGGAGTTTCGGAATAATAATTTCAAGGGCGACGAAAGGAGTTACGCTCAGACGAATCGTAGGGACTGAAAATCGTTGCAGGAAGTCACTGAAGCCTGCACGGTAAGTCGCCAAGGTATTTTTTGCGACACTCTGGAAGGCATATCCTGAGTCAGTCAGCTCAACTCTTCTGGTCAGACGAAAAAATAACTGACAATCAAGATAATCCTCGAGCTGTTTAATTTGCAGACTGACGGCGGGGGCACTAATGGACAACTCCGACGCTGCTTTTTTGAAACTGTTCAAACGTGCACAAGCTTCAAAAGCCGCTAGCCACTGAATTGGAGGAGGTCTAATTGCCATAAATCATTTTTACTCAAAATATCCTATCGAAATTCGTTGTCAAGTTTACTAATTTCCTTGAACCCTGAACCTGAACCTTGATTATCTACAGATTATCAAAACTTATCTATAGTTTAGAAATTCAAGTTTGTGAAACGAGTATCGACACCATACGATTCAGGCAACCAATCCAACAACCTAAATCACCTTGGTTTTGACTCATGAAAGAATTGTTACTCACAGCACCTGGAAAACTCGCCTGGCAACACGCTGAAGAACCGGTATTGACAAAAATCGGCGCACTGGTTCGCCCCCTCGCAGTTAGTACTTGTGATTTTGATCACCTGCTCTATTCCGGTCATTCTGGTTTGCCTCTCCCCCTAGCCATCGGACACGAGTGTGTTGCAGAGGTACTGGCTATCGGTTCTGACGTCACATCAATTTCTGTAGGAGACCGCGTGTCAGTCCCCCTTCAAGTGAACTGTGGCATTTGCCGTCAATGCCGAGCCGGCCGATCTTCCAGTTGCGAAGCGGTACCGTGGTTATCGTGCTTTGGTTTGGGATTAGCGAGCGGCAATTGGGGTGGCGCGATGAGTGATATTGTCGCTGTGCCCTACGCCGATGCAATGTTAACTAATTTGCCAGCAGAACTTAGCACAGCCAGCGCCACTTGCCTATCTTGCAATATGCCCGATGCCTATCGTTGCGTTGCACCTCAGCTGGCGCGAAACCCTGGCGCACCCGTGTTGATCGTCGCGGGTGCGTTTGACAATATTGCCCTGTACAGCGCCGGTATTGCAACCGCCCTCGGAGCGAGCCAGGTTGATGTCTATGGCATTCATCCATCTGCCCGAGACAAGGTGGAAGCTATGGGGGCGAGAGTACTCCTTGGTCAAAACGAAATTGCTGGCAACCACTACCCCATCGCCGTTGATGCGAGCATGGACCCCGAAAAACTGGCCTTGGCAATCCATGCATGCGAACCCGCCGCAGAACTAACGCTGAGTACCATGTACAAAGCTAAGTCCACACCGTTACCGCTGATGCAGATGTTCGAAAAATGCTTAAGTATAGCGACGGGCCAGCCTGATGTGCGCAGCTCGATAAAGTCGGTTGTCCAGTTACTCATCGCTGAACAGGACAAATTTGCTCTACTGATTGATGAAGTGCAGCCCTGGGAAACAGCGTCTTTGGCTTTTGCCACTGGCCAGGGAAAGCGAGTAGTAATGCGCGATTAAGCAATAATTTTATTGAGCTTTGTTGAACAAGATTTTGAGCATAACACCGGAAGGCTTGGCACCGGTTTTCAGAAGTAGACCATTTCTAGAACTCATCGCTCCCTTTGTTAATACCGGTACTGAAACCAGACAGGCAATTGGCTTAAGAGCCGAACCTTAACTTTACGAGGACATTGTTTGTCATCTAGAATGTGGTACGGTACCGGTATGGGGGCTATCCACTATCCAAGAACACCATGGTAAATCAAATCGTAATTAGTCTTAGAGAAGCTGGTGGTTTTTGGATTCATAGCTAGAGGTGTATAAACCGATGAACTCTCCTGAAACGATAAAAAAGTATCTGATCGATGGCCTACGTCTGACTTCTGAACAATCTGACTTCTTACTTCCTCGTATAAAACACCGAACCTACAACAAAGATGAAACTATTTTTAAGCCTGGTGATATCTGTAATGAACTCTTTTATATGACTGGAGGGTTAGTTCGGTGTTTTTATATTTTGGAAGAAAAAGATGTGAACCTGAGATTGATGTGCGATGGCAGCGCGGTTTTGGCCTATAGCAGCTTCATACAGCAGTCGCCCTCTCAAGAGTATATACAATGCTTGGCAGATTGTGAGGGCTATGTTTTTTCTTTGAAGGATATGAAATCTATACGTGACAACGTACCGCAAATTGAACGATACAGGAGATTAATTGCTGAGCGTCATTATCTTTCCATGGAAAGAAGGCTTTTTACACTTCAGTTCAAAACTGCAGAGGAAAAATATCAGCACTTTTTGGAGTACATGGAAGAGAAAATTGTAAATGACACTCCTGCACATCATGTCGCGCATTACTTAGGTGTAACACCGGAGTCCCTTAGCAGAATTAAGCGACAACTTACCAAATGTTAAGGCGGCAAGTATCTTTATCGAATATTCTAAACATCTGTACTGAATTAGGAGCTTCAAATGCTTGCAATGAAAGAGACCTGCGAAAAATGCACTTCCAGTTTATTACCAACGGGTACCGCTTATATATGTTCTTATGAATGTACTTTCTGTGAAAGTTGTAATGAAGATGAGTTAAAAGAGGTATGCCCCAATTGCAATGGAAATCTTGTTCTAAGGCCTAAACGAATAGAGAAGCCAAAGTAGATTTTGATCGGAAGATCGAAGATCATATACTCCGTTTTTTCCAAGAAGCCTCTTAGAAAAATCAAGTACTTCTATAACTATCGTAAAATTAAAGCCATGAATTACGAAAAACGGTTCTCTAATGGCCTTTTGAAAAGAGTGAGATAGTGTAAGAACCATGATTTTCAGAATGACAAGTTCTCAACATAGCATTCCACATATGAACACCATGACCTTTCTGGTACTTATCGTCCTTGTATTCTCAGTCATTCTACTTTGATTTATAAAAGTAGAGAATTGATACTCGTTTGTCGATAAATTTTTTATCTATTAGAAAGGTTCAGAAAAGTAACCATCGAAGAAGGAGAGCCAGCATGACGGCCTATTTAGTTGCGGACATTAAAGTCACCGACGACACTTGGGTATCAAACTACCTGACTAACGTACCCGAATTAGTACACAAACACGATGGAAAATATCTTTTTCGGGGTGGAAACATTACAACGATCGAAGGTGAGGCGCTAGACACAACAGCATTTTCCATGCTCGAATTTCGGTCCATGGCGGCAGCACGCGAATTTCTAAACGATCCAGCCTACAAAGAATATGCTCAAGCTCGTCAGGCTGGGAGCATTAGCAAATTTCTTCTCATTGACGGCGTAGATGTCATTGGCGCGATACCCTACTTGTCAAAGAGGTAATAGGGTCGATCTTTTCCAGTGAGGTAGAAATTTTATCTTGCAAAGGAAAATTTTCCAAAAAGTTACGGCCTTAGAAAGACACAGTGTCTAATATCCACAGTTGATACAAGCGGGATTAAAGGACGGCAATAAAATATTATGATCAAATTACATCCGCACACTGTAACTCAACGGAAATGACCTGTTTGTCTGCGCAAAAATATTACTTCAGGATACTGTCTGAATTTTTTGAAACCAATTCAGTAAACGTTCCGCTTTTCTAAACTCATTATTACCTAACATGATAGGACATGACATGAATTCCGTTACACTGAACAAAGTCAATAACATCTATACATTAACTTTACTAAGAGAAGGAAAATTTACCGATGTATTGGTAAGAGAAATTAATGAAGCTATAAATCAAGTGGAAAACGATCAGGACCATGTATCGTTGATAATCACCGGTGAAGGAAAAAATTTCTCTCAAGGTTACGATATTGAATTTCTTGAAAGCTGCGGGAATAATGTGCAGGCATTTATTGAAGATTCTCTAGTAACATTTTCTCGTTTGTTAAGCTTAGGGGTTCCCAGCGTAGCTGCCATTAACGGCCATGCCTTTGGCGCAGGTGCAATGCTTTCTTTGGCTTGTGATTTTCGCTGTATGCGGGAAGATAAAGGATATTTTTGTTTGCCTGAAGTAGATTTAGGTATGGACTTTCACCCCTTTATGAGTGCGCTGATTAAGAGTAAAATGTCTGATAGAGTAATCAGAGAGGCCGTACTCAGCGGTAAGCGTTATTCAGGTGCCGAGGCTTTAGACAGGCAAATTGTTGATAGTAGCAGTTCCTTGGACGATCTCTATATTCAAGCGGGAAATTTGATGACTCCTTATGTAGGGAAAAATAGAGCAACTTATTCCAAATTAAAAACAAACTTTAATAGTGGAATTCTCTGTCACCTAAAACAATAGCCAAAAAAGGTTTTCACTGTGAAAAATAACCCACAGTGACTGAGCAAAGTAAACTTATGTAAATCAGGCACAGCAAAAAATTTTGCAATAGGTTGACGGCAATTCGGAAACGAGTGGCCATCTTATCGGTACAAGCCGTTGTTTTATTCTCAATTGATATGCGGTAAGGAAAAGAGAATGAATGAATAAAAAATAATTCCTCCGTTCTCTTTCTACCCGTAAAACCATACTCTAAGTGGCTGACTAACAGTATTCGTTTATCGCGATTTCACTCCCTGTTAGCAATGTGCTGAATCGCACCACGCACCATCACAATACCGAACGTGCTAGCGCGCCCGACTCACAATCAGCCGTTCCTCACGGAGACGCAGGCCGGTGAAATCAGAGAAGGTCCATCATTATTTGCAAATTAGGACCCGTTTGGGCGGATCCATTTACTTCGATTATAGTCAGCCATATCGTTTCAATCCCTCTAGTCAAGCGGGCTTCGGTTCGACTCAGTTTTCAGATCTCAACAACTGCCACAAAAGTAGAGAGGTCCTATCTCGAATAGCTTGGACCATCATTTTCTGCTCGATTGACCATGACCTCTGAGAACAAGCAATGACAGTTGATTCACCATCGTAAGGAAAGTCGTGTCAGATTTCGCGGTAGCGTGGGCTTATTATCAATCATATAGTTAATTAAATGTCGCTTCGTCACCTATGCTATTTGCTAGACCTTGAGTTGTTTAGCTATAGTATACGAATAGTTCTGTTCCTGCTTTTTTTCGCAATATACTGTCGCTATCGCGACGACGTGGCCTTTTTAGAAAGGATAGCATTTTGTACTTCGAATCATGAGAGAACTTAACAATAAACGACTATCTCGTTGCACGTGGGTGAAGAACCATTCACGCTGGTTGTTGATACCACTGTTGTTTATAAGTTTGAATTTGATCCCTACTGGCGTGATGGCGCTGGATGTTACTGAAACTACTCAGTCGAAACCGGCGTTGGAGAAGCAGTTCGTCTCCGGCTCGCGATACCGATTTGAGAATATTAACGCCGAAGATGGTTTTCCAGGCTACAGAGTGACGGCAATCTTTCAAGACAGCAAAGGGTTTATGTGGTTTGGCTCTGATCAAAGCGGGCTCATTCGTTACGACGGCTATTCTTTCACATCCTTTCAAACCGAAATTAACAACCCGAACAGTATTAGCAACAATTCTATTTGGTCAATTACAGAAGACAGTCATGGCATGCTTTGGGTGGCCACTTGGGGTGGAGGCCTGAATCGCTTTGATCGTAAGTCAGAGCAGTTTTATCGTTATCAATACAAAAAAGACGACCCCAAAAGCATAAGCAGCGACACTTTATGGAATTTGCATATAGATCGGTCAGGCATGCTCTGGATCTCAACATGGGGTGGTGGTCTTAATCGTTTTGATCCGGAAACAGAACAATTTGATCATTATGGACACGACCCTGACAACCCCCACAGCCTGAGCCACAATAATGTCAATTCAATATATGAAGACAGTACTGGCGCCCTATGGATTGGCACCGACGGAGGCGGACTGAATAAATTGGATCGTGCCACCGGCCGATTCGACCACTATCGACGCGATAAAGAAAATCCCCACAGCATAAACGATAATTTTATTCTGACTATTCAAGAAGACTTGCAGGGCAAGCTATGGATAGGTACGCGAAAAGGAGGACTCAATGTTTTTGATCGAAAGACAGAGCAGTTCCGGCAATTTCAATACAAGACCGATGATACTCATGATTCAAGCGATAAAGTTGTCTATACAATTCATCAAGATTCCAGTGGTAAATTCTGGGTTGGAACACAGAATGGACTCTACATATTTGATGAGGAAATTGAGCAATTCCAGCACTATAAATACGACCCAAACGACACCCAGAGCCTGAGTGCGAATACAATTAGATCAACCTACGAAGACAGGGAAGGAAATATTTGGATCGGTACTGATAGCGGATTGAGCCTTACCGAGAAAGAAGCGTCAGGCTTGGTGTTTCAGCGCATTCCGGACAATCCCAGTAGCTTAGGCAATAACGCCCTTCTTGAAGACCGAACAGGCAAGATCTGGTACGGGACTTGGGGCGGGAACGGGATCAGTATTCTTAATCAAGAAACCGGGCAGATTCAACGATACAACCACGACCCCAGCAACCCTCACAGTATTAGCGGAAATTCCATTGGGGCAATTTATGAAGATAGTCAGGGTACGATATGGATTGGGATATCCAACGGCGGACTGAATAGTTTTGACTGGAAAACCCAGCAGTTCAAGCACTACTTTAATAATTCCCAATATCAGGATAATGCAATTAACTCGGGAATCCTGGCAATTCATGAAGACAGCGCTGGTGCACTTTGGTTAGGGACAAAAGGCGGAGGGCTCATTAGATTTGATCGTAAAACGGAACAAATATTTAGTTTCCGACACAATCAGCAAGACATACACAGCTTAAGCCAGGATTTGATATGGACTATTTACGAAGATCGAAAAGATAACCTTTGGATCGGCACCTATGCTGGTGGCGTAAATAAATTCAACCCTGACACAAAGCAGTTTAAGCGTTATATCCACGATCCCGAAAACGAGCACAGTTTAAGCGACGATTCGGTTCAAAAAATCGTTGAGGACAAGGCCGGCAATTTGTGGTTTGGCACCTCGAACGGCGGCCTTAATATGTACGATCCGGAAAATGACACTTTTGTTCGCTATAGCGAAAGTGATGGATTGGCTGACAATACCGTCTATGGCATTTTAAGTGATGAGCATGGATATTTGTGGATAAGTACCGCTATTGGCATATCCCGTTTTATCCCGGAAAGTAAAACCTTTCAAAATTACAATGTTTCCAATAAATTGCAAAACAACCAATTCACATCAGGAAGCCTAAAAAGCAAAACAGGACAGATGTTTTTTGGTGGCATTGACGGTTTTCATTCTTTTTTCCCGGAGCAGATGTCAAGAACCACCAATCGCTATATCCCTCCCATTGTGCTAACCGATTTTCAACTGGATAATAAACCGATTTCTTTTGGAAAAGATTCGGTATTATCGCAAGTAATTTCCGAAACAAAGAGTTTAACGCTATCCCATACAAACCGCGTACTCTCCCTCGAATTTACCGCCTTGAGCTACGTCGCCCCGAATAGAAATCAGTACCGCTACAAGTTAGAAGGCTTCGATTCCGACTGGATTGTTACCGGTAGCGATCAACGACGCGTTACCTATACTAATTTAAATCCTGGAAGCTACCTCTTTCGGGTGACAGGCTCCAATAATGACGGTGTATGGAATACAAAAGGCGTATCACTGCCCATTATTATTCCGCCGCCCTGGTGGAGGACTTGGTGGTCGTACATTTTCTATTTTCTCAGTTTAGCTGCTATCTATTGGCGCGTTGACGTATGGCGCTCAGCTATGGCAAAACGACAACAGATGATTCTACAAGATCAGGTTTCTCAACGCACCGAAGAAATAACCGCCATTAATGCGCAACTCACGTTGGCACAGGAATCTGCGGAAAATGCAAAGGAAAAAGCCGAAGCCGCCACTAAGGCAAAAAGTACCTTCCTGGCTAATATGAGTCATGAAATTCGCACCCCTATGAGCGGCGTGCTGGGTATGAGTGATGCGCTGGCAACGACAAAACTGGATCAGGAACAACGGGACTACCTTAATGTCATTCGAAGCTCAGGAAATACTTTATTGACGGTTATTGACGACATTCTCGATTATACAAAAATTAGTGAAGGGAAGCTGGAGTTTGAGCGAGTAAACCTCGAGTTTAGAAAGTGGGCAAATGATTTAATGTTGCCCTATCGTCTAAAGTCCAATACCGAGCTGAATATTCATTTCGAAATAGACGATGAAGTCCCACAATACATTATCGCTGACCCTTCGCGCCTTCATCAGTTACTCAATAATTTGCTAAGTAATGCCCTAAAATTCACGTCCAAGGGCTCAATTATACTGCGCACTAAACTTCTAAACAAAACCAACGAAAAGTGTGAACTACAATTTGAAGTTTCCGATACTGGTATCGGTATACCAGAGGATGTCGTAGACCGAGTCTTTGAAAAATTTGAACAGGCCGAAGTTTCTACCAGTAGAAAATATGGCGGCTCTGGCTTGGGCTTAACCATATGTAAAGAACTTGTCAGGCTTTCTGGTGGAGAGATTAGGGTAGAGAGTGTACCGGGTAAAGGTTCTTGTTTCTACGTAACGACATCGTTCAATATTGGTCACGAACCTCTTGAAAATAGACAACTGGGCAAGAGTCATAAAGATCTATCGTTTCTCAATATTTTGGTAGCTGAAGATAACCCAACCAATCAACTCGTTATACAATCGATACTCAGTCGGTTAGGCATAGATCGTGTCACTATCGTGGGAAATGGCAAAGAGGCATTTGAGTCTGTTTGCACACCCTCGAGTGATTTTCATTTACTCTTTATGGATTGTGATATGCCTGTACTAGACGGATATGAAGCCACCCAACGCATTCGCGAATGGGAAAGAGAAAACAGTAAATCACCTCTTCCTATTTGCGCCCTTACCGCCCATGCCTTTTCCGAACATAAAGGAAAAAGCTCGGCAGCAGGAATGAATTACTTTTTGTCCAAACCCGTCAACATCGAAGGTGTTCGAGAAATTTGCGGAAAATATAGTGATTTTGGTTCCGCACAACAAAAAGTGTGACGACGAAAATGAGAGATGACCATGGAGCGAATCAAAGACAGACTTAATCCAGCCACCTATCAAGTAGTCATTATTTCCACTCGACTTCAGATGAAAACTAACTCTGGCAGCTAATTCTTTCGACGCTTATTTTATTGCAAAGACATTCAAGACGGCATCACACGGGTACGATACAATGCGTCCACCGTTGCCACCAGATTATCCACATCCTCCTCATTGCCAGGTATAAACGGTAACGACAGAGTAATATTATCTCTTAATTTTTCTTTGTCGAATGGCTTCAATTGTTCAGTCACTGAAGAGCCAATACTGCAATGTACATCCATCATGCGGTAGTCTGCGCTTTGGTCAAAATCAATGTCACTCAAGTCGATCGCTCGAATAGATGGATTGCTAGCCGTTTTAAACGTGATATGTTTTTCAAGGGGGTTAAACACAATACTCCACGCGGTCACTGTATTATCATCACGCTTCTGATTCCATGGAAAATCGATTTCCTGACCAGGAGTTTGATTAACCGAATCCAACAGTTCAATTCCATCTGTTTCACAGGCACTATTAGATAAATAAGCTGAGCGTTGATCGGCGAGGTGGATAAATCGCGCTATAGAGGTATTGTCATTGATGCCTGAACTAGACCCGGTTTTTGAAGCAGCTAACTCTTCCAAACACAACGGGTAAGTTGTATTGGTCATGATTGGCAGCGCTGCATTACGGTAAATCTTTGGCATTCCGTCGACAAATTCTATCAACAAGTGATTTCCGGCAACATCTAACAGGGTGTAGTGAAGTGGCAGATGTTCTTTTCTCGGCCGCACTTTTGAAAGACTATCAATCACCTCGTCCACTGTTGCGCAACTGTCCAATTGATATTGAATCCATTGCAGCGGACTCAATTGAGGCAGCTCTGTGTCATCACCAAAATCCCCACCATTGTGCCACATTAACGTAATAGCCAATCCAGCTTCATTCATTCCTGATGTCGGCAACTCCGCCGAGTAAGAGCAAAAACTAACACTGCCATATTTAACTTCCCAACGTATTACCTTATCTATTCCGGAGCGGCCATTTTCTTTAATGGTGCCGCGTAGATTTGTGCCGATTATTCCATGCACTAAGGCATAATCATAATTATAGGCTAAGTATTTTTGACTTTTTCTTCCGTACACAATCGAAGTACACATGAGCAGGCTTCCACCTAAAGCAAAGTTATATTACCTGTATCGATACTTGCCGCACTAGTTGAGTGAGCTTATTAGCGTTGTCGTGCAACTGGTAACTAAGAGTACTTGTTAGCGCTATAGCGCAGTCTTTATGGCTCACACTTTCATCAGGAATAATCTTTCTGCCTCCATTGCTCGATCGATTTTCTTCAATAGGTTCGCCAGCAAGGTAGTAAAATCAACTACTCATCCCATCGTTGGAGTTAATATTGCCATTATCCTCTCTTTTCTAAATCACCCTCAATACTTGAATATTACTTGATCGCTCAAGCATAAGTCAATGTAAAATTCTCTCTCTGGGATATTGCCATATTAACTCTGCCAGCAAGGCAAGAAAAAACGTTAAGAGCCCGCAGTTGGTAAAGCGAGTGAGGATGACTCACGATCTGCATTCATTGCGGTTGTGTAGTTGAGATCAGCGCATGCTTTGAGGATCAATTGCCGCACCGTCAGCTTGTTAAATTCCCGTTGATTTAGAACTGCATGCGACTGCTTATGCGATGTCTCGGGCGCAACTTATCATTACCCGTTTACCCTTTTACCATTGACCATTGACCATTGACCATTGCGCAAATGATCGTTCGCCAAACGTCGTTTCATTCGTGACGTTCATTGAATGGCGGCCCACCCGAAACACGTTGTTAACAATGCGATGACAGAGCGAAGCCGCCGAGCCTGATCGTGAGATTTGAACATTCTATGGTCGGCACAAGCTCCCGCTTTTGGAATGGCATATCCTTCATGATCCGAATTTAACGGATGGTCGCTCGTGATTGAAATTGGATCGAAGATTTACGTCTGCAAACCAAAAGCATTCACCATGCCGAGATACAGTGATTGATCTGCGGATACAATAGGCACCCCCAGTTCCTGTTCCATCTCCTTTATCCACGAGAGCGTTCTAATGCCGGATCCACTGACAAGAATGGCATCGCTTTCTGGCGCCGCTGAAAACGAGCGGCGTACGCTTTCGGTCACCTCCTGTTCAGAAAATTGGTAGCCTCTGGCATTCACGGTGTCTTGATCGTCGAACAGTCCTTGATCCACAAATGTCTGAAAGGTCAAAATGTCATAACCAGCCTCCAGGAGAAAACCGCTGAGCTCTGCCTTCCAATCTGGATCATAATAAGGGCAGGCAAGCGTCAGTTTTTGTGCTTCTGTGGCTTCCAATAGGTCAAGTACTGCAACACCATTAAGAATCACGGGCACGCCACATCCGTCTGAAAGCCGCCGACCGAATTCCCGAGCACCCTGTGGAGTTCCGCCAATCTGGTAGGCAAATGCAGGCCCCACTTGGATGATTAGATCACAGCCGGCGTCAGCCAGTTGTTGGCTGGCGGTTAATAGTTTTGGTTCAGATTCTCGAATAGCCTGGAAGCTATAGTCGAACTTGGGAGGCAGCAAGATGGTCTGGTTTAAACGAATCTCATCTCGATGACGGGCGGCTATTTCTTCCAGTGTGGGGTCGAACCAAGCAGGGGCTGCGATGATGCCAAGTGTTTTCATAGTGGTGTGCACCCTAGGTGATAAATTTTGTGTGAGTCTATCGTAAGTTGTGCTTGGGTGAGGGCGATATATTTTCAAGTAGGGGTGTGTTTTTTGAACGCTCAGAACGGAGCAATGATCGAGCTTAGTTTGGGTATTGAAGATCAATAGATTGACTGGTAGCCTACACAGCGATTGCAAACGCGCCTTTGCTTGTAGTAGCTTGACGAATCCGGTGCTTAATACGTCTAGACGCCTTAATATCAATACTAATATTGATATCAGCCCTAGGCCGCTTCCCACTCGCAGCACGCAGTGGTCACTGAATGCGCATAAGCCTCCACACGAACACCTAAAAAAAGTGATTGCAAATGACCCACGAAGCACCCAATTTCCGGCCGAGCCTTCCCCTGAATACGCCAGACCTATTGAGCAGCGGAGACGTGCAGCTAAAAAAAAGGCCATTTCTAATCGATTCTAGAGAACCTTATTTTCCGGAGCGCCTCAATCCAAAAGTGAACCCGGACTTTCCAAAATTCTTTCACCTCGACCCGTCAGAATGCGATTCAGCTGCCCTGATTAAGGCCACAAGAGCGTTGATTGATACCCACCTGCCGGCGTACGGCTGTCTGGTGATTCGAGGCTTGCCATTGGAAGGACAGTCGGCTGATAACAGAGATCAGGAAAAAGCATTCTCGTTTTCAGGCCTGCTCCAGCAACTGGGTTATCAATTGACGCGCTACGTTGGTGGCGTAACGGCGAGAGAGCAAAGCGGGCTTATGGTTTATCCGGCCTCGGACGAAGATTCACGAGTGTGCATGGACCTCCATCAAGACAATACCTATTGGTCAGAGCCGCCCAAACAATTGTTTTTTTACTACGAGCAGCCAGCCGCAGTGGGCGGGCTTAATCCGCTTCTCGATGTGCGCGAGTATCTCAGCAAGATTCCCGCTGACATTGTCTCAAAATTCGAAAACCTTGGAGTGCGCTACGAGAGCTATTACCCGGATCAGTCGCGAGACTCCCGCTTCGTTCCTTGGCAAAAAAGCTTCGAGACAGAAGACCGAAGCGTGGTCGAAGCAAATTTAAAAGAGGGAGGATTTGAGTTTGCTTGGGAGGCTGATGATTCGGGCGAGACTTATTCCTTGCGCAAGTGGAACGTACTCTCGCCCTTTAAGCCGCACCCGATCACCTCGGAGAAACTTTGGGTCAATATGATCGTAGCCAATCACGCGAGCTATTTTCACGATCACCCAAGCTACCCGGAATTGAGCGACACGCCTTATACCGTGAACGGTGAGCAGAACATCGATTACCCATTCAACATTAAGTATGGCAACGGTGAGAGTGTTCCCTATGCCGTGATCCAAACCTTACGCAAATTGGCATGGGAAACCGCGCAGTCTTTTAGGGCGGAGGCCGGCGACTTACTCGTGGTGGACAATTACCGAACCCAGCATGGGCGATTGGGCTATGAACCCCCAAGGAAGTTCTGGATCGGGATTAGTTTAGGCTAGGCTCTCGCACACACGACCTTTAACTCCAAATCATTAATCCAAAAGCGCCTGAGATACCAGCGCCTTAAATTTTTCTGAAAGATTGTAAGACCTGGAAGGGACCATTTGTAACATCAAAACCGCGACTGTTTCGGTTTCGGGATCTGCCCATGAAAAAGTACCCAGCGATCCGCTCCAACCAAATTCCCCGTTATTCACCCCGTAAGTGCTCTGGGCTTCGTCAACCACCACCGACAAACCATAACCCCAGCCACGGTCTAGCATAGGCACGCGCGGACCAAAACCAATCGGCATTAACGCTTCAGGTATATGATTCTGTGTCATCAGGCTTACTGTTTTTGCTTTCAGAAATCGCTGCTCTTCCAGCACCCCATCATTGAGCATTCCTTGCAGAAAACGCAAGTAATCGGGGACGCTACTGACCATGCCGGCAGCACCTTCCAATAGCGGTGGATTCACAGTAATCGGGATGCTCATATCAGCTTCACGGCTTATCGGTCCCCCACCATTCGGCACACGATAGATGTGGGCGAGACGGTCTACTTTATTTCCGGGTACAAAAAATCCAGTGTCCGACATTGCCAACGGACTAAAGACTTTGTCTTGCAAATAGTCATCGAAAGCCTGCCCTGAAACCAATTCAACAATGCGGCCCAATACAGTGATGGAAATACTGTAAATCCATTTTGTTCCAGGATCAGCGACCAAAGGAACCGCTGCCACTTTATCTACCAGCTGCTGCAAATTATCAGCGCGTCTCCGCACACCTTTCAGTCGATACAACGCGCCATTTCGATGACTAAGACCCGCCGTGTTCATTAGCAAATCCTCTATGGTCATCTCTCTACTTGCCGGCCGCGTAGCACTATTATCCTCAGCATCCGGACTTATATAGACTTCCATATTAGCGTATTTCGGCAAATATTTTGAGACCGGATCGGAGAGTTTTAATCGGCCCTGCTCAACCAATTGCATAGTGGCAACCGCAGTAATAGGTTTACTCATTGAACGAATTTGAAACAGAGATGTTGGCCGCATTGGAAGTCGATTTTCCACATCCTGCCAGCCCATGCTTTCCAGATAGACAATTTTGCCATTGCGAGCGACGCCTGCCACTAACCCCGCTACCCGCCCGTCGTCGACATGCTGCTTGAGCATTTGGGTGAGCAGCCGAAATCGAGCCGAGGACATGCCCTGAGTCTCCGGTTCCACCCGCGGTAAACCGATAACATTCTCAGAATCAGCTGCTAAAGCTGGTGATTGGTATGAGAAAACGATGGTAGATATCGCCGTTACTAACAGCGCTTTTTGAAGTCCCTTAAATGACATAGAGATATTGATCATCCACTTTTTACCGGCGAGTTTGTTGTTGTTAATGCTGTTAACTATCAATGAAGTCTCCATCTATCTGTATCGGGTCAGCCAGATCGGATCGCCCGAACCGCGAGCCAAAGATAGTGGCGTTCACCACTAATAGAGATAAACACTTCATCTAGAAACCCAATGTTGCCCAGTCTACCCTGACGTTTACGAATAGGTCTACTATATTGCCTAGGAAACGTTAAACACCATCGTCTGACGGATTCACATGAAGTTTGAACGGCATAACGGGGACGGAGGGATTAAAAACCAACCAAAACTGATCTTTTTCTAGCAAACAAATTATGCAAGATATTCAAATCAAAAGAGCATGAGGAAAAAAAATCAACCAGCAGCCACCTTAAACGGGACAGGTCAAAAACAAGATCGCAATCGATCAAAGTTTAATCCCTCCGTCCCCTTTTCTCTATAAAAAGGGAGTCATGGCACAGCATTCAGCTGACACATTCGCCATGTTTAATGATACATTAACAGGCAAAGAGATAAATCTATAATAATCAAGTGAGGAACGCTGATGTCATGGAAAACAATTGTGGCCAATCAACTATTTTGCGGAGCGGGAACTCTGACTTCCGGTGCCATCGCCAAAATAAAAGTCGACATTCTACAAGGCATATTGCAAGCCTATTTTCAGGACACAACTGCTTATGACGGCAGCGCTATAGGCGTCACTGATGTGAGGAAAGCAATCGCCTACGCTATTTCGAAAAAGCGTACAAAAGAACACAGAAAATTCGCGATCGGTACGGCGCAGAGTAGTTTAACAGTGGCGGCAACCGCCGGAGGACTCACTGCCGGTTCCGTTATACCTGGCTTGGGTACTGCTATTGGTGGAGCGGGTGGATTTATCGCCGGAAGATCGCTTGCCTTTGGCGTTTCTGGATTGGACCAAATGAAAAGGAAAAGTAAATTTTTGTACAAAAAAGTACGAGGATCACAAGGTACACATCGTGGCCAGGCTGCTGCTGCGCTGGTAAATTGTTGCCAGGACAATACCGAGGCAGGACAGGCTGCCTTAGAGGCTCTCAGCGTCCTTATGGGCGACAATTTTGACAAGTTCCACCAAAATCTTGTAGGGGGCGTGTCGTACACCACAGATATGGCAGTAAAAGAAGTGGCCGATCGACTTAAATCGAATTAACGGTTTGATTTGTTGCTTTTGGTTAACTGGGCTGAACGAATTTTCGAGGTAAGGATTCAAGGTCAATACCTACTGCTTTATTAATCGGAAATACTCGCGCAGCTTACCGTTCAGTTGCGGGACTTTAGATGATCGTTAGCGGGATTGACTACGAGTCGTTAAAGAATAATCTGTCCATGGGGTTTTTACCTGTATTACAGACGAGTTCAATCCTCTTGGCCATCCTTCGAAAAACTTAGACAGATAGCCTACGTAAATTTTGATAGTTTCCACTCTCAGATTATCTCGTAATTCGAAGGGTCATCGACAAGTTGACAATGTCATATCAAACAACGCAGCGAATGGTACAGCGCCAGTCAGTCCTGGAACTATTCTGTTCGAGACTACACATACTCAATTACAGATTAGTCAAGCTCCTTGGCAACCCTCGCTTTTGACGGGGATTTTTCTTCTTCAGCAAAGTACTCTTCGGTCAATTTAAACACCAGGGGAGCAAGCAATACTAGCGCAATCAGATTCGGAATTGCCATTAACCCATTAAGTGCATCGGTCATTTTCCAGACCAGCTCCAGGCTCATCTGTGTGCCAACAAAGATACCAATCACCCAGAGCACACGAAAGGGTGTTATGACCTTCGGTCCGAAAAGAAACTCTGCGCAGCGCTCACCGTAGTAACTCCAGCCGAGCATCGTTGTAAAGCCAAATAATACAACGCAGATCGACAAAATGATGTCGCCATAGGGCAGAGCACTGCTAAATGCTGCAAGCGTCATCGCAGCACCCTGTGGTTCACCATTCCAAACACCGGTCACGACCAGAACTAAACCTGTCATCGTACAGATAATCAGGGTGTCGATAAAGGTACCTAACATAGCAATAGTGCCCTGCCGCACCGGGCTATTCGTTTCTGCCGCTGCGTGCGCGATTGGTGCCGAACCCAGGCCTGCTTCGTTTGAGAAAATACCGCGCGCAAGCCCCATGCGTAGGGCCAGCATAATAGTCGCACCAGCGAATCCGCCCGCGGCGGCGGCACCGTTAAAAGCACTATCTACCACTAAAGCGATTGCAGCGGGTATTTCCGTTACATGAGTCAATAAAATAATTAGAGTGGCGGATAGGTATAGCATTGCCATAAATGGCACAAGTTTTCCAGCCAACGTAGCGATACGCTTGATACCGCCCAGCAACACAAAGCCGACCAACACAGCCATGACCAACCCACTGACAACCGTAGGCACGTTAAAATTCGTTTCCAGCACCTGAGAAACCGCATTGGATTGCGCAGTATTAGCCCCCCCAAAACCCGCTATTGAACCAAACAAAGCAAAGGCTATACCGAGCCATTTCCATTTTCTCCCGAGACCATTTTTAATATAATACATTGGCCCGCCAACTTTACGGCCCAACTCATCTGTCTCTCGGTAGTTAACCGCCAGCACAGCTTCCGCGTATTTTGTGGCCATCCCAACAATGGCTGCACACCACATCCAGAACAATGCACCTGGACCTCCAATACCAATGGCCGTAGCAACTCCCGCGATATTACCCATACCCACTGTGGATGACAATGAGGTCATCAACGCGTTAAACGGCGTAATTTCGCCCTCCCCGCTACCCTTTCGGCCTTTTATCAGCTGGCGGAAGGCGTAGGGAATATGGCTGATCGTCATGCCTTTAAGGCCAATGGTCAGGTAAATGCCCGTACCCAACAACAGGGTCATCATCGCTGGACCCCAGATAAAACCATTAATGATATCGATTATTTGCTCAAACATTTCTACCTCTTGTTATTTTTAAAAATCCTTTTATCGCTGGGCAAATAGCCCCATAAACGTCGGCGCTAAGCAATCCACTTCCCACAAGCGACAATTCGATGTTCATTATTCTGCCGTTAAGCATTGAAAGACAGGGGCATCGCCACGAGCCAGAATCAGCGAGGGTATTTTAGTTTGCGCAGTCAAGGCTAACTGCCCCAACCGACCAAAGAAAAAACTGCAAGTAAAACCCTTTTGACGCTCGGTAGTTTATGTATAAAAAGATCAAACGCTACCAAGCTTCTACCAGCGTAGTCAAAAAACAGGCTAACAACAATTGTTAATTTCTCTGAAAACTGAAGACTCACGATGAATCTGTCGAATATACGACTACTTTCGTCGCACAAAGCGCGTCTTCGCCGCAAACGGACAAAAGCGCCATTTTTGTACTTTCTTCAATGTTACCCGGCTTTTAATAACTGTTGTTACAGTCATAGAAACTCCTAAAATATCAGAATCAGCAAGGATAAATACGTGCCGGGTATCGATGCAAGGTGTTGAAAGAAGATAAAGTTGCTATTTCAGATTCAGTCGACATTGATTTCTCTCCCGGGATTCTGACAAAGAAACTATCGTGAGCGCACTTTTGTCACGTTTTTGTCTCAGATCAGGCATACGTCTTAGCGCGTTCGAGTGGATTTATGTGATCACTCTGCTCAGTTGTCGACCATATTCTGTAACACCATGAATCACATAAGAAATTAGTTCCGAACGAGCCACGCCATAACGATCTAACTTGTCCACGACTATTCTATCGGCAAGTAGCCGCTTAGCAAAGGTTGTATTGCCTGGTATTTCTGTACCAAATCTTCTAGGTTTTTTTGATCAAGTATTGTCGGCACTGCATAGAGTGGGGAGCTTAAGTGGTGAGCGCTGGATTCGGTTTTGCCAAAGGAAAGCAGAGCATCTTGGATGCTGCGTGTTAAGTTAGAATCAAAATTTTTCCTTGCTAAGATTCCCATACCACCGGAGATCTCTTCCTGTTGGTATATATCAAGAGTTTTGAACGTGTTTTTGATCGTAATTGGCAGGTTCTTCGGCAATACCGAATTCACGACGCCGAGATCACACTGGCCAGAAAACACTTTCATAACGACTTCTTGAAACGTAGTTAAATGGACTGGCTGGTAATCCACAAACGCACTTAGCCCTTTTTCAGCGAGCCACTTCTTAGCATAGATAGAACTCCACATGATTTCATGGGGCATAGCGATGCATCCATTGCGCAGTTCTTCGATATTTTTTATGTCTAAATCTTTGTGATAAATTAACTCCGGGTAGCCTTTCAGGTTTATGGCTGTCATGGCATTTGCCGAGTACTTCGAGATCAGCAATGGAACGAAATGGAGCGGTACAAGATACAAATTGTAACGTGAATCGGCACTGTCAGATAATATTTCCACAAAGTTTGGCGATGTGGATATACGGACGGACATCCCTGCCTGTGCATGGATATGTTCACGAAGCGGCTCCCACCAACCGCGCATAAGTACCGGGCTTAGAAAAGGCGCGGCCCTAAGAACTATTTCCTTAGCACTGACCGGTAATATTTTCTCAGCTGTGCCCGCTAGCACTAACTCACTTAACAAGGTGCTCAATATAGCCAGAGACAGTATGCGACAATATGCAGCTAAGGTATTTGTCATCGGTTGGCTTGGTTTTCGGCTGGCATACACTCTTGAATCTCTAATATTCTAGCTACGGATTAGTGATTTTATCATAGGGGAAAATGTCCAGCCCTGTATAGATTCAAATGACATAATTTGAATAGGTTTTTATACCAAAACTTAAAGTCAATATTGTCGAGATACAAGAGACAAAGCACACTTTTACAGAACTATCGATCTACGGTGCAATATCGTCAATTCAATTCATAATGACAATTGAGAGATAAGATCTAACTCACACAGGAAAAACGGTGCTGCGAGGTTAACTCTGCAAGATCGAAGAAAGCCTTTACCAGCCCTCAAGTCTCAAGCCACTACCCTACTCCATTCTGCAACCGCATCTTTCCTGGATTCTTTACAAGATTTGCTATAGGGGCTTGAAACTCCAAGCGCCCTTGGCGAATCGAATCATAGAACACGTTTAGCACCCTAGACGGCAGGGTTTCCTCGATATCTTTGAAGCTAAGGGTGAATAGGCGGTAGAGCCAGACTGTATGGCCAATGATGTGGGGCGGATATCTGTGTCGCTTCTAAGTACTCAGGGTGGTTGAGTAAACCTCCTGAGTTAAATTAACCGCACCTTACAAAGGGTTATAACCTTGCCAAAGAAGTTTTGCGTTTATTCTAACTGTAGTGAATAATCGTATACACCCGACGATAATAAACTGCGCAGTGAGTTTATGGATGTTGGACAAGCTATACATTTAGCAGACCACTTTTAATAGACCACTTTAGAATCACTATTCATGGAAACAAAAAAATGATTAAGCTTCACGGTTTCTCTTCCAGCAATTACTACAACGTACCTAAGCTCGCCCTTCTGGAGAAAGGCGTTGCATTCGAAGAAGTCCTGTCTTACACCGGAGTAGGCCCAAAGTACAAACCCGAGTATCTCGACAAAAGCCCTCTTGGCAAGGTGCCGGCACTCGAAACAAGCGAAGGGTTCGTCAGCGAATCTCGTGCAATACTAGAGTATATCGAACGAGCGCATCCGCAACATTCACTGCTGCCAGCAACACCTTTTGGCATTGCTAAAGTGCAGGAGTTGTCGCAGTTCATTGAACTTTATTTTGAACTTGTGGCCCGCCGCCTGATTCCAAACCTCTTCGCCGGTACCGAGCCAGATCCGGCTGTATTGAAAGACGTCGAGAGCAGCCTCAACAAGGCAGCAGCAGCGCTGACAAAACTTTCGACCTTTGAGCAGTTTGCCTATGGCGACCAATTTACTCTGGCGGATATAGCCGCGATTTTAAACCTTCCCATCGTACGCAGCGTTGGTTTGAAGTTCCTGGGCAAGGACCCTCTGTCAGAAGTACCAGGGCTGGATGCCTACTGCGCGCGCATGGAAGAACGACCCCATGTTAAGAAAATTCGCGTTGACGCAGCAGCTGACCGCCCAAGCTTCATGGCGCACCTGAAGGCGTTGTACGGAATTTAACAAAAGCAATTGTCCCACCTGAAACTCCGGTTCCTCCTGCACTCTAATAGGCAAGAGGAATCCATGGATGAAGTGGCCACCCTATCAATTTGTCTAATGCTGAAGATTTTTGACCATTGCAGGGATAGTCAAACGGAAGAATTTTCACGACTTGGTTTAGGGACAATTCCCGAGGAAATAAAAGAACAACCCTACTCTATTTCGCCGCCTCGATCTCAAGTGCTAGACTTAACTTCATAGCGTTTGACTAACAATTTTAGTAAAGAACGATAGGCGCTGGAAAACGCTTTGCGGGCCTCAATGGGCTTTACCCGCCCTGTGTATAAACAACTCGCCAATTCGCCCAAACTCTTGGCCATCACGGTGATACCTTGGCTATTAACGAATAGCAGTTTGTTGATACCTTCAATCTTTCTCGCCAGTTGACAGCGTGCAGAACACCCATTTTCGTCTTGATAGTGCATCCACTTTCCCGGTGTCAGTTTCAATACTTCGCCTAACAACGGTATACTTTCGATTGAATCAACTACTTCAACCGCTTCAAGTTCAGGCAAAGGTATGACAGCGACAGCTTGTGGTTGCTGACCTTTCAATACGACTACCAGCTCCATCTCTATGGCGTTAAGTAGACCTTGAGCTTGTTCGGCTATACCACCACTGGCATCAGCCTGTTGCATTGCCAGGATTAGCCGCTCGTTTAATTCAGGAATCAGTTCCAACTGACGAGAACGCTCTCTATCAGATGCCGGAGCCTGTAAAGAAAAAATCAAATCTTTTGTCAAGGTCCTAGCCTGAGCCCAGTCTTCGCTCTCTGCTCCATGTTGAAATTGTATTCTACGCAAAATTTCCAGCCAATGACCTTGTAAAAACTCGATCGAACAGGCCGGTAGTGAGCAATCCCGAGTTGCCTGATTGATGGTGTTAGTGGCCTGGATCTGGACATGAAGCGCTTTCACTTTTCCGATTTCCGTATCACATCGCCGCTGGGCAATTTTCTCCATTTGAGCCGCATCTTTCACAAGAAACTCACTGATATCCTGCTGAACGGCTACTAACACTTTCACATCGCTAGAAAAATCCTGCAACAGATTAGTAATCGACTGACGCAGCCGCAGCAAAAATTTCTCTCCCGATTTATCCAGGCCCGGATACCAGCCAATACTGCAAACGCAGATATCATCAATCAACTGATGAGCACTGTGCTTTGCACTTGCCAACAAAGAATTATCGATCAATGCCAATTTCCCATACGGAATACGTAGGCGCTGTAATTGCTCCATGATTGTGGGGTCTATATCAGCACGCTTAGGTAATTCATCAAAAATGGTATCGATCACACGCAGGCGCCGACAATCATGTAAGTCCATGACAGTTCCCGCTGGCAACTCCGCCATGACGGCCTCGAATAGACCTGCGGGAGACAATTCAGAACCTGCTATTTGCTGCTGCAAAGACTGTAGCACCGCAATTAGAGCTTCACGACTCAACGCCGTACTTCCCTCAGTTTGAGTCAGGCTGATACTGACAGCCAACAGCTGATCGAGCAGTGCATGGTCGCCCAGTAAAATGTTCTTTGGGTCAATAGTTTGGAATGATGCACTCATGATGTTTAGCGTCGCTCGGTATGAAATTTATGTGACGTAGAAAACCTATATGCGAATGCAATAGAATCAGCCTTTACAGTTGCTTACTAGCATAGCTGATTACGAAGAGATCGCACAATTAGATTCTGTCGAAGACCAGAGCGAGCGTCCGGATGACCGACAAATCAACTATCAACAAACATCTATTAACGATATCGACGTTTATGCGTTATATCTCCAGCATCGGACAAAAATACCGGAAACTACAGCCTTGTTTGATCTTTCAAAGGCAGTTTTTTTAAAAAAACTCTCCGACTAAATTTCCACTGTGCAGCAATGCCGACATATTAATCTGTCAAAGCGAATGTGGTGGCGAACAAGCCTATTCAAATGTGGCATGTTCATTTCACCGCCGCAACGACCTAAATACGAATGATCCGTCTCATCGGCTAAAATGACAACGATATTGGCCGTTACGATCAACTGAAAGCTTAGCGCAACGCTTATTTCCTTTTCAAAAATTTACTGAACCAGCCTTCCGCTAACTGATGAGATTGTTTGCGGCCTTTGGTGTAAATACCGTAGTGGCCAATACCTTTTACTATGACCAGGTTTTTGGGGCCTTTATAAGCGTCTATGGTGGACAAGGCCAATGGATTGCCGCCGTATTCTTCTTCCTCTGCTAACACGATTTGCAAAGCAACATTGCTGCCTTTCAAAATATCGCTTTCCGGTGTAAACCGCGCAAATCTGTGCAGAATAGGTGCGCCGCGCAATGTGCCCATGCCAAAATCGGCGCGAGGTTCTGGATACCCTATCTCGCCACGAGCCATCTGAGTGGCTTGCTTCGTAGCGTCGGGAGACATTCCCCATAATTGAGTGCCCAGTACGCCGGTTACTTGACTATGAACGGCTTTCACCCGAGGATCGTGCGCAGCAGCATAAATGACATAACCACCCGCCATGCTGCTTCCCCAAACGCCGATGTTATCGCCATCAATTTGAGGCTCACCCTGCGCCCAATGCAAAACATTCAACCAGTCGGTCACCATATCTTCCGCATTAACGACTTCACGGATTGCTCGAACTTCCGCCGTAAATTGCGTGCTTGTGTGGTCAGCTGCAGCTTGGGTCAGAATTACCCGTGAATCACTTTCTCCCCAGCCGCGGTAATCAAAACTGAGCACCAAAAAACCGGCTTGTGCAAATTCACTCGCATCTCTACGCAATAACGCTTGCGTACCGCCCCACCCGTGGGCCATGACAATAGTGGGCAGAGCCTTGCCAACGCTAGAGGATTTTGGCGTGAAAATATGACCCGTGATACGCGTACCTTCACTGATAATAGTGACCGCGCGATCGCTGACATCGTCGGGCAACAGGAACTTTTGTCGCGCCTGCGCATGTGTGAAAATCGAAAAGAGTGTCGCCAATAGCAACACTGTTAGCCTGAGTGTGTTTTTTCTGTATGGCATTTCAATCCCCTTTGATTGGTGAATAGTATTCTTTGGTGTACAATTTTTTAGTTTAAACTTTGGGCCTCTCTCTATTGCCTTTTATTTTTCGGTCTCAAATACCAACAAAGCATTGCCTAGAGTACTGCTGCGTAACGGGTAGTCGGACAGCACAACGATAATAACATCGCTAACAATCACACCGGTATTGCAGTACCGTGAGTCTCAGGGTTCCTTCACTTTCAAAACCAGCAACACATTGCCCGGCATCTGGTTAATATAGCTATAACCACTTTGTATGACCATCCGACCATGGGCAACAGCAGGACCTGCGTTATCAAGGGAGCCGCCGTGTGCTTTAACACCATTGAGAGTATCGAATGGCTTTTTTGTGTCAAATTGCCACAATAAAGAGCCGTCTTCGGTAGCAAAGGCATTTAACTTCCCGTTGAGTGAACCGGCCAATATCGCGCCATCCATTCCCGTGGCCGCACCTGAAAAACCGTAGAGGAAGTGACATTTGGGCCACCATTCCTTGTGCCGGCCGTTGGTTAAGTCGACACTGCTGGGGTCAAGATGGCAATCGCGAGACGCCCGATGACGCCATACTTGTTTACCACTGCTAACATCCAACGCAGCAACGCCGGATCGGGGACTGTATTCCCAGCTTTTAATCGGCCATTCCGGGTCGGCAATCGGCACAAAAACCCGGTCACCAACAACGGTCATACCCCAGTGTACGCCACCCACTGTTGTTCCATCTGACAGTTTGGTATTCCAAATAACCTTGCCATTATTGTCTGGGTCCAGGCCGTAAACGTCGCCAGATTTTTGCCCCGCCAACAAAATGTCCCGGCCGTTGCTATCGGTAGTCATTATCACCGACGCACCAAAATCGAAATCCGGTCCGCTATTCTCCGGGCAGTTCGGTCCGTCGGTGTAGCCTAGGTAACTGACACACGCCATATTGTAGGCGTCGTCCGCCAGTGCCTGGTAGATCCAGGCTGGCTTGCCGGTGTCCAGATCCAGAGCGATAATCGCATCACTGGTTCCATTAGCGGGCCGCGAGTAGTTTTCGCCAGTGCCGATATAGAGCCGGTTGCGTTTGACGTCAATGGCTGGCGTTGTCCAGACCGGTGCTCCGGATGGTCCCCACAGCTGCGTTCCGACAGAACTTTTCCCCTGTTTCTGTGCGACTTCAGTGGTTTCGTAGGTCCAGATTGTTTTTCCATCGCGAATGTTCAGAGCTCGAACACCGCCGTGAGCCTGGCAACATTCATAACCAGCGCGCCCGGCTGCCGCCACCTCAAAGGTTGAAATAGGCACATAGAGTCGCTCTTCGTGAAGCACCGGAGTCCCGGTAATGGACGCGTACTGCATATCCATGGCAACCGACCACAGCTTGCTGCCATCCACCGCACTAATTACGTGCACACTACCACCACCGTCACCGTAAAAAAGAATCGGGGTATTGGTGCCGGGCATATGCGCAAAGCTGAGTGCTGAACGCACCGGCGCATTGCCTCGATATGTCCATTTCAAACAACCACTTTCAAGGTCAAAAGCGTAGACCGAACTGAGCGATGGAACGCCGACAAACAGCGTGTCTTCAGTGATTACCGGTTGCGATCGTAACTCCGTGGCACCCGGAAAACCCACTGCCCACGCGACATCGAGATTGCCTAGGTCTGCCGAAGAAAGTCCGGCTAGCTGTTGTGGCTGATAACGCCGGTTTTCGCTACCGTAACCCCATCCGGAAATGGCAGCCTTCATTGTTGGATTAACCTTCATCCCATCACTGCAAGCTTGGGTGCTTTCCCATGCGTGGGGATCTTTACTGTCTGTGGTCAAGTAGGCGGCAATGGTGGCTCGCTCCTCGGCAGATAATTTCTCGGCCTGAGACACCATTTTGCCTTCATTCATAGCGTACAGAATCTTATCGCGACTCATCGCTTTGAGGACGCTAAACGCGGGAGATTGAGTTTGAGGGTTGGAGTGGCACGCCGCGCAGTGGTCTTTGTAAAGACCCGCTCCCTCATTGCTGTCTTTCAAATGTTTTACGAACCACTGCTGCGCGTCACGCAGCGCATTTTCGTAGTTGTCGCCACGATACATGTCGTAGTGCTTGCCCGGGTAGGAGAGGTATTTGGTTTCCAGTCGGTCTTTTATGGCGGCGTGTAGCACTTTGCCATTTTTTTCGCGGGCAAATAACTCTTCGTCCTCGGCGTCAATAATTAAAGTCGGCGCATCCAGTTTGTCCACAAAGGCCAGGGAGTCATAACGCTTCATGTAAATCCAGTCGGGATATCCTTTCAATCCTGGAATAATGGCTGATTCGGCGCCGGGATAAGGGCTTATTTTCCCTCGCGACCGCTGCTTCTCCCATCGCAGTACCATCTTGTCGGTGATCATATCGAGATTGGCTTTAAAGTTAACGGCACCAATTTGGTCTACGTAAGCATTGATGCGATCGGCGTTATTGGCAGCGGTGACCAGGGCGATACCGCCGCCAAGACTGGAACCCCAAATACCGATATTGTTCGACATCACCTGAGGATCGCCGGCCAGGTAATTCAGAGCAGCACGAGCATCTTCAACCATCGATAGTGGGTTGACGATTTTGCGAATATGAGTTGCCTTTACGGTTACCTCGGCTGATTCTTCGATCTCGGGTAGTATTTCCGAGATCATCAATGGCCCATTGCTTTTGCCCCATCCCTTGTAGTCAAAAGTGAGAACAATAAAACCGAGTTCGGCAAACTGAGGGGCGTAGTTTCTATTCAAGTGTCCTTTCAAACCGCCCCAGCCGTGAACCATCAAGATACCCGGCAGTTTGGTACCAGCCTTCAGCCCCGCCGGTCTATAAATATCACCTTCGAGGCGTACGCCTTCACTCCACAGCTTGATGACCTGGTGATCAACACCGTTACTTTCAGCCGCTAGTGGGCCGGTCATACCTACAGCACATCCTATTAGCAATAGATTGGACACGAGTTGACGAAGTATTGGAGGGAATATAAATCGATTCACAGATAATTTCCTTTTGCTGACCATTGATCTTTTGCAACGAGATATTGTCGACACGGCTTGTCACAAATTGCCAAGCACATATTAATTTAGCACAAAAACAAATATATACGCTTTAATTTAGCACATCAACGAATTTAGTGTTAAGGAAAATTAACGGGATTTGGCTATGCAGAAGAACAAATGCCATCTAATCCCGACCAGAATATTTGGGCGATGGACCGAAGGGATTGCTTGGGGCGGGCAGTTCTGCGGCGGATTAACGTGACCATTTGTGATCAGATTCCAATGTCTGCTCGGCTGGGAGTGATAACTCTTTGAGCAAGGAGCCTTTCAATGTTTCTATGCCATAAATTGAATCGGCAGCACAGCCAGACAGCATAGCCGATGATATCCGGGTCGACACGCCCAGCCGGAATCGGTGACGTATGTAGGTATGCGAGAGTTGATCATAGACTCGATAGGTGGGAATACCGAAGATCTTTTTGGCCCGAACTTCCTGACGCCTAAACAGATATTTGGAACATTGATTTTTATTCACCTACGGATGAGTAAAATTGGTTTGTTAGTTAGCATGCGAAATGCGATCATTTAGGAAAGACAATTCACTATTAGCGATCACCAAATGGAACTTCTTTCCGCCCAAACTCAAAACACTTTAATGGAAGCGTTAAATGCGCTGCGTCAGAACAATCCACAACGGACCATAGCGTTATGTCAGGATCACTTAATCGCCAACCCCTCCAGTATTGATCATTTACAGTTGTACGCCCATGCGCTGATCAAAATGAATCAACTGACTGAAGCGAGAAAGAAAATCGACTTCGCCTTAAGCATCACGCCTGATTTCGCTCCTCTTCTCGAAGACCTAGGTAGTATTCAAGCGCTAGCCGAAAATTATGAGGAAGCTATCGTCTCTTTTCGCCGAGCAATCCAAATTGATCCCCGCCTCACCGGAGCGCATAAAAAACTTGCTCAAGCATTAGTGGCCTGCGGCCGAAACGACGAAATCGATGAAGCATTTGAGAGCTATCTCGATCACGACGATGATGCGGCACTCGTTGCAGCTGGGGCAGAACATTGGCGCGCTAACCGACTGTCGGAAGCCGAGACAACTCTGACGAAGGCTTTACGGAAAAATCCCAACAATGTTGACGCCATGCGTTTTCTGGCAATGGTATACCACGGTCAGAATAAAAAACTTAATGATGCGGAAGCACTGCTACGCCGCGCCACCGACATTGCCCCGGATTTTCACCAAGCCTACGGCAATCTGGGACGCGTTTTAATCGATAATGGCAAATGGGAAGATGCTATTAAATGTTATAAAAAACTCGTAACACTTCAACCCGAAGACGACACAGCCTGGGCTGGTATTGGCCGTTCCTATACTCTATCCGGATCAATTGACAAGTCTATCGGCGCATACGAGCAATCCCTCGCCATTAACGAACAATCTGCCAGCGTTCATCTTGCATATGCTCATATGTTAAAAACGGTCGGCAGACAAACAGACGCGTTAATCGCTTACCGAAAATCCATTGTTTACAAGCCGCAGATGGGTGAAAGTTATTGGAGCATGGCAAATCTAAAGATCTTTTGCTTTGAGCCTGAAGAAGTCGCGGCCATGGAACAACAATTGAAAACTAACGATTTAACCGATAGCGCTCGGGTCCATTTTCATTTTTCGCTAGGTAAAGCCTTCGAAGACAACAAAAATTACGACAAAGCCTGGCAACACTATCACGCGGGAAACCAAACTCAGCGCCCTCTGATTGACTATGACCCCGTCGAAAACGAATTATATCTGGAACGTATTCGCCGTGTTTTTAATGCCGACATGTTTGCTGCCAATTCGGACGTTGGCCACGATGCTGCAGATCCTATTTTCGTCGTAGGGCTTCCACGGTCCGGCTCGACTCTCATAGAACAAATTCTTGCCAGCCACAGTCAAGTGGAGGGTACGTCTGAACTGTCCAATATTGGCTCAATTGCCGTCGGTACAGGCAAGTTTCGTCATGATGGATTGACGTACCCAGATACGATGAGCACATTAACTCAGCGCGATTATGCAGCCTATGGAAAAGAATACCTACAACAAGTTACCCACCACCGGGTACAGGGAACGCCGTATTTTATTGACAAAATGCCAAACAATTTCCCTCATATTGGCTGGATAAAAATGATCCTGCCAAATGCAAAAATCATAAATACCCGACGCCATCCTATCGACAGCTGCCTGGGTGCTTACAAGCAATTGTTTGCTAAAGGACAAAACTTTACTTACGAAAAATTTGAACTCTCAGAGTTTTACCGCAGTTACATCGAAATAATGGAACACTGGCATGCGGTATTGCCGGGTCAAGTACTCGATGTGCATTACGAAGATACAGTTACAGACCTGGAAACCCAAGTGCGAAAAATTCTCGATTTTTGTGGCCTTGAATATGAAGAGTCCTGCTTGCGTTTTTATGAAACCGAACGAGCAGTGAAAACTGCCAGCTCGGAACAAGTGCGGCAACCTATCTATACGGATGCACTTGGCTTATGGAAAAAATATGGTGCGCATCTGGCCGACTGGCAAGAAGAACTAGCAGATATCATTGAACAACTTCCTGAGTCAGTGAAAAAAGCCAGTCTTTAAATTAAAACCTCTAAGTAAATGGCCACACTTCCAGACCATGGATCGCGTTGCGTACATCCGTAGACAGAGTTACTGTCAAAGCAGTTTCTCCGCTTTCTAAATCGTGTAGCGCTACTGTGGATGGAGAAGATCCGGCAGCAATCAAACCTTCTTTAATCACACACAACCCTCGTCCAAACAAAGGACGGGCGACTTTGCTGTCGTCAAGTTGAGTGCCGGTAAGCTGTTCTTTAGCTAGCTTGGGTACTCTAAAGGCACGGTCCAGGTCCTGCTCCCGACTTGAGAAGCGCACCGCATTAGCCTTCGTATCATTAAATAATACGCCGTCCCTGTAAGGCTGGGCATTATGGGTGCCCACCGGCAAAGTGGCGCTCATATTGACACGCTTGCCATTAAAGTGCAGCATTCCGCCGCTGTTTAAACCGGACAGATAAAGCCCGTCATCATTGGCCGTAACTGAGTTAATATGCATTTTGTTCAGCATCAATGGCCCTTCATCACCGTTCGGGTCAAACCGATTAGCCTTAAAGCGAAAACCCTCGATCTCGACATACAGAGCCCAATGAAACTGTTCTTTTTCAATATCGAAGGCGAGGATAGTATCGTAGCCCGTAGAACTTAAAAAAACCTTTCCATCGTGCACAGAAATTTCATGGCAGTGTTTAAGATAGGTATTCTTCCAGGACCCTCGCATACTAAAATCTGGATTAAACGCGAATAATTCATCGCTAGCGGCAATAAAGATAATCTCTTTATAGAACGCGATACCCCTTAAACCGCGGTCAGCACCACGGCCTGCCCAATCAATATTGATGGTATTCCAATCCAGCATTTGTTTAACAGCTTGTTCGGCAAGGTCAATAAGGTACACACCGCCGTGGCTTTCACCCTGTTGGCTGCCGCGGACCACCGAGGTGGCGATTAAGGTAGTCATAGACAATTCACTTTCACATTTATAATTAGAAGGGCGAGCTTATAATACAATGAATCTCTGGTACTGCGAACTACCGATAAATACAGCCCAACCAGCCAAACTTTATCGACATAAACGTCTGCTGCATGTTGTTCCAACGGAGCCTCCATGCCGCTCTACCAATTCGCTCACCTGAATACTCATTACAGTCAAATCGGTCATCAAAGAACTGGGGGAAATCTCTCAGGTTTAGACCCTTGTATCTATTTAGGACGCCGATCTGACGCTAAAACACGCATCTTGGTGCTACCACCAGATAATATAGAAACCTGACAGAACTAACACAGTCGCTAGTGACGCAATATTAAAGGTAGCAGTGGTAGAAAAATCCACCTCGGAAACATCGACAGCCGATGCTGACAACGGCTCCGGCTTTGCCAGCGAGACAGCAACACCAATGGCCGCACACAATAAGAAGACTAATCCTACCCGATCTATAAACGGTAACTCTGGCCACAAAATCTTGAATACCAATGACAGCAGCGCTGAACCCAAAGCGGCTAATAGAGCGGCGGTTGCCGTCGTTTTTTTCCAAAACATCCCCAACAAAAATATAACAACGATTCCCGGCGTGAAGAAGCCAGTAAATTCCTGAATGTACTGAAAGGCTTGATCAAAGCTACCCAATAAAGGCTTGGCCACGATCATTGCAAAACCCAGCGACACCAAACTAACAACTCGGCCAATGGTTACCAGCTGTTTCTGACTGTGTTCCTTTTTGCTTATATGAGAAAAAAGGTCAATAGTAAATATCGTGGAAATACTGTTGGTCATTGACGCTAGCGAAGAAATGATCGCGGCGATAAGTGCAGCAAAAACAATTCCTTTGATGCCGACGGGTAGTAATTTCATCATTTCAGGGTAAGCCTGATCAGGCGCTGAGAGATCAGGCATCAATACCACCGCGGCGATACCCGGTAGCACAACCAATACCGGCATCAAGAGCTTCAGAAAAGCAGCGAACAAAATTCCCAACTGTGCCTCTCGGATACTTTTGGCCGCCAGCGCCCGTTGAATAATGTATTGATTAAACCCCCAGTAAGACAAGTTCATAACCCACATGCCACCCACTAATACTGAAATGCCCGGCAGACTCATATAGTTAGGATTATCTCTTGACAAAATCATGTCGAATTTTTCTGGCACTTGATTGATTAATTCGTTGAATCCAGCGATAGCACCGCCCCCTCCAGAAATTTGGTCCAGTGTGATCCATGAGATCATCAGACCACCTGCAACCAGCAGAATGACCTGAATAATATCGGTAAATGCCACGGCTTTTAAACCACCATAAAGCGAATACCCTCCGGTAAATATCCCCAATGCTAACAGCGCTGTCGTAATATCGACACCAGTAATACTGTTGATTGCCAGTGCGCCTAGCCAGAGAATGGACGTAAGGTTAACCAAGACATAAACCCCCAACCAGAAAATAGCCATGACGATTCGCACCCGCGAATCATAA
The DNA here is from genome assembly GCA_913019905.1 of uncultured Cellvibrionales bacterium. Lineage (GTDB taxonomy): Bacteria > Pseudomonadota > Gammaproteobacteria > Pseudomonadales > Dasaniaceae > Oceanicoccus. The sequence continues at coordinate 62,604 of CAJVZD010000023.1, forward strand.
CGTTGCTCCAGATATTGCGGCATGGTGTAAATTTCATGCTTAAGGAATATCGGCAGAAAGTATTTCCCAACCAGTATCAAGGTTATTGCGGCCATCCATTCATAGGACGCTATAGCCAAGCCCATCACATAAGCTGAACCGGACATGCCTATAATTTGTTCCGCAGAAATATTCGCTGCAATTAGAGACGCACCAATTGCCCACCAAGGCAAACTACGCCCCGCCAGAAAGTAGTCACTCGTGTCTTTACTATGCCCTACTCTTTCGCGAGACACCCATTGTGCCAAAGAGAATATGACGACTGCGTAAGCTACTGCAACCCAAATATCGATCGTTCCTAAAACCATAGTTTTGCACCTCCAGTTTATTATTAAGCCCGTCTGGTAATTTCTATCATTTAATTATCGGCTTCAAGTCGTTGTACAGCCACTTCAATATCCCGATTTCGACGACAGGCAACCGAGAGATTTCGACTTTCATTTGTCTACAATCGCTGTCGCTGTAAATCAACAGCCACTCGAATTGGAGAAACCCGTATAAAATGAGTCGATAGTGATAACCGTTTTAGTACGACGACTGGATATCACCGTGGAACAAGGCCACGCAGTAACAGGATCGAATCGTCGACGCCATCCAAACTATTCCGTTCCCGTGGAGGAAAATCCACACACCCTCGCGCGCCGGTATTCAGCAACCCTTTGGAAGATAGCATTTTTACTACTTCGAGAACAACACTGAGCAACGCGCCCTGTTGATCACAAAGCTTGGCTTCGTTAGGGAAGCGCTTTTCCAAACTGCAATAAGCCGTGACGACGGCAGTGCCAGTTTTCTTCTATCAGATCCTAGTCCGATCTTTCTAGTGAATTCCTCTCCAATGTACACCAAAACCCTTCATACAGAATTCAGTCGCCTGGCGACAGCCCTGGCTCAAAAAAGCGCAACCAGAAACTATACTGATATTTTTGTTCAACCAACGAATAACTGCGAAGCGTTTTCTTACCCCAGGAGTCATCACCCCCAACACCCATTTGACCAAAGTCTATATTTACCGACACTAAGTCGCGAGGTTTTATGTCATTAACATGAACATTGACCCGCTCGGTATTTTCGCGAGCAGCCGCGCCGTCTTCACTGGTGATAGCTATTTTTACTGGAGGGATAAAGTCCTGTTGCACATTGTGATGAACGCTAAAACCTATTTTTTCTTCAGCTTTTACCATTAAACCACCGGTTTTCTGCTTTCCGTGTAAAGCGAACCAGCGCACATCGGTTTTGTATCCGTTCTCCTGCGGCCTTATATATGGCACGTAGTGATCGCTAACGGTGTTTTTATATCGACCCACCTGCGCCGCCAAATTGCGATCACTGTAGTTTTCAAATGGCCCTCGCCCCAACCACTCCACTTGATCCAAAGCTCTAGGCAATTGTAAATTCATTCCTAATCGTGGTAGTTCCGGCTGGCCAGGCATTTTTTCAAAATCATTATCTACTTTAATATCACCTCCGCCGAATACGTGGAAGTCCGCCCGCCAGCGCGCAGCCATTTGACCATTCGCATCATTGAAGCGATAAACAGCACGTACTGTAGCCGATTCTTGATCCTGCGAGACGACGTCGATCGACACCAACTGGCGGTTTTTATCGGCATCCTTCCACACTTTCGCCCAGTCAATCATATAGTTTCCAAAATCATTGTCTGTTGGCGCGCGCCATAAATTCGGTGTTAGTGGAGATATCAATTGTGGCACACCGGCCACACTCACCTGCGCCAACAAACCGCTACTGCGATCGAAGCTAGTCACAAACCGATCCGCTACAATCTGTATTTGGCCATCGATATCGGCAACCCGCAATTTTCCGGCCAGCCTCGGCGTAATCACTGGCGCAGATTGCGCGTTAAAAATTTCAAACTGGCTTTGGGCATAACTGTGGTTCGCCGGTAAAACGCCGCGCGCATTAACGTCAATCAGCGCCAGATTAAGATGGTAGTCCACACCCGCTTTCAAGGAAGGAAAAACATATCCCAGGTTGAGTACAGCCGATGTATCAGGCTCTATATTCAAAGTGTCTACTGCGCCAGACTGCTCTATTTTGCCGTTGGCTATTAACTCCCATCGCAACTCGAAATCATTTAGGGAAAGGAAATCGTATTGGTTATCAACACGTATTAATCCTCGCTCCAAGCTCACCGCTTCGAACTTAACATGCTGGTAGACCCGCTTTACTTCCCAAAATGCCGGTTGTACTTCCCGATTGGGAAACACAATACCGTTTAGGCAAAAGTTGCCGCTAGAGGGTACATCTTTTGGTCCGTAGTCGCCTCCGTAGGTCCAATAGGGCTCACCGCTCTCATCATGTTCCAATAAACCCTGATCAACCCAATCCCAGATAAACCCTCCAGTAAGGTTATCGTGAGCGTCAATCACTCGCCAGTAATCGGCAAGATTACCGTTGCTATTACCCATCGCATGGGAGTATTCGATTAGCAAAAATGGCCGGTCACCGTGTTCTTCCGCGTATTGTTCCAAATCCCATTGGCGCCAATACATACTGGAATGAAAGTCGGAATGATGTTCACCGACTATCTTTATATCTCCTTCGGTTTCGTATTGTACCGGGCGGGAACTATCCTGTTCTTTTAACCACTTATAGGTAGCGCCTAAGTTAACGCCATCACCGGCCTCATTGCCCAGGGACCATATTACAATAGACGGATGATTTTTATCTCGGTGCCACATACGCTGAGTACGGTCTAAATGATGCGGCATCCAATGTGGCTTATTACCGAGAGTTTTATCGTGATCGTATCCGTAGCCATGGCTTTCTATATTGGCTTCATCTACAACATACAAACCGAGCTCATCAGTAAGCTCATAAAAACGCTCGGGAAAAGGATAATGCGAGGTACGCACAGCATTCATATTGGACATCTTCATCAAGGTAATATCTTTGCGCATCGTCGCTTCATCTAACACATGACCCGTTTTGTCGTGGTGTTCATGAAGATTTACCCCTTTCAACTTTACCTTTTTCCCATTGACCAGAAATATCCCATTGACAATTTCGACTGTGCGAAAGCCAATCTGGCGGGAAATAGCTTCAAGCACTTTACCCTGAGAGTCTTTCAAAGTGATTAGTAAGCTGTAGAGATTAGGTACTTCGGCACTCCAGGCAGAAATATTTTTTACGGTAGTAGCGACAGCGGCAGAATTATCGCCCGCCTCCAAGTTCAGTTTTTCGCTGTGTTTAAACAGCTGTTTTTTGTCGTTTTCTATCACCACTTCCAGCGTCGTGTTTACGCCAGCTGCAGCACTAAACAACGAAAGATCCAGCTTGAAATCACCGTCGGAAAACGCATTACTCAGCCCCGCATGAACCTGAAAATCACGTACCCGCTGCTTACTACGCGCATACAGGCTGACCTCGCGTTGAATACCGGACAAGGACCAAAAATCCTGGTCTTCGAGATAGGATCCGGTACTCCAACGATATACCTCTACAGCAATGGTATTCGTGCCGGGCCGGGCCCATTGGCTTACATTAAATTCACTTGGCGTTTTACTACCTTCGCTGTACCCCACATACTCACCGTTAACCCATACGTAAAACGCGGAACTGACGGCACCAAACTGAATAAAAATCTCATCATCCTGCCACGCTGCAGGTATTTCAAAATCGCGACGGTAAGACCCCACCGGATTTTTCTCCGTCGGCACATTCGGCTCATCGATATCAAAGGCATAGGGAACGTTTACGTAAATGGGATAACCATGCCCTTCTCGCTCCCAATTAGACGGCACGTTAATGTCATCCCAGGCACTAACATCAAAATCGGACTCGTAGAAATTCAATGGTCGATCAGCAGGTTTTTCTGAGTATTTAAAAGCCCACTGACCATTCAATGTCTGATGCTTATCATGGCTTTCTAAAGTCTGACTGATTGCGCTCTCTACGCTGGGAAAAGCGACAAAGCTTGCTCTGGGCGGTTCGACATTCTCTCGGATAATGTCAATATTATTCCAGGCAGGACGTTCTTCTACCTGAGATATGTCTTGGCCACAGCCACTCGAAATACCAGATAACACAACCATAGTGATAAGCATCCGTAAATGGGTTATATACATAAAAACGTCTCTTTGGATAGATCCGATTGATTTACAATTAGCGACTCCCGCCAGCACGCATCTCCCAGGGATTATAGGCGGTGGCTATAAACGAGGACGATAGACAGGAACAACAACACAATCACGTACAAAGCGGTGGCGAAGAACGTAATAATTGAAGGAATCACAGTGGCTGGGTTTACACCATCACCACTGCTTTGCTGAATTTTAGTACTAGAAATCGAAATCCTTGGTAAAGGTGATTTCAAATTCTCTAGGACGATTATAGTTAGGCATATTGACGTAACGTGCAACTTCGGGCCAAGTCCCTGTTGGTCCAAAACTACCATCGTAACCAGAGTCTATCCATTGAGCATTTCTGTCATCCCAGACATTCCAGACGCTGAGGGTCAGACTCCAACTACCTTCTGTAACCAGTCCAAACTGCAGGTTTGCCGAATCCTGATCCTTAATCAGTTTTCGACCATTCACCGTCGGATCAGGATTTACACCGTTGCGGGCATTCCACCAATCATGATACATCTCTTCTTGCCATGAGTGGTCATAACGAAGCCAACCGTCCACGTCACCCATTAAAGCCGGCATTGTATACTCAATACCTATCCACCATTTACTGGGAGGAGCAATAGCCAACTCCTGCCCTTTGGCACCTAACTGATCTCCCGGATCGGACTGACCTAACAGATCTCCTTGATAGTAATCATCTTGAAGCTCGGAGTCTGAAGTGGCATAGGAAAAATCGATTTTCAGATTTTCGGTCGCCAAATACGTCAGCGATATTTCGGCACCACTGAGTTCCGCGTCACCCATATTAATGGTGCCATTTGCCGTCCAATCATCTGGGTCGGTAATTCCTCGCTGAATATTTTCCCAATCCATTTGATACACGGATGCATTTAGCTGCAGCCGGTTATCAAGCCACTGACTCTTCAAACCGATCTCGATATTGTTCAACGTATCTTTATCGTACTGATCAGGCAAAATCGAATTGGCGTTTTTAATCGAGTTAAAACCACCTAAGCGATACCCCTCACTCCATAGCGCGTAAATCATTCTGTCGTCGTCGAGATTATAATTTACGGCCAATTTGTATAGTGAGTCATCGTCCTTCCCTTCGTAAATATCGGTATCATAGGGATTACCCCGCGGCCATTCTTTAAACTCCGTTCGGTCTCGATCATATTCAAACCAGCGAGCCCCCATGGTTGCCGTCAATCGTTCCGTAATGTCGTAGCTCATTTCTCCGAACACAGCTTTTTGGGTAGTGGTGGATTTGTACTCTTCAGAATACCAGTCGTCGGTATTGGGGATGTAGGTCTCGTAGGCCAGCGCCCAATACATGCCAAAATTGGTACTAGCCAAATTTTCCACACGGGCAAAAGTATAATCCCAATAGTCGTCGGTTTTTTCATAAAAGGCACCGACCATCCATTTCAACCGAGAATCGCCCATAGAAGAAAGTCGAATTTCATGAGTGATACGCTCGGCAGTTTGGTCGTTAACCGATGTTTCTGGCTGAAAGCCCGTATCGTAAAAAACGTTGTAGTAAAGATCCTCCCCCGGGGTTAACACGCTCTGCGCGCGAACCTGACCACCCACATTTCCATCAAACTCGTAAAATATTTCCCGGTCGAGATAACTACTAGAAACCGTTAGTTCGGCAAAACCGAGATCACCTTTAACCGTCAATGATGCCAACCACCAATCGTCATCGCGTTCGTCCTTGTGAAAACGCACAATGTCAAAATCATCATGACCCGCAGCATCAGGATCAGACTTCCAGTCGCCCTCGGAACGCTGCTTCTGATTCATATACATAAACTCAGCGTCCCAACGGTCGTTGATTGACCATAAGGCACTGAGACGCAGACCGGTCTGTTCCCACTCATTGAAGTCGTCTTCTACAACATCGGCATTATCATCAGCGCTGAACACGTTTTTACCGAGGACATTATCGATATAACCACCAGATTTGCTATCAAATACAACACCTCGAACTGTCAAGCGATCTTTAATGATCGGATAGTTAACATAGGCTTCGAGTTTGTGACTGGGCGCACCTTCCTCTGTATGACTGGCACCCGCCGTAGCCTGACCGTATGCTCGAGAGTGGTCAGGTTTATTGGGAATTATCCGTACCGCTCCGGATTGGGAACTGGAACCGAGCAGCGTACCCTGCGGACCAGGCAATGCTTCCAATCGTCCGATATCAACCATACGCGGGTCGACCGCTTGAGTAGCTGATGTCATGGGCGTTTCACCAAAATACACGGCCGATCCCGAGTCTGTTCGCCACTCACCGGTACCGGTACTAACTCCGCGAAACACCACTTCCGAACGGCCGGGAGAGGTACTTACAGTCGACATACTGGGGATAGACTTTTCGTAGTCTTTCATATTGGTGAAACCCAGCGCCTTAATATCATCAGCACTAAAGGCCTGAATAGATTGTGGCACATCTTGCATATCCGCATCGCGCTTGGTCGCGGTAACCACTATCTCTTCGAGCCGTGGAGCCTGACCCACTTCATCCTGCGAAGTAGCCTGCCCTGCTACGAGCGAAGATGCCGACGCCAGTGCTATTGCTCTGGCTAACGGACGAATAGAGAATGATTGACAAGAACGTCTCATAGAACTTCCTCAATATTATTATTGATTATTGATTATTGATTATTGATTATTGATTATTGATTATTGATTATTGATTATTGATTATTGATTATTAACGGAGCTTATTGATCCAAATCCAGTAAGGCGTTAACGTCGTCAAATTACTGGTTTGCACTCTAATAAATCGCATACATCGAGACAAGTGATTAAAACTCACGCAAGACTCAATTAAAATCACCTATAATTTACTTTACCGCTGCGACCTAAATGTTGGACTATGGGCCAAAATACAAACCAGCCGATTCTTCACACTGACACCTATGAATATAAATGTACCTCTGCGAGAACTCGGAGATATCGACAGCAGTGCCCTGAGCACCACCATTCTCAGCACGGACTGTCGTGCTTGGCAGGCCAACGAATACCGCCAACAAGCTTACGATGTACACTACAACACACAATCCATGGTAATGCTTTTTACGGATGCCAAAGGCTGGCCCAGTCTCAGGGTAACCCGCGAAGCTGGCTGGGACAGCCTCGCCGCTAGCGCTCAACCGATGATTGATCATATTATTGAAAAACACTATCCACCGGGAGGTAAAGTCATACGAGCCATGGCTGCACGCTTGCTATCAGGCTCAGTTATCAAGCCCCATGTGGACGCTCACCCTTCTTTTCATCAAGCTCATCGCATTCATATACCGATTACCACCAATCCAAAAGTTCGCTTCACCATTGATGGTCGTCCCTATCGACTTCAAGTTGGACAAGCTTACGAAATCAACAACCAGCGTATGCACAGTGTAATGAATAAGGGGAAAGAAGACCGCATCACTTTTATTTTTGACTATGTACCCCCGAGCCACCTCGATAATTTCCGCCTGGAATTCGCTGATTGAGCCACACCGAAAGAATACTAACAACGTTAACGCTGGGTAATAGTGAAGAATAACTTATGACTATATTCCTGAGGGGTACAATTGTATTTTTTATTAGTACTCTATGTTGCTTCGTCACCGCTGCCGATCGGTATGCAATTCGCCTTGAAAAAAGTATCATGATTCCCATGCGAGATGGTGTACATTTATCTACGGATTTATACTTTCCGGACGGAGCCAAAGGCCCTTTGCCGACCGTACTTATCCGTACCGTATATAATAAAAATGGAACCTTAGAGTGGAATAAAGTCTATAAAGAACTGGTACAGAACGGTTATGTTCTAGCTATACAGGATATTCGCGGTCGCTATGAGTCGGAGGGAGACTATGTCGTGGCGAGTAAACGAAGGGAGGACGGCAACGATACGCTCGACTGGTTAGTAGCACAGTCGTGGTCCAACCAAAAAGTTGGCACCGCAGGCTGCTCCTATCTCGGTGAAACTCAGGTGGTAATGGCCGCCACCAATCATCCTAACCATACGGCGGCCATTCCCATGTCAGCAGCATCGGGATATTACGCACCTGGCCGGGCCTGGCAATCTTTTAGCGGCGGCGTTTTTGAGTTAGCTCAAACCGCCGGCTGGTTTGCCAGTAATGGCTCACAGGTATTTTACGGGCCACCAGCTCATGTCGATCGCTCTCAGTGGTTTCGATCTCCCGCTGCTCAATTATTTCAAATGGCACCCAGTGTTGATTTTCCTGCCTACCTAAAACTATTACCGACACTGCCCACTGCCACATTACTCGATAGAGCCCATACTCCTCCGACCGAATACAAACAGTGGGCGACGAATGCGCCACACGGTGAATTTTTTCGCAGTAAAGATTTGGCTAAAGCAAACGACCCGTTTAATGTCCCCGCGCTGTTTTTTGATAACTGGTATGACTATGGGCCTTCCATCACCCTGGAAATGTTTCAAAAATTTCAAGACAATGCCAGCAGTGACCGCGCTAAAGAGAATCAGTTTTTGGTTATTGGGCCAGGTACGCATTGCGACTTTAAAGAATCTACTGCAGACTTTTTTGTCGGTGAACGCAACCTGGGAAACGCATCACTCAACTATGCAGAGATTCAAATGCGCTGGTACGACTATTGGCTCAAAGGTGATAAAAACGCCCTCGCGACAATACCCAAAGTACAATACTACCTGATGGGAAAAAATGAATGGCGCAGCAGCGAACAGTGGCCCCCCGAAAACACCGATTATCAAGCGTGGTATTTGAACAGCAAAGGCAACGCTCAATCGCGATTAGGTGATGGTGAACTATCACGGGTGAAACCAAAAACAGACAAGAGCAATACATTTGTTTACGACCCTGCCAAACCGGTGCCCTCTCTGGGCGGGCATACTTGTTGCACCGGCAGCGATACGGAAGCCGGCGGCTATGACCAATCTGATATTGAACTTCGCAAAGATGTTTTGGTATTCAGCTCTCAAATGTTAACAGCAGGCATTGAAGTAACGGGATCATTAAAAGCAGTCCTGTACGTCTCGTCCTCTGCGGTCGACACAGACTTCACAATGAAATTGGTAGACGTTTATCCCGATGGTCGCGCCTTTAACGTACAGGAAGGTGCTATGCGTATGCGTTATCGGGAAAGCTTGGCAGACGCCACATTTATGACTCCCGGTAATATCTATAAAATCGAAGTAGACTTAAATGCCACCAGTAATTATTTTCCAAAGGGGCATCGTATCCGCATAGAAATTTCCAGTTCAAACTTCCCTCGCTGGGAACGTAACTTAAATACTGGAGGGAAAAACTATGCCGAGACAGAAATGGTGAAAGCGAACAATACCATTTATCACTCCAGACAATATCCTTCCCGCATCGTTTTGCCCGTCATAGCGTCAATACGGGAATAAAAACGGCCTGAGAATCCAAGGTATTGTGAGCACACTTTGCTTACGTTCGTGCGTCACTCACGCTACTGCCAATCCTTTTCACCTGAAGAGTAACCAACGCGCATTCATGTGCCACTGATCCTCTCTACCTTGATGTACAGGGTTATTGTCAGGGCTATTAAAGTACTCACTACTGTCGGTATAATCTGGATAACTAAGTATAAATCCTCCATCAAACCCGTATCGATGATCACCACTCTGATTTTTTTTAAACAGTGACAACTGGCGAAATCTGTCCTAATCTCCTCTCCAGAGGACCCGTAATGAAGCACCCATGGCTGTTAAAGTCACTTATCATTTGTGGCACATTACTTTCGCCTTTCGTAGTCGCTAAACAAATCGTCTTGTTCGGTGTTTTTAATACTGATTTCCCTCCTTTCCACTACGTAGTCGACCAACAACATCGGGGACTTGACGCCGACCTGATTCGAGAAGCGTTTAGCCGGTTGCCCGAATACGAAGTGCAATACAAATTCCTTCCGGTCAGACGAGCCATTTTGGAGCTGGAATGGGGGTCGCTAGATATGACCACAGGCTTTAGTTCGCGAATGCGAGAAAAGACCGCCTACATTGTAAAAACACCGCTGCACTGGAGCTTCAACAAGGTAGCTGTTCTGAAAGGGATGGAGTTTAACTTCGAAGGCTTAGAAGACCTTCGCGGTATTGATGTCGCTATTCTAAATGGAAGTAGACTTGGCCAGGAGTTCGACCAAGCTGTATCAAAGGGAAAAATACAAGCCCATTATGTCGATTCATTTGAAGACACAGTAAAAATGCTGACATCCGGTCGCATGCCCGGAATCATCGGCAATTACCCGATCATAGATTATTACGCGTCAAAAATGGGTTTCTCCGATGCCATTACCTATCTACCCCGTCTCGTGGTACCGCCAATCCGCTATAGCTTGTTGATTTCGAGAAAATCCAAACTTCCAGGGTTAAAAATACTTCACGTTAAATTGGAGAAAGCATTAAACGACATGTTAATTGACGGGACTTATGACCGCATATATCGACGTCACGGCCTCTCTTTTGAACACTTCAAGGAAGATAGCTAACGACGGCGTGTAAGAAAAAGTGTGAGGAAATCTCTAACGTTAAGGTATGGTCAAATTGGTGCATTCAAACGATAAAGTATAGAAACGAGCCGTTGACTCTAAATTTTGGATGCAACTAAGCTGCGATCATTCCCTAAATACTCGATCATGGAAAACAGGAAAACGACTTGCCGCCATTAGATGACCACCACGCCTAAATTAGTTTCCGTATTGTGGTCCCGTTAGTTGCCCAGACTGAACTGGCGGTTTGGGTAGTGACGCCGTTGGCGGCCAGAGAATGGGTAGACCTTCACCTTCCATTAATTCTCCCAGGCCAACGCCTGCGCGATCAAGGGGAAAAACCGGCCAGTTTTTCGTGCGTTTGAAACCGTCCGCATAAAACACGACAGTGAACGCTCGTCGAGCTTTATCCGTGTCATTTGCAGCGGCTTGGTGAACCGTAAAGCCTGAGTGCCAAATGACAGACCCCAAATCAACGTCCACCCACTGTGGTTTTTCGCCATTTAGGGCAGGGTCATCCAATATTTCATAGGGTGTTGTCGTGTGAGTAATGTCAACCATTTTTAGTGGACCCGCTTTGTGTGACCCAGGCACATAAGCCATCCCCCCGTTCTGTTTCTCTACCCGCTGGAATGGAATCCAGGCGCTAACAAGAGGCACCATTCCTATAGGCCAAAAGGTCTGGTCCTGATGAGCATCGGTTTCCCTGCCTCCAGGTTCTTTATATAAGGCCTGGTCTTGCCATAGGCGTACCGTCTCAACTCCCATCAGTTGAGCGGCGATACCTGCCAATCCCGGATGGAAGGTCAGTGGTTGAACTGCAGGACTCGTTTCCCACATCCGCATACACTGAATAAACGATTGCTCGTAGATGGATTTCTCTGAGACGCTGCGGTTGTCATCGGAGGTTCTCGAAGCAACTTCCAGATCAACAGCAGTTACATAATCCTGTAATTCTAGCTGACAAAATACATCCGGTGTCAGGACAAAACCTTTATCCTGGTACTCTTTGACCAGTTTGTCGCTAACGGTGATGGGATACTTTGGATTTGTTTTCATAGTTTCTTTTTCTAATTTTTATCGTTGTAATAATTAAATTTTTGCCCGTGGCTGCAAAAGAGACCAATCGGGCGGAGATTCCGGGTGACTGAGCTCTCCCTTCGCATTTCTCACGACCCGGCGCTGTTCATCTAGCCAACACGCCCACTCACTACAGGCGACCAGTTCGTCGTGCCTGGCTGCCTGGTGAGACAGCAGAGATGCTTTCAGATCGGTCAGAATTTTTCCGTCACAGTTGCTAACGATGTTGTTCATTTGTAAAGGATCTACACGAATATCATAAAGTTCTTCAACGCCGTCAAGGCGCTGACAATACATATGAGTTTTTGTGCGGACCCCGCGCCACTCAGCACCATCGTGAAACCAATCGAAATATTTGGAGAAATTCATGAGAAAAATACTGTCCGGGACTGGCTCTTCCATTTTTTCTTCTTCAGAATTAGCACCTGATATTGCACTAGACAGGTTTGTACCTTCAACGGTTGCTGGAATCGGCACTCCAGCCAGATCGCACAGCGTCGGGAAAAAATCTACCATCCCCAATAAAGTGTCTGTTCTCGTGTTCGGCTGTATTTTTGGTGGGTAAGAAATGATTGCCGGAATATGAATCGAAGCATCATAGGGGTTTTTCTTAGACCAGGGGTTTACGCCCTGTGAGCCGCCCTGAGTACCGTGGTCGGAGGAGAAGACTAAAATGGTGTCGTCTATCAGATTTTTCTCCTCCAGGTAGTCCATCAATCTACCTAACATTTCGTCGATAGCGAGAATCATCGCAAGGTAATGCCGGTACATCTCTTTCGAACTTTCCTGCAGAGCAGCCGGCACATTGTCCGGGAGATGGAGTGTGTCAGGCAGTTGATCATAAAATCTATCGGGAGCAAATTTTCCTGGCGTATAGTGAGGCTGATGCGGAGAAAGAAACAACAGAAATGGCTTGTCCTTTGACTGGTCCATGAATTCAAAGGCATAGTGCAATAAGCCTTCGGTTTCATATCCCTTCCAGCGTTCATAATTCCAATCACCTTTGTGAACAAAACCATCGAAGTACACCATGTGCTGGTTATAGGCTCGCCAATAGTCAAACCCTAACCTATCCCGACCTTTAGGCACCCAGTCAGGTTGCATAGGTAAACGATCTAGTGCTGGCCAGTGACCGGTATGGAGATGCCACTTTCCTACCCAGGCGGTTTCATACCCCCGATGGAAAAAAGCGTCTGCTATGGAAATTTCTGCGTGCCGGGTTCTGGTTGAATTGATTAGATGTCCGGTACTTTGAGGATACCTGCCGGTCACTAGCATAGCTCTTGCGGGTGTGCACACAGGACAATTGGAGAAAGCGTTATCGAAAGTGATACCGCGCGCGCTAAGCCGCTCAATATTAGGTGTTTCTATTTGAGTCTCCCGATAGGCGGCGTTGCCGTAGAGACTCAGTGATTGTGCCCTGAGTTGATCGGGGAAAAGGAAAACAACGTTGGGTTTCTTATTCATGCTTCGTCCAATTCGTGACCTGTCAGACGATCTGTTAAAAGCATTTCAAACGCGCCCTGGTCTTTCCAGTTCATCGCGCAGTTCACCATCTGTCCGGACTCGTCGACCATCGTCTTCCCATCATCGGTAACAATGATAGGTAGTTGTTCCATTTCAAGTAGCGATTCACTAAAGGCTAAATAAACCGCAACAGTATCGTAAAGCAGAGATGACTGTTTTTGCGGGTCCATGTCCGAGAGTACTGGCCAGTCGCGTACCTTCTCGCACCAGATAAAGTGATTCTCCATCACCGCTTTACTTAACCGATCGCTGGATTGTTTTATACGCGCAAAATTCTCATCCTTCAGAAATACTGTGCCACAGGTATCCAGGGGTGTGATGGTGATGTCCCAGGGAGTCGCGAAAACCCGCTGGCAGGCAAGAGTGTGTTTTTTGACGTTGTATTCTTTCATGGGCTTATTGGCACCCATGTAACCTCGCCTGATACTGCCGTGCATACCAATAAATCTTGAGTTGTCTACGAGTGCGGGTTCACGCGCAAGGGCTGCAGCAATATTGGGAACCGGGCCAATACAAATGATGCTCACCTTCTCTTCGGATTGTCGCACGGTGTCACAAATTGCACCGACGCCATCGAGTAGCACTTTACCTGGATAGTCATCAAGCTCGAAGCCATCCAACCAGGCTGCATGAGTTCTCTGTGTTTCATCAAGCGGGATACCAATGCCGACAGGAATATCTGTTCTGCCAGCAAGCTGTAGCAGCTTGGCAACCAACTGCGCTGAATAGTGGGTATCACCGGTATCAGTGACGATGAGTTTCACATCGAGTTCCGGACAGCGAAGTAAAAAGGCGAGAGCCCAAACGTCATCAACATCAAAACCGATGTCAGTATCAAGTATCACGGGAATTGGCACAATTCATGTCCTTTGTGAAGTCCGAGTCAGTATACGTTCCTCAGAGGGGTTCTGACAAATGACTTATCGTTTGTCGCTTCTATACCACTTACCACGTTGCGGTATTTTCCTAAGAAGGAAAGACGTTACTTCTCAAAACATTTAGGTTACTGTTTTTTTAATTTAAAATGCAATTTTTCTACTTTCATTCGAATCTGATAAAAATTCAATGATACAGCCAAAGAGCGTAATTGATGATATCGGGAGGCCACCGAGGTGCGAGAAGCGATCGCAGCAATAAGTGTTCATCTGTCGGTTCTACCAATTTTAGAGAGCAAAGGTTTCAGTCCATCAGTAGATATTTTCAAGAAAACCTCGTTTAAGACTTTAGGGTGTTTACTCTGTTCGCGTGTCATACTAGTGGTGGTTAATATGCCGCCCTAAGATACGTTGAATCAGAGAGCATATGAAAAAGAAACGAGAACAAGCGGAAGTCATTGAACTCTATAAGGAAGCATCGCCTGAATTGCTTCGCTTACTGCATCGTCGCCTTGGCAATCGCCAGGATGCCGAAGAGGTCGCGCAGGACGCTTTTGAGAAATTGTGCTCATTGGAAGAACGTGACGATATTCGCGATCTTCGCAACTACTTCTTCACGATGGCCAACCGAATGGCTTTAAACGTCCTCCGACGCCGCAACACAGAGAATGACTATCTGGTAAAACAGCGACCCTTGTTAATGGACGAATCAGACTCGATGTTCGATCCTGCGGGAATAGCACGGCGCGACGAAAAGCTAAGCTTAGTAAAGAAAGCCATTCAGGCCTTACCTCAAAAAACAGGACACATATTTTTGTTACATCGGTTTGAAGGATACACCTATCCTGAAATCGCCAAACAGTTGGGTTTGTCAAAAAAATCCGTTGAATACCATATGAGTCGGGCTCTCGGCGCCGTCATGAACGTTGTAAAAGGAGCATGATTATGGAGGATACCATCTCGCAAGAAGCCGTAGATTGGTTTGTGAAACTGAGGTCTGCAGAAGTCAGTAGCGGTGATCGCCACGCATTTGATGAGTGGCTGCGAGCTGATGAGTCACACCAGCAAGCCTTCGACGACATTGCCAGCGAATGGTCTGACCTCGATGGCCTCGACGACTGGGCGCGAAGCGAACTGTCGCAGCTTAATCTCAACACGAATTTGGTCCGTCGTCGAAAAACGTGGTGGACTTCAGGCTTTGCCACAGCCGCAGCACTGACACTCGCCATTCTCATATGGCCTTTAATGCAACAGGAATCAGACCTTTATCAAACGGATCGAGCTGAACGCCGCGAGATAAGCCTGGCAGATGGCTCTCGAATGCATCTGAATTCCGCGTCAACTGTCGAGGTTAGCTTCGACGCAGAAATTCGCCAGCTAGTATTGAAAAAAGGTGAAGGAGTCTTCGATGTGGAACACGACAGTCTGAGGCCCTTTGTGGTTCTTGCGGGAAAAAATAAAGTCATCGCCCTGGGAACCCGATTTTCTGTGTATCACATTAGTGAAGAAGACATACAGGTTACGGTCCTGGATGGCAGAGTCGCGATAGTTCCCCTCGAACAATCCGTCGAAACAGCCGTAAAGCAGTTTTCCAAAAGTGTTTCTCCGGAGATAAAAACGCCTCAAATCGAACCGCTAGACAGCCTCATTCTTGAGGCAGATCAACAAGTACGGGTGAGTGCCGCAGGCCAAATATCATCGCTTATGGAGGTGCGTGCAGCCAGTGAAGCCGCTTGGATTGAAGGAAAACTGGTATTCGACAATACCCCGTTGCGAGACGTAGTGAAGGAACTCTCGCGCTATACGCCCGGGGAGATTCTGGTTGATCAAAGTGTGCCCGATCATCCCGTGACGGGGATTATCCATATCCGTAGTTCAGAAACTATGCTGGGTTTACTATCACAAGTGGTGCCCATAACTCCGATAAAACAATCGGCGTCTCTCACCGTTTTGCACGCGACGCCGGCATTGCGGAATCGTGGATAATTTTCAATGGCCTTAGGGTATTCTGTGTTTCGTGTGTCTTTTCTCCTGATAGGGTTTGTCGCGGTGTGTACTGCGATAAATTCAAAATGCTATGCCGGTCCAGATCAGGCGCACAGGAGAGACAATACCCATATGACTAATAACAAGACAAACTCAAACAATATCAATCACAATATCGATCACAATATCGATCACAATATCGATCACAACAATGCGGCGGCAGGTGTGAAGGATATCACCCATACAAGCACCATCACTTTTAGTATTAAACCGCAAAAAATAGCCGCAGCATTAATCCAGTTTGGCGATCAAGCCAATGTATCGGTTTTAATCCAGCATCAAGCGCGTGAACTGATGACTAGCGGTTTGGTCGGTGATTATCACTACTTGGACGGACTCGATATTCTGCTCAAAGATTCGGAACTCGATTACAAAAAAACTGACGCGGGCATTGTCGTTTTCCCTAAAGCTCCGGTCGCACTAAAATCTATTCGCGGACCCGTATTGAAAAGTAAAAAGAAGTCCCTGTTCAGCAAAATTGCTGCGGTACTATCGGGAACCCTACTGGCTGGAGCAGCTATTGCAGATGACGCAAATTTGACCGCTGCGGGCGCCGGCATAAACGCCGCTTCGGAAACAAATAGAAAACTCATTGAGGAGGTTGTGGTCACCGCACTAAAAGGCGCAACAGGTACAGCTTTATCTGACACTGCAATGGGAATCAATGCGTTAGAGGGAGCCTACCTGGAAGAACTGGGTGCAACCAGTATCAATGCCATTATTGAACGCACACCAGGTGCGTCGTTATTCAAGTTAGGCCCGAGAGCCACAACCATTCAGATCCGTGGCATCTCGGCTAGCCGGGGTGATGCTCTGGTCGGGTATTACCTCGACGATTTTGCCTACGTTAGCCTGTTAGGTGTTTCGACTCCCGAAATCATTCCCTTCGACCTAGAGCGCGTTGAAGTGCTCAAAGGCCCCCAGGGCACGCTCTATGGTGCTGGCTCAACCGGAGGAACCGTGCGCATTCTGAGCAACAAAGCAGACGTCGATGGCGGTTTTTATGGCAAACTTGATCTTGGTGCACACACGATTTCCAGTAGCGGTGACGGGACCACAATTGCCGGGATGGTGAACATTCCCATTGTCGCTGACAAACTCGCCCTAAGGCTAACAGCCCATGTTCGCGATCAAGCGGGTTGGCTAGACTACAAAAACGGACCAAAGGATTTCAACGAGGTCGACGGGGAAAATTACAAGGCTCAACTGGGCTTCACGCCAACTGAACGGCTGAGAATTGATCTTGGGTACCATAAATATGAAATTGAATCGGCACCCGTTTACTCAGACTCAAACCTGGTGTTTGCGGTACCGGATGGCATTGATCATCCTTCGACAGGGCTTATTGCCGGCATAGCTGTACCGATAGTTGCCGGTGGATTCGCCGCTCAGCTTGGTGACTTTTATCCGGTTTTTGAAGAAACGATACTCGAACAACTCGGCGCAATTTATACCCAAAACATTGCCAGCCTGATGCCTCCGACTCCCGGCAGCGTTGCAGATTCACCAGCGGGGCCAAAGGGAACACTACCCTTCGATAAAGGCGAGTACGAACTGTATACAACAGCCCTCACCTATGACTTTGATACCGTACAACTTTACGTAACGGCCAATAAGATCGAAGAAACATCCCTTGGGCTGGCGCAAATATCGCTGGCACGCGATGGCTACTCTGCCAAGGACCTGGAAACCTCCAACCTTGAAATACGACTGGCGTCTAAGAATGAGGGCCCGTTAAATTGGACGGCTGGATACTTTTATCTTGACCACGAAGAAACGTTTGGGCTCGGCGCTGCGATTATCCCGGTACCAGATTTTTCTCAGGCGGCTGGGTTCGTTTCGCTACCGGGAATCGGCGATTTTCCAGCGCCGGCTTTCAGCTCTCTGCAAAGCCTCTCTTTAACCACCAGCGCTATTGAATCGGAACAACAGGCCATATTCGGAGAGACTCACTATCAATTCAATGAGAATGTGGAACTGACAATGGGGCTACGTTATTTTGAAGATGAGCGCAGCGCAACGGAACTCTCTGCAGGCGTCGCCGCCATCATGGGCGGGCAAGGATTACCGAATCCCTGGTCGGAAACTTTTGACGGTTTTACTGGCAGAATCAATCTCAAGGTAAACTGGAGTGATGATTTGATGAGCTATTTTAGCGTATCGACTGCACAGCGTTCCGGTTCGGCAAATTTTGGCGTCACCCAGGTAGCGACGTTTATTAATCGGCCAGCCGGATATCAACCTCCGCCATTTACCGATGAAGAGAATTTGACTGCCTACGAAATTGGCGCAAAATGGTTCGTTAATGATTCTCTTTATATTGACGCGGCCATCTACTACAACGACTGGGAAGATATTATTCTCGAGCTGACCGAGCTGTATATTGATCCACAGGTAGGCGTGGTTAGCCCAGGCACGGTTCGGGAAAACGCAGGCAATGCACTCAGTTACGGGCTTGAAGCGAGCCTCAATTACTCCCTGTCGGAATCTATCACTGTAACGGCAGGCTTGAACTTGATGGAATCCTAATATATCGATACGCCGGAAAATTCAGGCGTGAACGATGGAGATCAAATTCAATCAGTACCCGATTGGACCGGTTTCGCCGCTATGGATTACAAAAAGCCGGTGTCATATTTCGGTGGTTCACATATCGTTGCAGGACTGTTTGCGACTTATATGGGCGAACGCTACGCCTACGGCAGTGGCGGTGAAACGGCCAAGACTGACGGCTTTGCGCGTTTTGACGCAAGAACAGGTTTGGAGACGGAGAATTGGAGCTTGACCCTGCATATTAAAAATCTCGGCGATTCCGATGACCGAACTTACAACACAACGGGATCGTTAGCCATTGAGCCCTACGATGCGTATATGCAACCTCGCACCACTGAACTGTTGTTCAAATATGCATTCTAGCCGTCTTCAGATTAGCTAGTGCCGATCCAAAAATTGTGTCGTTGCGAGCGTCAGCGCGGCAATCTCCTGCAGACCACGCCAATGCAAGTATTGATTCGCACTCTGCACCATGAGATTGCCGCGCTTCGCTCGCAAAGACGATTTTCTGGACGGGCACCAGCTAGTACCAAAAAACTGAGTCAGGCTTTAACTTGCTGATTTATCGAGGCCTGTCCATGATAGGCTTTGCGCATTGAGAATTAGAATTAGAATTAGAATTAGAATTAGAATTAGAATTAAACGAACAAACGATACTGAAATAGAAAAGTATCTACTTTTACATAACATCACCATAGCAGGAAACAATGAAAAAAATCG
>CAJVZD010000024.1 GCA_913019905.1 uncultured Cellvibrionales bacterium
TTCGTCTACGAAGTTGCCTTTTACAAGAATGTCCGTTCGTTTTTCAGTAGCTTCGAAGTTGGGCCGATTTTCTTCTTTTTCGTCGTAATACTGACTGGAGCTTGCGTGGTGCTGACCTTCCTCGATCATGCCCAAATCGACACCGAAGAGATAAATTTCGTCAAACCCCATCTGTAGTGCGAAGGATATTCCGGTGTTTGTGCATGTGGGGTTGCACAGGTCAAGATAGGGTGTGTCTCGTTCGAAAAGCGTGTCGATGATTTCCTGCCCGGCGTCATTGAGTTTTTTAGCCATGTACTTATTTTTAAACAACGCCATTGTTTCAGGGGCTACGGTATTTAAACTAAGCAATTTTATTTTGTTTCTATACTCTTGGTCTGTTCCATTTTTAATGCGTTTGGTCGTGCTGCTTATTCGTTCCATTTCTATATGGAAATCGGGAACAAAATTCTCTCGATACAACGTTCCTGTTGTCGATCCACAAGAAAAGATGATGCATTCGTCCTTAACCTCGCGCAATATATTGAGTAGGCCGTCAAGGGATGGGCCGTTACCGACTATAATCGCAGGGGGTAAACTGCTGGTCGTATTGCCATTAAAAACCGGTACCTTTTTGTTGATACTATCTATAGTATGGGCCAAGCCTATTTGTTCGTCCTCAAGAAATCCTGTGCCAGTTAAGGCCAGATGGAATGACTGTTGAATGGCTTCAATGAATTCTTCCGTCTTATCACTGAACAGATGACTGTACACATATGTATTGGTGATGCTGTGCAGGCCGATTTTGTTGGTAAGCAGTCGAAATGAGGTAATGGTATCTTCTGAGCTGTTCTCGATATATATCTTTAATAAGCGACCACGGCGATAAAAGTGTTTGACTATGGGTTCCCAATCGATGGTATGCAGTGACGCGTAAAAGGAATCTTTATTAGGTTCGAAGATGGCGAGTGTATAGATTTCGCAGTTTTCTATAATTTCCGGAATATGATAGCCCAAACCAACGCCATTAATAATCATCATTCCGATTGGTTTCTGTAGCGACGGTTTGGCCTTGTCCGCAGCTTCATTTTGTTGATCTAACAGCTTTTTAACGAGAGGTAATTGGAAAAAATAAGTTTCTATCGGAGGGGTGAACCCCAGCTTTATATAGTGCGGCAATTCTTTAAAAGCGGCGAATTGCTTTTTACAAAAGACCTTGGGATCCTCTCCGTAGACTGGCTGATCCGTTTCAGTATTTATCAGATTGATAAACCCGTCGGCATCATAATTTAGATGCAGTGTAGTGGGTTTGTATTCGTTGTATTCTGTGTAAATAGGCTCGGCAAACTCCTTAAAGAGTGCCATATTTTTCTGAAACTGGACTTCCAATTGCAATTGCTTGTTCTGAAGTTCGGCTTTCCGCAATAACTCTTCTATTTCTGTCATAGCATTAATGGGCTCTTTAATGGGCTCTTTCAACATTACTAGATTTTGGCACGAGTAGTGATTCTCAGCAAGAAACGCACCATGTGCTGGCAAAACGCTTCTTAATTATATAGTTCAATTGTCGTATTACCCAAAGTTTTCCCCTCTTTTAATTTTCTTTATTTTCACCAAAAACCCTAAAGCTTATAAAAAATCTGTCGATAAAAAGGATAGGCAACAAATAAAAGCTAAAGAGGTGATCGTGAATAGACAAGCAGCGCTGAAAAGTTATAACAATGTTCATGTCGATGCCGGGGTAGAGTCTGCTAGTTCGCACCGTTTGATAGAAATGATGTTTGAAGGGCTATTATCCCGCTTAGCTCAGGCAAAAGGGGCGATACAGCAAAAGGACATGGAATTAAAAGGCCAGAAAATAACATCTGCCATCAGTATTGTATTGGGTTTGCGCGATAGTCTCGATCTGGAGACGGGTGGGGAAGTTGCCGCTAATCTTGACGGTTTATATGACTATATCCAGCGTACTCTGTGGCAGGCAAATTTAAAGAATGACGAGTCGCTCATTAATGAGTGCGGCACCTTAGTTAGTCAGATTTCTTCTGCATGGCGTCAGATCGGCAAGTCATAGTTACTGCCCGTATCCCTTCAAAATATTAGCCGCTTGATGCAAGTTCATTTTTAGTGCATAGCGGCGGCAAGTTCTTGCCAATTGACAATGCATTTCCTCATTCAACGATAGCAAAGATCCAATCTAATGGCTCTTAAGAGCGTCATTAGATTGCTTTTCCATCAATGGCACCCTTTATGCATATATCTGTTTACCGCGACGGTTTATTGCCGTCTTTTACGATCAGCTATATTTATTGAGGATATATGTATGGGCATTTCAGTAACGCGTGCGGCCATAGAAATGGAAGAGCGTAGCGACGATATTTCTCCGTATGAGGTTATCAAACTACTACTTGATGGAGCGATGGAGCGCGTTAACCAAGCCAAGTTGACGCTGGCCGAAGGCAAAACCGAAGAAGCGGGAGAGCTGATGGGTCGTATTGTCGGTATCATAAACGGTTTGCGAGGCAGTCTGGACTTTGACAAAGGTGGTGAAGTCGCCGTTACTCTAGATAATTTATATGAATATATTAATATTCGTCTTTGTGAAGCTGAAGCTGAGAACGGTGAAGACATTCTCATGGAGGCGGAAAAATTACTAGGGGAAGTTAAAGCCGGTTGGGATGGAATTGCGGCTTAAGGTTTAACACCATCGGGCGAGTATTTTCGTATTTAGTAGCGTGACAGGCTTCTATTCTACATTGCGAAAATGGCTCGACGCTGAGTGGCTAGCTGTTTTCTAACTGCGGATCGTATCTGTTCAAATATTTGCTGGACATGAGACGCGAGCTCGCGCATCTTGGAGTGAGTTGCTGGGAAGTGTATTTCGAGGGATTGTTGTACTCGACTCGGATGAAATAATAAATATTCGTGGGTTTCTAAAGTTAGACCAGTTTTTGCCGCTATACTTAATAGAGTTCATTTGTTCTTTATTGAGGTTTCCCATGTCAGTGATTCCGTTTTCACAGCTTGAATTAAGTCGCACCCGTCGAGATTTGGAGAAGGCTTTGCAGTCGGGGGATTGGCAATCCGTTGGTACTCTGGACAAGCAGCTGGATGGCATGATGGATTCTGCGACAAATGATGCTGAGAGAGATATTGGCTCTCTGCTGAATGAAATGGGGAATTTGTTAAGTCTGTATAAACAAATGATGGATGCCTGTCAGGAACAAGAGCAGCAGTTGAAGTCAGAACCACGCCCCTTCCAATAGCCTCCCAATGATGAGGAATAATCTGTGGCCAGCAGTGATAAATTATCGCTATACAAGCAGGTTGATCTTGACGCCCGGATTGAGGGAGCATCACCTCACCAATTAATACTTATCTTATTTGACGCAGCGATTGCTGCCCTCGACAGTGCCAAACTTGCCATTGGAGACGGAGACATGCACCGTAAGGGCGAGAGTATTACCCGCGTAACTAATATCCTAGGTGGCCTTAGAGACAGTTTAGATGTTGGCATTGAGAGCGATTTACCGCATCAGCTTGATCAATTGTACGATTATATGCAGCGACAGGTCTTCGAGGCGCATCTCATAAATGACTGTCAAAAGCTCGATGAAATCCAGGGGCTATTAGTGACCGTCAGGTCCGGCTGGAACGGCATTGCTTCTGCAGCCGTTTGATTTGCTTAATATCGGGTAGAGTTAGCAGATAGAACTTTTCATGATCTAAATCGACCCTCCGTTGGTCGAATTCCGTTTCTCGCAGAGCGTATGTCTACACCGGGTCCGAATCTGCAATTAGTTTGTGTTGTAGCGACGCTCCAAATTTTATTTCAGTAATCCCTAATTTTCCGATGAACGGTTCCTGGAGGTCAATATCTCCGATGTTTTTCTTTTTTGCGTGTTTTGGTATAGTGTGTCGATTGAGCTATATTAAATAGTGCAGTAATTGATAAAATCTCTATCGCTCCACAAAATGACTATTTCGGTGTCTCTGGCATCTAATCAGGGTTGAAAATCTTGATCGAATCTTTAGAAGGTAAAAGTGTTGCATTAGACCACGCGACAATCCTTGTTGTTGAGGATAACCCAGTTGAATCTCAACTCGCCGCCAAAATACTCAGGAACGCTGGTTTTAGTGTTTTTGCTGTGGATTGTGGCGATCAAGTACTCGAAGCCGTTCT
The DNA here is from genome assembly GCA_913019905.1 of uncultured Cellvibrionales bacterium. Taxonomy (GTDB): domain Bacteria; phylum Pseudomonadota; class Gammaproteobacteria; order Pseudomonadales; family Dasaniaceae; genus Oceanicoccus. Next base: position 4,160 of record CAJVZD010000024.1, read on the forward strand.
TACTCACCAGCCAGATCTAATTTTACTTGATGCATTATTACCCGATATAGACGGTTTTGATGTCTGTGAGCAGCTTCTTGCTCATCCAAAATGCGCTTTTATCCCTATCGTTATGTTGACCGGTTTGGATGATATGGCATCTATTAATCGCGCCTATGATGCCGGTGCGTCGGATTTTTTTACCAAACCCGTTAACAATTCGATATTGGTTCACCGAATTCGTTATTTACTTAGGGCTCGCCAAATATTAGACGAGCTACGCATGAGTAAGTATTCGCTGTCTAGTGCGCAACGTGCAGCGAAAATGGGGCACTGGGAATACGATTTAGATAAAAGACGTTTCGGGTTTTCTGAAGAAGCTAATCGTCTATATTTTTTGTCTGATGAGGATGACCTGAGTGACGTGCGGCTTCTCACACGTCGATGTCATGTCGACGACAAAGAAGACCTTGAGGCTCGTTTTGCAGCTTGCGTTGAAAATCAGCAAGATACCCGCATCGAACACCGAATTCTTAATACGGTGGGCGAGGTAAGATATCTAGAAGTTCATATGTCGGTAATACAGGATCAGGGTGGTGACAGCACTCATATCTTGGGGCTTAGTATCGACATTACCGAGCGTAAGGAAAGCGAGCAAGAAATCCTTAGGTTGGCCTATTGTGACCGTTTAACCAACTTGCCAAATCGTTATTTAATGGAGCTATATTTAGATCAGGCGATTCCTAGCGCGCATTTGAAAGGCAAAGCCGTGTCAATTTTAGGTATCGACCTTGATTTGTTTAATCGCATAAACAACGCAATGGGACATAGTGCTGGGGATGCGGTGCTAGGGCAGTTGAGCGAGCGTTTATTGCGCTTGTTGGATTGTAAGGGTGTTTCGGTGTACTTAAATAGACTGTCTCAGTCCTCTCTTCTTGGCGATAAAGCCACGGAAATGGTAGCAAGGCTTGCTGCAGATACATTTGTTATTCTATTGCCGGCTGTAGAGCGAGGTTCAGGTTCCGTTGAAGCCTTTGCCGAAAAGGTAAAAGCCAGTTTTCAACAACCTTTTAATTATCGAGGTCAGGAATTATTTGTCACTGCGAGTATTGGGATAACCTATTCTGACTCGGGCAGCTCCGCTGCGACCACTTTATTGCAACAAGCTGATTTGGCCATTCACGAAGCGAAGCTTCAGGGTCGCAACGTCGTTGTTAATTACAATGGAGACCTGGTATCAAAAGTTTCAACCCATTTGGCAATTCAGAGCGATTTACGCAAGGCAATACAAAACGGAGAATTCGTACTATTCTACCAACCGAAAATTTCCCCTGCAGATGGAACCATCAGGGGATTTGAGGCTTTGGTGCGGTGGATTCATCCAGAGAAGGGGCTGATTCCGCCCGACCAGTTTATTACAATTGCCGAAGAGACCGGTCAGATTGTTGAGCTGGGACAATGGGTCTTGGAAACGGCCTGTCGTCAAAACCAGCACTGGATTTCTGCGGGCCTGGTTGATGTTAGGGTTGCGGTGAATGTGGCTGCTCGGCAATTTAAAGAAGGCAATTTGGTAAATGTCGTGGAGTCTGCATTAAGGGATTCGGGCCTAAGCGAACGTAATTTAGAGTTAGAAATCACGGAGAGTGTATTAATATCCGATCCGGAGGCCACCAATCATGTTGCGGAGTTACGTGAGCGCGGAATTACCATCGCATTGGATGATTTTGGGACGGGTTATTCTTCGTTGAGCTATCTAACACAGTTTCCGATTGATACCATTAAAATTGATCGTAGCTTTGTTAGAGATATTACTCGTGGTTCGGATAAGGCAGCCATTGTTTCCGCGGTTACTTACCTCGCGCATGACTTAGGTTATAAGGTCGTTGCGGAAGGCGTTGAGACAGAGGCGGAGCTCAGCCTAATAAGGCACTTAAAGTGCGATGAGGTGCAAGGATACTTCTATTGCCGGCCGATGGCCGCGCATGATATCGAAGCTTGGTTACACAAAAGAAACGAAGAGCAGGCAGTCCTGTCGACAAGTGCCAAATAATTTACTTTCTATAGATCGGCGCGAGCGTTGTTTCTGTCATTTATTTGACATATACTAAATAATAAACCCAAATAGTGTATGAAATAAGTCAGTATTTTGTTCGTTCGTCAAAGACTACAGGCCTGGCTGCAATACCCGCCGGTTTATTTCTCGCTATCCAATATCCATCAAGTCTCAGCGAGCATGTCTAAACTTACCTAAGTCTATTTTGGATAATTAATGCCGTCGTTATGCTGAAAAGGTAAGTTGTATGTTTGAAGAAGTCGATGTGGTTGTTATTGATGATGATGAAAATCGTTGTCATGATACCCGCGTTATTTTGGATTTTCTCGGCGAAAATACCGTCTCCTATTCGAGTTCCGAATGGACCAAGCTCGTGCGCGAATTCGACGATGGAAATGCGACCCAAAGCGTTAAGGTTTTAATCTTCGGAAATAACGGTTCAGAGCCGTTAGAGTCACGCTTAAACGAAGCTCAGCAATGGGATCGCTCCTGTCCTATCGTTCTTGTCGGGGATAAGGATATCAGTGATTCTGATATTGAAGCAGTTGAAGATATTGATTTAAGGCATAAAGTGATTTCCTGCCTGGAATTCCCTCCTAGTTATAATACGTTCATGGACACACTTCATCGTGCGCAATTGTATCGCGAGCAATATGCGATTAATTCAGGGAGAGCCCAGCAGCGCGATGTACAGTTGTTTAGAAGCCTCGTCGGGGCCAGTCGCGAACTTAAAAAAGTGCGTGAAATGATGGCTCAAGTTGCCGATAAAGATATTACTGTGTTGATAACGGGAGAGTCCGGAACGGGTAAAGAAGTCGTCGCCCGTACATTACATTACAACTCAAATCGGCGTGATATGCCGTTCGTACCGGTAAACTGTGGAGCCATTCCTCGCGAGTTACTGGAAAGTGAGCTTTTTGGTCATGAAAAAGGTGCCTTTACCGGAGCGGTTACAACGCGCGCTGGACGGTTCGAAATGGCTCAGGGTGGCACGTTATTTCTGGATGAAATTGGTGATATGCCTCTGGACATGCAGGTGAAAATATTACGTGTTTTACAGGAGCGTACATTTGAGCGAGTAGGTGGAAATAAAACGATAAAGACCGATGTACGAATACTGACAGCCACTCATCGAAATTTAGAAAATATGATTGCCGATAATAGTTTTCGAGAAGATCTGTACTATCGCTTGAATGTGTTTCCCATCGAAATGCCTGCATTGCGAGATCGAGTGGAAGATATCCCATTACTGCTGAATGAGCTAATTACTCGTATGGAGAACGAGAAACGGGGATCTATTCGTTTCAACTCTGCGGCTATTATGTCTCTGTGCCAACATGAATGGGCTGGGAATGTTAGAGAGTTAGCGAATCTTGTCGAGAGGATGGCGATCATACATCCCTATGGCGTTGTGGGCGTCCAAGAGCTTCCAAAAAAGTTTCGACACGTGGACGAGTCTGAAGCAGATTTGGTTATGCCAGAATCTTCCAAGGATGGTGTTTCTTCTGGTTCCGCTATTGACGAAGCGGCGATGCTGCCATTAAACGGAATAGACTTAAAAGAATATCTTACTACTCTTGAGCGTAGCCTTATTGAGCAAGCCCTGGAAGACAGCATGTGGGTGGTAGCGCGGGCGGCGGATAAATTACAGATTCGTCGAACGACTTTAGTTGAAAAAATGCGTAAATATGATTTACAGAGGAAGTGAATTGAACGTCGGCATTTTAGTCGAATATTTGACGTGTTAGGGTTAGGTTTCTCGTAACTCATTGACTTTTAATCATTATTTTTTTAGGCACGGTGTTTGCAATAACAACAGTATGATCCCTCAAGCGTCAAAAGAGTGACTGATCATTGTTGTTAACGCGAAGGCTGGAGTCTTGATGTCCATTACAACCGTAAATTCGATACCGCATAAGCGTCCGTTAATCGCGGTCGCCTCAAAAAATAACAACAAGCGATCTCCGATTGCTGTGGATTCCGCTCCATCAACTGACATATTTAAAAGTGTGTCAGCTCAATTGGCAAAAACCTACAAAGAAATGGAAAAGCGCGTTGGAACCCTCAACGATGAACTCATTGAGGTGGCCGACCAGCGCTTGCAGGAGCTCAAAGAGAAAGAGCGCGTAACATCCCGTATGGAAAACCTGCTAAACCTACTACCCGCAGGGGTCGTTGTATTGGACAGTAAAGGTGTTGTTGTCGAATCTAATCCGGCAGCACTGGAATTTTTGGGAGAACCTCTCGAGGGGCAGTTGTGGCGTGATGTGATAAAGCGTTGTTTCGCACCTCAGTTAGACGATGGGCATGAAATATCATTAAAGGACGGCCGGAGGATTAGTATGGTAACTCGGTCGTTTCAGGGTGGAGATCCTGGGCAGCTTATCCTGTTGACGGATCTAACCGAAACGCGAGAATTGCAAAACAGACTTAATCGGCATCGTCGTTTATCAGAAATGGGGAGGATGATGTCATCGTTAGCTCATCAAATTCGAACACCCCTGTCCGCGGCAATGTTGTATGCCGGACATCTCTGTGAGTCACAATTGACCCGAGAACAAGGGCAGCGATTTTCCGAGAAGATATTGTCTCGACTCAATCATTTAGATCAGCAGGTAAAGGATATGCTGATATTTGTTAAGGGCGATGTCAAATTGACCGACACGACTTCCGTAGAAGAATTGTTGTCGGCGCTCGAAGCAGCAATGGAGGTTTCAATAGGGACTAGTGGGTCTACTTATTCGACAAAGATTGAGTGCCCTGAGATTTTATTACAGTGTAATCGCGAAAGTATGGTTGGAGCTTTAATGAATTTGGTAAATAACGCGATTCAGTCTGTTGGCAAGGGGATTGATCTATCGATCAGAGTTAGAGAGGTAGACGAAAGTCAGATAGAAATCACTATCTGTGATAACGGGCCGGGAATTTCTGGTGAGGTGTTAAAAGAATTGCAAGAACCCTTTTTCACGACGAAGTCGCAGGGAACAGGCTTGGGCTTAACTGTAGTGCGCGCCGTCGTTCAAGCTCACCATGGTATTTTCAATTTGCAATCTGAGGTGGGTCGAGGTGTTTGTGCGACAATTTTATTGCCCGTTGTGTCAAAGGCCTTCCTGTCGAAAAACAGTGAAGGCTCAAAAATAGTGTCGAGAGGAATATCTTAATGTCTACTATTGCAGTGAAATTGTCCGCGACTATTTTAGTTGTTGAAGACGACCGAGACCTGCGGGAAGCCTTGGTCGATACCTTAGAAATTTCGGGTTGTACTGTTGTGCAGGCCGCATGTGCTGAAGATGCCTTGAAGCTTATTCCTGAATACGCGCTAGACATGGTGGTCTCGGATATAAATATGGGCGCTATGGATGGCATTGGTTTGTTAAAGGAAATCCGTCGCGTTTATCCTCAGCTCCCTGTGTTATTGATTACAGCCTATGGAAGCGTTAGCTCCTCGGTAGATGCCATTCGCAGCGGTGCTGTCGACTACCTCGTTAAGCCATTTAAGCCCCAGTTGCTTGTTGACGCCGTTAGCCGACATGTCGGGCTTGCTAATCCTTTAGAGTGCGACGAGCCGATCGCTGTCGCGCCAGCGAGTCAGCAATTGTTGCAACTCGCCCGGAGAGTTTCAGAAACTGATTCTACGGTGTTGATTTGTGGTGAGTCGGGAACCGGTAAAGAAGTCCTCGCTCGATATATACATCAACATTCGCCTAGATCCAAAATGCCGTTTGTGGCGATTAATTGTGCTGCGATTCCAGAAAACATGCTCGAGGGCATGCTCTTTGGTCATGAAAAAGGTGCATTCACAGGGGCTTACAGTAGTGCGCCTGGAAAATTTGAACAAGCTAACGGCGGCACCATATTGCTTGATGAAATTTCTGAGATGCATGTCGGATTACAGGCAAAAATACTGCGCGTTATTCAGGAACGCGAAGTCGAGCGGCTTGGTGGACGCAAGCCTATTGAGTTGGATGTGCGAATTATTGCTACTACGAACAGGCAACTTGCCGAAGAGGTGACATTAGGTCGTTTCCGAGAAGATCTATTTTATCGCTTAAGTGTATTTCCATTACAATGGCAATCGTTGCGTGAACGATCGGCGGATATTATTCCCTTAGCGCAAAAGTTATTGGCTATACATACGAAAAAGATGGGCAGAGTCCCCGTAGTTCTGGATGACAGCGCGATAAATGCACTTTTGAAACACCGTTGGCCTGGCAATGTTCGCGAGCTGGATAACGTTATGCAGCGTGCTTTGATTATGCAACGTGGAGCCATTATTTCTGATTTTCATTTACGATTGGATCCTTTTGGCCAGCCGTCGGGTACGCAAGCTATTAACGAATCGAGCTCGCAGCCGAGCATTGAAAAGGAACATCTATTTGAAGGCTCTGACGTAAATGTTAGGGAGGGGCTCGGGGGTGATTTGGGCGATGACCTTCAGCGACGTGAATTCGAAATTATTGTTGATACCCTAAAAAACGAAAATGGCTCTAGAAAAAATACCGCAGAGAAGCTCGGCATTAGCCCTCGAACTCTACGTTACAAATTAGCAAGAATGAGAGATGTCGGGATTAATTTTGATCATGCCTTACAAAGAGCTTAGTTTAGGGGCTTCGATGGATCGCACTCTGAAGAACCTGTTTGCCAGAAAGGTGTGTGGAAATTCGCCGTCAGGTATAACCAGGCGATCAAATGGGTATTGGCGTTTGACGAACAAAGACGCTTTTTAACTGATCGTTTTGGAATCGTCTGCAATTAAGCGTGTTGTGCAGGACGTTAATAATAAAAATCGGCGCATCAAAAAACCCGTTAAGCAGCGGCGCCATGAGCGCGAATCCAGCGAGCAAAGTTTTTTTGGTTAGATTGACTGTCGTTCTCGTGCTTGAAATTGTCCTTCCAATAGAGACTAAGGCCGTCAGCATCGTCAGCCGCAGGTAACTGGTGGTCTGATTGTAAGTAAATAATCCAAGCGATAGCTGTACTGTACGACAAGTTTACTGCTAGTTCTTGATCGGGATTTTTTAAAAATTGGTGTTGACTAGCCAAGCCTCTTACCTTGCTGGCTAGATCGGGAATAAATGCCAGATAACTGTCCCAAATAGAGCGATGTTGTTCAGAGGTTATTTGATAGATCCCAATGCCTCTGTCGGAATGACAAAAAGGGTCGAATCCCGATTCTTGGGCGGCAGTTCCAAGTAGCAATTTCTCTGCTGCCGGCGAATGTATACCAAGGTATTCCAGTGTCGGCCTGATAGCTTGCTGCATTAAGTCAGCGGCAATTATTGACATTGTGATTAAACCTCGGCTAAAAACTATCTTGGCTTGGTGGGATAGGTAAATTTATTGTTGGTAGCATATAGATAGTCGGTTTTTTGAACTATTGCCAGTTTTTTTTAGACTTTTTATGGCGTTACGGTTGTATTTAAATAAAATTATTTACTATGGGTTCTAAGTTATTGATAATAAAGGTAATGTGTTATGCGAATTGATTGGCGTTAATTCAGTTTTGTGAAGTAGATTTGGCGAAAATTATTAAGTAATTGCTTCGGGGAATAGAAGTTTCTTTTGTGCGCTGGGAGAAAATTCGGGTTTAACAGAGAGAAACTTACTTAAGACTCGATGATATAGTGTAGAAGGACTATTCCCCTGAGTTATTCAATGAGAGCGTTTTCATACAATGATGGCGTTTTCACGAGAGTCATTTTCGCCACTGAACTGTTCGGCTAAACGTTCTAGTTGCGTTGCTTTTCCAAAAAGAAAACCCTGAACAATATCGCAGCCTATCGTTTTTAAGTAATTTAATTGTTCCTTGTTTTCGACACCTTCCGCAACAACTGCCATCTTAAGCCCTTTTGCCATTGCTATAATAGCATCGACAATACATGCATCATCACCCAGGTTTTTAATGGTACTGATGAAGCTACGATCGATCTTTAAGGTATTTATCGGAAAATCCTGCAGGTAGCTAAGGGAAGAGTAGCCGGTACCAAAGTCGTCGATCGCTAGATGGATGCCGGCGGATGCCAAACGCACGAGCTTATCCGCAATATCCTGACGATCTGACATCAAAATGTTTTCGGTGATTTCAAGTTCCAGCAAAGCCGCAGGGTATTGCTCTTCCTCCAGTGTTTTAAGAATGTCTTCCACAAAGTTCTTCTTTTCAATCATTACCGGAGACAAGTTCACCGCAAGACGCAAATTCGGCATCCCATTTTTATGGTAGTAGCGAATTTCCCGACAGGCTTTTCGTAATGTATGTCTGTCAATATCAATGATGAGATGGCTGTCTTCAGCGACTGGAATAAATTCCGCGGGAGATAAGCGGCCCAATCTAGGGTGGTCCCAGCGGATAAGTGCTTCTACGCCGCAAATTTGCTCGGTTTCCGCAGAAATTTGAGGTTGGTAACATACTTCAAATTCGTCGTTTTCTATTGCCCGTCGCATGTCCTGTTCAAGCGTCAGTCGCTCTGTTGAGCCGGTGCTCATAGCCGAGTTAAAAACTTGATATCCATCCTTACCCGTTTTTTTAACACGGTACATGGCAATGTCGGCGTGTTTGATAAGCACGTCTGGATTGTCACCGCACTCAGGATAAATAGCGATGCCGATACTTGCGCCGATATGTATATCCTGCCCGCCAATTTTAAAGGGTTTTTTTATGTCGCCAAGAATATTTTCGGCAATTGACGTTGCGGCGTTCGTATCTTGTATTTCCGGAAGGAGTAGAGTGAACTCGTCGCCGCCGAAGCGAGAAACTGTGTCTCCTTTTCTAATGCAGTCTTGTAAGCGATTGCTAACAGACTGTAAAAGTTTATCTCCGATAGTGTGGCCTAGTGAGTCATTAATAACTTTAAATCTGTCCAGGTCAATAAACATAACTGCTAATTGGAAGCTATTCCTTTGTGCATGCGCTATCGCTACTTCCATTCGATCCTTAAATAGCGCGCGGTTTGGTAGTTTTGTTAGTAGGTCGTGATATGTTTGAAAGTTGATAAAAGCTTCTGCTTCCAAGCGGTCAGATATATCCCGCGCAGTACCATAAACCTTATAGCGATTGTTGGCATTAACATTGTCCGTCCCATCCGCTTCGTCGATAGGCCAAAGCGAGACTTCGAAATGGTGTTTTCGTTGGTCGGTCGCGTAAGGTTTTAAAAGCAACTCAATCGGCTGGAAGCCAGTATGCGAGTTACTAATGTGATCAAAATAGTAGTTAGCTTTTGTCACGTCCTCGGAGTCAACAATAGTAGAAATGTGACGACCAATGAGGTGGTTTTTTGGATAGTTTAGCCGAGATTCAATTTTGGAGTTTAGAAAGCTAAAATTTCCGTTATTATCGAGCATAAAAATAATATCGGGAGAATTATTGACTATAAACCGATGTAATCGTTCCGATCGATTTAATCTCTCCTGCATTATATGATGGGAGTCCTCTAGAATTTTTTTCCTAACTGCATTATTAACTGTCGCCGTTAATTCCTCTGGAATATAGGGCTTCTTGATGTAGTCATAGGCGCCATGTCTTAAGGCATTGCCCACATCGTTAATAGAGGTTTCGCCGGAGACGACGATAGTCATTGTTTTAATATGGTTGTCTGACATGAATTGCATTACATCATGCCCGGTCACTTCGGGCATTTTTAAGTCGAGTAAGATCAGGTCATATTGATTATTGGACAGTTTATCGATTGCAGATTGCCCGCCAGAAGCCGTGTCAATCTTGTAATTTGATAATTCTAATAGCAAACGCAAGCTATCAAGCATGCGGGGATCATCATCAGTCAGTAATATATGAGCATTTGAGGATAATTTTTTATTCTTTGTTTTTATTCCCGGATTCATAAGCAGACGGCAACTAATTCAGTTTGGGGAGTAATATCTGAAATTGCGTGCCGCTTTTTGGATTACTTCGGCACACAATGGATCCGTCCATTTCATCAATTAATTTTTTTATGATACTTAGCCCCAATCCTGAATGACCTTCACCTTTAGTTGAGGTTACAGGAGAGAATAAATGTTTTTTGATATTCTCGCTGATACCCGGTCCGTTATCTTCGATATAGATGCCAACAAAGTGACGGCCACTGAAGCTAACTGATGCTTCGCTGCTCACGATGATTTTGCCCTTAATTGGCAGTGCTTCGACCGCATTTTTGAGCAAGTTGGTTAATATTTGCTTTAGGTGTTCGGGGTTGGCTTGTGTATCTGTCATTGTTTCATCAAGTTTTAACTCAAGATCAATTTCTTTTGTCGCGCAAATAGAGGCTTTGAAAATTCGCGTGATGGATAGGATTACATCGTTGATATTCACCGGACCATCCGCAACTTCGGTTGGTTCCGGTTCCTTTAACCTTAAGAGAATATTACCGACACGATCAATCTCTTCCTTAATTATATTTAGTTCCGCAGAAGCTTCATTCTCATCACCCAGCTTAATACTAAGAAGTTCCAAATAGTTACGGATAATACTCAGTGGATTACTGGCTTCGTGTACTGCCTCACTGATATGCAATTGATAGTCTACATTATCATTATTTTCCAGCTCGGCGCGTTCAATTCGCTGGAAGTTTTTACGAATAGCTTCTGCTATCTCACTGCATAACGCTGTGAGCAAATTGGCTTTGTTATGGAGTAATTTTCCGTTTTCAGGATTCGCCCCTAGTACAAGAACGCCCAAAATGGCGTTAGGGTCGTGTTTGGATACCAGTGGCCAACAGGCAAGAGTGCTGCCATTAAGATAGCGCAGCAATTGCTTGTCAATTATTTTGAGAGTGCCATCGACCTTCTCGCTACTCAAGGACTTTCTCGACAAAAGAGTATCGCTGATCATACTGCGGCCGGGTTCGGCAGGAACTGTGAAAATAGGTTTTTGTTCATCCTGTTCCGCGTTAGCCTGGCCGGTCAGGATATTAAGCTCAGGGTCGTAGACAAACAACATATTGTCGGTAACACCAAAAGTCAGAAAAAGTGCTCGGTCTATGGCGTTTTGTAAGGCTTCTTGGCTGTTAGCTCGCCATAGGTCTGAGCTAACTTGAGCGAGTTCGGCGATTGCTCCAATTTTCTCGCCTAATTGCGAGTTTGCTTCACCGTAATCACTATCATTGCTAATGTTTATGCCGAGAGCATTTGCCATATTATCAGCATCATTGCCGATGCGGGTCAGCAATTCGCGTGTCAGTGCTTCGTTAAGCCCAAAAAGTGTATTAGCAGCTTCCAGTGTGTGGTCATCAATGTCGGGTTTAGCGCTTAAAAGGCTGGTCAAATTGATGATTTTTACCAGATGGTGAGCGTCGAGTATAGAATCGGCGGTTTCATGATGATATCTGCAGGCATCACTCATAAAACCGGCAATATTCCAGCTTTCGATTAAGTCTCCAGCGAGTTCACAGTGTGTCGTTGAAAAGAATGCGTCTTCTTCATCTAATAATTGATCGTCTGTTTTCGAATTTCCGACAATAGACAGGTATTGTTCTTCGTTATCGGTGAGTAATATCAGTTGTCCGACATCCATCAATAAACCACAGAGGTAAGCTTCGTCCGGCGATGTATAACTGGTCAATGTTGCGAGGACTTTGGCGACGTTTGCGCTGATTAACGATCTGCGCCAAAAAGACTTTAAAAACTGGGCATGGTCTTGATTGAAATTGCTAAAGAACTGTTTGATTGATGTCGTTATGACGATAGTCTTAACTGCATCAGTGCCCAGGAATAACAGAGCACGCTCGATGCTGTCACACTGCTTGGTACTACCGAAATAGCTCGAGTTTGCGGCGGAAATCAGCTTGGCCGTCACGGCGGTTTCGTGGCGTATGGTTTTTGCGATACTTTGAAAATCGGCTTGATCGCTGCCTATTGCATCGAGAATTTCAATCAATACCTGAGGTAAACTAGGCATTCGATCTACTGCAACTTTTGTTACCACGCTGGAGCCTTTCTTGTTATCGTGTCAACCCGTTAGTTAAGACAACATGATGAATGATGTCAGTTTACTTCTCGCGCAGTGGCGCTGTAAGCCTGAGTCGTTTACTTTTCAATGGGTAGGAGTATAGCTAAGGGCTGTGAATAAGACTACTAATTGCTTAAAATGAAGGCAGTTACTAGAATAATGAGGTAAAAAATTTACGGCGATGCGATTTGGTTTGCACGTCATTTTCGGGAGATTGGCGCTGTTAAGAAATGCCCAGATAAAAAAGGCTGCTAAGAAACGCTTGCCGCGAGTGATTGCCATTAGTAGTGGTAAAGGCGGTGTGGGTAAATCGAGTGTTACTGTTAACTTGGCTATTTCTCTCGCAAAGGGAGGGGCTCGTGTCTGCGTGCTCGACGCAGATACCGGACTCGCAAACGCTAATATCTTACTGGGTCTGGTTCCAAAATATGGGCTTGAACATGTGTTATTTAGTGCCAAGAAGATAGAAGACATAATGTTGGAGGGGCCTCACGGTGTGAAAATCATACCTGGGGCCAACGGTATTAGTGAATGTGTCACGCTCCATCCACGCCAGCAGTTGCGGCTGACCCAGGAACTCACAAGAATTGAAGGTGAGTTTGACTTTCTGCTGATCGATACCGCGGCAGGGATAGCAAGTAGCACGCTAGATTTTGTCTGTGCTTCGCAGTGTGCGTTAATTGTGATTACTCCCGAACCGACGTCTTTAACAGACGCTTTTTCAATGGTTAAGTTATTGAAACGTCGGCGAGGAAAGGTTTCTTTTCAAGTGCTCGTCAACATGTGCAGGGATGAAAATGAACACAAAGAAGTGTTTCGGCGCTTTTACTCTGCAGTCAAAAAATATATAGGCGTCGAGGTTGAATCGGTGGGGTTTATTCCTAGAGATGAAACGATGCAGGCCGCGGTTCTCGCACAAAACCCCGTGGTACTGTATAAAGAAAATAGCCCCTCCAGCCGGAGTTTCTTACAACTAGCTCAAAAATTACAAAACCCGGCAACTGTTACAACTGTTCCTTCATCGTTCAGTGCCTACTGGAATCGTCGATTCAAACGAAAGCGTCTGGAAGAAGAGCCGGTAAAGATAGAAGCCGGCAGTAAGTTGTCAGAAGAAGTAAGTGGGGATTATCTTTCGGAGTTACGGTCGCGACTACTTTTATTGATTGAGCAAGGACAATCTGACCCTTTACGTGTGAAATCGACTATCCAGGATGCGTTGACGAGTTATGTTCGGCGTTACGATCAGGAGCCCGTGGATCTATTGGAGCTTATAGAGGCTTTGGTGGCATCGTCGACGAGAGATCATTCTTTATTACGCAAAATCGCCGCGCAAGTAAAACCGTGGGTCGAGCTCGATACCTTTACTAGTGATGAGCACAATCTTCCCGTAGTTGGAAATATTAACGAAAAACAAACTGAAGAAAATGCTAGGTCGCATAGCACTGACTGCATTGGCTCGGACAAAGGAAGAATATTTGGCAGGGTGCCAAAACTCGCCATCGATAATACGTATAGTGCAGGGCTTTCGAATAAATCGGCATCGACCGCAAAAATATCGATGGCGGAAATCCCGCTAGTAGAAGAACTGTTCGAAACGCAGGCAATCGTGCCCCCACACAAAGACTCAATAAAAAATCATCATGAAGAAACCGAATTATCCGTACCCACACCCGTATCGGTCTCGGCGCCTAGCGTCTATCGTGCGCACGAATTTAATGTCAATAATTTCGGTTCGCAAGAACAGTTGTTAGAAGTGTTGCGACGTCATCGTGGCAAGGGAAAAACTCTGGGTGAAATACTCGCGACACTAAGAGAGTAAGTCGATCTTTTATTGAAATATTAGACGCAGTTATCTTCTACGTTACATATGAGGCTGGTGCTGTAAGACGTTAGTCTTTATGATTGCGGAAGTTCATTTCATCGCGGCATTGAAGCCCACATTGGAGATAGTTTGTGCGCCGTATCGTAAGACAGGAAGAAAAACGAGAAGTTAAAGAGCTTCAGCGTTTAGTGAACCAAGCCGATACGATCAATGGTCTGTACGAAAAAGCACTTCAAAATGAGCATATTCTAAGACGATACCAGCAATTCGAACTGAAACTGTTAGACTTGGTAGAGTTTGAATCCCTACTCGAGGCGCTTCTCGTCGACAGTCTCAATTATTTTCAGCTTGACTGTGTTGAACTCTGGCTTTTTGACCCTCAAAATACTTTAACTGAACTGTTACCTGAAGATCTTTCTTATCCCGGCATACTTCGTCTGTTAAATCGATCGAATGATATTGATGACTTGTATTTGGATGAAAAGAAAGTCAAATTAATCTCGAAACCTGATATCGGGAAACTCTCAATATTTAACGGCTCAAAAATCCATTCTGCCGCAATGTTACCGCTCGTAAGACACGGAATTTTAGTCGGTAGTCTGCATTTTGGTTCGGGTGGGGAAAAACGATTTACCGCGGATAAGTCAACAGATTTTATTGCGCATTTAGCGTCAATTGTGGCCGCGTGTTTAGAGAATGTTGTTAACCATGAGCGGCTTCACCGCTTGAGTTTATATGATGTACTCACGCAAGTGAAAAACAGGCGGGCTTTTCATCAAGCGCTTGATGAAGAGATATCCCGTGCTGCAAGAAGTAAAGATCCGCTAAGTTTATTATTTGTTGATTTGGATCACTTCAAACAAATAAATGATACTTACGGCCATCCAATGGGAGATAAGGTCCTCAATGTAGTCGCCCAATTTATGAACGAATTGTTGAGAAAAACCGATCATGTTTGTCGGTATGGAGGCGAGGAGTTTGCGTTGGTATTGCCAAATTGTGATAAACCGTTAGCCTTGGAAATTTCCGAGCGAATTCGTCTGCAGGTTAGTGAGTTGATGATTGATAATGATTCAGATGTTGACGAGTTGGGTTTACAGGTCAGTATTACATTGTCAATCGGCGTCAGTTGTTGGGATCCTGCGAATGTTGTTGCTGATTGTACTGAACAGGAGATGGCAAAAATTTTAGTGGAATGTTCAGACAGAGGCGTTTACCGTTCGAAGGCGGAAGGGCGCAACAGTGTACGTTATGTCAGCATGAGTCATGATTTAAAAAATTTCGATCACCAGCATAATTGTGATTCGTCAACAGTAGTTTAGTTAGATTCCTTCCTCTTACAGCCACTTCCAAATAGTGTCTATCCCAAGGCATCCTTGAAAAATGTCTGTTTCTGGATACGCGCTCGCGAGCGTGTTCTTTTTTGAATTGAGCGAATAGCATTCGAATGCGATAGGTCTGAAATCACAGTTATCAATAGGTTTTAATGGGGATCGTGGTTGGTCGTATTTTCTTTCGTTGTAGTGATGCAATAACAAAAAAGGCGCGTTTTTAGATGCTGATTAGAGCCCTTTGTATTGACGGAGTTTCGATACGTCAACCATCTGTCTTGATGCGAACCATTGGGCGGTCTATGACATGTGCTAAGGAGACGTTTTGAGTAAGCAGCAAAGGAAGGGCTTTCTTTGTATTGAGCTTGCAAAAATAGCCACTGTATGCCAGTTTTTAGTAGGTGGGCTATTGAAGTCGTGATTGGCTTAAGTTACTTTCTAAAGTCTTCTGATCGAATTTAACAGCAAACAGAATGTCGAATTTCCAGGGTGTAAGTTTTTATGGATAGGGCTTTAACTTCTTATGATTAAGCGTTCTAGGCTTTATATTTTTGAGCTATTAGCTAAAAGGATAAGGTGGCCGCGTGTTTGTGGAAATGAGTTCGAGAGGCTGTCTGCCGTTCTTTTTCGGCCTTTCTGGAAGTTTACGCCATCGTTGATACTTCCCATGATTATTTTCTTCACTTTTCCCGCGAGTGCAAATGAGTCGAAACAGGAATCAGATGATGTGTTTTCGCAAAGCTCAGAAAGTTCGCCTGCTGATCTCAATAAACCTTCTGATCTCAATAAAAATGATGACGTTGCGATAGAGCTGAATGAAAATGAAAAGGGCTGGTTAGAGATAGGAGGCGGGTGGCTGTTAAACACGCAGGACATTGTGTCGCAGGCGGTGCAGAATACAGCCGTGAGTATTGACCGATATATTGCCCGAGACAGCTTTGATGAGCTGGAACGTAATGACAGTTATGTCCGTTTACGGATAGTTGAGCGGCTGGGTGAATCAGGAAGACATGATTCCGAAGCCCGAGTAAGTGCGAAAATAGACTTGCCAAGTAGTAAAAGAAAACTGAAGTTGGTTTTTGATACGGATCCTGATGATTTTGATTCTCTCGAGGATAAGCAGCGCGATATTGGTATAGGAACCGACATTTCCGACAAGAAGAGTGAGAATGCAGCCGTTGGATTGGCTTTAGAAGAGCTGTTGTTAAATAATTGGAAAATGAATCTGGGGGCTGGAGTCAGATTGAGATCTGCCCTAGATCCGTATGGAAGAGCTCGATTCTCGCGTTACTATAAATTCAACGAAAACTGGAGTTCGCGTTTTCGAGAAACATTTTTTTATTACGATTCTAAAAGTTGGGGGGCAGATAGCGAAATTGACTTATATCGACCACTCGATAACGACCGACTACTTCACCTTAGTCTGGCCGGGCAGTATTTGGATAGCGAAAATAACTGGGAGTGGGTTCAGGGAGTATCGGTGAATCAGCGGATTAATCGTAATAATGCTTTAGAATATCAAGTGGGTGTGAGTGCCAACAGTAATCCCACGCTTCGTGTCAGTAACTATTGGATTCGGTCCAAGTGGCAACATCGTCTTTATAAAGACTGGTTGTATTTCAATGTAACTCCAGAGGTGACCTTTCCTCGCGAAGAGAGTTTTAGCGCATCTTTTCAGGTTAATCTTGAGTTGGAATTGTTTTTTTCAAGAGATCCGGATCTTCGTAACAAACGCATTCGTTATTAATTAGTGCCCATCCAGAAATAGTGTCATTGCGAGAAGCGTAGCGACGCGGCAATCTCCTGCAGGCCGCACCAATGCTGGTAATTATGTACACTCTCCACCATGAGATTGCCGTGCTTCGCTCGCAAAGCCCCATTTCTGGATACGCACTAATTAGGGAAAAGAACATATTTTTCTTGATGGGTTGTGTAGTCTTTTCAATGCGCCACGCAGCTCTATTTTTTTGATCGTTACTCGCGCCAAAGAGCTATCGCTCCGCAGCATTTGTTTTAGGCCCGTCCAGCTCTTAGTAGCTCGCACTGGTACGCATTGCCCGGAAAATATTGTCCGAAAACACCCGTTCGAAAACCATTGCCTGAAAACTAATATCTGGAGATTAGTGGATGGATTTAAAAACCGGGTTCAACGGCCATTTCGACATAATTGTCGTGTTCAAAAACGGGCGTTGATAGCGGTTTAATTCCATTTGCTCGACGGTTCGATGAGCGATGATAGGCTAGCCGCACGACAAGGCTTCACTGCGTAGCAATCGTAAAGTTGCCAACAAGTATTGGTGAGTGTACTGACGATTGTGTATTTTTGCCTTTGTAACAAGCAATTTCACAATAAGGAGGCCATTTGATCATTATATCGGGTGGCACGCAAAAATAGATCTGGTAGAATCCCGCTTTGATTTGCGGTCTCCATTATGACTAAATGGTTTTTCGATTGGCAAAGTAATTTCAACCTAGGTATTTGATAATGAGTCTTGCTGAAAAAGTACTGGCTGTAAACAACGATTTTCCGATTCGTACTGAAAGCCCAGTGCATAGCGGTAAAGTACGCTCTGTCTATTGGCTGACGGAAGCTGACAGTCGCCGCCTGATTGAAGAAAAAGGTTACGATGTGGCGATAGATTCGCCTCTGGCGATTATGATTATCAGTGATCGAATATCTGCCTTTGAGTGTATTTGGCATAGCGAAGGTGGAATGGATGGTGTGCCCGGTAAAGGGGCGGCACTAAATGCTATTTCCAGCCATTGGTTTAAATTATTTCGCGAACACAAGCTGGCTGATAGCCATATTCTAGACATTCCGCATCCTTTTGTATGGATAGTGCAAAAAGCCAGGCCGGTAATGATCGAAGCCATCGCCCGCCAGTATATAACGGGTTCGATGTGGCGATCCTATGAAAAAGGAGAACGGGAATTTTGTGGTATTGAAATTGAGGATCATTTGGAAAAAGACCAACGCCTTCCGAACTTATTAATCACGCCCTCGACGAAAGGTATCTTAACCGGTATTCCCGGCGTACCTGAAGTGGATGACGTTAATGTTACCCGCGAAAATTTGGTGAATAATATTGACGCCTTTAAGTTTCGGAACGAAGCCGATATTTTTGAGTACGAGCGATTACTTTCTGATGGTTTTAATGTCATTAGCAGCGAGCTTGAAAAACTAGACCAAATATTTGTCGATACAAAATTT
This sequence comes from uncultured Cellvibrionales bacterium, assembly GCA_913019905.1. Classification (GTDB taxonomy): domain Bacteria; phylum Pseudomonadota; class Gammaproteobacteria; order Pseudomonadales; family Dasaniaceae; genus Oceanicoccus. Next base: position 22,496 of record CAJVZD010000024.1, read on the forward strand.
GAGTTTGGCTATGTTCGTGACAAAAACGGAAATGAAAAATTGATTTATATGGATGAGGTTGGTACGCCCGATTCGTCACGGATATGGGATGCATCAGCGTATAAAGAGGGGAATATTATTGAGAACTCTAAAGAAGGTTTTCGTCAGTTATTACTCAACTTTTTTCCCGATCCCGATATTCTGCTGAACAAAAACCGCATGGAAGAACGTAATGCTTTGGCTCGAGACAATGCGCTGCCAGATTCAGTGATGATGAATGTTTCTGAAACCTATATAAACATCGCTGAAAAGATAACCGGAGAAAAGCTGGAGCTTAGCGATAATCCCAGAAAAGAAATAGTTGGAATTTTGCGTGATAGTTACGGCTTGATAGATTAGATTTCCGTTGCCGGAGCTAGTTTTAAGTGATCGTTAATGGCGGAATCAACAGACCTCGAGCCAGTTAACCCCCTCTTCCTGGTCCGCAAGAATGATCGAACGGTTATTACCGTAGACCTCGCATATAGCTTCTTTGGCTAATTTTTCAGTGTTATTCTTTTCGCTGATATGTGAAATAACTAAGTGTTGAATGCGCTGATGCTCAATATTTCGCAATAGATTAGCTGCTTGATGATTGCTTAAGTGTCCCCACTGCCCTCCGACTCTTAACTTCAAGGACGGAGGATAAGGACCCATGGATAGCATTTTTGGGTCGTGATTACACTCCAGCATGAGTGCATCGCATTGTTTGTAGCGATCGATAACGAAGGGGGTGATATTTCCCACATCGGTCAGAATCCCCAGGGTTTTATTCGCAGATTTGAAGACAAATTGGCAAGGCTCCCTGGCATCGTGCGGTACTGCAACCGGCATTATTTCTATATCATCGATTTCAAACGCTTTATGACAATTGATGATATTAGCTGAAGACAATTTGCTTACGCCATCGTATTGCTTGCTACCGTGTGTCAGGTAGACCGGTAAATTAAATTTACGGGCAAAAGGGCCGACGCCTTTTATGTGGTCGCTGTGCTCATGGGTTACCAGTATTGCGGTGATATCGTCGGGTTGATGTCCTAAAACGGCTAGCCTGCGAATAGTCTCCTTGATGGTAAATCCGCAATCAATCATCAGTAGGCTATTCGCTGATTTTACCAGCGTCGCGTTACCTTTGCTGCCGCTTCCGAGAGATGAAAAGTGCAATGTCATGATGAATCAGGAAATATGGCGTTTAATCAGTTTTAATAAATGCTCGGTTTCCGGTTTCTCCATCTGGTAATCATCTTGTCTTTTGATGGTGACTTCGACACTTTTGTCGGTTAGTTCTTTTACGCTGATCAAATAATCGATGGCATCGCTGGCTTTATCATTACTGCCTTTTTCATCACTGGAGAAAAGCGACGCAAAAAACCCGGGTTCTTCGTCATTCGCCTGTTGTTCTGAATAGCTGACGAAATAGTAGTGCTTACTGCGGTCGAGATCATCGATGACATACCCTGCTTTATCTAAAGCGCTTCTTAAAGATGCCCAGGCTCGCGGAAATGGCAGCTGCAGGTTTATTGACGGTTCCTTGTTGGCATTCTCCGTAATGTTCACTCTTCCGGAGGAGTTAATAGTCTGCTGGGCCAGCATGGATACAGCGGCCGCGTTGGTGCTATTGGCAAGGTACTGCGCCAGTTCAGTGGTAATAAGCTCTTCTCGTTCGTCGTTCGAAGAGTTCTTTGGCCAGTTGTCGGCGCCTGAACCTATGTCAGCTTGTAATACATAGACTTCACTTGTGTCGCGTTGCACGCCCTGTTCGATGCGCAATTGGTAGCGTTCTTTCGGAACACCTTCGATAGCTGGTTGAATCCACTCGGTTTCGAGAATGCCGTTGGCTGCGTCGACACGTTGTACGGAGAGCTGATTGAGGCTTAAGAATCCTCTCAGGCGCGGCCAAACGTGACCGGGTGATCCGTTTACCAATATCCAGCGGTCGTTTGCTAATTTGCTGATCCTGACCGTTTCGCGGCCGACGTCTTCCGACAGCGGTTCTGGACGGGGAACTTCAAATTCTTTGTCCAATGAGGTGTTATCATTGATGGGAGGAATAGCATAGCTGTCATAAATAGCGTCGCTATCTATGCCAGTGGGTAAAGATAGCTTTTTTTCCAGCGATGCTTGGCGATAGTCGTTGCCGCGGTCTCGGAACGTACCGTCGTCACCGAAAAGCCAGCTGCAGGCAGCGACACCCTGAATCACGATAAGGATAGAGGCTAGTTTGAGTGCCGGAAATAAAGATTGTATTTTCATTTATGATTCCACAAGGAATAGTATCTTAGTCATTTGTTTGAGCGGCGGGTATTGTAAACTAAATAATACCGCTGCGTTGCATTGCTTGCATAAGAGTTGGTTTATAGGTGTCGCTTAATGTAGTAAGCGGTAAGCGGATGCCTTCGGCGATGTATCCCATTTTGTGTAATGCCCATTTAACGGGAATTGGATTCGATTCTAAAAATAGATTGTCATGTAATGGCATTAGTTGTTCGTTCAGTTGCTTGGTTTTACTTACATCACCCGCGAGAGCAGCCTCGCACATCGATGACATTAAGTGAGGAGCAATATTAGCGGTCACAGAAATATCGCCTTTAGCGCCTGCTAAAATCAGCTCCGCTGCTGTCGGGTCGTCTCCCGAATAGATAGCGATTCGATCCTCGCAGAGGGCAATAAGTTCCCTGCCGCGTTGAATATCGCCAGTCGCGTCCTTAATGCCGATAATGCCATCAATACTGGCGAGTCGATCTACGGTTTGATTGCTCATATCACAGGCTGTTCTGCCTGGTACGTTATACAATATTTGAGGGATTGATACGGAACTTGCGATGAGTTTGTGAAACAGAAACAGGCCTTCCTGCGTTGGTTTATTGTAGTAAGGAGTCACCAATAAACAGGCGTCTACACCGGCAATTCGTGCGGCCTCAGTGAGTTCGATCGCCTCATGCGGGCTGTTTGCACCCGTGCCCGCAATGACCTGTATTCGGCCATTGACCTGGTCGACGACGTGTTTGATCACCATACAATGCTCGCTGACGGAAAGCGTGGCTGATTCTCCCGTCGTACCTACTGCCACAATTGCGTGCGTTCCTTCCTGCAGATGAAAATCAACCAATTTTTTTAATGCTGGCCAATCAATCTCGTTTTTATCTGTCATTGGGGTTACTAGCGCAACCATACTGCCCGTAATCATTAAATTCTCCGCGATATTGGCATATAGGATGGAATGCGCAATGGTACTGACCACTGCGCATAAGCTCAAGCGACATTACAAGAAATTATGGATATCGATGGGTATTATCTATTTGTCAAAGAACAATGTTGAATTACACTTGTCCTAGTTTTTACGGAAAGTGGTTGATGTTTGTCTATTTGGATTAAAGGGTAGTGTCAAATGCGAAAAATTGGTTTTCTATGGGTTCTAGCAATTATTCTTGGGTCGCCTCTTTCATCCGCGGCAGACAAATGGAAATCGAGGCCTTTGTCTTCGATTGACAAGCAATATATGGCGGACCAGATAGCGAGCATAGATGATTTGGCGCGAAGAAATTTCGGACGTTATATAAACGGTCAAAAAGAAAATGATATAGCCGTGATGCAACGACTGCTTGATGATGACATTGTTCGAAGTTCCGATGTCAAGTATTTGCAGGCTATGGGTATCATTCTGGGGTCGTTACTTAAATCGGAACGGGGCCTAAATTGGGTAGTTTATGTGGACGCATTGGGTCGGTCGAGAGCTTTACAATTACCGGATTTCAAGAAAGACTTTATCTTTCCGACAACGCAGATATCTCGTAAAGTTGAGGTGGGTAGTAAAGTTAAAGTGGCTGAAGTCTACAAAATTCTAGAGCAAACAATCACAAGTATTCGCAACAAGCCTCTTTTATAGTTTTTCCATTTTGGTGTAGAGCTTTGTCTGGTTTTTTATAAAGCGGTTGTCTCGTGGCGTACTTTTTCATCGAAAAATCACTTGCTGTCGCGGTTGGAAAGCTAGTGGCTCCATGGCCGAAACCGATTCGCAAGTTTGTCTGTTCTCAAAAATCATATAGTCTAATCGTCGAAAAACTAGTTTTTTACACCTAGATTTAGTTTTTCGAAAACCGCTTCGAAGGCTCGTTCCATAAATGATTTATTATTTGGGATCACTATTTGTGCTTCCCCTGCTGCCAATTTTTTTGCCAAATCAATTTGCGTTTTGACAGCTTGTTTAATGCCGTCTCTATCGACGAACATGTAATGAGAGGTAACGCGGCTATACCAGGCAAGTTTTAAGTGATATGGATTTTCTCCATTTTGAAATTCGAACCATGTACCGAAGGCAATTTCTTGTAATTTGTTTATCATCGCTCGTTGGTCTTCGGTCAACAGGATATCCATTGTAGCTGGTTCTTTTGGCGAAATGGCTTCCTTGCTACTGACAGATTTTTTGCTGTCTTCAATGTGTTCATCTGGAACATTTTTGATCGTGTGACGGGCGCCTTCCAGTTTATTTTTTTCTGCTTCGTGGTATGCCAGTTCATGAGCTTCTCTAAGAGAGTTTAACAGGGTTGCAGAAGCATCTTTGTCATAACCGATGGTTTTTAGTCCTTCCGAAACAGTTTTTTCCAGTGCGAATTGGCGCCGTTGAAAATCGATTTTACTGCCAGCGGCTTTGCTAGGGCGCACGCTCCACACGACCCCGTCGACCACTTTGAGTGCTGACTCCCACGCTTGACTGTTGTCTCCGTGGCGCAGCAAATTAAAGGACAAAAAGTCTGCCCACGTTTTTTCTAATAGATTGCCTATATTGGTGGGAATGTTAGATTGTTCGAGTCTATTGGTCATTTCACTCGCTGCGCGCTGTTTCGATATTTCGAGGCGCTCCAAACCTTGTTGCGATTCGGTATTGCGTTTTTCAACCATTTTCGCGCGTTTTTCAAGATTTTCATTGAAAACGAGGAAGTCTTCTAAAAGTATGCCAAAAATACTTTGATCGTCGACAAAGTCCTCCAAAATGGCCTTAATGGTAGACTTTATTTTTGGCAACACTTTACGATCTTTATCGTCTTTGACCCAGCGAATACTGACGGCGGTCATAGAGTTTAATAATTGACGAGCTGGGTGATCGTTATTGTCCAGAAAATTCTTGTCCATGAGTGCTAGCTTTAAGTACGGCGTGTGTAGATGGCTGAGCATGGACTTCACTGCATCATTCAATTTTTCATCATCGAGCATAAACCGGAAAATCATGCCGACGAAGTCTACGGTGTTGGCATCGTCGTTGGTGATTTTATGTCGTGCGTTTTTATTGGCCTGCTGGCCTAATTGCGTAAAGAGTTTGTCTTCAACTGAATCGGCCTGCAATGGCCTGTTCAGAGCTGCCGCGGAGGTAAACGCCTTTGACTGTTGAATGACGCTGAGCGCTAAGGCGTAATCTAAAGCAGAAAAACTGTCGGCGCCACCACTACCATCGGCAGTAACATTTGCGAAATCGATGCCTCCAGCCGTTTGAGTTCTCGTCCCTGTCTGTTGCAGCTGAAGCTGTCGGATTGAGTTATATAATTCGTGTTGGTGGGCGATACTGACTGAAGTTTCAGTGATTGAATCATTGGGCTCCTGATCAATATGCGAATCATTTGTTGGATGTTGTTTCTCTTTTAGCGCTGCTCGGGAAACAGTAAATCTTAAATTGGGTAATATGGCATTGTCTTTTAGGTCTTCATTTAACCTGGTCAGTATTTTCTCAAAGCAGGGGATAAGAGCTTGTCCCAATTGTTTGTAAACAAAAATCTTCGGTTTGCTTTCCAATGACAGCTGCGTGATGGCGATCTGAATAGCTTCGCAGATCAACGCGGGTCCAAATGGATTTGTTTCATCGGTGATTTGTTTGCCTCCCCTAAGAACTGCCAGGCGACGATTTAATTTCCATAAATGTTCGGAATTTAAACTGTTTGACTTGGAAATAATGACTGAAATAGCGAGTTCGTCTTCGAGCTCATCCCTGTTTACAAGGGATAAATTACTCGGGTCAATCCTCTCATTGACGCTGCGACCCACGAGTTTGTTGTCAGCGAAAGCTTGGAAATCAGCGGTTAGTCGTTTTTGGAAAGCAGAGTGCATGTTCTTACTATTTTTCTTTAAGAGCTTTACTGCATCGAAATATCGTCCCTGATCTTCACTGTTGGTACATCTTTCTGCATAATCGAAAAGTGCCTGCGATAACGTTTCTTCATTGGATACCAATAAATCAATATAGTATTTATGAGCATTATCACGACAGGTGTTCAGTAATTCCATTAAAGACGTTCTCTATTTGACGTCTGGGCGCCATTTCATAGTATGAGGTTTTTGTGGTGTATATGCACTAATACAACTGTAGACCATTATGATGGATTTAGAGTGTAAAGTATTGATAATGGTAGCTTTTAGTAGACTTAATAGACCTGCAAACATTAACGTCGCTAGAGTATGTTGTGAACTGACTAACGCCGTGGGGCACGATTAAGAAGCTAGAGTCGTTTTATTTCAAAGAACGAGTTCGAAATATACCGATGCGCGGAATACTCATTAGCACCATTTACGGGCCTGATAATCAATGCTTTTAATCTCACTACAGACTGGATTTTGATTCTTGAGGTCCTGACCGTTCGGCAGTAAGGTCGCGCTCTTACTGTTAGAAAGCGATATTAATGGCAATTCGTCGAATTTAAGAGAAGGATTTTCAGTGTACGCATTGACTGTATTTATAGCGATAAGTATTGTAAGTCCTTAATTTCGGTTACCCGGATAGTGTTAACCCATGACAGCAAGCACAGACGAAAATGATCTTTTTTTACAGGAAATGGGCGATATTGAGCCTATCCAGGTGGAAAAGCGGATTAGTAAAAAGCGGGATAATCCAAGTGATTTAATCTCACAGGCACGGCGCAAAAATGCAACTCTGGAAATCGAAAAAGACAAAAACCACTTGGATAGCGATCATGTCGATCTATTGGATCCCTATTATACCTTAGAGTTTAAGCGCCCCGGTGTTCAAAACGGTGTATTTCGAAAGCTTAAGCAAGGTAAATATCCTCAAGATGCAAGGCTCGATTTACATCGGATGAGTGTCGAAAATGCGCGCCAAGAAGTTTATGGATTCATAAAAACAGCGATGGCTTACGACGTGCGGTCGCTGATTATTATTCACGGAAAGGGTAGTCATGGTCTTTCTGAAGCCGTTATTTTAAAGAGTTACGTCCATAGGTGGTTGCCGGATATGGAAGAGGTTCAGGCATACTGTAGTGCGCAACAACACCACGGAGGTATTGGTGCTGTTTACGTGCTTTTGAAGAAGAGTGAAAAGAAAAAACAGGAAAACAGAGAGAAAATCAATCGAGGTCGGGTCGAGCCGTTTATTTGAGGGTCGTTGGTAAAGCTTGAGAGGGTTTTAGTCACTCAAGCTTTATGTTTAGCACACTTAAGTTCAGTCAGCTCATTTGGCGCCGTTAGCTTCCAATATAGTGCGATAATCCGTTGAATTGCGGTGTTGTTTTATTATCGCTAGAACTGTCTCACCATCCGGGTTCGTTGAATTTATATCGCGTTTTTCTACGCAGAAAAATCCGACAAACTCTTCGAAATTCTCCAAGCGCATCGACTGATAAGCTTTCATCAACACGTGAAAATCCTTTTCGACGTTTTCTACCGTTTTTATTTCCAGAAAGTCTTTAACTCGGTCGGTGGTCCAAACCTCGTCTAGTACTTTTTCTTTATCTTTCTTAAGTGCCATGAGTCTACCTTTTACGCTGTATATTTTAATCGATAATATTGCTGTATGTTTCGTTTTAAAAAACGAAAAGGAACGAATTACTCATCTAATTTCTTAAGTAATAAGCTGTTAACCAAGCCCGGATTTGCTTGCCCCTTTGACGCTTTCATAATTTGACCAACAAAAAAGCCTATCATTTTTTTACGTTTGTCAGGTTCTGATTTACGATAATTATCGACTTGTTCGGGGTTGCTTGCAACAACATCGGCGACTAGGACATCGAGGGCTCCGCTATCGGAGACCTGTTTCAAGCCTTTTGCCGCTATAACCTTATCTGCGTCGCCTTCCTCGTTCCACATACAGTCAAAAACCTGTTTGGCGATTTTTCCCGATATGGTGTTGTCTTTAATTCTATTGATCAATCCAGCTAAATCTTCTGCGCTAACAGGGCTTTGAGTAATGTTGCTTATCTTGCTATCGGCGGCGTTAATTTTGGCCGAAATGTCGCCATTTATCCAATTTGCGACGAGCTTTGCATCGTCGCAGGTATTGGTTGCTGACTCAAAGAAGGCGGCTACATGCCTGTCACCGCTAAGGCTGCTGGCGTCGTAATCTGATAGGCCGTAGGTAGCTATAAATCTGGCTTGCCGAGCATCGGGCAGTTCAGGCAGCTCAGCTGCAATCGCTTTGAGGTAACTCTCATCTATTTCTACGGGCAATAGGTCGGGGCAAGGAAAATAGCGATAATCGTTCGCTTCTTCCTTACTACGCATTGATCGTGCAGTCTTATTGTCCGCATTGTAGAGGCGGGTTTCCTGAGCTATATTCCCGCCATCTTCCAATATGTCGATTTGGCGCTCTACTTCCAGAGCAATGGCTTCCTCCATGAATTTAAAGGAATTCAGGTTTTTTGTTTCTGTACGCGTTCCGTATTCTTTTTGACCTTTTAATCGAACAGAAACGTTTACGTCAAAACGCATTGATCCCTGTGACATTTCGCCATCAGAAATTCCCAGAGAGGTTACGATGGCGTGAATTTTCCTCGCGAAAGCGACCGCCTCCTCCGAGTTTCTCATGTCAGGTTCCGAGACTATTTCGATTAACGGAGTGCCGGCGCGATTTAAGTCAATACCTGAAAATCCATGATTCATGACTCCCAGCCCTTCGTGCAAAGATTTTCCTGCATCTTCTTCGAGATGTGCATGGTGAATGCGAATGTCCTTATATTCGCCATTTTTTAATTGGATTTCAACGACCCCAGCTCCGACGATTGGCTCGTCCATTTGCGTTGTTTGATAACCCTTAGGAAGGTCGGGATAGAAGTAGTTTTTACGGTCGAAAATTGAGCGTTTATTGATGGGGGAGTTGATCGCCAATCCAAACATAATTGCGTAACGTAATGCCTGTTCATTAAGCACGGGTAAGGTGCCAGGCATTGCCAGGTCGACCGCATTAGCCTGTGTATTGGCTTCGGCGCCAAACGTTGTCTTACTCGTCGAAAAAATTTTACTTTTTGTCGCCAGTTGGACGTGGATTTCAAGACCTATGACTGTTTCCCATTCCATTATTTAGCCCTCCTGGCCGGTTGACGGCTTTTGCATAGATGGTTCCGGGGGGCATTGCTTGTGCCAGTCAGTAGCTTGTTGAAAACGATGAGCAATGTTGAGGAGTTTCCCCTCGGAAAAATAATCGCCGATAAGCTGTAAACCGGCGGGTTTTTGAGCGGTAAAACCAGCGGGAATCGACATGCCCGGTAATCCCGCAAGGTTTGTTGATATGGTATATATGTCTTCGAGATACATGGAGACAGGGTCGTTGGATTTTTCTCCGAGTTTAAAAGCAGGGTTGGGTACGGTCGGACCCATAATTACGTCGACGTTTTTAAATGCTTCAACAAAATCATTTTTTATCAGGCGACGGATCTGCTGGGCTTTTTTGTAATAGGCATCATAGAAGCCAGCGGATAAAGCATAACTTCCCACCAAAATACGTCTTTTTACTTCGTCTCCAAAACCCTCTTCGCGAGTCCGCGTGTAAAGATCAAATAGATCTTTTGGATTTTCACATCGATGGCCGTAACGAACACCGTCAAAGCGCGAGAGGTTAGCCGATGCTTCAGAAGGGGCGATGATGTAGTAGCAGGGAATCGCTAATTCTGTATTCGGCAGGGAAATCTCTTTTAGCGTCGCACCTAGTGCCTCATATTCCTTTATGGCGATTTCGACAGCTTTTTCAATTTCGGGAGCAAGGCCGTCACCCAAGAATTCTTTTGGGAGGCCAATGGTTAACCCATCGAGCTTATCGTTGAGTGTGCTTTTATAGTCGGGAACATCTTTGACCATGCTGGTAGAATCTTTCTCATCAAACCCGGCCATTACATCGAGCAGCAAGGCCGCGTCTTCCGCCGAGCGGGTCATCGGTCCCCCCTGGTCGAGGCTAGAGGCAAACGCAATCATGCCGTAACGTGAAACGCGGCCGTAGGTAGGTTTTAATCCAGTGATACCGCATAGTGCTGCCGGTTGTCGTATAGATCCCCCGGTATCGGTACCGGTTGCTGCCGGAGTCAGCTGAGCGGCGACGGCGGCTGCGCTTCCTCCCGATGATCCGCCAGGTACACAGTTGATATCCCAGGGGTTTTTAACAGCACCATAAAAGCTGCTTTCGTTTGAGGATCCCATGGCGAATTCGTCCATATTAGTTTTGCCAAGGGTAACCGCGCCAGCCGCGTTGAAATTCTCAATCACGGTTGCGTTGTAGGGCGGAACGAAGTTGTCTAGCATTTTCGAGCCACAGCTTGTTTTCACGCCTTCCGTGCAAAAAATATCTTTGTGCGCAAGAGGTATGCCGCACAGTGGGCTTTGCTGTCCATCGCTTATTCGCTTGTCTGCTGCTTTTGCCTGGGTTATCGCCAATTCAGCTGTGACCGTGATGAAGCTATTATAAACCTTGTCCAGTCTGTGGATTCTGTCTAAATAATGTTGTGTGAGTTCAACGCTTGAGAATTCATTGGTAGCCAGACCATTACTCAGTTCGGTCAGGGATTTGTTATGCATGGAATGGTATTCCTGTTGATTTAATTACTGGGTGTAACTAGCGGTATATGATGGCTACAGCAAGTGGAAAGGTAGCTCATCGGTCTCGTGATTATTCGATTACTTTTGGAACCAGGTATAGGCCGTTTTCAGCGTTGGGGGCAATGTCCTGAAATCGGTCTCGCTGGTTATTTTCGCTTACCGTATCGGCACGTAGTCGTTGGCTGGCATCGAGAGGGTTGGCCATGGGTTCAACGCCTGATGTATCAATCGATTGCATTTTATCAACCATTCCGAGGATGTCATTGAGGCGGTTGACCACCTCGGGGACTTCTTTTTCGTCGATACGAATTCTTGCCAGGGTGGCAATTTTCTCAATATCGGATCGTTCTACTGACATCAAATACTCCGTTGCGTGCGAATTTCAATAAAAAAGTTAGATTGTGTGGCGGCGTAATAATACGCTCTATCGTCCGCCAGCTCTACGAGTAGAAAACAATATTTTTTTGCGCTAGGTTTCTTATTGGCGTGTTTGTTTTTACTGGCTCGTCCCTACGTATTAACTTTCGTCACCTTTTTCGAGCGTTTTTATATCCCAAAAGGTGCTGAATCGAAGCTTGAATTTTTTTCGAAATCGCCAATAAGTTATTATAAACATTAAACTTAACACATTTCCGCCTTGCCCTGAATCCCTCTGGTTGATAGAGTGGGAAAATTTGGTGAAAGATTAACATTTCGAAACAATTTTTGGCTAAATGTGGCCACAGTCGAGTCCTTCGTGGCCGAGTATGTAAGGTGAAACAGTTTAATGTTTAAGAGAATAAGAGGTATTTTTTCCAATGATTTGTCTATCGATCTTGGTACAGCAAACACTTTAATTTATGTTCGCGGGGAGGGAATTGTTTTAGATGAGCCGTCGGTTGTAGCCATTCGTGTCCACAACGGACAAAAAACCATAGAAGCTGTAGGCAAGGATGCGAAACGAATGCTAGGGCGCACGCCCGGTAATATAACGGCAATCAGGCCTATGAAAGATGGCGTTATAGCCGATTTTCAAGTCACTGAAAAAATGCTGCAACACTTTATATCGAAGGTCCATCAAAACAGTTTTATTCGGCCCAGTCCCAGAGTTTTGATATGCGTTCCCTGTAAATCGACTCAGGTTGAGCGGCGAGCGATTAGAGAGTCCGCATTAAGTGCAGGCGCTCGCGATGTTCGACTAATTGAAGAGCCCATGGCTGCAGCCATCGGTGCTGGCTTATCAGTTGAAGAGGCAACTGGCTCCATGGTCGTCGATATTGGTGGGGGGACTACCGAGATTGCGATAATTTCGCTCAACGGCGTGGTTTATTCTGACTCTGTGCGCTTAGGTGGTGACAGGTTTGATGAAGCGATCGTCTCGCATGTTCGCCGTAAGTATGGCAGTTTGATTGGCGATGCGACGGCTGAACGTATCAAGCAAGAAATAGGTTGTGCGCACTTAGACAGCGAAACCTGCGAGATTGACGTGCGAGGTCGAAATCTTGCTGAAGGCGTGCCCCGTAGCTTTACCTTAGATAGCGATGAGATTCTCGAAGCTTTGCACGAGCCATTAATGGGCATCGTGCAAGCGGTAAAAAGAGCATTGGAGCAAGCTCCCCCTGAGCTCGCGGCGGATATCGCCGAGACCGGGATCGTGTTGACTGGCGGCGGTGCCATGTTACGAGACATAGACAGACTGATATCCGATGAGACTGGCCTGCCCGTACTTGTCGCCGAGGAACCATTGACCTGTGTTGCCCGCGGCGGTGGTAAGGCATTAGAAATTATGGATCGTCGAAATCTAGATTTATTATCTGCAGAATAGAATAAATACGTAACTGTCGAAATGGGCTCTGGTTGACTACAAAGACGTGCATCTCATGAACATTGCCGCTAGCGGAATCTATACATTGGCTTGTTATACTATTCAATCTATAGAATTAGATTCTTCGTTTAGGCCTTTTTTCGTTGGTCGATTTTTTATTCTCCCTACAAAGATAAGGTGTTCCCATTAAGCCCCTTTTTGTAAAGGGGCCTTCTATTGGTGCTCGGCTATTAGTGTTGAGTATACTAACTCTTGTACTTATTTTTGCCGGGCAACGCTATCAATGGTTGGGCAATATCGAGTCCAAACTTTCGGTCATTGCAACGCCATTTTATTGGGCTGCCGACATTCCCGTTCGAGTCTTCGACTGGGGATTGGAATCAATGCGGTCTCGCAAATCTCTGTTAGGTGAAAACGAGCAGTTACAGGCCAAAACTCTGCTTCTAGAGGGTAAGGTCCAGAAGCTTGCGTCACTGGAAGCTGAAAATGTACGCCTTCGTGAATTATTAAACTCTTCAGCCCTAGTCGACGATAGCGTGTTAGTTGCGGAGTTGATCAGTGTATCGCCTAATCCTCTACACCATCAAATTGTCGTTAATAAGGGTAAGTCCGATGGACTTTATGTGGGTCAACCACTGATTGATTCGCTGGGGTTAATGGGGCAAATTATAGAAGTCGGGCCTTTGTCGAGTCGTGCCCTACTGATTACCGACGCCAGCCACGCTCTGCCGGTGCAAATTAACCGAAACGGTGTTCGCAGTATTGCCGAGGGTGTCGGCCGATTTCATGAAATGCAGCTCCGCCATGTGGCTGCAACTACCGATATTCAGGTCGGGGATCTATTGGTTAGCTCGGGATTAGGTCAGCGGTTCCCGGTCGGGTACCCGGTAGCTGTCGTTACAGAAGTGTCGATAAATCCAGGCCTTTCTTTTGCGACGGTCAAAGCATCGCCGAAGGCTGCCCTGAATCGAAGTCGTTACGTATTATTGGTATTTACAAATAGTGAGCAACGAAAATAATGCTGTCGATGAATGGACGCTTAGTGATCGCATTAACGCTGATTGCCGCTCTGTGGATTAGTATTGTTCCGTTGCCCCTGTGGGCTCAGTGGGGGCGTCCAGACTTGGTTGCTATTGTTGTTCTTTACTGGATTATGGCTCTGCCGGAGCGTGTGGGTATAGGCTTTGCGTGGTCGGTAGGATTGGTGCAGGATATTATTGAGGGAAGCGTATTGGGTCAACACGCTTTTGCTCTGGCGATACTGGCCTATCTGGCTCTGATTTTGTACCAGCGATTACGTATGTTTACCCCGGTACAACAAGCTTGGGTGATATTTGTGTTTACCGCCCTGAATCAATTGTTGTGTCATTGGGTGCAGACGTTGGTAGGTATTGTATCGTTTAATATACTGTTTATGTTACCTGCAGTATTTAGCGCTTTGTTGTGGCCTCTGGTGTCGGTTTTTCTGCGAATGTTACGCCGCAGTTATTTTATTACATAGGCCAAACCACATAAAACAATCTTTTAATTGATCAGGGAAGTATCATCGAGTCTTCATGGCAATCTCTCTACGAAATAATCGACTGTATCTTGCTTCGCAATCTCCGCGGCGTTCTGAATTACTGCAACAAATCTCCGTTGATTTCAAATCGCTAACGACATCAGTCGATGAGACGCCGTTGATCGGTGAGGCACCTGAGGAATATGTTTGTCGGTTAGCTATAGCGAAAGCCAGGGCTGGCTGGTTGCAAATGCAACAGGACGCATTGTCGCCACTTCCAGTTCTCGGAGCGGACACGAGTGTCGTCCTTGGGGAACAAATTATTGGCAAGCCTGTTAATCGTGAGCACGGCTTGTCACTCTTGAGATCGCTATCGGGTGTGACTCATAAGGTCATGACCGGTGTTTGTTTGTATTATGGTTCGGACAAAACCGCTGTGAATAATGGAGGCGGACAACCTCGTGATGAGATTGAGCTATCGGCGGTGAATATTACAGGCGTAACTTTTCGAAAAATGACGCCCCTTGAAATAGAATCGTATTGGGATAGTGGAGAACCGCGTGGTAAGGCTGGTGCCTATGGTATACAGGGACGGGCTGCCATCTATATTGACCGCATAGAAGGTAGTTATTCTTCAGTGGTAGGGTTACCGTTGTCTGATACCTATCAAATGCTTGAAAAAATCGAGAATATAATAAGAGAAAGTCGTTTATGATTTATGAGCTGGAAGTATGAGTGAAGAAATATTGGTAAACGTGACACCGATGGAATCGCGAGTTGCTTTGGTTCAAAACGGTGTATTGCAGGAAGTTTATATAGAGCGTGCGGCGTCTAAAGGCATTGTCGGTAATATCTATAAAGGAAAAGTAGCGAGGGTATTACCGGGAATTCAGTCGGCCTTTGTCGATATTGGTACAGAGAGAACTGGCTTTATTCACGCGTCCGATATTATTTCGCTCGACGGTGATGGTATGGAGCGGCGTAATAAGGAGGTTCCCGATATAAACAGTCAATTGCATGATGGGAAAACACTCGTTATGCAGGTCGTAAAAGACCCAATGGGAACGAAAGGGGCGCGGTTAACGACCCATTTATCTGTTCCTTCCCGCTATTTAGTGTATATGCCCAACACTCAACATTTGGGGATTTCACAACGAATTGAGGACGAGTCGGAAAGAGGGCGTTTAAAGACCCTTGTAGCGCAATGTATTGCTAACGAAAAAATGGAGGATTTGGGAGGATTTATTATTCGAACCGCCGCCGAGGGTGCCGGCGAAGAAGAATTAATAGCCGACATTCGATATTTTAAGCGTTTGTGGGAAGCATTAAAAAAGAAAATGGCTGACCGAGCTGCACCGTCGATTATTTACGAAGACTTGCCTCTCTACATGCGTACGATGCGTGATTTTGTTCGTCCTGGACTAGAGAAAATTCGGATCGATTCTCGCGAAAACTTTGAAAATGTTAAGCAGTTTGCCGACGATTTTATTCCTGAAGTGAGCAGTCTTATCGAATATTACTCAGGCGAGAGACCCATATTTGACTTATACGGAGTCGAGGACGAAATTCACAAAGCCTTAGGTCGAAAAGTTGCATTGAAGTCAGGCGGCTACTTAATTATTGATCAAACAGAAGCGATGATTACCATCGATGTGAATACGGGCGCTTTTGTCGGTCACCGGAATCTTGAAGAAACGATATTTAAAACCAATCTTGAAGCGGCAACGGCATTAGCGCGGCAGTTAAAAGTTCGAAATCTTGGCGGCATAATTATTATTGATTTTATTGATATGAAGGATGTAGAGCACCGTCGACAGCTGCACCGAACGCTGGAAAAAGCGATGCTTAATGATTTCGCAAAAACCGCGATTACTGGTGTTTCGGAACTCGGGCTGGTTGAGATGACGAGAAAACGTACTCGGGAAAGTCTCGAGCATATTCTTTGCGAAGACTGTCCCGTTTGCAAAGCAAGGGGATCGATTAAAACGGCTGAAACCGTTTGTTATGAGATTTTTCGAGAAATATCGAGAGAGGCGAGGGCATATGATAATGACAAATTACTGGTTCTTGCTTCGCAGTCTGTTATTGATCGTCTGTTGGATGAAGAGTCATCAAGCGTTGCCGATTTGGAAGAGTTTATCGGTAAGAGCATTCAATTCAAGGTGGAGATTATGTATCACCAGGAACAGTTCGATGTAATTTTACTCTAAGGAATAAATGTTATTGTGAATTTACGGTACAGTATATTTGACTCCATGAATTGCGGACAACGATTCTCTAGTGTTTAAGAAAAGCGCGGTATGGTTGAACCGGTTGTTGTGGACGTTTTTAGTGGCTACGCTGATTGCGGTCGCCGCCTATGTCAGCGTAGGCCGTTATTACATAGGATATGTCGAAAAATATCAAAACGAATTACTTGATTATGTCACCGAGTTTACAGAGCTATCACTTAATGCGAAGAACATCACGGGCAGATGGTCAAGACTCTCGCCAGTCTTAACGCTTGAAAATTTAACTTTATACAGTCCGGATGAAAAAATTGCGGTACTGAACATCGCCAATATTAGCTTTCAAATAGATCTCTTTAATAGTCTGGTTACCCGAAGTCCCCAAGTGAAGCGTTTGCAGATCAACGGCGTTGAATGTTCTCTCGAAGAAATAAAGCCTGGTAAATGGCAATTGCAAGGTTTTGCGAACAGTACCGAACAAGGTGTTAGCCAGGACTTGGATAAAATCATTAACCTTCTGCTTTCCGTAGACGGTATTGAATTGACAGCTGCCCAGATAGCGCTCCATTCTTATCAAGACGATCGTGTTTCAATGTTGAGTTTAGATGAAATTTCTCTTTTGCATGGGCAAGGTTTTCGTCGCGCTCGTCTTAAAGCGACTTTTGAAAATACCGATAAACCACTGCTGGGAATTATAGAATCGTTAGGCGATCCGCGCGATGAAAATTTTCAAGCGAGCGCCTATCTGAAACTAGACAATATAGACTTCAAGTCTCAACTCCCTGCTATAAAGTCGTTGGGATTCGATTTGCAAGATGCTCAAATTAACAGCGAAATATGGCTTGACTGGAAACCCTCGAGGGAAATTTCAATCCAGGGGAAAATTCAAACGCCGCACATTGATTTGGCTGCGATCAGTGGTGAATCTCTTCAGTCGATCAATGATTTCCAACTGGGTTTCCGGGCAGAAAAAAATAGTGCTGATGAATGGGAAATCTGGTTGCCGCAAATTCAAGCCGAGTGGAACGAGAAAAACATTAATTTGGAGAAGCTCTTTGTCGCTGTTAAGGAAGAGCAGATAGATATCTCTGTGTCTGAGCTAGAGTTGCAGAAAAACTTGGGTGTTCTTGGCAACCAAAATATATTGCCCACATCAATTGCCGAGATACTCGATACCCTTAATCCGCGGGGTTCGTTAAAAAACGTTCATATTAGAGTTGCTCGTTCAGTTTTACGGAATAATGGAGCGTCGCCCAAGCTGTCGGGTAAGCGTTTGTTTCACTTTAAAGCGAATTTGGAACAAGTTGAACTTTCTCCATGGAAAGGCGCGCCGGGCGTTGTAGGGCTTGATGGGTATCTTGACGTTAAGCCAAAGAATGGTTATATCGAGCTTGATACCGGACCGTTTGCCATGAGTTTTCCGGGATTGTTTGGAAAGCCCTTAGACTTTTCTACAGTTGCGGGCAGGTTGCGTTGGATTATCGGAGATAAGGCGTTCAGTGTTAGGAGTGGTCGATTGTTATTTTCGGCGGAGCACGGTCCGGCCGCAGGAATTTTAAGCCTCGATATACCCTTAAAGAAAAGTTTAGATGTCGATCCCTTAATGTCTTTGGTTGTTGGCCTGCAGGACACAGATGCCAGCTATCGAGATAAATTTATTCCCGACACCTTGCCTCGTAACTTTCTGGATTGGATGAAGGTTAGTGTTTCGTCGGGTCATATTGTTAACGGTGGAATTGTGTATCGAGGATCTTTGAGAAAGGGTGATGTTGAAGATAGAACGGTACAGTTGTTTTTTGATATCGACGAAGCTCATGTGGATTACCATCCGCAGTGGCCGGCAGTGGAAGATTTTTCAGGGTTGGTGATGGTTGACGATACGGACACTGCAGTAACAAGTACCCGTGCTACAGTGGAAGGTCTAAATATTCTGTCCTCGAAGATTGCAGCGAGTACTGTCGATGGTACCTTGTGGCTCAAGGTTGATGCAGTAGCTTCTGGGCAAGCTCAAGATGCGTTGCGATTGGTTAATCAGAGCGCAATACGTACTTCGGTGGGTGATGTATTTGAGGATTGGAAGTTAATCGGAAATACCGCTATCGACGTCAGCTTAGGAATTCCGTTAACTGCAAGTGAGTTATTGCCAGAGATAAACATTAACGTTCAGTTCTCAGAAACGGAATTGTTTATTCCTGACTATAATTTCAAAGTCTCTTCCATGAATGGGCCGCTTAATTACAGCTCGGATGACGGTGTGTCTTCGTTGGGTATCACAGGAGAGCTATACGAAAAACCATTGTTAGTCACAGTGAAGCAGGGCCAACAAAAAGAAGTTACTGTCGACCTAACGGGGACAGTAGATATGGCCGATGTGACTGATTGGAGTAAACAAGCTGCTCTTACGTTCTTTCCCGGGGAGACGGAATTTCAAGCACAGGTGAGTGTAAAGCCTCAAAGTACCAGTAAACTTACAGTGAATTCGGACTTGCGAGGCGTCAAAATCGAATTGCCGGAACCATACGCCAAGTCGGAAATGGTCGCCATACCCTTTAACCTCGAATTGCCGTTTGCCGATTCGAAAACTAACTTGTCGATGACGCTTGACGATCAAGCTGAACTTCAAATAGGTTTTCTACAGGGACAGGTGCAGAGTGGATTACTCACTTTTGGGAAAAAGAAAGAGGGCGAATTTTCAGAAAGCCGGCACGACAAAGATTTTTTTGTGTTCAACGGTGAAATAGACACCATCGTTTTTGAAGAGTGGCAAGAGGTATTAGAACGATATTTGGAGGCCGACAAGGGGATCAGGAAAGCGTTCAAGAAAGGACTTAATAGCGGCGTCAAGAAAGGGCGCGAGAATGTCCATGTGGAAGGGCATATGAACGGTGTGACACTTGAATTAGATGCTGCAAACGTGCTCAGTAAGACTTCGAACGGTAAAACCGTGGTTACTAAGGGTTTACCGAGTCAGGATTTAAAAGAAGGAGGTCTGGATAAGGCGGAAAGGACTCAGCTTGAAAATGGTAGTGAGGAAA
Source organism: uncultured Cellvibrionales bacterium (assembly GCA_913019905.1). Lineage (GTDB taxonomy): Bacteria > Pseudomonadota > Gammaproteobacteria > Pseudomonadales > Dasaniaceae > Oceanicoccus. The sequence continues at coordinate 41,882 of CAJVZD010000024.1, forward strand.
AACCGGCAAACAAAGTTCTCGCTGAGAATGAACTGGCCATAGAGTACCCGGCAGCTGGGCTCGCTGTTCGTTTTCGAAACTTGCGAGTTGGAAAAATTGATGGCTATGCTCGGCTGTTCGACAATTTGGTCGTTAATGGTGAGCGCAAACGGGCACTTTCTGATGACATCGAATCCAATTTGGCGGGAAACAATGACGGCTGGTTTTTCTCGGCGCAAAATCGCAGTTTTGATGCCAGTCTATTTATTCCGGATGATAATCCCTTTTATACGAGTGGTGCGTCAAGCGCCGCGGGAGACCCTTTAGCGATACATATAAAAGAAATAGACCTCTCGACGGAATCTGGCAGCGGTAACGAAGCCACTTCGTCTATTGATCCTTCTTCTTTAAATTACTTGTTAGCAGATGTGGTTGTAGATGACATTTTATCTGATGGCGAGTCTATTGGAGATTTAGCCTTCAGTATTAGCCCTATGTCGAACGGAATTCGGTTTGATAGTATTCGAGGAAGTTATCATGGAGTTAAAATTAGACGGGGAGACGGGAATAATTTAACGTGGTGGAAAGATGAGGGTGGCGAGCATAGTCACCTCGTTAGTAGTTTCCATATTGAAAATATTGGTGATGTTTTAGAAAACTGGAATTATGAAAGAATTATCGAGAGTGAGTCGGGAAGTTTTGGTGCCGATTTAAGCTGGTTGGGTAGCCCGGAAAAATGGGAGTTGAAGTCATCAGCCGGAACGATAGATCTAAATGTGAGTAATGGACGATTTTTGAATACCTCAGATGCGGCCGAAGGTACGTTGAGAGTTGTCGGTCTGATTAATCTTGCCAATGTATTGAGTTTGCAGTCTTCTTTTTCCAATTTGTTTGATAGCGGTATTAGTTTTGACAAAATCAAAGGCAGTGTCAATCTTGAGCAAGAGCGCTTGTCTATCATTGACAATTTGATAGTTGAAAGTCCTTCAAGCGGGTTTCAATTTCGAGGTGATGCTGATATGGGCAAGCGATTACTCGACATGGAACTGATAGTCACCTTACCTGTCGCAAATAATCTACCGTGGATAGCTGCTTTAGCAGGCGTGGGACTGCCAGTGGCCGCTGGGGTCTACGTTGTTGGGAAAATTTTCGAAAAGCAAGTCGACCGATTTTCAAGCGGTATCTACGACATAAGCGGGGATTGGGACGCTCCTCAACTGAAGTTCAAGCGTGTGTTTGCCGACGCAAAACAAACCAAAAAGAAATCGGAAGAAGAAAACCCGCCACTTAAGCCGACGCAAGAATTACTTAAGAAAAATAAGGCAGAAAAGGCAATCGCCTCTGGGGATTCTGAAAAGATTATTGAGTCTGCGAGTGGTGATTCAATGGAGTTAACCGAACCGGCGGAAAAGGAAATCGACGGAGAGGAAAAGAATAGCAAGGCTGGAAAAGAGCCGGCTGACGGTAACGATGATTCGGTTTTCGAAGAAAATGCGACTGAGATGGAAGTCCGAAACGGGCTAGGCGACAGCGTTGTTGATAAAGAGGAATCAAAGGACAGAATCGAAAAATTCCTAGATGAGAAAGCCGAGAGTGGAATGGCTGATCCTGCCGCTAATTCTACGGACGAACAGTTGGGTGGCGATCAACCAATAGATTGAAAAGCGGCAATGCATCAATAAGAATTGAATTGAAATGGTGAATATACAATCCTTCATTGTGCTTTTTTGGATAGGCGCTTTGTAATAGCTATTAACAGCTAGCAGTAATGTTTCAGAACAAGTCTGACGGACACTTGATAACCATGCATGCTAGCTGTTATTTTGTTCTTCGGAAAGCTCTCGCATATAACGAAACAGCTTGCGTGAGCAAGTCGGTGGTTTTTTTAATGCTCGTTCTTTGATTGCACGGCTGATCAGTTGTCGAAGATGTTGTCGATCAGCGGTGGGGAATTTGGACATTACATCTTCAACTGCGGAAGGACCTTTTTCTAAGAGTTGATCACGCCATTCTTCCAATTGGTGAAATTCCCTGGTTTCTTTCTTTCTCCCATCCAGCAATTGTTGGTACGCAGTCGTTATGCTGCTGAGGTCGGTCTTTCGCATTAGTTTACCAATATATTGCATCTGGCGCCGGAGACCTTCTCGATGTTTTATCTTTCGTGCTATATCTATCGCTTCAGCTAGGGCGTCGTCGGAGATAGGAATGGTTTGGAGTTCGCCATTGCTTAGCTTTACTAATGCTTCTCCCAGATTTTGCAGTTCCAGCATTTCTTTTTTTAATGCAGTTTTACTGATCGGTGGAATTTCTTCCTGAGATTCATTGGTGGATTCTTTTGAGGGGTGACGGTCATTTTTTGCCATGAAAATTTCTCAGTATAAATTCAGATGTAAAACCAGGTAGCCAAACCCAGAAATGATGTGAAGCCAATAACGTCAGTAACGGTAGTTAATACAACACTGCCTGCTAACGCGGGATCAACTCGCATTGAGCGTAAACCGATAGGTATGATGGCGCCTGCAAAAGAGGCCGTAATAAGATTGATAGCCATTGCTCCGGCAATAATGTAGCCAATGAGTAAATCATCGAACCAATAGGCAGCTGCCAGAGCGACGACTATCGACCAGCATAAGCCGTTAAATATACCTACTGAAAGCTCTTTGGCAACAAGCCAGCGGCTATTGTGTCGTCCAACGTGCCCAAGCGCCATACCGCGAATGACAACGGTTAGAGTTTGTGTGCCAGCGACGCCTCCCATACTGGCGACGATAGGCATTAGTATTGCCAAAGCCACGACTTTATCAAGTGCATCTTCGAACAAATTGATAACTGCGGAAGCTATAAAGGCAGTGATCAGATTGATTCCAAGCCATAATGTTCTTCGTGTGGCGGTTTTTAAAACAGGGCCAAATGTGTCTTCGTCCTCATCGAGGCCGGCCATACTCAGTAACGAGTGGTCAGCATCTTCCCGAATAACATCGACTACATCATCAATGGTTATTCGTCCTAATAGCTTTCCATTGTCGTCAATCACCGGTGCTGAAACCCAGTCGTATCTTTCGAATAAGTTGGCCACGTTGCTATCGTGCATATGGGCAGGAATGGCTTCAACGTCGGTATTCATTATCTCACGAACGGTTATACTCGGGTCGGAAACCAGTACTTTTCGTAGGGGTAGTACGCCAAGAAATTCGTCTCGCCGGTTGACAACAAAGATATTTTCAATCATTTCGGGAAGTTCATCGTGTCGACGAAGATAGCGTAAAACAACATCCAGCGTTATTTTTGGGCGAACAGTGATACTGTCAGTGTTCATTAGCCCGCCGGCGGTATCTTCCGGGTAAGATAATACCTGTTCTACTCTCTGCCTATCCTGATGATCCATTGATTGAAGTACTTCCTGAATAACTCGATCAGGAAGCTGTTGAAGAATGTCGGCGATGTCATCAGCTTCGAGCCCTTCTGTAATGGTCACGACTTCTTCAGTGTCCATTTGCCGCAGGAATTGGCTCTGGATTTCGTCGCTCAAATAATGAAGAATTTCTCCTTCATTATCCAAGTCCACAAGTCGCCACATTACCATGCGAGTTTTTGGGGGTGAAGATTCAAAAAGGTGAGCAACTTCAGAAGCTGGAAGGTTGTTTAACAATCTACGTAACTGGATAAATGTGCCGCTGCTTAACGCTTTATTTAACTCGTCAACATGTACATGGGATCGTTTGGTGTTAGCGTTATTTGGCATCTTTTCTCCGATCAGTTACAGCTATGCTTGGAAAATGTAATTTGACGGACATGGGTGATCGATTGTTCTCTTGTGACTGTTGACAAGACTCCAAGAGTGAGTGCATTTCTTCGTTCTAGCAGTTGGCTTGTAAATAAATTTAGTGGCGACTAAGTGGTCTATCGGGTGAAGTTTATCTATTCTCCTTCATCGAAATAATTGTTGATGAGCAATGCTATCGCTTTCATTGCTTTTTGTTCGTCGTTGCCGTCGAGTTTTAGCGTCAGCTCTGTACCTTTGCAGGCTGCCAACATCATAATTGACATAATGCTTTTGCCGTCGACGAAGTGGTCGTCTTTACCCACTTCAATTTTACAGCCAAAGGCGGAAGCTGTAGTAACAAATTTCGAGGCCGCTCGCGCATGTAACCCCAGTTTATTAATTATTGTTATTTTGCTTTCGATCATTACATAACTCTTATAGCTACAGTTATTTATAGGCGTTCAAGTTGGTGCATTTCACGGTGTCGGACTTGAATATTTTGATAGATTCCAGTGAAATACTTCGCCAAGCGTTCAGCCATGTATACTGAGCGATGTTGACCGCCAGTGCAACCAATAGCAACGGTGAGGTAGCTTCGATTATTGTGTTCAAAAAGCGGCAGCCACTTTTCCAGATACGCGCTGATGTCGCTGTACATCTCGTTGACTTCATCTTGCTGGTCGAGGAAAGTAATCACATCTTGGTTTTGTCCGGTTTGCGATCTTAGCTTTGGGTCCCAGTGAGGGTTTGGAAGTATACGAATGTCGTAGACTATGTCTGCGTCAACGGGAATTCCCTGCTTAAAGCCAAAGGATTGAAAGAGGATGGATATACCGGCACCCTGTTGATCGACCAAGCGTGCTTTAATCGTTGTTCGGAGTTCATGTAAGCTCATTGAAGTGGTATCAATCGTCAGGTTAGCTATTTTGGCGATTGGCTCAAGGATACTTTGCTCGCTTCGAATGGCTTCGCTGAGAGCGGTATATTTGTTGCTTAGAGGATGTCTTCTTCTTGTTTCGCTAAACCTTTTTATTAGTTTCTCATTGTCCGCGTCAAGAAACACGATATCGAGCGTGTCACCTTCCGGCCAGTTTTCTATTAATCCCACGAAATTCGATAAGTCGTTGCTGGCGTTGCGGGCATCTACGCAGATCGCAACTTTGCTGTGGTCCCTTACTTTACTGTTTTTTAAGTGACTAACAAGATCTGGAATGAGCGCGACAGGAAGATTGTCTATGCAGTAATAGGCCTCGTCCTCTAACAAGTTGAGGGCTGTGCTCTTTCCTGAGCCAGAACGTCCGCTAATGATGACTAACTTCATGCAGTGTGCCTGCGATTGTAATCCAAGCAGCATTTGTCTGCTTAAAGGGTTAACGTTAAAAATTTAAGAAAGAATGAGTTCTTTTAACGATTTTAGGTTGTCTCGGTGGCAGCCACAAATAAACTTTCACTATCTTCGGTGTTTCTCAATTGGTCGCAAAACGCGCTGTCATTAAATTTCGTCGCGAGTGTTGCTAAAACTTGTAGGTGTTCGTCTTGAGCTTCTTCTGGAACTAGTAAGACGAACAAAAGATCTACTTTTTCGTCATCAATAGCTTCGAAGTCTATGGCGTGTTCCAGTTTGACCAAAGTGCCAATTATTGACGTGCAGTTTTGAACCCTACAATGCGGTATCGCGATTCCGTGCCCGAGGCCGGTGCTGCCCAGACGCTCGCGAGTAATCAATTTATCGAATAGTTCAATGCTATTGATAAATGGGATATCGTCACAAATGAAACTTGCGATGTTTTCGATAACACGTTTTTTGCTGTGTCCCGGAGCGCCGCATAGCGTTCGCCCGGGAGTTAATATGGAGCTTAACTGGATTGTTGACATGTGAGTACTGATGGTTAGTGGTTAATGGTTAGCGGGCACCCGCGCCTTGTTTACGTCCTTGGGTTTTTTCTTTGTGTTTGATCAGTTGCCGGTCTAGTTTGTCAATCAACAAGTCTATCGCAGTATACATATCTTCTGATTCGCAGGTTGCAAATAAATCTGCCCCTGCGACATGTATAGACGCCTCTGCTTTTTGAATGAGTTTTTCCACCGACAAAGTGACACTGGTATTCGTTATATGGTCGAAATGTCGCTGTAATTTTGTCAGTTTGGTAGTTGTATAGTCCCTTAGTGCTGGGGTAACGTCGACGTGATGTCCACTAACATTAATTTGCATCTGATGCTCCTTTTGCCGTGGTAATGGGTAAGGTGGAAAATATGTTCACCTTACGGGTTTTTGAAACTGACCTGGTATTCAATCAAATCAATTTCAGTAAATTGTTAAACGCTTGCTAAAGCCCTATCTCATTGCCTTGTTATGTTAGATTCTAGCCGGCTAAATCAGTCTCTTTCGTTCATTTGACGGGGGTATCATTAATGATTCACGGTATTTTGCGATTGTTCTCCGTGCCACTTTTATTCCCTGGTCCCCGAGTAATACTGTGATCTTGCTATCGCTTAAAGGTTTCTTGGGATTTTCGGTCGATACAAATTTTTTGATAAGAGCTCGTATTGCTGTCGAGGAGCATTCACCGCCGGTATCGGTACTAACATGGCTAGAAAAGAAATACTTGAGTTCAAAAATACCCCTAGGAGTATGCATGTACTTTTTTGTTGTGACGCGTGAAATCGTTGACTCATGCATCTCTACTGCTTCGGCGATATCGTGTAAGACTAGCGGTTTCATTGCTTCTTCGCCGTAGTCCAGAAATCCCCGTTGATGAATGACGATTTTAGTCGCTACTTTCATCAGCGTCTCGTTTCTACTTTGCAAGCTCTTTAAAAACCACCGTGCTTCCTGCAAATTGTCTCTCAAATAATTGTTGTCGTCGCTGTTATCTGCACGTTTTACGAGTGACGCATAATCGGAATTGATGCGCAGTTTTGGTGATATATCCGGATTAAGTTCAACTATCCAACGGCCGTTAACTTTCTTTACGAAAACGTCAGGGACGATATATTCGGTAGTATCGGCGGATATGTCTTCACCAGGATTTGGGTTAAGGGTTTGAATTAGCTCGAGAACTTCCTTTAGTTCGGGCTCCTTTAGCTTGCAGCGGCGCATTAACTGAGCATAGTCCCGAGAGCCTAGTAAATTTATGTGATGTTCTACCACAAATTTGGCTTCCGCCAACCAGGGAGTATCGTGGCTGAATTGTTTAAGTTGTATTGCTAGGCAGTCTTGTAAGTCCAGCGCCGCAACACCGGGTGGATCGAATTGCTGAATTCTGTGTAATACGGCGACGATTTCATCTAACTCAATGTCTGGATTGTCATTGTTGAGACCAGTCAGTAATTGTTCAGGGGTTTGAGTTAGGCGACCATTGGTATCAATGGTATCGATCAAGGTAATTCCTATGAGTCGATCGGTATCGGATAAGCGCGTTAGATTGAGTTGCCAGACTAAATGGTCTTGCAGTGAGTCGATAGCACTATTGCGCGCGTCAATATCATAATCACTATCGTCCGATGAGCTGGAACTACTGGGTGTTGCACTTCCGCTGGATTGATAGACATCGTCCCATTGAGTGTCGACGGGCAAGTCTTCGGGAATATTATCTTGCCACTCGCTGTCAGACGTAGGGCCTTCACTTTCAGTTGTGGGTTTTTGCGGCTCCGTGTTTTGGCTGAGGTCAACAAGTTGTTCCTTGCTGGCATCCACTACTTCTGTGTTTGATTCGGCTTCGTTGTCTTCACCGGCGTCCAGCATCGGGTTACTGTCGAGCGCTTGTTGAATTTCTTGTTGTAGATCCAGCGTTGAAAGTTGTAGTAGCTTTATTGCCTGCTGCAGCTGAGGCGTCATCGTTAGCTGCTGGCCGATTTTGAGTTGTAACGTTTGCTTCATAAACTACACAGTATTATTTATAAGTCATATCTTAAGTGTTTCAATAAATGCAGGTCACACAAATTGAAGCATTGAAATAGAATGATTTGAATATAGTTTCCGGAATATCAATTAAATTATTAGGTCCAGTCTAATAGCTTAAGTGTAGCTATGGAAAAAGACCCTTGCAATGAATATACCGGCTTTGTAGAAAATCTCTCAAATTTAGAGCACAAATTGATCTCCGAGGTAGATCTCTCGTACTTTCCTATTGTTAAGAACCGCTTTTGCATCGCCTTCCGCAATAATGTGGCCTTCGCCGACGATATAGGCTTTTTCACAAATATCCAGTGTGTCGCGCACATTGTGGTCAGTAATCAATATGCCGATACCAAGACTTTTCAGGTGTTTGATGATGTTTTTGATATCTCCGACCGATATCGGATCGACGCCGGCAAATGGTTCATCGAGCAATATAAATGAAGGTTCAGTGGCTAAAGCTCTGGCAATTTCAACTCGGCGTCGTTCGCCACCTGATAACGACATGCCCAAACTGTCGCGAATATGGGTGATGTGGAACTCATGTAACAGCTGCTCCAGCTTCTCTTTACGTTGCGATTTATTCAGATCCGGACGAGTTTCTAAAATAGAGCAAATATTGTCGGAAACTGAGAGCTTACGAAATATTGAGGCTTCTTGCGGTAGATAGCCGAGACCTTGTCGAGCACGCCCGTGCATGGGTAATTTTGTCAGGTCAGCTTCGTCGAGTTTAACTTGACCGCGGTCCGCCGTAATTATTCCTACGATCATATAAAAACACGTTGTTTTACCTGCACCGTTGGGGCCCAATAAACCGATAACCTGGCCGCTACTAACTGTTAGAGAGACATCTTGAACCACAGCCCGTCCTTTATACGATTTAGCAAGGTTCGTTGCAGTGAGTGTGGCCATTATTGACCCTTCGCGGCTGGGAGAGCCTTTCCTGCCGGAGTTGCTATAGCAGTTTCACTAGGCGTTTCTAAAGGAGTTTCTAAAGGAGTTTCACTGGGAGTTTCACTAGTCGTTTGATTCTCTTCGGTGTTCGGGGATCTGTCTGTGTCGCCCGGTTCCAGGACCATCTTCACTCTCGATGATTCTTCGTTGCTACTGGAAGCTGCAACGCTTTCCGCCGCGATATTGTAATTGATGGTATCACTGCTGATAACGGAGCCTTGTTGATATATGGTGGAATTTCCCGCCAATAGTAAGGCATCACTTTTTAGAATATATTCAATATTATTAGCCTCAGCCTTTATCAAATTTTTCTCTAGTGCGGGTTGTTGTTGAAATTGGGCCGGTTTTCCTGCCGCTACTATTTTAGTGATGTTGTGATCTTTTCGATAGACGGTAACTCTTTCACCGGTTATTCGTAAGGACCCCTGAACAACCAAAACATTTCCAATGTATTCTATTTTTTCCCCGCCCGACGCAAGCGTATTTTGGACGAATTTATCGGAATCAATTTTTATGGGCTGTTGTCTATCGTCGGGTAATGATAACGACATACCTGGCATCATTAGCAGTAAGAGGAGCTTATACAGCTTCTGATTAGGGAGAAACATTGTATTGGCCTTTAACATTTTGGAGTAGAACGATCTCTTGTGACTCTAGATTAACATGCATACCGTCTGAGCGGGTAAAGCCATTGGGGACAGATAGTGTTACGCGCTCGCTCGTTTGAGCAATTTTCTCCGCGGGGACAATTGATAGATGATTGGTTTTCATCATTGCGCCTTGCTCGTTGTTAGTGATGCTGACCTTTTTATGTAACTCAATTTCTTTGTTTTTATCATGGAGTATTCCGCTTTGCGATTTCGCTATCCACGTTTTGACGCCTTGGTTAAAAACTTCCACGACGGGCATGGCAACCGTCGACGTATTGTTAGCGGGATTGTGGGTAATTGATTGTCCTGTCACTACGAATTCTTGCGCACCAGATTCATCGAAATGTTGGCTCTTCACGTTGGTGAGATAAAAGTCAGGCTTCGCGTTCGCAGGAGCGTCGTTATTCGCCGGTCTGATGTTCCCTGTTTCAGAGTAAAACAGCAAAAAATATAACAAAATTGCGGCGGAGCCGATTGCAATTATAGTATTGATGGTTCGAGTGCTAAAAAGTGCTTTCATTTCAAAGTGCATTCATTTCGTTGCTAGTGAGCCCTTGAGCTTGTTCCGCAAAGCCGTAGTCTAATGGTTGCGGTGAAAGCGGCCATGTTAATATTTACCGGTGTTCCTATTTGGCCTAATTTGACGTCCCTTTGTCGCAGTCGGTGGTTTTTTTCAACCACCAGTAGAAACGCAATCCTAGCCACAGCATTCATATCGGTCCGTCATATTGTAAAAACGGCGCTTATAGGTATTTCTCCCATGCTGCATTTAGGTTGCCCTGTGCTCGCATTATTAACTCACAGACTTCTCGAACCGCTCCCTCTCCACCTTTGGATGGGGTTTTCCAATCTGCATGTTCCGCTACATAGGTATGACCGTTGGCAACGGTTATACCGAGTTGTACTTTTCGCATTGCGGCAAGATCTGGAAGGTCGTCGCCCACGTAAGCGATCTGTCGATAATCAATTTTTAGTTTCGATCGTAATTCATCAAGCGCTACTAATTTGTCTTCTCTTCCCTGGATTAAGTGTTTAATGCCCAAATTGTTAGCGCGATTAGCGACAATGGCGGATTGGCGTCCTGTGATTATAGCAACATCAACACCGCTATTTTGTAGCATTTTAATTCCCTGCCCGTCGAGGGTGCTGAAAGCTTTTAACTCGTCGCCACTATTAGAAAAGTACAGTTTACCGTCAGTGAGGACACCATCGACATCGAGAACCAGCAACCTTATTGATTTAGATTTCTCCAGCAGGTCGCGCATCATTTCAAAAGTTCCAAGTGGTTGTCAATTAAGGTTAAGGGCCTTATAGGGTTCGTAATGAATCTACTAGATTGTCAAGCAATCCCCGCTGCTAGTAAATCGTGAATATGTACCGCTCCAATAGGTCGGTTGCTCGCGTCAACAACCGCGAGCACATTGATTTTCACTTCGTCCATTATTGCCAAAGCCTCAGCAGCCAACATGCCGGCTGGAACGGTTTTGCAGTTAATTGTCATAACTTCATCGATTCGTGCTACGTGGATATCTATGTTTTGGTCGAGCGTTCGGCGTAGGTCGCCATCGGTAAAGATACCAATGAGTTTGTTCTCTGCATCAACAACGGTTGTCATGCCTAGCTTTTTGCTGGTGATTTCCAATAGGGCGTCACTAAGCTTGGTGTCGGCAGTTACCTTTGGTACCTGTGGGCCAGTGTGCATAACATCGCTTATTTTGAGAAGTAACTTTTTCCCGAGAGATCCGCCAGGGTGTGAAAAAGCAAAGTCTTCGGCAGTAAAGCCGCGGGCTTCTAACAAGGCCATCGCTAATGCATCTCCCATAACAAGAGATACCGTCGTGCTGGATGTTGGCGCGAGGTCTAGAGGGCAAGCTTCTTCGACAACACTCGCATCCAGATGCACATCGGCCGCTTTAGATAACAGGGATTCTGGATTTCCGGACATGCTGATCAGCGGTGCTCTCATTCGCTTGAATAGAGGGATAAGGGTGACTATTTCTGCAACGTTTCCCGAGTTGGAAAGAGCGAGTACCACGTCATTACTCGTAATCATTCCAAGGTCGCCGTGGCTCGCTTCGGCCGGATGTACAAACATTGCCGGCGTTCCAGTGCTAGCCAGCGTCGCCGCGATCTTGGTCGCTATATGGCCTGATTTACCCATACCTGTTACTACGACTCGGCCTTTGCATGCGAGCATCAAAGCGCAGGCTTTTTCAAAGTTTTCGTCTATCCGCTCCAATAACAGGGATACGGCATCACGTTCCATTGTGATGGTGCGAAACGCTGAGTCTTTAAATGTAGGCGTAGGCATAAAAGTATATTTACCTGTGCAGCAATGGTAGATTTTTTACGATTTTGAATCGTTGTTGGTCAAAATAGAATTGAAAAATAGGCGACGTATGCGGCCAAAAGAATGGTGCCTTCTACACGACCGATGGTGCTATTGATTTTCTTCGCCATACCGGGAAGATTATGTTTTGCGCTGTAGCGGGTCCACAATTTGTGCGCGAATACCATGCCTACCAGCATAAAAGTAATCGCCGCCATCGACACATAATCTCTACTAAAAACTGCTGCGTCCAGTTTCGGGGGGTTAAGCAGTGCAGGCATTGCCATAACGGCCAGCAAGTTAAAAAGATTGGAGCCTACAATATTGCCAAGGGCTATATCGTGATGTCCCTTTAGGGCACTGGCAACCGTTGCAGCGAGCTCGGGTAAACTTGTTCCGATAGCGACCACGGTCAGTCCGACCACCAGTTCACTGATTCCTAGTGCCAGGGCAATATCTTTAGCGCCCATGACGAGTATGTGTGAGCTAATAATTAAAAGCACCAAGCCCATGATAAATAGTCGCCATGCCTTGTCTGATGGAATATCCGGGATATCTTCTATTTCTGCTTCAAGTTCCGCGTCCGTTTCGTGTGACTTGCTGTTAACCAGGAAATAAAAAATCGCAATAAGTCCACTTAACAACATCACTCCGTCTAAAAAACTGAGTTCACCGTCGTGAATCAGGAACCCTGCGCCGATGGTTGCCGCCAGTAAAATCGGGATTTCTCGTTTGAGTAATGCGTATGCAATGGGGATTGGGCAAACAAGCGCAGTAACTCCCAGTACGAGGCCTATGTTTGCTAGGTTTGAGCCGATCGCATTTCCGACCGCAAGGCTACTCGCATTTTCAATCGCTGCACTGATGGCTACGACAATTTCTGGCGCCGACGTGCCTAATGCTACGACGGTAAGACCTATCATCATTGGCGCCATACCCATGTTGCGTGCGATGCCTGCAGCCCCAGTGACGAAACGGTCAGCGCTCCAGATAAGCCCGACTAGTCCAACAATGGTAGCGATTATAGCTATTGTCATAAATTGCCTACATCTTATGTATGTGAAATTCTAAAACCCGGGAGTTTCAGAACGCCTAAGTCATTTGGGAGCTATCAACTAATTTGCCATGCAGCGCCGAGCCCGCTCTGGAGTGTCCTGTCTTACTTCAGTAATTGCATAATATTCCTGATTATTGGGAACCGATCATAAGCAATTACGGACCAACGTAACAACAAATCCCTGTTATTTTTTCTGTGGTCCTTATCTTTTTTGCATGCCATGCAACATGGGGCCGAGGCATTATATAGAGGTTTTTAAAAATTGCCTATTTCGTACGATAGTTTCACTAAAGTAATGGATAAACGGCGATGGTCGTATTATCAATTTCGTTTGGAGGTAGTTTTCGCTATAATGCTGACAAAGTCCTCTTTTTTTTGCCAGACTCGGTTCTATAGAATTCCCAAGGTCAGAAATTATGAAAATTATGTCGTCCGTCTTACTCACCGCCGCTCTATCTTTTGGGGCTCCGCTTTTTTCCGGAGACGTCTATTCCGCGGAGGAAATTGAAAAAACAGCGCCTCCCCAGACGCCGATGACTGCGGGACCGTCTGCTGAAAATCCGGGAGGCGAAAGTGCCCATCAAGTGCTGGAGGTGACAACCAAGAGGTTGATGAAGGTTATTACCGAAGCGCAACAATATTTTGTTAAAGACCCAGACCGTTTTTATGGTGAGATCGAACTAATATTGGATGAAGTTGTTGATTTTGATAGTTTTGCCCGCGGTGTCATGGGTAAATATGCTAGCAAGAAGGTCTATATGAAACTGCCTAATCAGGAAGAAAAACAGGCATTTAAGGGTAGAATAACGCGATTTAGCGACATCTTTCGTGACGAATTGGTGAAAACCTACGCAAAGGGCTTGTTGGCGTTTAACGGCAATCGAATCGACGTTCTGCCTCCAGCGGAAAGTGTCTCGTCAGCAAGTAGCGCTTCAGAAATTAAGAAGGCTGCGGCGTCGAGTGTTACGGTTGTTCAGCATATCTATGGAGAGGCCGAAAAGCCGTATGTAGTTAGGTATAAAATGAAGCAAAATAAGGAAGGTTTGTGGAAGTTACGGAATTTAACGATAGAAGCTATAAATCTTGGCAAAATATATCGCAGCCAGTTTTATTCTGCCGCCAAACTATATAATGATGACATTGACCGGGTGATTGATAGCTGGTCTGTCGATCCGGGTGCATAAGAAAGCTTCGGGAATTCCATTTGTTATTTTCATGATAATTGGGATATCCGTGGCCGGTCTGTTGGCGCCTGCATCTGATTTTTCAATCGTCACAGAGCTAAAGTATCATTTGCCGGACAGCGAATAACTATTGCATTGATCGATATCCCGCTTTCGCAGGCGCGGGCATTCTGATTTCAGGTAATCTAGGTTCGTATTTGTCGTCGATCAGGTATCGCCGCCACGATTCCATGGTTCCCGCTGCTGCGGTTCATAATTTGGCCAGCTATATTGATTGGGTTCGCTGAAACAATAGGCATGGCTTCTCGCTATTGTTTATTGATTTCCGTACAATTCGCTGTTTTTGAAGCTGGTTTCTAGTTAGTGCCCATCTAGAAATAGGTGTTTCCCCAAGCTGTCATTGCGAGCGAAGCGCGGCAATCTCTTACAGGCCGCGTCAATGCTGGATGAGATTGCCGCGCTGACGCTCGCAATGACGGTGTTTATTAGTTTCTGGATGGGTACTAACTAGTATTTCCAGACCCATAGCCCTAATTTATTCCGGATATTCTATGTCAGTGTCTATTCAAATTTCCTTATGACCGCTGCAAAACCTGTCATAAATAATGAACTGGCCCGTCGAATTTTTATGGGGCGTCAGGGTTTGTGCTCCGTTCCGACGTTGCCACAAACAAAGGAGGAATTGAGGGAGTTGATCCACCAACTCGGTTTCGTACAACTCGATAGTATTCGTACGGTGGAACGAGCACACCATATGATTTTGTTTGCGCGTAACCATAATTACAAACCTGAACATCTGCGCCAATTGCACGAAGATGATCGTCATGTTTTTGAACATTGGACTCATGACGCGGCGATTATTCCCACTGAATTCTATCCGCACTGGCGACGACGTTTTGATTTTGCAGAACAACGCTTGCGGGAACGATGGAAGAAAAATCGTCCCACTGTCACCGAAGAAGGCTCGGAGGTTGGTTTCGAAGAAATGATGGGAAAAGTTCTGAGCCATGTTAAAAAGACCGGCCCAACTTTGTCTCGAGATCTGAAGAAAAAATCAAGCGGGAAGAAAACAGGGAAAACTGGCTGGTGGGAGTGGCATCCTTCCAAAACCGCACTCGAGTTTCTGTGGCGAACTGGAGATCTGTCCGTCACGCGTCGAGACGGTTTTCAGAAAGTTTATGATCTTTCAGCTCGAGTGATTCCAACGGATGTTAGACGCAGGAAAATTCAGTCGATGGATTCCTTTGTCGACTGGTCGTGTTCCAACGCTTTAGATCGGCTTGGGTTTGCGACTCCTACGGAACTGGCAGCCTTCTGGGGGTCGATAAAGTCCGCAGAGGCAAAAAGCTGGTGCGAGACAAGGAAAGGAAAACGATTGGTGGAAGTCCTGATAGAAAATGCCGACGGTTCTGTAAATCCAACTTTTGTCAAACCGGAGCTGTTGGATCAGATTGCTGAGCTCCCCGAAGCGCCGGACAGGATTCGGGTGCTTAGCCCGTTTGATCCTGTAATTCGCGACAGGAAACGGCTATTGAAGTTGTTCGATTTCGATTACCGTATCGAAATATTTTTCCCGGAAGCGAAACGGCAATACGGATATTACGTATTTCCATTAATAGAAAAAGACCGGTTGATTGGGCGAATAGATATGAAATCGGAGCGTACTAATAACGCGCTGCACATTAAAGGACTTTGGTTGGAGCAGGGCGTCAAGTATTCGAAAACAAGGCAAAAACGGCTTCTAGCAGAATTGAATAGACACGCCAAGTTCGTAGGAATGTCGAAGGTGACTTTTGAAAATAACTACCTAAAAATCCATTAGCTGCTCATTGGCTGGAGATCGTCCTCTGCTTGGGATTTTCCGGGTAATCAAAGAAATGGCTAGTTTGCACAAGAAAACTAAATCAATAACAATGTCAAAAATGAAGTTTCGCGGAGATAAACACAGATGGGATATCGGAAAAAAATCGGCATATTGATCGCCACAATAAGTTTTTTAACTGCTTGTAGTAAGCCTCCGGTTGAGCAGGCAGCGACTGAAACGAAAATAACGGCAACGAAAAATACTGAGCAAATTATAGATAAGGAAACAGTCGTTTATGTTAATGGAGATATCGTTACAGTCGCCGAGAATAACCCTACAGCAAGCGCTCTTGCCGTTCGCAACGGTCTAATTCTGGCGGTTGGATCTCGGAAGGAAGTAGAGGCAGCTGCAGGCGAAACGTTTACCAGTCGAGACTTAATGGGAAAAACGGTCGTACCGGGATTGATCGATGCACACGGACATATCAGTCTAACCGCATTGAGTAAGGGCTTTGCTAATTTGCAGCCACCGCCGGCGGGACCGGTAAAGAGCATTGTGCAATTACAGGCCATTATGAAACGGTGGGATCAGGCCAATCCCGATATGCCCTGGTTGATGGGCTGGGGGTATGATGATTCATTACTACAAGAGGGACGACACCCAACTCGTGAAGATCTAGATAAGGTTTCAACGGAAAAACCCATAATGCTCACTCATGTTTCGGGGCATTTAATGGCATGCAATTCCAAATGTCTGGAGGTGGTCGGGATTTCAGCAGAAACTGAAAATCCCCCCGGTGGTGTTATTCAACGGTTGGAAGACGGGAAAACCCCGAACGGCGTTTTGGAAGAAAGTGCGATTTATAAGGTTTACGGTATGTTACCAGCGGCACCAGAACTAACCCGCCTAGCCATGCTAGAAAATGTTCAGCAATACTATGCCAGTTATGGTATTACGACTGTGCAAGATGGTGCTGCGAATGACCGCGATATACTAGATTTAGAAAAAGTGGCAGCCACAAAAAAACTTTATTTGGATGTCGTCGCTTTCCGGTTGTTGTTAAAGGGACAGTCGCTTGAAGAGAATTTGGCGGTATCAAAAACCTATCAAAACCACTTTCGAGTGGGTGGCATAAAGCTAGTGTTAGATGGTTCTCCGCAGGGTAAAACTGCATGGCTCACTGAACCCTATTTTCGTGCACCCAAGGGCCAAGAAAAGGACTATAGGGGCTATCCTATATTAGACGACAGCGAGGTTAATGGTTTTGTAAAAACCGCCTTTACTCGAGAAGTTCCTGTGCTAGCCCACGCCAATGGAGATGCGGCCGCTGACCAATTGATCACTGCCGTCAGCAGGGCTAATAAAGAACTTGGGAATTCTGATCGACGCACCGTTATGATACACGCACAAACGGTTCGAGAGGATCAGATAGACCGCATGCAAAAACAGAGTATCGTGCCGTCTTATTTTGTCGCGCACACTTTTTACTGGGGCGACTGGCATCGCGATTCCGTGTTTGGTGAAGAGCGTGCGTCACGCATTAGTCCGCTACAATCGAGCGTCCGTCGTGGCATGCCCTATACCACGCACAACGATACGCCTATAGTACCTCCCGATATGATGCGTCTACTGTGGGCCGGGGTAAATAGAGTTACTCGCGAAGGAAAAGTACTAGGTGAGACGCAGCGTGTCTCTCCATTAGAGGCGCTTAAGTCAATGACTATCAATGCTGCCTACCAGTTTTTCGAAGAGGATAGAAAAGGCTCTATAGAAGTTGGCAAGCTTGCCGATTTAGTCGTTCTCTCTGCCAATCCCTTAAAGGTAGATGCGATGGTCATTAAAGATATTCAAATAGAGGAAACAATTAAAGAAGGTAAAACGGTATATCGTATGGATCAGGAATAGATTTAATTGTTTCGCGTGTGTTCGAGGAGCGCTCGCAACGGCATTATTGAAATTGTGCCATTGCGAGAAGCGTAGCGACGCGGCAATCGTGGGTGTTAGAATTAATACGTAACCATCAAACCGTTAGAAAAACCGGTTTGCCGCGTCGAACCGTACCGCTCGCAAAGACATCGGTGAAAAACAGCTATTTCTGGATGGGCACTAACTAGTTAACACAGTTGCTGAATATTTACGTCATTTAGCGACCTTTCCAATTGGGTGCTCTTTTTTCGGAAAAGGCTTTCGGACCTTCCACAAAGTCCTCACTCTTCACAAGATTCAAAACTGAATCGTATTTTTCTTCCATCGATGCCTGCAAAGAAGGCGCGTCTAAACTTCTGTACACGACATCTTTACTGGCCCTTATAGATAGAGGCGAACATTGAATAATTTGATTGGCCCAATCCATCGTTCGTTCCATCAACTCGTCGTGTGGAACAACCTCATTGACGAATCCCAATTCCTTTCCTTCTTCAGGGGAAACATGCCGCCCGGTCAATATCATGCCGAGTGCTCTTTTTACGCCGATTTGGCGGGGCAGTCTGTTCAATCCACCGGCGAGCGCGGCCAGCCCAACTTTTGGCTCCGGTAAGGCAAATTTTGCTTTATCGGACGCAATGATAAGGTCACAGGCTAAGGCGATTTCAAAGCCGCCCCCCATCGAAACACCGTTTACCGCAGCAATAACAGGCTTTTGTAAATCAAACCGTGAAGTAAGACCGCCAAAGCCTTTCGGTGTTGCCATTCGTTCTCCACCTTCCGCCTGGTAACGCAAATCATTACCCGCGCTAAAACCTCTGCCGGCTCCAGTAATGATTGCTACCCACATATCGTCATCAGTAGCGAAGTCATCAAAGACCTCACCGAGTTCTGCGTTCGCGGGTGGGTGCAACGCATTCAGCTTATCGGGGCGGTTAATGGTAACGGTCATTATGTGATTGTTTTTTTCGACTAGACAATATTCGGTCATCTTTTTATCCTCTTATTTAGTGTCCTGCACGATAGTTATTCTTTTATGGTGGCGGGTACTAGACACTGCTCCCAAACATTTGATGTGTAAGCGAGATGGAAAAGTTTGCTTTCGGTAAGGGTGGTTTTAGTATCGATCGTGTCACCCTTAATTTGGGTCATGAAGCAGTTGACCCAAAAATAAGTCTTGGGGCAACTGCATCGTCATGTAGCTGTTAGGCCCACATGTTTGAGCCACCACAGACAGTCATCGCTTGTCCGGTGACATAAGCGCTGGCTTTTGATGCGAGAAATACTGCGATACCTTTAAAATCTTCTGCTTCACCGAGACGTCGC
Source organism: uncultured Cellvibrionales bacterium (assembly GCA_913019905.1). Lineage (GTDB taxonomy): Bacteria > Pseudomonadota > Gammaproteobacteria > Pseudomonadales > Dasaniaceae > Oceanicoccus. The sequence continues at coordinate 60,749 of CAJVZD010000024.1, forward strand.
AGAGGAATAGATTCGTTGGCACGTTTCGCGGCCTCAGGATTATCCCATAGCGCTTTTGCAAAATCGGTTTTGATGAGACCCGGGCAAATAGCGTTAACCCTTACACCTTGAGGCCCCATTTCCAGTGCAAGGTTTCTTACCAAAGCAATATCAGCAAGTTTGGAGATATTATAGGTTCCCAACGTGTCCGACGCTGAAAACGCGCCGACGCTGGATGTAATCATGATAGATCCAGAGCCTTTTGCGATCATGTCAGGTGCAACCATTTGGCAAAGCCAGTGGTTCGCCTTAATGTTACTGCTCAATATTTTATCGAATGCGCTGTCGGGGATTTCTGACATTGGGCCATAGAAGGGGTTCACACCCGCGTTGGCGACCAGAATATCGATAGGTCCTAATTTCTCATGGGTGGTATCAACCAATTGTTGAAGCTGTTCCTTGTAGCCGATGTTACAGGCAATCGCAACCGCAGATCCGTCTCCGTATTTTTCGTTTATTTCAGTGGCAACTGCTTCACATTGGTCCAGTTTGCGGCTCGATATTACGACCTTAGCTCCGTGTTCTGCCAAGCCTTCTGCCATTGCTTTACCCATGCCCTTTGACGCGCCCGTTATCAGGGCAACCTTCCCGGTTAAATCGAATAATGTAGTGGTCATAATATCTCCTTTGATTAGATTGTGAGTGTTTAGCATTTACCGACGCGCATCGAGTTTCATTGGATCGATCCACCTCAGACAATATTTATCGTGATTAAGGGGGATGAATATTACTCTTTTTTCGGAGGCTTTGTCATTGCGAGACTGCAAAACACTATTGCAGATTTAATCACCAGCCTATGATCGACCGCCTCTCCTAACGATATGTTCATTTTATTATCACGCATAAGCTGTTATTTTGAGTGTCAATTTATGCATCGGTTTAGCCTTCCCTCATGAATATGCTCAAATCAACACAGGTCGCTCAGGAGAGTCTGGGCGCGCAACTCGCGGAGACATTGCGCTTAGCTATTCCCGTTATTTTGTCTCGCCTGGGCATCATGATGTTGCAAGTGGTCGATACAGCAATGGTGGGAAAGGTCGCGGCGTTGGAGTTGGCCTATTTAGGCATTGGCTTACCCCCCAGCTATTGGTTGCTCATGTTGGGAATGGGGCTTTTGATGGGAGCCGGTATTCTGACCGCTCAGGCTAACGGCGCTGGGCGCCAAAAGGACGTCGGCGTTATTTGGCTATCTGCTATGCGTCACGGGGTCTTTTTTAGCATAATTTGTCTCGGCGTGAGTTATTTCGGCGGTGATCTTCTGTTATTAAC
>CAJVZD010000025.1 GCA_913019905.1 uncultured Cellvibrionales bacterium
AGATGCTTCGTGATTTGTTCAATTTTTTGATCGTCGCCCACGGTTGTCAATGTCAGCCTGGACAATGTCACATCTTCGGTGGGAGCAACATTTAGACTTTCAATGTTGTATGCTCTTTGCGAAAACAACCCCACTACCCGACTTAACGCCCCCGGCTCATTTTCCATCAATACTGAAATTATATGTCGCATTATGTCTGCTCCGATTTACTTAACCACATATCACGCATCGAGCCGTTAGGAGCTATATGCATCGGATAAACATGCTCATGACGATCAACATAAACATCCATAAATACCAGCCGATCCTTCAGTTTGAAAGCCTCATCCATGGCCGCATCAAGATCTTCTAACTTATCGACGCGCATACCGACATGGCCATATGATTCAGCCAGTTTTACAAAATCAGGCAGTGAGTCTTCGTAAACACTGTGTGAATACCGACCTGCGTAATTCATGTCCTGCCATTGTTTGACCATACCCAGATAGCCATTGTTCAAATTAACTATCTTTACAGGCATGCCGTATTGAGTGCAGGTGGAAAGCTCTTGAATATTCATTTGAATACTGCCTTCGCCAGTAACACAGGCCACATCACTATCAGGGAATGCCAGTTTCACTCCCATCGCGGCGGGCAAACCGAAGCCCATCGTTCCAAGTCCGCCGGAATTAATCCAACGTCTAGGCTGATCGAAGCGGTAATATTGAGCCGCGAACATCTGATGCTGTCCCACATCAGACGTGATATAAGCGTCACCGTTAGTAGCTCGATACAAAGAATCGATGACCTGCTGCGGCTTAATCAAACCTGTCGTTGTGTCGTATCGTGGTGCAGTCCACAAGCCATAATTATTTCGCCATTCGTCAATCTGCTTCCACCAGCTTTCAATAGACTCAACATCAGGCAGGCTCTGATCACCCGATCTAGCGTGTAAAACCTGCGTCAAAATATCCTGGAGAACCGAATCTACTGGACCGACAATAGGAACATCCGCAGACACCGTCTTCGATATCGAGGCTGGATCAATATCAATATGAATGATTTTCGCCGTTGGACAAAATTTGCTAATGGTATTGGTAACCCGATCATCAAAACGCGCACCTGCAGCAAGGATGACGTCTGAGTGATGCATGGCCGTATTGGATTCGTAGGTGCCGTGCATGCCCAACATACCGATAAATTGTCGATCAGTGGCGGGATAAGCTCCCAAGCCCATTAGCGTGTTAGTAACCGGAAAATTGAGTTCGCGAGCAAGCTCCGTCAATTGCTGACTACCATTGCCTTGAATAACTCCACCACCGCTATAAATAACGGGCTTTTTGGCGTTTAGTAACAGCTGAACGGCTTTTTTTATCTGTCCAGAATGACCGCGGTTCGCTGGCGTATACGAGCGCATCTTAACTTTTTCTGGATAATCATATTCAAATTTATCGACTGGATTAGTAATGTCTTTCGGCAAATCGATCACGACAGGTCCCGGACGACCGGAAGCAGCGAGATAAAAAGCTTTTTTAATTATGACGGGAATATCTTCCGCGCGTTTTACCAAGAAACTATGCTTTACGATGGGACGAGAAATTCCAACCATATCAGTTTCCTGAAATGCATCCCCTCCGATTAAATGGCTCTGTACTTGTCCCGACAAGACTACCATCGGAATCGAATCCATATAAGCGGTTGCTATTCCCGTAATCGCATTAGTAGCCCCTGGGCCAGATGTCACCAAGACCACTCCAGGCTTACCCGTCGCTCTCGCATAACCATCGGCAGCGTGAGTAGCCGCTTGTTCGTGACGAACGAGCACATGCGGGACTTTTCCGCTGCGAAAGAGCGCGTCATATATATGTAATACCGCTCCACCGGGATAACCAAAAATAAACTCAACACCTTCGTCTTCTAGTGCGCGCACGATCATTTCGCCGCCAGATAACATCTCCACTGAATAACCCTCTTCTTTCAGTGTTTAACAAAAATGAGGCTGTAAAAGATCAAAAATCAACCGGTAAAATCATACCCACGGGCATAATTACCACAGTTAAATCAGAGTCAAGATACAAAACTCACAACCAAAACGAGTGTCTCCCTTATCTTTACTGGGAACACACCAGGCGACAACACCAAGACAAAATACTGTCTGTGCCTCGCATAGATAATGCTAAGGCGGCATTCTCGCAACACAGGTTGTGCGTTTGCAGAGTGAAGGGAGCGTCCCACAGTCAATACCGGTAAGTAAAGACTCGACGCTAGTATCAGTTACCGGTAAGCAACCCATACTGGCCATCTACTTTCAAAGGTGCTAATTTTGAATTAGATGACGACAATGTCAACCGTTTAAAGACAAACGGGAACAGTTTTGGCAAATATTCTTGGTTTTTTATCCAGATATGCATTAATTTCTGTCTAATCATTCTATCTTTGCCATAATTAGGCTACATACTTCATAAGGACGTTAAGAGCTCGAAACATGAATATACTCATTAATCTTGCAAAAACCCTGACTGTAATGGCGTGTCTTAGCGTCGTTTTCAACCTAAATGCAGCCCCGTCGGGACTTTATCGCTGGACCGACGAGAACGGTCAGGTAAAGTATTCTGACAGGCCTCCAGAAGGAATTGAGTCCACATTTATCAAATTATCGACTGGAAAATCCTCTAAGGTAAACGATGCCAGTAGCGATTCCAGTACCACAACTGAAGAAACCAACAAACTCAAGCCCGGCGAACAGCTCGAAGTAATGGCTGAAAAAGACCCGGCTTTATGTAAGCAGGCCACAAACAACTTAAAGGCGCTCAAAGGTGCCCGAATTCGCATTACAGAACCAGACGGCAGCAAACGTTTCCTGACGGAGGATGAAAAAGAGGGGCAAAGAGAAAATGCTCGGAAATTCATCAAAATCAACTGCTGATAAAAAAGCCTGCTTGAATCAAGCAGGCTTTTAATAAATCTTTCGGGCAAAAACGAACGACTATGCAAATACCTATTAAGGGCTAAATGCCACATTTCCTACGGTCGAGTCCCAGCGACAATTAATCACATCCCCCGGCGAGAACAGTCCTTTCAAAATATCTTGAGCTAGTGGATTTTCAAAATATTGCTGAATTGCCCTTTTTAGCGGCCTGGCACCATAAACTGGATCGAAGCCAATATCAGCCAGCTTGTCCATGACCGCCTCATCGATATCCAATTGTAATTCTCGCTCCAGCAAACGCTGACGAAGTAAATCTATCTGGAGCGTTGCTATACCTCGGATCTGATCTTTACCCAGCGGATGGAAAACGACAGTTTCATCGATTCGATTTATAAACTCTGGACGAAAATGATTTCCAACTTCATCCATCACCGCTAACTTCATTTTTTCATAGTTCGACTCAGACGAAAGATCCTGAATGAGGCCAGAGCCTAAATTTGAGGTCATAACAATAATCGTATTACGGAAATCAACGGTGCGACCTTGACCGTCGGTTAACCGTCCATCTTCCATTACCTGAAGTAGAATATTGAATACATCCGGATGTGCTTTCTCAACTTCATCCAAAAGTAATACCGAATAAGGTTTGCGACGAACGGCTTCGGTCAAATACCCACCCTCTTCGTAACCGACGTAACCGGGCGGCGCACCAATCAAACGAGCAACGGAATGTTTTTCCATAAATTCTGACATATCTATCCGCACCATTGCCTCATCGGTATCGAATAAAAACGTTGCCAGCGCTTTACATAATTCAGTTTTGCCGACACCGGTTGGGCCCAAAAACAAAAACGAGCCGTTCGGACGATTGGGGTCTGATAAACCCGCACGCGATCGCCGAACAGCATTGGATACCGACGTTACAGCCTGAGTTTGACCGATGACACGTTCGTGCAAAGAGTCTTCCATTCGCAATAATTTGTCGCGCTCCCCCTCCAGCATTTTCGACACGGGTATACCGGTCCAGCGAGAAACGACCTCTGCCACTTCTTCATCGGTCACTTTGTTCCGCAGCAATGTCATTTCCATCATTTCGGCCTGACTGGCCATATCCAGCGTTTTCTCTAATTCCGGGATAACGCCATACTGAAGTTCAGACATTCTGGTTAAATCACTGGCTCGTCTAGCCGCTTCCAAATCAAGCCGTGCTTGCTCCAAGTCACTCTTGATTTTTTGCGACCCATGCAAAGCCGCTTTCTCAGTTTTCCATATTTCTTCGAGATCGGAGAATTCACGCTCTGCTTTTTCTATGTCGGCGTTCAGAATCGCCAGCTGTTTCTTCGCGGAACTATCGGAATCCTTTTTGACCGCTTCTCGCTGAATTTTTAGTTGGATCAATCGCCGCTCCAACCTATCCATATCTTCGGGTTTAGAATCTATCTCCATTCGAATGCGACTTCCCGCCTCATCGATTAAATCAATCGCCTTATCCGGTAGCTGTCTATCGGTAATATACCTTTGCGATAACTTAGCGGCAGCGATGATCGCCGAATCACTGATATCGACACCGTGGTGAACTTCGTAACGTTCTTTCAGACCGCGCAAAATAGCAATCGTATCCTCTTCACTCGGTTCATCGACCTGAACTTTTTGGAACCGCCTTTCCAACGCGCCATCTTTTTCGATGTATTGACGATACTCGTCTAAGGTCGTTGCTCCGACACAGTGTAATTCGCCACGGGCCAACGCCGGCTTCAACATATTTCCGGCGTCCATCGCCCCTTCACCCTTGCCTGCGCCTACCATGGTATGAAGTTCGTCGATAAATAAAATAACCTGACCTTCTTGTTTTGTCAGTTCATTTAATACCGACTTTAAACGCTCTTCAAATTCACCCCGATATTTTGCGCCCGCCAACAGCGAACCTAAATCGAGTGAGAGTAACTGCTTATCTTTAAGTCCCTCGGGGACCTCGCGATTGATAATCCGCTGAGCCAGACCTTCAACAATTGCCGTTTTACCGACACCCGGCTCACCAATAAGAACCGGATTGTTTTTGGTCCTGCGTTGTAAAACTTGAATTGTTCGACGAATTTCATCGTCACGACCAATCACAGGATCTAACTTTCCGGCTTCGGCGAGCTCCGTCAAATTTACAGTGTATCTCTCTAACGCCTGCCTTGATTCTTCTGCCGCGGGATCGTTTACTGCATCTCCTCCGCGTACTTTTTCAATGGATTTTAGCAAGACATCCTTGTTAAGACCGGCATCAACAAGAATGTGACTAATCGAAATATCTGCGTCGATAAAGGCGACCAACACAAGCTCTGAGGAAATATAGGTATCTTTATTTTTCTGAGATAGCTTGTCGGCGATATTGAGAACCCGCCCGAGATCATTGGACATATGAACATCGCCAGCGGTCCCTTCAACCGTCGCTAGCGCCGCCAGCTCTTGATTAACAGCTTCAATCAAACCGGGAACGTTTACCCCTGATTGAGTCAGCAAAGGACGGACAGAACCGTTCTTTTGAGTTAATAAAGCTGACATTAAATGTAAGGGGTCGATAAAATTATGATCTTTCCCCAAGGCCAGAGATTGTGCATCAGAAATTGCAAGTTGCAGCTGATTAGTCAAGCGATCAATTCGCATAGTGCTTCACCCTTTTTTGAATTTAGTCAGTTCTGAATTGTGTGCTGTCGGCAATATAGGCGACTAAAACGATTGCCGAATAAACTTTTGAACAATGAGAAAACGGCTTACTCTTATCAATGTGGGCACTCAGAGAAATTTCAAGCTCAAGCACGACACAGGGAAAGAAGTTAACACCCCCAAACATGCTACAAAGGGCACTGCGTGCCGGGAATTAATTGGCAGACGATGCTATTTGATATATATCAAAGTCGCTATTCGGCCGGTTATGGGGTCGCGACGATAAGAGAAAAATTGCTCACTAAGCGCGTAATTACATAGGTTAGCGCAATACACTTTCTCTACTCCTGCTTGCGCCAATCGAATGCGAGCAATCTCGGTTAGATCGGCAAAAAAATGATTCGGCCGAAGAGGATTTTTTTTAAAAGATTTATCAATAAGATCAGAAGACGTTTTAGTAGCGGTGTCCATAAAGGCCTCTCTCACCTCTGAACCAACTTCAAAATTTGCTTGACTGATAGCTGGCCCAATCCAAACTAATAATTGACTTTCGTCCGCGCAAAAACGATCGACAGTGCTCTCCAATATGCCCGATGCCAATCCGCGCCAACCGGCATGAACAGCGGCTATTTCCGACCCGCTCTCGTCACAAAAAACGAGTGGTAAGCAATCCGCCGTCAGCACTGCACAGGCAATAGATTGAACCGTGGTATAGGCAGCATCAGCCTCAGGGACGTTCTGTTCACTTACCTCTTTATAGAAATAACGTGTATTGGCAGTAGATGTATTGGAAACATCTGCATTGGAAGCAGTACTATCGCCAATCGGTAAATCGACAATCGTTTTACCGTGAATTTGTGACAGCCACTGAATGGACTCTAAGCCCTCGCACGATTTTATCAGCTGTCGGCGATTAGCATTGACTGCCTCTTCAGAGTCACCGACATGTTGCGCGAGGTTAAATTCGTCGAACGGAGGCTGACTAAATCCATTAAACCGGCACGTAGACAGGGCAACGATATTATCGGGCGCAGGCCAGGCAGCTTTCAGAACATACCCGACATTTTCGTCAATCATTCGGATCTTCTAGTGCAAGGGTTGATAGCAGGGCCGTGAAATCCTCTGGCAACGCCACCTCCCATGATATTGTTTCTTCAGATAAAGGGTGCTGCAGGGATAAACGACGGGCATGTAAAGCTTGCCGGGGAAAACCTCGCAAGGTATTAATTAAATCCTCGCTAGCTGCCTTGGGAATGCGGGGGCGCCCAGCATAGAGAGGATCGCCAATTAGCGGATGTTTAATATGTGCCATATGAACGCGTATTTGGTGTGTACGACCTGTTTCCAACATACAGCGAATATGAGTGTGATGCTTAAACCTCTTAATTAAACGGTAATGGGTAATCGCCTCTTTCCCCCCGAGACTCACGACAGCCATTTTCTTCCTCTGTCTGGGATGACGGCCAATATCGGCTTCTATTTTCCCACCGCCGGTCATAGTGCCAAAAACCACAGCCTCGTATTCTCGGCTGACAGTCCGTGCCTGCAACTGATTAACAAGATGATTTTGTGCCAGCAGCGTTTTCGCAACGACCATAAGACCACTGGTATCTTTATCGAGCCGATGAACGATCCCCGCCCGCGGAACACTGGCCAACTCAGGCGAGTACGCCAGCAGGGCATTCAACAAGGTACCGGAAGCGTGCCCGGCGGCAGGATGCACCACTAAGCCTGCGGCCTTGTTGACGACCAATACTTCGTCATCCTCATAAACCACGTCAATGGGCAAATCTTCTGCTTGCCAACGGTCTTCGTTCTCGACTTGCGCCCGAAGTTCGAGTATCTCTCCGGAAATCAGTTTTTCCCGGATCTTACGCTGCAATCCATTCACGGTAAGTTCGCCGCTTTTTATCCAAAGCTGCAACCGCGCTCGAGAATAGTCGGGAAAAAGTTTCGCCGCGATTTGATCAAGTCTCAAACCGTCAAATTCTCCAGGTACTTCAGCCGTTAAATTAATAGTTTCTGCCATAGTTTATCTCTCATCCCCTTACTAGCTAATGGCTCAATGACCTTTTCAGAGCCCAAAAATTGTTGTATGGGCGAATGAAAGCACTTTGCCTCTTTATGCTCGGCTAAGCCTGTGGTTAAATGCTGGCACTTTTCGGTGAATTCCGTGTCTATTTCTTTTCAAAAGCAAAAAAGAAGACGAGATTCGGCTCCGTCATACCTACTGCTATTATATATGAATGCTTGGAAACCTTTGAATGAACATGCAAGTTAAATCAATTTTTTACGTCGCGGGACTACTTTTTTCCAGTATGTTTCTTATTAGTTGCTCGACGGAAGAAGAAATTCCGCAAGAAACCACTGAAGAGCGGTTATACGAGGCGGCTCAGTCAAACATGCGGACTGAAAATTTTATACAAGCGGTAAAGAATTTGCAGCTGCTAGAGGCCCGCTACCCGTTCGGCCCCTATGCAGAACAATCACAACTGGAAATAATTTACGCCCATTACCGAAGTTTTGAACCCGATGCCGCCATTGCCGCCGCAGACCGGTTTATTCGATTACATCCGCTGCACCAAAATGTTGATTACGCATACTATATTAAAGGCTTGGCCAATTATGCTGAAGGAGAGGGGTTTCTCGACAGATTTATGCCAACCGATACAACGATGCGCGACCCCGGTGCGGCACTGCAATCTTTTGAAGACTTTCGGCAACTGTTAACGCGCTACCCGTATAGCCCCTATGCCAATGACGCGAAATCTCGTATGGTATTTTTACGAGCGCGGCTGGCGCGATATGAAATTAACGTCGCCAACTATTACTTCAAACGCGGATCCTATCTTGCCGCCGCAAATCGCGGCCGTCACGTAGTAGAAAATTTCCCGCAAACCCCGGCTTCAGCAGACGCATTAGCCGTTATGATCCAGGCCTATCACCTTCTCGGACTTGAGGATCTCGCGATCGACTCCTTGGCTGTTCTCAGCGAAAACTACCCAGAGCACCCGTCGCTTGATGAAAGCGGTCAATTTATAGACAGCTTTACGATCACAGAAACCAATCGCACCTTGATGAACAAAATGACCTTTGGCCTATTTGATCACAGCGAGCCACCGAAATTTGATAATCGTGCTTCATACCTGCAGCGCTAAAACAGTTGAGCTGCAAACAAGCTATTAATTCTGAAAACTTGCGAACTGTACGGAAAAGTACAAGCAATGACTGAAAACACTTAGATTTCATGTCAATCATCCAATAATTCCATGGAGGGAATTATGTTTTGTGAAATTTCACACTCAAAAACATTGCCAGCAGGAACGGTCAGTCCACAAAACCAGGACCATAAAAGTTACGCCACGAAAGCAAGAAAAGCCTTCTCTTTAACGTTGATATTACTAAGTTGCTGCCTCAATAATTTGAATGAGACACTAGCTTCGGTTACCAGCACAGAAAAGAATCAACGAGCAGCGCCCCGGATTTCTTTAGCTGAAAACTATCATTCCGATATAGACGTCACCCAATACTGGGTCAGTGAAAAACTCGATGGAGTACGGGCATACTGGGACGGAAAGAATCTTATTTCAAGAGGCGGAACTATATTCAACGCGCCAAGCTGGTTCACCTTAAACTTTCCAACCGAACCATTAGACGGAGAATTATGGATACAGCGGGGACTTTTTCAACAAACAGTGTCTGCCGTAATGAAGCATGTGCCGATTGATAAAGAATGGAAGGCTGTGAGCTATCAGACATTCGATCTCCCTACCAGCAAAGATATTTTTGACTCGCGACTGTCTCAACTCAAAAAAGTTGTTGGGCACTATTCGAGAATATCGGCCAATAATCGCCAATTCCTCAAACTCATCCCTCAGCAGCGAGTGGATAACACCCGACAACTTACCCAACTATTAAACACCCTCGTAGCCGAAGGCAGCGAAGGCCTGATGTTACGTCGCGGCGATTCATACCACCACGCTGGGCGAAATGGCGACCTCTTAAAATATAAACCCATCTATGACGATGAAGCGACTGTCGTCGGCTATCGGGCTGGAAAAGGTAAATATCGCGGGAAAACAGGATCACTTCTCGTCGAGCTATCGACCGGCGTCCGCTTTTACATCGGCTCCGGACTTACCGATAAGGAACGTGTTTCCCCGCCCTCAGTTGGCTCAGTGATAAGCTTCAGCTTTTCGGGGCTGACCGACAACGGTATTCCACGCCATGCCAGATTTCTTCGCATACGACCTGATGCAGGTTTATAGTCTAGACGTTTAGCCCGTGAATACTGGCACTGACGGTTTCCTCAGAACCCGAAATTTTCGAACTTTATCGATTATAGGCCTTGCCAGCCCGCGGTCTATTCGCAACAATGGAAATCCCTTTATAGAGCTCATGTTTGCAAGCAACATCAACAGCCTGTAAATTCGTACCACTAACACTAACTTCGAGTATATCGAAAACCTGCGCAACGACAGAAGCACTGCAGAGACCCGTTCGAAGGCTTTCAAGAATATAGAGAAACCATTATGGACAAGCAACAAATCTTAAACGAAATGCAGGTTCTTCAGTCCATCGACCCCGAATTCGAAATACGGCGACGCGTTGACTTTATCAAAAACACCCTAAAAAGTTCCGGGGCAAAACGCCTCGTCCTAGGAATAAGTGGCGGTATCGATTCTGCTACTTGCGGAAAACTAGCGCAAAAAGCCACAAACGAATTGAACGAAGAGAACGAGAACAACAAAACCAACGACCCTTATCAATTTATCGCGGTGCGGTTACCCTACGGTACGCAAATGGACGAAGACGACGCTCAAACTTCCATTAAATTTATTGATCCAAGCGAAGTGGTAACCATTAATGTACAGCCTGGAGCTGACGCGATTCACATGGAAACGATATCTTCATTAGAAGGCCAAAAGCTGCTAAAAAACACCGACAACTCAATCGATTTTTCCAAAGGTAATGTTAAAGCGAGAACCAGGATGATTGCACAGTATCATGTGGCCGGTTTACTGGGAGGATTAGTCATTGGCACGGATCACTCGGCAGAAAATATAACCGGTTTCTTCACTAAGTGGGGAGATGGCGCTTGCGATTTAGCACCGCTATTTGGTCTAAATAAAAGGCAAGTTAGGCTATTGGCAAAAAACATGGGGGCCCCAGCACATCTAATAGAAAAAATACCAACAGCAGATCTGGAAGACAATTCGCCGCAAAAAGCCGATGAAAACGCACTGGGTATTAGCTATGATCAGCTTGACGATTTCCTGGAAGGAAAAGAGGTTACTGATGAAGTATCTGAAAAGATTATTGGAATATACCTGAAAACCCAACACAAGCGCCTCGCTATCCCGACGATTTATGAATAACGCCTTATCGACTAGATACCACAATTAAATATCGAGGTGCCGCCATTGACTCCTATTTGTGCAGAGTAGGAGTATTGGACTTATCAATCCAACATAACAATCCAATAAAACAATCCAATAAAACAAGGGACAATACTAACGATTTTCAGGTCTATTGGAACACGAACCGTTTAAGAAATTCCTTCTATACCTAATATCGATTCTACGGGGTTAAGTCTATTACCATCCAAGTAAATGAAATAGAGCGCGAAGACGACACAGAGCAGCTACAGAATCTATTGCTGCTAAAAGTCTATACTCTATACCGAGTTGTTTTGTCGCTGGGCTTACTACTAACGTTTTTCCTTACGCCTGATAAACACTTGGTTGGCAATACTAATCCCGATTTCTTTGTCCTGGTTACTTCAATATACCTCATCATTAATATCGCTGGACTAGCAATCGTACTGCCCAAAAAACGTCCTTTTAATGTTCAGCAGCTATTTGCCAATTTTTTCATCGATATTATCGTCATCATATTTATAACCGATTCATCTGGCGGAATATCCAGTGGCATGGGTTCATTGTTGGTGGTGATCATCGCCGCTAGCAGCATAATGCTTAAAGGTCAGGTAGCGATGTTAACCGCTGCGATGGCGAGTATATTGGTCATCACAGATACTGTTTTACTAACAAGCTCAAACCAACTCGATCCGTCAAGTTCTCTAGCAGCTGGCTTACTCGGAATAATTCTGTTCATTACCTCGTTTTTCATACAGTCTCTGTCTCAACGCATCTTGGGCGCTCAGCAGGTTGCGAATCAAAGAGCGGTTGACGTAAGCAAGTTACAAAAACTGAATCGTCAAATCATTCAAAGTATGAGAACAGGAATTCTCGTCACTAATAGCAAGGGTTATCTCCAAATGGCGAATGAAGCCGCCAGTGAATTACTCGGCAACAACACGCTGAACAATGCTGCAAAGCCAGTAGAGTCACACATTCTACATCCGAAATTGATGGAACAATTACACCAGTGGCAACAGCTCCCGCAATTTCACACTTCACCCTTTCGGGCTACCGCGACCGGACCTGAACTACAAGCGAGCTTCTCTTCCTTAAGCGACAATAGCAGCGGGGATATTCTCATTTTCCTCGAAGACAATCGGATGGCGGGACAACGCGCACAGCAAATGAAACTCGCGTCACTTGGCAGATTAACAGCCAGTATTGCCCATGAAATCCGCAATCCATTAAGTGCTATTAGTCACGCAGCCCAATTACTCAGTGAGTCAGATGACCTAGACAAGGCAGATAAGAGATTGTCAGAGATTATTCACAATCACTCAAAAAGAATGGACAAAGTCATTGAAAATGTCCTTCAGTTGTCCCGTCGCAGCGCCCCAAATCCTGAGAACATTTGTCTTAACGAGTGGCTGCAAAAATTTATTGGCGAATTTGATTATAATGGGGGCAGCGAATTTAACATCGAATTATTGACTCACCAACAAGAATATAATATTACAGTTGATTCAAGCCAATTGAATCAAGTAATTTCCAACCTCGTCCACAATGGATTGCGGTACAGTTTTCAAAATACCAATAAAGCAACCTTAACCATGGATATCCATATAAATCCTGTCACACAACTTCCGGTGCTGGACATTATCGACAACGGAGTTGGTATCGACGAAGAAGCGATGAAGCACTTATTCGAGCCATTTTTTACAACAGAACTAAAAGGCACCGGTTTGGGCTTATATATTTCCAGAGAATTGTGCGAAGCGAACGATGCTCGCATTGATTACGTAAAAACCGAGCACAATAAGAGCTGTTTTCGAATTAGTTTTCCACATCCCAATCGGCGATTAGCACCCCGCTAGCGATCTAAATAGGAGTCCCAATTTACCATGAGTAAAAAGCGCATTCTAATTATTGACGACGAACCGGATATTCTGGAACTTCTCGACATCACCATTAGTAGAATGGGGATGGAAACCGAGTGCGCTGAAAACGTAAATGACGCCTTGACCTTGCTGAAAAACCAAAATTTCGATCTATGCCTCACCGACATGAATCTTCCCGATGGCGACGGATTGCAAATCATTAACGAAATACAGAAGAATTATTCGTCCGTGCCGGTCGGCATGATTACAGCCTACGGCAATACCGATATTGCGATCGCAGCATTAAAGGCGGGTGCGTTTGATTTTGTTAATAAACCGATCGAAATTGATCGTTTGAGAACGCTCATTGATACCGCTCTAAAATTGGGAAAAAACACAACCCAAGTCGAATACAGTGGACAGGTTCAGCTCTTGGGCCAGACTGCCGTTATCGATGAGCTGCGGAAAAAAGTCATAAAACTGTCGCGTAGCCAAGCTCCTGTTTATATAAGCGGCGAATCTGGCAGTGGAAAGGAAGTTGTTGCTCGTTTAATTCATGCAAACGGGCCACGGGCGAGCCGACCTTTTATTCCAGTCAATTGTGGTGCAATCCCTTCGGAATTAATGGAAAGTGAATTTTTTGGCCACGTAAAGGGAAGTTTTACAGGCGCTATGGAAAACAAGCACGGTCTCTTTGAAGCGGCACACGGTGGTACATTGTTTCTCGATGAAGTCGCCGATTTACCATTGCCGATGCAGGTCAAATTACTGAGAGCAATTCAAGAAAAGGCGATCCGTAGAGTCGGGTCGAACGACGAAGTCGCAATAGATGTACGGATTTTGAGCGCTACCCATAAGGAGCTGGCCATCGAAGTAGAATCCGGGCGATTTCGAAGCGATCTGTTTTATCGAATTAACGTTATTGAGCTAAAGGTCCCACCTCTGAGAGAGAGAATGGAAGACATTCCACTACTAGCTGAATTTGCCCTAGAAAAACTGGCGGCGGAATGGCAAATGAAAAAACCTGTTTTGACTGACGGAGCAATCAAAGCACTCAATAATTACCCTTTTCCCGGTAACGTCAGAGAACTGGAAAATACCCTTGAACGTGCTTATACACTTTGCGAAGGTGATTCAATTAGCCAGGATGATTTGCAATTGTCTTCCCAAAAACCCATGCCGGACAATGATCAGTCTACAGATCTTTATCAAACCCGTGCTCCAGAAGAAGCATTTGGATCGCTCGAGAAGTTCCTGGAATTGATGGAAACTCGCTCCATCAAATTGGCATTAGAAAAGACGCGCTGGAATAAAACTGCAGCGGCAGAATTATTGGGAATGACGTTTCGGCAATTGCGCTATCGACTAAAAAAGTTAAACATTGATGAATAGCTAATACTTCCGTGGGCTATTAATTCCATAGACGGTTAAATCAATAGGCTGTTCAATCAAAAAGGCAATGGAATCCAGAGAAATTACACTCCGAACATCAATTTTTGCGTTACCAACCATTTTTGAAATTGAAAAAACATTGATACGTCAATTCTATTAGCGACTTAAAGCCGTACCCCTAAAACGTTTAGGCCAGACTTGCCGTTTGATCATTTCTTTTCACAGACTGATTTCTCTCTCTCATCAGCATCTTCATCACAGTAGTCCAGCGCCATACAGTCGTTTAGGGTGAAAACTCAACAATAGGTGTGGAGAGTCAAATTACACAAAACGAAGTTTAATTTACTCGGGGGTTGGGAGTACAGAATTACACAAACCTTCGCAAATAAGGTATTAAAATGATCTGAAATTTAATGGGACTTATTCTACTTAACACTGCCGTCTAGACCGCTATATTTAGGTAAAGATTTATCTGAGTAGCGTTATTAAGCCAGCTCTAATACAGGACCATCCTGAACATTAAATAAGCATGCGACACCCAATGAAAAGGTGTAAACTTGACACAAAATAGTCAAATATGGACATGTATTTTAAATACACCTGCGTGCTATTACTTTAAGGTATGCGGAATTCCGTTTTAAATCCTAAATGCTCGGCGCTTCTTATGTTCCACAATTTTCGTCTTGACCAAAAAGCAATTCCTGCAAACCTAATTAGAAACACGATTAATTGGCTAGAATCACTCGGCTATAGCTCTTCCGGGATATTGGACAATACGGCTATCCACCCTGAAGCACTAAAAGATGACGACCAAAGGTTCACTTACCGCCAACGAATCAATCTGATTGAAAATATCTTAGATACTGGATCATCGGCGGGATTTTGGTTAGATCGTCCGCAGCAAACCGAAATTAAAGACTACGGCTTACTCGGATACGCCATGATGAGCTGCGAAAACTTAGAGCAGGCGGTCCACATAGCGGTCAAGTACCATCGCATGGCGGGCGCAATGTATTCCCTGCAATTTGTGACTGAAGGTGATGATGCGGTTCTTCGATTGGATCATCTCATGGCTGGAGGTTTGGTGGGTCAATACCTTGTCGAAGAGCTGTTCATAGGCATGCCACTCCTCATATCTCAACTGCTCGGTGAAGAGAGCCAACCTAAAGAAATACGACTAAATTACCCCGCCCCACCCTACGCAGACCGTTATGAGGAAGTTTTTGCTTGTCCTGTCTATTTTGGCATGCCTTTTTGTGAATACCGGTTTTCCGGTGAACTACTGGACAAAGAACTCAGCAAAGCGGATCCGAATATTGCGAGGGTCTGTGAGGACTCCTGTCGAAATTTACTGAATCAAATGGAAATCGAACAAGGTCTCGTTTCGCAGATATGTCACATTTTACTATCACAACCCGGAAATTTTCCCAGTCTCGATTTAATCGCTGGCCGCCTTCATATAGGCACCCGGACGCTCCGACGAAGACTGCAGCAGCTGGGCACCAGTTATCAACAAATTCTTGATGATGTCAGGCACGAATTAGCCACAGAATATTTACTAAATACGGATCTGGCCGTTCACGAAGTGTCCGATCTACTAGGTTTCTCAGAGTCGACCAACTTCAGGCGCGCTTTTCTAAAATGGTCTGGAGAATCACCGTATCAATGTCGCAAGCGCCATTTGCAAGGCATACCGGCGAAACGGCTGACGACGCGGATTAATTAAGAGGACTAGTTAAGGGGATTAGACCTAGATTAAACCCATATGCTCTTCACAGTAATTAACTTGGCAATGCTGGTTTATGTAGATCAACGACTCGCAGCTCTTTAGGCAATGAAAAGGTAATTAGCTCTTTCACCCCTGCCATCTCCTCCGGTGGAGAAGCACCTAACTCACACAATCCTTTAATGACTTGGTTTACCAGCACGTCGGGCGCAGAAGCGCCTGCCGTAATACCAATGGTCCGTTTTCCCTGCAGCCAGTTTGGATTGATGTCTTCTGCTGTGTCAATAAGATATGAATCTGTTCCCATTCTCAAAGCAAGTTCTGACAGACGGTTAGAATTCGAGCTATTTGGAGAACCGACGACCAACATCAAATCACATTCGCTCGCCAATTGTTTGACCGCATCCTGCCGATTTTGCGTGGCGTAACAGATATCATCCTTACGAGGCCCATTAATATGAGGGAATTTTTCTTTTAAAGCAGTAATAACTTGAGCCGCATCATCCATAGACAATGTTGTTTGAGTCACATAGAACAGCGCTTCGGGATTCCTAACTTCAAGTAAGCCAACCTGCTCGACATCTTCCACCAAATAAATATGCCCACCTTGAGATTGATTGTATTGACCCATTGTACCCTCCACCTCAGGGTGCCCCTTGTGTCCAATCAATATACATTCGTTACCGTCCCGCGAATAGCGAACAACTTCCATATGAACTTTCGTCACTAATGGGCACGTCGCATCAAACACTTTTAGTGCCCGGCGCTTTGCTTCTTGTTGGACCGCAATCGAGACGCCATGTGCACTAAATATAACAATAGAGTCATCTGGAATTTCATCCAGCTCGTCGACAAAAATGGCGCCTAAATCCTGAAGGTTTTCGACAACAAATTTGTTATGCACAACTTCGTGCCGTACATAAATAGGCGCACCAAAAACAGCCAGTGCTCTATTGACTATTTCAATCGCCCGATCTACCCCAGCACAAAACCCCCGGGGGTTTGCTAGCTTGATCCGGAGGTTCAGGTTATTTTCTTCTGTGCTCATAGCTTATACTTCCGCGTCCACAGCAATTATCTCCACTTCGAAAACAAGTATCTGACCCGCTAATGGATGATTGAAATCAACAATAACATTGTCGCCATCAACTGACTTAATCACACCTGGCAATTCCGACTGTTTGGAATCGGCAAAAGAAATAACCAGCCCTTCGGTCAACTCCAAATCCTTATCGAAATCTTTTCGACCAAAGTGTTGAACATTATTTGAATTGGATTGACCAAAACCGTCTTCCGGCAATAAGGTAAAAGTACCGCGCTGTCCAGACTTCATTCCGAGGACTTTCTTTTCAAAAGCCAGCGGCAAACTGCCGTCGCCAAAAATAAACGTGGCGGGTTCCTTGTCAAAAGTTGAATCAATAACC
This sequence comes from uncultured Cellvibrionales bacterium, assembly GCA_913019905.1. Classification (GTDB taxonomy): domain Bacteria; phylum Pseudomonadota; class Gammaproteobacteria; order Pseudomonadales; family Dasaniaceae; genus Oceanicoccus. The sequence goes on from CAJVZD010000025.1 coordinate 17,343, forward strand.
TCGCCATCCTCGAATTTCAGAGCAAAATGCAAAGTAACTCGAGAACTGGAACCAATAAACAGGTCTGTCATAAACAACTCTTCTTAACCATTAAGTTTTCGATGTCTAGATATTCGATGTCTAGATTAATGAAATAACACTAAAACCTCGCAGAAGAGGCTGAAGACTGTGCCCTCAATATCAATCCTGAGTCTCGGCGCTTTTTTCGGGATTAATAATCATATCTAGAATCATAAGCCCGGCACCGATACTTATCGCTGAATCGGCGATATTGAACGTTGGGAAAAAATGGTTTTCATAATGTACGGAAATAAAATCTATAACGTAACCGAGTAAAACTCGATCGTACAAGTTACCAATGGCGCCGCCTAAAATTAGAGACAAACTCGCCGCCATGATCATGTCTCTCCGTTGTAATCGACACAACCACACCAAAATAACCAGACTAACGACTGAAGATATCCCAACAAATAGCCAGCGCTGCCAACCCCCGGCATCGCTCAAAAAACTAAAGGCAGCACCCGGATTGTGCAGTAAGGTAAAATCAAATACCGGCAATATTTCAACTGCGCGGCCATAGACCAACTGGCTACTGGCCAGAGACTTCGTCCACTGGTCCAAAATCACAATGACCACAGTCACCGACAACCAAAACGCGGTTCGCTTAATCCCCATCGTGCAATTTCCTATGCGAACTGGCGCTGTTCGCCATTGCCTTCGATATTAGTGACGCAACGTGTACACAGCTCCTCATGGTTTGCATCGGCGCCCACATCTTCGAGGTGGTGCCAACAGCGAGCACATTTGCTATGTTCACTTTTACGAACTGAAATTTCTAAACCGTCTACTTCCGTGGCTACAGCGTCTTTAGATTCTGACAGCGGTTTTACTTCCGCACTGGAGGTAATCAATGCAAAGCGCAGCTCGCCGCCAAGACGTCGTAACTGTTCTGCAAGATCGCTACTACAGTACAAAGTCACCTCAGCCTCAAGTGCGGCCCGGATTGTACCTTCTCCCCTCTTAGCTTCTATAACTCTGTTCACCGCAGACTTTACAGACATTATCTGCTGCCAATAGGCTTGACCCATAGCCTCGTCATCGGACATCGTATGTAATCCTTCGTACCATACGTCGAGAAATACCGACTCTTTTGTTTCTCCTGGAATATGCTCCCAGAGCTCATCGGCGGTAAAACTCAATATGGGTGCAATCCAACGCACCATCGCGTGCATAATATGGTACAAAGCCGTTTGAGCTGAACGACGCGCCAGACTATTTTCCTGCGTGGTGTATTGACGATCTTTAATGACGTCAAGATAAAACCCGCCGAGTTCAACGACACAAAAGTTATGTAGCTTTTGATAAATTACATGAAATTGATAGCTGTCATACGCCTCGATTATTTCTTCCTGCAATCGCGCTGTAACATCGATCGCCCAACGATCAAGTGCTAATAAACCATCGACCGGAACCAAATGTTCAGCAGGATCAAAGCCGTTCATATTTGATAACAAGAAACGGGCAGTGTTGCGAATTCGGCGATAGGAATCAGCGGTACGCTTAAAAATTTCATCGCTTACAGTCATTTCATTACGAAAATCGATAGACGCCACCCAAAGTCGTAAGACATCCGCGCCTAGCGAATTAATGACTTGATTAGGTGGTATGACATTACCGATCGACTTAGACATTTTTTGTCCTTCGGTATCGATGGTAAACCCATGTGTCAATGCCGCTCGATAAGGAGCAAAACCATTTATTGCAACAGAGGTTAATAACGAGGACTGAAACCAGCCTCGATGTTGATCAGAACCTTCCATATACAAATCGGCGGGGACAGACAGCCCTTCGCGCCGAGCCAGAACACTCTCATGGGTAACACCAGAATCAAACCAGACATCGAGAGTATCGATTACTTTTTCATATTGATCCGCATCGGCACCTAACAGCTCTTCTATATCGAGATCAAACCAGGCATCAACACCGGTTTTTTCGACCCGAACAGCGACTTCTTCTATAAGCCGCTGAGTGTCGGGATGCAATTCCGCGGTATCTTTTCTAATAAACAAGGCAATTGGGACACCCCAGGTACGCTGGCGAGAAATACACCAATCCGGTCTATCCGTAAGCATAGATTCAATTCGAGCCTTACCCCACGACGGCATCCACTCAACACTTTTAACCTCAGCTAAGGCGTTATTCAGGAAATTATTCTGGGCCATACTGATAAACCACTGCGGCGTAGCCCGAAAAATAATGGGCGATTTATGGCGCCAGCAGTGCGGATAGCTGTGAGTCAATGGTTCGTAATGAAGTAAAGCACCACTCTCCCTTAAGGTATCTATAACGGGCTGATTGGCTTTCATTACATGCTGTCCAGCGAAAAGCTCAGTATCGGGCAAAAACACGCCATTTGCGCCGACCGGATTTAAAACATCAAGCCCGTATTGCTGCCCAACATTAAAATCGTCAACACCGTGGCCTGGGGCTGTATGTACCGCGCCAGTTCCTGCTTCAGTGGTCACGTGGTCTCCCATTACAAGCGGAACCTGACGACTATAAAAAGGATGGTGTAAAAGTTGTTCATCCAGTGCTTCACCTTTACAACGACCGGAAATGGTAAATGCTTCTACTCCAATGCGGGCCATCACGCTTTCATGCAGAGCTTCCGCCATAAGCACATGGCGTTTCAAATCATCCTGCAAAAACGAAACCAGTACGTAGTCTAATTCAGGGTGCAGACTGACCGCCAAATTCGCCGGCATCGTCCAGGGAGTGGTCGTCCAAATAGCAACAGAGACGTCGCCATCAACACTGTTAGTACCGCAAGCCTGCAACAAGGCGTTAGCATCGACTACCTTAAATGCCACATCGATTGACGGCGAAACCTTATCTTTATACTCAACTTCAGCTTCAGCTAGCGCGGACCCACAGTCTGTACACCAATGGACAGGTTTAAAGCCTTTTTGCAGGTAGCCGTTTCCGGCTATTTTTCCGAGGGCACGAATAATATCTGCTTCATTCTGGAAATTCATTGTGAGATAAGGATTATCCCATTCGCCGAGTACGCCCAATCGCTTGAAGCTTTCTCGTTGAATATCCACCTGTTTCTGCGCATACTCACGGCATTTTTGACGAAAAACAGAATGATCGACTTTGACACCGGCCTTACCGATCTTTTTTTCGACATTCAGCTCAATCGGTAATCCGTGACAATCCCAGCCCGGGATATACGGAGCATCGAAGCCACTCATTGTTTTTGACTTGATAATAATGTCTTTTACTATTTTGTTCAGTGCATGACCTAAATGAATTTCACCATTGGCATAGGGAGGACCGTCGTGAAGAATAAAGGTGTTACGACCCTTAGAGTTTTCGCGGATTTTCCCGTAGAGATCTTCATTTTGCCAACGTTTTAGGACAGCTGGCTCTCGATGAGCCAAATTCGCCTTCATGGGGAACGCCGTTGTCGGCAAATTCAAAGTCGATTTATAATCAGTCATGCTATTTTAGTCACCAAAAAATAATAGTTGGATATTCAGCTTAATGTTGAATAATGCGCACTGTGCAAGTTCTATAGCGTATTGGAATGGTTTAATTACTGCATTCCGAAATAATCTCTTCCTACCTCAAAATCTTTGTGAATTTGTGATTTTAGTTCATCAATCGAATCGAACTTTTTCTCGTCGCGAATCTTCTTTCGGAAAATGACTTCAATGACTTTCCCGTAAATATCTTCGTTAAAATCCAACAAATGCACTTCTAATATAGCTTTTACTCTATCGTTTACTGTCGGTCTATTGCCTACATTCGCCACCGCAAAAAAACTTTTTCCATCGACAATCACTTCTGCAGCATATACCCCGGACAAGGCAGCACGCAATCGGTGCAATTCAACATTTGCCGTTGGCGCATCCAGCTTTCTACCTAATTGCTGGCCTACAAGGACCTTGCCGGAAATACTATAGACCCGTCCTAATAATTGCTCAGCCAATTCAAAATTTGACTCTTCCAACGCCTTTCTAATACGTGTGCTACTCACTCGTCCAGCAAGGATTTCTACCGTTGACGTTGCTACGACGCCGAATCCGTGTTTTCGACCTGCCGCTGTCAATGCGTCGAAATTCCCGGCACGCTCTTTTCCGAAGCGAAAATCATCGCCCACGATTAGATGACGACTGGCCAAACCGTCAACAAAAACCTTTTTAATAAACTCCTGAGCGTCCAATTGACGAAAGGATGGCGTGAAATGAATTCGTAAAACCCTATCAATACCCAGATTTTTTAAAGCTAGAAATTTTTCGCGAAAACTCATCAACCTTGCAGGTGCCTTCAAGGGGGCAAAAAATTCTCGCGGCAAGGGCTCAAACACAACAACAACTGTCGGTAATGCCAATTCCAATCCCTTGTCGATCAATTGTTGCAATACTGCGCGATGTCCAAGATGAACGCCGTCGAAGGCACCGATCGTTGTGACACAGCCACGATGCTCTGAACGCAAATTATGTAAGCCGCGGATGAGTTCCATAGTTTATGGGTCCGTTCCATACCCGAATTTGTAAAGCTAGGAAGTTAAAGCCAATACGTAAAACAGCGGGAGATTATAGCCTAGCCGCTCAACACCCACCAGCCGGTGAGTGCGGTGAATGATCGGAATTTATTCGCGATTATGTATTTTAACTCGAAAATGACTCGGTCGGATGCCCAAAAGGGCTAAAGCAGCACAATAGCTAAAGGCACCAGCGGCGCACAAGCCGCCTACATTGAGTGCCCGCTGCCACCAACCCCAACTGATCCAACTCTCATCAATCGGGTTCATCAACCGTAATATGAAAGCCATTAAGACGGCCGCGACAAGTACACGAGCCACGAAACTAACCATCCCGGGAAGTGCCGAGTAGACATTCTGTTTCTTAAGGCCATTGTACAGCAGGCCCGCATTTAAGCACGCGGCTATGGATGTTGCCAACGCCAAACCGATATGTCCTAACTGCCAAATGTAGTGCAATGGCACCACAAAAAGAACATTCAACACCATATTTGCAAGCATGGCTTTAATACCAATCGACACCGGTGTTTTCATGTCTTGTCGCGAAAAATAGCCCGGTGCGAGCACTTTAATTAACATAAACGCGACTAATCCTACCGCATAGGCCTGCAGGCTCATTGACGCCATAGACACATCGTGAATCGTCAAAGCGCCATACTGAAACAAAGTCATCAAAATAGGTTTGGCAAGCATAATTAAGGCGAGAGCCGCGGGAATACTGATAAAAAGAACCATGCGAATCGCCCAATCTAAGGTAGCCCGAAAATTCTCCGATGAATTGGACGCTTGTTGGCGTGACAAACTCGGTAATATGACCGTACTTATGGCGATGGCAAAGACACCTAACGGTAACTCTACCAAACGATCTGAGTAATAGAGCCAGGAAATACTACCGATCGGCAAAAAGGAGGCTAACACAGTATCGAGCAGCAAATTAATCTGGCTAACCGATACGCCAAAGATAGCGGGCCCCATCAAAGTTAGTACACGCCGTACACCTTCATCGCCCAAGTCCCATATTGGCTTCGGCGACAGCTGAATACCGACCATAAACGGTAGCTGAAACGTTAACTGGATAAAACCCGCGGCTAAAACACCCCATGCTAAAGCGAACGCAGGCACGTCAAATAAGGGCGCAATCACCAACGCCGCGGTAATTAATGACAGATTCAATAATACTGGCGTAAAAGCCGGCACTGCAAACCTTCCGTAACTATTAAGCACTGCACCGCAAAATCCGGTTAATGAAATGAGCAGCAAGTATGGAAAGGTAATGCGAATCATCTCACTCGCCAATGTGAATCGAGTGGGATCTTCATCCAGAAAAAATCCCGGTGCAAAAATCGCGGCAATGACTGGTGCTCCCATAACAGCGAACCCGGTAACCAACAACAACGTGCCCCCTAAAACACCGGCAACGCGGTTAATTAGATTTTGAACCGCTTCATGTGTTCGCTGTGTCCGATATTCTGATAAAACGGGAACAAACGCTTGCGAGAAAGCCCCCTCGGCAAATAGTCGGCGCATGAAATTGGGGATTTTAAACGCGAGGAAAAACACATCTGCAGCTATCGTAGCGCCGATGAAATTTGCGACCACAATATCGCGAGTTAAACCCAGTACTCTCGACAATAACGTCATCAAGCTGACCACAAGGCTTGATTTTAATAAGCCCTGTGGTCGGGCTGGCGGCGAACTTGGCGATTGCGGCAAAAAATGTCTCCGGTATTATTTTACGCCAGTCTATAGCCAAGCGCTTCCGCAAACAATGGCCGATAGAGAGAGCCCTTTGGACTAAGCTGGCTGGAAAATAAAACCAATTCTTCCATATTACAATCCGTCGAAAGAGACCGGGACGATAGGTCGACCGGTTTTTCCACGTTTTTGACCCGTGCTAGTGTGATATGGGGCTTGAACTCACTTTTTCGTAGCTGGAACCCTTCTCGGCTAAGCGCTTTACAGAGAATCATATGCAAACGCGTCAATTCATCACAAGGTTCGGCGACTACAGCTAACAGACGAGGATTTAGAGCACTCGGAAACCAGTCAATCGGCGAAAACCGTATCGATCCATTCAACCTTAATGCATTGCGTCCAAGACTGAATTGACGCGTCTCTTCAATGACCTCTAGCGCTAGCTCGTGTAGCCGCTCTACATCGCGAGACTGAATATTTCCTAGGAAAGCCAAAGTAATATGATAATTCTTCGGAGGAATCCATCGAATGGATTCAATATCGTTGAACTGCTCAGTCATTTTTCGCAAGGAGTCGACACCGGTGATCAATTGACGTTCGATACTTCCCGATAAAGGTATGGCAAAAAATGCGCGAATCAATGTCCACTCCACTTCGCTGTTTTATTCGTTTTTTATTCGTTTTTTCTAAACCGTCGAATCACTTTTCCCCAAATTCAACGATTGTCATCAATCAATAAATCGCGTTTTATTCGTACCGCCAATTTACTCCGCGTGTTGATAGGTCACTTAAATACATTTAGCTCCACAAGTTTTGCAAACGTTCAATGTTCATTTTTAGCCACTGCATTGCAATGATTGTGTGGGCATTAAGAAACTGCCCCTGATCTAACAATGCCCAACAGTGATCCAAACCGAACAAATGAACTAGAATATCTTCACCTTCATCTTTTAGACCAAAAACTCCGCCGGCCTGACTAAGATCAACTTTACCGACGAATAGATGAAAATATTCGTTGCTGCCACCCGGGCTTGAATAATACTCGCTTATTTTTTCAAGCTCTTGAATAGGCAGATCCGCTTCCTCGATCGATTCACGGGCGACGACATCTTCCGGAAGTTCGTCTTTATCAATGAGCCCTGCGACCAACTCCAACATCCACGGAGATTGACTCTGCTGAGTCGCACCATCATGGCCAACTGCGCCGACCCGAATTTGCTCTATCAGTGCAACCTTGTTTAAAACCGGGTCAAATAATAATACGCCGACCGCATCGTAACGATTAAACAACTCACGAGAAATCGTTTTGCTCCACCCACCATTAAATAGTTTGTGCCGTAATTGTATATGTCTAAGTTGATAAAACCCCTGGTACGCCACCTCATCGGATAACACGTCGACATCTTCTCGGCTAAATTTTCCCGTTCTATTATCAGACGTCAACGGAGAACTCTCCTCAAAACCTCAGCAAGTGTTTGAATTCGATTGACATTATATATGGCGACGACAATACTCTCATTAGAATAGACTTCCCATTTTCAACACGAATAAAGTAGCTAGGAGAAATGTCTAAAATCGGCTTCCGGTATACCAATTTACCGCACGTGAATGAGTATCTATCTGATCGACTACATCCAACACCAATGCGAAAAGAGCCATTCGCACCAATATACCATTGTCAGTCTGCCGGAAAATGGCCAGATTGGGATTATTGTTCAAATCGTCATCCAATTCTTTTGCGCCCTCTCTGGAATCGCGCGGCAGCGGATGCATAATCACGGTGTTAGGGTCGCAAAACCGTGTATATATCGCTTGGTTGAGTCGATATCGTCCTCGATACAGATTGGCCTCTTCTTTGTTAGCAAAACGCTCCTCTTGAATGCGTGTTGAATAAGCAATGTCAACGCTGGAAATGCTTTCTTCCATCAGCGCAGATTCAATAACGGTCAATCCAGCAGAACGCATCTCCTCCACAATTTCGCCCGGCATTCGTAACTCTTCGGGTGAGATCAATGTTACTGTAATATTTTTGTATAGAAGCAGTAATTTGCAAAGTGAATGTACTGTACGGCCATATTTTAAATCACCAATCAACGCAATTCGTAAACCATCAATGTCGACTCGGCCAATATCCTTCAGCTCTTTTTTTATTGTGTAGAGATCCAATAATGCCTGGCTCGGATGTTCATTTGTCCCATCGCCCCCATTAATAACCGGAACTCGACTGGCATCGGCGAACTCATCAACCGATCCTTCGGCAGGGTGCCGCATCGCGATGACATCACTGTATCCACTCAAAACCCGAGCGGTATCGTATAGTGACTCGCCCTTCACAATGGCCGATGACGCAAAGCCGATCGTTTCACGAACCTCGCCGCCCAGTAAATTAAAAGCACCACCGAAACTAACTCGCGTTCGAGTACTGGGCTCAAAAAACATACTGCCTAATATTGCACCATCCAATACCTTTGTAACACGTTCCCGATGTGCATAGGGGGACATTTGGTCGGCGACGGCGAAAATGCGAGCAATATCCTCCCGCTCAAACTGTCCGATCGAAAGAATATGACTTCCGGTAAAATTCAAACCAACCTCCAATCAATGGGTTATATGTTTTCTAACTGGCCTTTTCAATAGGGGTGTCGCCGAATTGTAAATTGGCCCAGCGCGCGTACAAAGATGAACTATTTAGTAATTCCTGATGGGTCCCAGTGGCGACGAGCCGACCGTGATCCAAAACCGCGATCGTGTCGATGTTCACAACAGTCGCTAAACGATGAGCAATAACAATACTGGTGCGATCTTTCATTAAACGTTCCAGGGCTTGTTGTACTTTATATTCACTTTCCGCATCGAGGGCACTCGTCGCCTCATCCAGTAACAATAATCTAGGGTTGTTGAGGATTGCTCTGGCAATCGCGATACGTTGACGCTGACCACCCGACAAGCGGACCCCCGATTCGCCAACAAAACTGTCATACCCATCGGGCAACTTTTCAATGAACTCTTCAGCATAAGCTGCCTGTGCAGCCTCTCTAACCGCTTCGTTGCTAGCATCTGGTCGTCCGTAGCGAATGTTCTCCAACACGGTGGTACTGAATAAAACTGGCTGCTGAGGAACGAGCGCAATATGTTCACGTAATGATTCGGGGGCCAATTGTCGGATATCAATGCCATCGAACCGAATCGCTCCCTTTTGCACATCAAAAAAGCGTAATATTAGATCGACTAATGTCGACTTGCCCGCTCCCGAACTTCCCACTAACGCGATACTTTTCCCCGCTTGCAAAGTAATTGACAAATCATCAATCGCCCAATCGTCCGGACGTGAGGGGTAGGAAAAACTGACGCAGTCTAATTCCAACTTACCCGTGACTGGCTCAGAAAATACCGCCGGGTTTTCCGGCGCTGTTATCAAATTTTTGGCATACAAAAGTTCCAACAAGCGTTCCGTAGCTCCAGCAGCCCTTTGCAAATCGCCATAAACCTCGCTAATCACACCAACAGACATAGCAACCATCATGGCATAGAAGATAAAAGCAGCTAACTCTCCCGCGCTGATCACGCCTTCGATAACATCGTGGCCACCGACCCAAAGCATAAAGGCGATCGCACCAAATACCAAAGCGATCACTACCATTGTTAACCAAGCGCGGTACTTAATACGGAGTAGAGCGACGTCAAACGCATCTTCAACTTGCTGTGAAAAGGTCTCGCTATCGGCTTGCTGATGATTAAAAGCCTGAACAATTTTAATATTTTTCAGGGATTCGCCAACAAATCCGCCAAAAGTAGCGACTCGATCCTGGGTAGTTCGAGACAAACTCCGCACTCGCTGGCCGAATACAATAATAGGAACAATAACGAGAGGAACACACAATAGAACGATACCCGTAAGCTTAGGGTTCGTAATAAACATAAGAATAATGCCCCCAAGAAAAATAAGGACATTACGTAAAGCCATCGATACTGACGAGCCGATAACCGTTTGCAGCAAGGTCGTATCGGTCGTTATTCTAGATTGAATCTCACCGCTGAGGTTTGTTTCGAAGAAACCTGGGTGAAGCTCGACAACATGGCAATAGACTTCACGACGTAAGTCAGCGCTCACTCTCTCACCAACCCAGGAAACAAGATAAAAGCGAGAAAAGGTTCCTATTGCCAGGAATACAACCATGACCATAAAAATCATGATCGTCTGATCCAGATTAGCGGCGGCACCGGGACCAAAACCCTGATCGACAAGCAAACGCAAACCCTGACCGAGGGATAAAGTGATACCGGCGGTAAAAGTCAGTGCAACAACAGCACCCACCACGTGCCATAGATAAGGCCTCAAGAATCGCATCAAAGAGGCCATTACTTTAAGATTGCGACTTGAAGCTCTTTGTTCAGTACTTTCTTCCAAAACGGTTCTCTATTGTTGATCAATTTTATGAAGGCTATTATCGCCGTAATTCCCTCTTGGGAAAAGGCTCTTTACAGAAAAGCGTTCGCGAGCAATACCCAACATACGATACCCAACGTATAATCCCCCTCAGACAATTCCCCACTTACAATCCCTGTGGTTATAAAGGCGCGCGAACCAGAGCCACTTATTAGTCGTTGAAGCGATGACGTAGGCTCAGCGCGCAGACAATAGCACATTGCGGGAGTAGGATCAGATTGTTTGCATAGCAAACTGCCGGGCTAAAAAACCGCGCAAGTGAAAATAACGGTGTGCATCTCCTGATTTCACCGCCAAGCTATTGAATTATAGGAAAAATAGTCTATTTATTAGTAAGAGCTTCCTACTCGCTAAACGAATTCTGATAAAACTCATGGACTTTAATGTGGTAACAGAGAAATTAACATCCCTTTCAAAATTCTGTGACATGGATACAGCTCTTAAAATAATCAATAGCCAAACACTGCGTTGGAGCGCACCGCATTTATTCAATGACCCTTTTGAGTTATCCCACAAGACCCTGGTCGAACTATCAAAGGATGCTTTGCTGAAAAGCTTGGTTATGGAAGCATTAGACAGATTGTTTAACCCCACCCCTGTCAAAGGGAGAAAAAATCGCCTAACAGAAACCATCGATCGCTGGCGCGAAGAGAAACGTTTTAGCTCGGAAGACGAGGCAGAATCGGTACTAAAAGTACTTCTTACAAAAGTAATCAGCCAACAACACATCGACCAATATATTCGGGCGTGGAAAGCATTTGCCAGTGCCATACGAATATGTTGTTTTACCGAGAGCCCAACCAACATGGCCACATGGCAACGGTATGGCGACAATCACAGCGGCATAGCGCTTAAATTTAAATGCGGATTGAATACAACATTATCAAGCCCTCAATTAGTTAGCTATACCGCTGCACCACCACTAGTCACCAGCATTAAACAACAAATTGACATTGCCTACGGCAAGGAGCCCAAGCTAAGCACAGCAAACTTCATGGAGAAATTATTGATAAAAAACGAGGCTATTGCTGCAGAAAATGAATGGCGATGTTTCAGCAAAGCAAGTGACGAAACCGGAAAAGACGACGAACTGTGGTATGACAATACTAAATTTCCCACCCATGAGTTAGAGGCCGTTTTTCTCGGCCTAGCGATTACAACAGCAAACAGAGAACAAGTTATCGCGATGATTAAAAAAAATTACAAAAATACAAAAATTTTCAAAGCTGAGACAGTGCCAGGGAAATTTGCCGTGACCTTTGCACAGGTTCCTAAGCTATAGACTTATGCTTTATCAATAGCAGCTTCTGTCGACGCGTTAATTTTTTTATTTTCATCTCTCGCTGCGTTGCTTCGCTGCGATTACTGTGCCGTTCCTGAAAAACAACACTTGCCGCAGGATCTAGCCGAAAAAAACGCGCTCCTCCTTTTAATTCCCCAGCATGTTGTCGGAACCGTCTTTTTAAATCAGTTGTTATGCCGGTATAGAATTTTCCCGACTGGGTCTGAACCATATAAACAATCCAGCGCTGCTGATCATCGACAAGCTTTTCGTTGGCAGGGGTTTGCTTTATAGACATCTGTGTAATCGATTTTTCATCGGCGCTGCCGTCATTCTCTGCCATAGTCTATCAACCCAGTAAAATATCGGTATACGCTAACAGCTGTTCCAGTACCTGCCGATCTTTGTCTTCCAAATCATCTCGAGATAAATACACATCGACTTCTTCCAGTAATTTGTCCATCACGATGCTTCCACCACCATCCGGTTCCGTAAGACGCTGAAAACGAAATTCGTTCCACATTAACAATTCATCTTCCGTTAAACTATCGGGGAAATTTCTTGCCCGGTAACGGAAAAGCATTTCAGCCAAACGTTTGTCCTCAAAATGAAAACGCTGGTCGCGAAGCTCAGATGCTGTACTACTGCGAATTATCGACATTACCTCTTTATCGTTTTTTCCAAAAAAACCGCCACTATATAACATCACGTCCGGATCATTCTGCGGAGGGAATTCGGCTTTCAAAAAGACCTCCGAGAGCTTCTCTCCTAGCTTGGGTTCCGCTTTCAATTGTTTGTAATAACTTCTTGCCAGTGGCAAATCTAAAGAAATCTTTTGCGCGACAGTCTCATCCAGCATTTTGCTAGTTGCGACGACCGGGCAGCGATTGGCATGGATTGTTTTAAGCGGAATACGACTAACATCTTCAGGTAAATCAGCACTGGAAGTAAATATTCTCTTTCGAATTTCATCGGCACTCAAATTAATCAATTCAGTGGGATCTTCACTCAAATCGTAAGCAATAATCCCATTCTTGTTTGTCGGGTGCCTGGTCAACGGCATCACCAGGCTGGTACACAATCGACTCGCAGGAAACATTGCTGAAGTATGTAACACCGGGATTTTTTCAACCGGGTTCAACAGGGCGAGTACTTTATTTTTATTGCGCAGCTGAAACAGATAGTCAAATAATCTGGGTTGTTTTTCTTTGATTAATTTGGCAATTGCAATCGTTGCATAAACATCCGAGAGTGCATCGTGCGCAGATTCGTGACTGATGCCGTTGGCGACCGTCAATTGTTCCAATCTAAAGCTCGGGGTGCCATCTTCGTGGCAAGGCCATTCAATGCCCTCGGGGCGCAATGCCCTGCACGCCCTAACCATATCAATAATATCCCAACGCGAATTACCATTTTGCCACTCGCGAGCATAGGGGTCGTAAAAATTTCTATACAGGGTATAACGACTGACTTCGTCGTCAAACCGAATCGAGTTATAGCCGACTGAGCAAGTCCCTGGCTCGCTAAACTGCTGGTGAATCAAGCCAATAAACTCGGCTTCCGATACTCCGTGCTGAAGCGCGTGCTGCGGCGTAATTCCCGTGATTAAACAGGCTGCGGGATGCGGCAGCATATCAGATGCGGGTTTGCAATAGACAACCAACGGCTCACCAATAATGTTGAAATCCGCATCGGTACGTATTCCTGCAAATTGCGATGGTCTATCGCGTGCAGGATCAATTCCAAACGTTTCATAATCGTGCCAATAGAATGAAAAATCCACCATGAATTGCCTTATTTGTTTTAATTAAATTTAAATACTCATCGTTTGAATGAGACTGTAAAACCGCAGAAGATGCTTTTGTTCCGCTAGATCTGCTCCATCGGTATTTACTATTGCCCTCCCTCAATTTAACACATAACGAATCTTATGTTACGCTCGATTGTGTCATAGGAATGACGATAACGCTAAATCACCCTCTAGCAGAAGGAACTGCAGAATGAAGATATTATCTCAAGGTCACCTCTCGACCTGCAATCACTCAAAATCTAAACACGCAAAAGTTTATCTCCAGGGACTAACTCTCATCGAGCTGCTGTCAACAGTCAGTATAATTTCTCTTGTCGTAGCAATGGGCATACCGAAAATGGATCAATGGATTCAACAAAAGACGGAGGAAAGTGTACTAAAATCTCTATTTCACCTGAGTGTTTACGCTCGAACCGAAGCGATTAAAGCGACCGATTATTTCACTTTCTGTCCGACTGAAAATAGAATCAGTTGCGGTGGCTCCTGGAATAAGGAAATTATGATTTTCAAAGACAGTAATAAAAATGAAACGGTCGATGAGGACGATGTTCTATTTAAATTGATTAATCTACCGGAAAGCGCACCTTGTATAAAATGGAATTTGAAAAAACGTCAATACGTACAATTTAAACCGTCGGGGGCCAGCAACGGAACCGCTGGACATTTTAGATATTGTGAAGAAGGCGATAGTCTTATCCACAAAAAAGTCATTATCAGCTTTAATGGACGGACCTCGATGAGAAAACTCTAATGCGACACAATGACATGGCTAATGCAAAGTTTCTGCGCCTGGAGATAATCACGACGGAGCTACTCTTGCCAGTAACCACCTACTAAAATGAGGCAGCACTAGCCAATCTAATCATCATCACGCGGCGTAAAAGCGGTGAAAGCCGGACTTAACAGCTCGCTCTCTACCGCTGATCAAAGGGATTTAACCGCTCGTCATGAAGCCTTTGATTCACGGCAACAATCTATATAGCCTCGAGAATGACTCAATTTACCAACATTATAGGCCTAACATGCCATCTGCAAATAGACAAAAGGGCTTCAACCTCGTCGAACTGATGGCAGTGCTAGCCATTACTGGAATTGTTATCGCCGTGGGTGTTCCTCAGCTTAATTCAACCATTTCCCGAGGAAACGTAAGCGCTGAAGCGAATCGGCTTATGGCAAGTATTAATTTTGCACGCTCGCAAGCGGTTAATAAGCAACAGATAGTGACTTTGGAGAGAAAAAGTCTCAATCCAAATGACTGGACAGAAGGCTGGACCATTTATACGGATGTTGGTGGTGAAGGAAATGAAGGAATTAACCTGGCCGACGGTGATGTTTTGTTAAAAGACATTGTCACGGATACTTCCGGTCTTTCGCTACTCGCCGACAACGAGGGTAATAACTGGATAAGTTTTCTACCTTCAGGACGACTTGCCGAGGCCGGCGGCGTAGCAATTGCCGTATGCAATGACGATTTAAACGACGGTGTTATAGGCAGCCTTCTGGAAGTCAATTTAGTTGGTCGTGTAAGAAGATCGGCGATTGCAGCCGCGGATAAGGCTGTTCGCTGTATTCCTTAACGGTGCATCCCATAACTTTATGTACTGTACTATTTATCGAGTGATCGTTTTTAGAGTGATAGCTAACCCAAGTTTAAGAGGCTTGTCGAAGATGAACAAGGCATATCAACAAGGCATTACCTTAATTGAAGTTCTCGTCACCATGTTTGTCATGACGGTTGGACTTCTCGGACTGGCTGGATTGCAAGCCAACTCGGTAAAAGACGGTCTAGACAATGCCAAAAGATCACAAGTGACCTGGCTCGTCACGGAAATTATCGAGCGCGTTAGAGCCAATCCCGACGGCCGGGCAACAGGCTACAACACGACGATTAATTCAACCGATTGCCCAAGCCCCCCAGCGCAACAGTGTTCAGACAACAGTCAGGGTGATGCGTCGATCACCTGCACTCCTGATCAGATTGCCGCTTTTGATGTGTGGGAGGTTTTTTGTGGTCAGGCTGAGGCGGGAATTATGGCGAATTCTACAGATTCACTCAATCTAACGTCCGTAACAACAGGCTGCGTTGGCACGTGTACCGATACGTCAGATTTCACAGTCACTATTAACTGGGAATCACTCGCCGTCGCCAATAGTACGTTACTCAGTGACTCAGCTATTGCAGCACAAAAGAGTCAAAGCATTACCATGACTGTGAGGCCTTAATTGTGAATAAAAAACTAAATCGAAAGCCTACTAGCCACAACCAGCAACGAGGGATTACGCTGATTGAGTTAATGATAGCTATTGCACTCAGTATGACCTTGATGGCAGCAGCATTACAATTTATCGTCAGCACTCGGCAAACCTATGAACTGAATGATGACATCTCTCGCGTCCAGGAAAATGGCCGAATCGCACTGGATATACTGGTTAAAGATTTACAAATGGCCGGTTATCGTCAGCCACTCAATGGCAACGGAATGGTCCCCGATTTCTTCCTACAGCAATGTAACAATACGGCTGATGATGACGATACCGCTGCTGACGATGACGCGCCGTGTCTCCTGGAAGGAGGAGCCGCACTCAGTGACCGGATAGCGGTGCAGTTTGACCCTCCACCCGACGATGGTTCAGAAACCGACTGCCTAGGTACTGCGCTGGCTCCGGCGAGTATTGTTGTCAATGTCTATACAGTCGAAGACCGGGACGGCGATGGCATCAATAGTCTCTACTGCCAGGGATATGATTCCAGTACAGAAAGCTGGGTAACCGCCGCTCCGCAGCCATTAGTAGACGGCATTGATAATATGCAAATTTTATATGGTATTGCTGGCAGTGTTGCAAACCCCCTCAGTGTTACCCGATATGTTTCCGGAGACAACTTGACTCCCGCCGACTGGCCAAACCTACGAGCCATTCGAGTTGCCCTGCTCGTTAGCAACGGTAACGCGGCCGCCTTCGCAGAAAACCGTGAAAGAAAATATCGAGTATTGGACAGCGATGAAATCGCTTTTACGGATCGTCAACCTCGGAAAATTTATAGCACCACAGTTAAGTTCAATAACTATGGCGCTTTGTAGGAGCGAATTTATGATTACCAGAAAAACAAGCGGTTATCGAAAATCTCAAGGCGCGGTGCTTATTGTTAGCCTTATTCTACTGATGGTTATGACATTAATTGGCGTATCTGCTATCGACACTTCGACCTTGCAATCACAGATGACGCGCAACAGTCTTTATGCCAGGAACTTGTATCAAAAGTCGCTGAGTGAAATTGAAGCTCAATATGAAAAGATGAAAGGATCTCAATATCTTACTAATGTACTAACGGCTAGCCCTCTTCCATCTAAAGACAATGACCCTGGTTTATCAATTCCCGATACAGCAGTCGAAACTTACGATGCAGGCGACCCCTACTCTCAATCCGTGATCGTGAGCTTTAGTGGCAATGGGCCTCCGCCATCGGGTTACAGCCTCGGCTTGTTTATCGGCAAGAATTTTGAAATAGACTCAACTTCATCAGTTACCGGAACAGGCTCCGAGTCCGATCAAACCCAGGGACTAAATTACCCAGCACCGGCAAGTGATTAATAGACATAGCATAAAATGGACGATGAGCCGGCCCGAAAGTGAATGGGCTGTTGATGCAGGCCAGACATCTGCGGAAGTCGTCACACGAAATACGAATTCGAGATGATTCAGGAGTGAATTATGAACAGATCAGTCACGAACAACACTGTTTTAATGACGTCAATCGTTACGGCCATGTTTTCTTTTCTTGCTGTCAATCCAGCAATAGCCGACGATACTGAGATTTTCCTGAAACAAGCTGCACTGCCGCCCGAGCAACTCAGACCCAACGTGGTTTTTATCCTCGATACCTCCGGTAGTATGGGTTTGCCAGTTGATACCGGTCTTAATGGAACGTCATCGCGACAGGAAAAAAACAAATACCTTTCGGCAACAAACTATGAAGGTTTTACCAATAATAGCGGTGGCATTGGTGATAACGATTATGTCTACCTTTATTTAAATCCCAATACCTATGCCGATCAATATATTTACGTCAACAAAGTCCATAAGAATCAAATGACTTGCAATATGTCGACGTTGAATGATTCTACTCCCTACGATAATGCGAATGTATACGACAACAAAGGCGACCGGTATGTTTATGAAACAGGAACCAGTTGGCTTACTGCCGGCACCGGTTCAAGCCGAATGTGCGCAGAACACGACGCCTCCTGTGGTTTCACACCCGGCCCCACGGGCCCTCTGGTCGATTGTAAATCAGAAGAGAATTACATTACTCCCAACAGCCGCTATGCGAGCGACAGTCGAGACAACAACCTTATAGCCGTCAGTTCCAACTACCACAATTATTTACAATCTTATTATCGCTACACAGTGTTACAGACTGTAATGAAAGATCTTATTGATGAAGGTTATGACATCAATATGTCTCTTATGCGATTTAACGGTGGAAGCGGGGGTTATGTGTTCCACGAATCGATTCTCGCGGAAGACGAAGACGATCCTACGGACGCTAACCAACTCTCTTTACGCAATGCCATCGATGACATTTTCGAATTTGATGATAGTACACCACTAACGGAAGTTTTGTGGGAGTCCTATCGCTACCTAAAAGGCTCTACCGCAGACTATGGCGATAACAGCGGTACTGACACAGCGAGTGGCGCCTACAGTTCCGGCACCACTTACAACTCGCCGATTGATTACGAGTGCCAGAAAAGTCATATTATTTTGCTGACGGACGGCGCACCCACTTCTGACACGGGTAAAGACAGCACTATCGAGGGTAACAGCTATTACGGGAGCAACTGCAGCGGCAATTGTCTCGACGAGTTTGCTGGATGGATTCGCAATAACGGAGCCAATCTTCGAGATCACTCCACTCTAGACTTAACACAAGATATTAAAGTTCATACCATAGGCTTTGGCGGGGCCACCGACGCGACACTGCTTGAGAATGCGGCTGCTAACGGTGGCGGCGATTACAAGTCAGCTTCTACAGCCGAAGAGCTGTTGCAAGCGTTTAAAGAACTGGCAGGCCAAACACTTTTTGAAAAAGATACCTTTGTCGCGCCCGCTGTTGCGGTAAACGCCTACAGTGGCTTACAGCACCGGAACGAACTCTATTTTGCGTTGTTCCAGCCCACCGCGACTCCTCGGTGGTCGGGAAATATCAAAAAATACAAGCTTCAAAACGGCAAAATCATGGACGCTTCCACGACGCCTATAGAGGCAGTCAATCCTGTAACCGGCTATTTTGATAAAGATTCTTTAAGCTACTGGACAACGCCTACAAACTGGGATGGTTTGGATCATGATGAAGACGGTAACGACAGTGACGCGGAGCCCGATGGTAATCAAATCGCCTATGGCGGCATCGCCTACGAACTTACCAACCCTACTACCAGAAACTTGTATACTTACATCGGCGCTCCTCTAACCAATACAGGTATTACTCCAACACCCCAAACCCTCTCAAGTGCCGAGCTCGTAGACAGCAATACCGACGTCACTACCAATTTGTTGGGGCTCGGTGCTAGCGATGCAATGACAGAACTAGAAAGAACAGACCTAATTGCCTGGGCAAGAGGTGGGGACCCGGCTGCACCACCGTTAAACTATTATGTTGGCGATTTCATCCACAACAGGCCTTCTGTTGTAACGTATACGACAACAACAACCATCGATGCCGACGGTAACTCAGTTCCATCTTTTGACGACACCGTTTTTGCCGCCTCCAATGTCGGATTTTTACACGCCATCGATACAGATACAGGTAATGAGGAATTTGCCTTCATCCCTCAGGAACTGTTAGGCAATCTATCGGTTTATTACAAAGATACCGGTTCCTTCAGTGACAAAATCTATGGTCTAGACGCCCCAATGACTGTGTGGAGAAACGACGTTAACAATAACGGCAGCATCATTTCTGCTGGGTCCGTCGATGCGGGTGATCATGTCTACATTTATCAAGGCATGCGCCGCGGTGGTACTCATCTTTATGCCGTTGACGCGACCTTACGAAATAACCCCAAATTGCTTTGGCAAATTGATGGTACTGCATACGCTGGTGTCCCATCCGGCGATTATAGGGACCTGGCCCAAACATGGTCGGTCCCCCAAAAAGCAGTCATAAAAACCTGGGGCTGCACACCGACTGGCCCAGACGACGACAGCTGCGACCGGACCGTACTATTTTTTGGCGGGGGCTATGACACTGTTCACGACGATGCGTTAGTACCAACCACGGGCGACAAAGGCAATGCAATATATATGGTTGATGCCACCACCGGTGCGTTGCTTTGGTCCGCTGGTAACGGAGGCCATCACGACTTGAATCTCAGCGATATGGAGAACAGTATTCCAGCCAACGTAACGGTGAGCGACGTAAACGGCGATAGCTATGCTGACTTCCTTTTTGCGGTCGACATTCAAGGTAATGTATGGAGAATGGATTTCGAAGAAGCGGCAACCAACGCATCAAACTTTGCCTATGGCGGAAAAATTGCAGAGCTCGGAGGCACAGGCAATAATTTCCGGCGTTTCTTTAATGCCCCAGACGTTGCCTATTTCACCGAGCGTGGCATTGCTCCTTTTCTCACAATTTCAGTCGCTACGGGATATCGCGCTTCACCTAACGAGACCGACATTAACGACCATTTGTTTGTGGTGTACGACAAGCATGCCCTTTATAGGCCAACCGATATAAATGACGACCCAGAGTATAACTACATTGGCGGAACAGACACAATTAGCATTTCCGATATGTCTGATGTTTCCAATATACTTTCGCTGCCAACTAAATATGGCTGGTACAGACCATTAAATGGTAACGGCGAAAAAGGACTATCAAGAACAATCACCTTCGGCGATAAAATTGTGATGACCACATTCCTGCCCTCCATCGCTGATAGCTGTGAAGGTGCAGAGGGAACGGGTCGCTATTATTTATTAGATGCGCTTACGGGAGCTTCAGCTTTTCCTAGTGGTGTCCCATTTCAAAATCTGGCCCATGGTGGTATCCCACCAGAGCCCGCTGTTATTTTTACCAATGAAGAAGTTTGTATAGCTAATTGTGACGATGGCAACGATGCTAATGATGTAGAAGAAGAACGAACCGATTTGGTTGTCTGCGTCGGTACTGAGTGTCTTGATGATGTATTAGACCAGACCATACAGAAGGCTTACTGGAGAGAAAATTAATGTTAACGAAAACAAAAATGCAGGGCTTTAGTTTAATCGAATTGATCGTAGTGGTGGCGATTGTGGGAATACTGTTCTCTATTGCGTTACCACGTTATCAAATCTATAGCCTTCGCGGAAATCGCACAGACGCATTTGCTATCCTGAATGAGATCCTGCAAGCACAGGAACGATTTGCGGCTGACCGAGGAGCCTATACAGACGACCTGACAGACTTGGGGTATCTGGCAAGCCAACCCTCTGCAGATGGCACCTACCTTGTTACAGCAACGGCATGCGGCGGAGGTTTGGCAGAATGTGTTTTACTCACTGCCGCCGCACAAAACTCTCAAGTTGAAGATGAAAACGGCGAGGTAAACGGCCAAATCACCATCAATAGCCGCGGAACTAAAACGGGCTGGTAACAATTTCAAGCTTTAAAAAAAACCGAGAATTTTTCTCGGTTTTTTTCATCTACACTTAATTCATAAAATCTAAATCACAATTTGCGTGTCTAACAAATGAACGCAGAACGTTAGTTTACCTTTATCACCTGTTCTTCAATCTTTTCCTTCCATATTTGCGGCCCGGTCTTGTGTATAGATTCACCCAGATAATCCACCGCAACAGTGACCGGCATGTCGTCCAGATCAAATTCGTATATCGCTTCCATGCCTAATTCGGGAAAACCTACGACAGACGATGACTTAATTGCTTGCGCCACTAAATACGCAGCGCCACCGACCGCCATTAGATAGACTGATTCAAATTCACGAATAGCTTCTATCGCGACTGGCCCTCTTTCCGCTTTACCGATCATACCGAGCAGACCCGTTTTATCGAGCATGGTACGGGTAAACTTATCCATACGTGTCGCCGTTGTGGGGCCCGCTGGTCCAACGACTTCTTTACCAATCGGATCGACGGGGCCTACATAATAAATAAATCGTCCCTGCATAGAGACCGGTAACTCTTCGCCATTTTCGATCATATCAACCATTTTCTTATGGGCAGCGTCACGGCCCGTCAGCATTTTCCCACTGAGCAATAACGTATCCCCAGGCTTCCAATCCTTAACGTCTTCTCTGGTGACTGAATTTAGGTTTACCCGTTTCACATTACCGCCAGTTTCCCGCGTAACTTCAGGCCAGTCTTCCAATTTTGGTGGGGTCAGTTTTGCCGCACCCGAGCCGTCTAAGGTGAAATGTGTATGCCGGGTTGCAGCACAATTGGGAATCATCGCTATTGCTTTATTGGCCGCATGAGAAGGAAAATCTTTAACTTTCACATCCATAACCGTTGTTAAGCCGCCCAAACCTTGAGCCCCTATACCCAGTTTGTTCACTTTTTCGTGGAGTTCCAGACGCAATTCTTCCGCTCGGTTAGTTGCGCCCCGTTCTTGCAAGTCTTGAATATCAACGGGCTCCAATAAAGCTTCCTTTGCCAATAACATCGCCTTTTCAGCCGTGCCTCCAATGCCTATGCCCAACATGCCCGGCGGGCACCAACCTGCGCCCATTTCCGGAACGCGATTTAACACCCATTCGACCACTGAGTCGGAGGGGTTTAACATCGCAAACTTGGATTTCGCCTCACTACCTCCGCCTTTGGCAGCAACATGTATCTCAACCGTATCTCCCGGAACGATCTCATAATGAACCACTCCCGGCGTATTGTCTTTGGTGTTGATGCGAGCACCGTCAGGATCTGCAAGCATTGACGCACGCAAAACATTGCCCGGGTCAAGATAAGCGCGGCGAATACCTTCGTTACACATATCGGTGACGGACATACTCGCGTCCCACTGCACATTCATGCCTACCTTTAAAAATATGGTGACAATCCCAGTATCCTGGCAAATTGGACGGTGACCTTCCGCACACATGCGGGAGTTAATTAATATCTGAGCGATTGCATCCTTCGCTGCCGGGTTTTGCTCTCGCTTATAGGCTTTGTCCATCGCTTGAATAAAATCAACTGGATGGTAATAGGAAATAAATTGTAGCGCACCGGCTATGCTCTCAATCAAATCATCTTGACGAATTACGGTCATGTTAAGCCAACTCCTTCACTGAATTTACTAGGGTTTTTTACTGTATAATTATCTGCCGAGCAACAACTTATAAATACCATCTGACCAAAGAAAACAAAACGAATGAAAACCAATTGATCTTTAATTATTATGGAAACCCAATAAGCTGTTGAGAGCTTAGTAAAACGATTAGCTCTGGAAATCCGTCAGTTATTACAGCTATTACGGAGAACCTTGCATCTGCCCGACATTTTTCTTTAGCTCGACCATGTCTTTATTCAATTGACGCCGAAACCCATTGATAGATTCTATCCATTCTTCGGTTTCTTTTACTCGGAGGTCAAGGTTGGCAACAGTCGAATTTGTTCGGTTTAACTTATCACTCGCTGACTCGATATTACTTTCATGGTTTTCAAGTTTTTGTTGATTTGCCCTTACCGTATTCTGAGTATTTTTAACTCTATCTAACTGTTTACCAAGGTCGGCAAAAACCTGATCATTTTTACTCTGCAATAGCGTTGTCGCCGCGATAAATTTTTCGGTATTAGCGATACTCTTGTCATGACTCTTTAGCTTTACATCATATTGCGCAAACCGTTCTTTACTCTTTTTCCAGACATTGTCCCACAACTTTCGAATTTCAGAATCCATTTCCCGCGTTTTTTCTTTTATTGCATCACTCGATTCGCTCATACTTTCATCGGTCACCGACAAGCGCTTTTCAAGATCACCGATTCTCGCTTCATATAAAAAGATAGATTTTTCAGCAATAATGAGCTTTTGGTACATAAACGCTGCCAACGCCGCAGTGGCTAACAACACAAGAACAACCACCGTCAACACGGTTTTCATTACTCCGGAGGGGCCGCCTTTAATATCCGGAACTTCACCAAGACTGGCGGCAAATGAACCTCTCGAACTTCCACGTTGAAATGACGCGATTTCATCATGAGCTGGCGTGATTATTGGTTCATGACCCAGCTGGTTATCTCTTGAAGACATAGAATTCTACACATTTTGTGAATATACATTTAGCGAAACACTTTCTTGAGGTCATTATGTCACGCCTGCAGGCTGCTTAAAACCTCCAGCTGCCTTTGACGCCAATTGTGCAAACACCGATCTAATAAGGCTCCGTGTTTTCTTTTTACAAAAAAATACTATATATAAATACTCAGGTTTACTAAAATACGTCTTTTAGTGGGAAAATCCCAAAAGTAATAACAATTTAATCAATTTCTGGAGAATTCATGGATAACTTTATCAGTCTCGATTTGATATTTCGCTGGCTACACGTTTTATTTGGCATCACCTGGATAGGCCTCCTTTATTATTTCAATTTCATACAGGGAGAATATTTCAAGGAAGCAGAAGCGAGCGCTAAAGCCGACGCCACGAAGAAACTAGCGCCGCGTGCCTTATGGTGGTTCCGTTGGGGTGCAATGTTTACGTTTATTACCGGTGTCATTCTCCTTGTAGGCGTAAGACAAACACATGGTATTGACGGCTACATTATTATGGGCGCGTTAATGGGTACATTTATGTTTCTAAATGTTTGGCTGGTCATTTGGCCAAACCAAAAAATCGTCTGCGGAATAGTCGAAGGAGACGCAGCGAGCGCGGGCCCGAAAGCCTTGCTGGCTTCGCGAACCAACACCCTATTCTCTCTACCTATGGCACTCGGCATGATGGGATCTCAACACGGCGCGGGTTCTGCGGGAAGTATTGTGGATCACGCAAATGCCGGTGTTGCACAACCATTAACGATGGGGCTAATCGCCGTAATCGTATTGATTCTAGCACTAGAGGCGAACGCGATTGTTGGTAAATTGGGTCCAATGGCGACAGTAAGGGGCGTAATCCATTGTTCGGTTGCACTCACTGTTGTCACTTTGGTACTGCTTCAGTTCGTCTAACACCAAGCGATGAGTCATCCAGTCAAAATACCGACATTTTGTCGGTATTTTGATATCTCAACCCCCTCTCAAGCACTAGGTAATATTCTTTCATCTTGAAGTTCTATGGCCATAGGTCAATATACTCACGAATGTCAGGTCCGGTTTAAAGTCCCAACTGCGTTGTATTTCCCCCCCTCGTACGCGTTAAGTAGAAAAGCCAGTTCACAATGAACCATGGGCCTACCGGGCATAACAATTAAAGGGCTATTGAACGCGTATCAAGTAGCTTAGATGGTTACGATAAACGCCCGTAAATACCTACGCCAAAGGCCTGAACTCGGCAGAGAAGATAGAAGGACTGGGGACAGATCTATAGAAATTTATTCGATATTTTTAAGCCTGAGATATTGATCCTGGTGGCCTTAGACAAGCGTGTTTAGTTCATGAATTTATTCCATAAAAAACCCGGCTTTAGCCGGGTTTTTTATGGTCGTCGTAGGTTTAACGTTAAATCAGAGCAATGCTCTCACTTACATCATTCCGCCCATTCCGCCCATTCCGCCCATTCCGCCCATATCAGGCATAGCTGGACCAGCAGCACCAGCAGGAGCTGGCAGATCAGCAACCATTGCTTCTGTCGTAATCATCAGACCAGCGATAGAACCGGCTGCCTGTAAAGCCGTACGAGCAACTTTAGCAGGGTCGAGAATACCCATTTCGATCATATCGCCGTACGCGCCTGTACCAGCGTTATAGCCGTAGTTTCCTTCCCCAGACTTGATTTTGTCCAGAACAACTGAAGACTCACCACCCGCATTTTCAACGATTTGACGCAGTGGAGCTTCCATCGCGCGGCGAAGTAAATTAACACCGACTGTCTGATCAGAATTAGCACCTTCTAAACCATCAATGGCCTGTAAGGCACGAACTAGAGCAACGCCACCGCCAGGTACGACGCCTTCTTCTACCGCAGCGCGAGTCGCGTGTAGAGCATCTTCAACGCGAGCTTTCTTTTCCTTCATCTCAACTTCGGTAGCAGCACCAACTTTAATGACAGCAACACCGCCAGCCAGTTTAGCAACACGCTCCTGAAGCTTCTCACGATCGTAGTCAGAAGACGTATTTTCAATCTGAGAACGAATAGCGGCAACACGATCCTGAATTGCTTGATGATCGCCAGCACCGTCAACAATCACAGAATTATCTTTATCCATTGTGATACGTTTTGCAGTACCTAAATGCTCCAAAGTAGTCGCTTCAAGCTCTAAACCGATTTCTTCAGAAATCACAGTACCACCAGTCAGTACAGCAATATCTTCCAGCATTGCTTTACGACGATCGCCAAAGCCAGGTGCTTTACACGCTGATACTTTAACAATACCGCGCATGTTGTTAACAACCAGTGTTGCCAATGCTTCGCCTTCAAGATCTTCAGCGATAATCACCAAAGGACGTCCAGATTTCGCAACTTGCTCTAACAGAGGTAACAATTCACGAATATTAGATACTTTCTTATCAACTAACAGAATGAACGGATTTTCCTGTTCAACTGACATGTTTTCAGTGTTAGTAATGAAGTAGGGAGACAAATAGCCACGATCAAACTGCATACCTTCAACGACTTCAAGTTCATTCTCTAAGACATTACCTTCTTCAACCGTGATGACGCCCTCTTTTCCTACTTTTTCCATTGCGTCAGCAATAATGTCACCAATTTGCTCGTCGCTATTCGCAGAAATACTACCGACTTGAGCAATTGCTTTGTTGTCAGCACAGGGAGTAGCCATTTTTTCAATTTCAAGAACAGCTGCTGCAACGGCTTTATCAACACCGCGCTTAAGATCCATCGGGTTCATGCCGGCCGCAACAGACTTCAAACCTTCATTGACGATAGCTTGGGCCAATACGGTCGCTGTCGTTGTGCCGTCACCAGCGTCGTCAGACGCTTTTGAAGCGACTTCTTTGAGCATTTGTGCGCCCATGTTTTCAAGCTTGTCTTCAAGCTCAATTTCTTTAGCAACCGAAACACCGTCTTTTGTGACAGTAGGGGCACCAAAAGATTTGTCTAATACGACATTGCGGCCTTTAGGACCAAGAGTCGTTTTAACTGCGTTCGCCAGTACGTTTACGCCGTTCAGCATTTTCTGGCGAGCTTCATCACCAAAGATTACTTGTTTAGCCATGATTGTTTTCCTTAATTTTAAAATAGATTTTTTGGGTAATCAGTTATTCAATCCTTGATTAACTAATAACGCCATATATTTCGCTTTCGTTCATGATGATCAGCTCTTCGTCATCTACCTTAACGGTATTGCTTCCAGCGTATTGACCAAAAATCACTTGATCGCCGACTTTGACAGCCAATGGGCGAACTTCACCATTGTCTAGCAACTTACCGTCGCCAACAGCGAGAATTTCGCCCTGGTTTGGTTTTTCTTTTGCTGAACCTGACAGAATTATTCCGCCTGATGATTTTTCTTCTTCTTCCTTGCGACGAACGACAACGCGATCGTATAACGGACGAATATTCATTTCGGTACTTCTCCCAAAAATTGATGAGTTAATGGTTATGGTATTTTAATCGTTCCGGCATAACCCGGGATGCAGGGTATATGGGGTCAACGACAACGATATCAAGGGGAAAACGGAAAATTTTGTCTTTCTTCACCCACTCTCGACCGAAAGTGATTGTTTTTTGTGCAAAGTAGTCTTCGACGCTTAATCTTCTCGCCTAAATTCGCCGTCAATCGTGTTCGAGGAATGTGTAGGCGGAATATTAGTTTTATGATGAGGCTGATCCTGAAAGGGTTGATGATCTTTCTCTTCCGGTTGGAATCCTCTACCCTGGTCAAAAAAAGCGCTGTTTACCTCAACCTTTCCCATCGCAGCAACGGCTTTGTGAAGGAAACTCGCCAACAGTAGTTTTCGTGTAACGGGCACAAGACAGAGAAACCCTATGCTATCGGTAATGAAACCAGGTGTCAGTAGTAGTGCCCCCCCCACCGCCAAAGCCACACCTTCGAGAATTTCACCCGCCGGCAATTGGCCTTGTTCAACACGCTGATTCATCCGCAATAAGGTATCCAAGCCTTGCTTGCGCAGCAGAGCGAGGCCAACAACCGCCGTCAGAAACACTAAAAAGATGGTATTGAGCGCTCCAATTTCTGAACCAACTTCAATTAACACCCACATTTCTGCGATAGGAATAACGATAAAAAGTAATAATAAAAACCGCATGGAAATTTCTCGATTGCCAGATACAATAATGGGGGCCATTCACATCAATTCAAGGCATATTAATTCAAGTCAAATTATAATGACTGGATACAACAGCAAGATTCGCCGCGTCGATAGATATGGTAATACTGTTGCAAACCTGTGACGGCCTGCCCGCAAAAATAGCAACAATACTGTGCCAACGCAACGCTAGAAAACACCCTAATGGCGGGCATTCATCGCCAATACCATCCGAGAAACATGACTTGGGAAGCCTTCCTCAAAAAGATGACGAAAAATACGCCGGACATTGAACTCTTGAGCAATCCACAACGAATTTGGCAAGCCGTAGGCCAGATCCCTAAGGGAAAAGTCGCCAGTTATGGTCAGATTGCCTCTCTGGCCGGCTTACCCGGTGCGGCTCGACTTGTGGGTAACGTATTGAGAAAGTTACCCGACGGTTCCCAATTGCCTTGGCATAGAGTCATTAATAGTCAGGGGAAATTATCTCTACCGGTAACCTCCCCTAGTTTTAAAGAGCAAAAACAACGACTCATTGCCGAAGGAGTTATCATTCAAGGTTCAAAAATAGCACTGAAAGAATTCGGCTGGAAACCGTAGAACTAAATCTCAAGGCTAGGAAATAATCAGGTCGGTAAAGAAACTCCCGCACCGATAGCCAGTGATAGATGACTGGTATCGTTAAATCGGCGTAAACTTATTTTCCCTTGATGCGCAACTAAATGACTTATTGAAGCATTATCAGCTCCCATAAATGCAAACGGTTCTGAACTTGTCGCCATTGACAAAACACTGCCGATCACACCACCGTGAACAACGACCATGACCACTTGATCTGGATGTTTCTCGATAATACTGTTTAGTCCACGAGTTACTCGCTCATTCAGCTGTGCGTTGGTTTCTCCGCCAGGGATTCTCCCCCACTCCTGTTTTTCGTGCATTTCTTGAATTCTCGGGTCGCCTTCATGCACTTTTATTCGAAAAATACCGGCTTCCCAGTCGCCCAGATGAACCTCTCGTAAATCCTTAACAATGCCAGGCGTTATCTGTTTTATTTTACAAAGTGGAGCCGCGGTTTCGGCTGTTCTTCGAAGATTTGTTACATAAACTGCATCGATTACATGGTCGGCTAATCGATCTCCCAATTTTTCTGCCTGCTCTTTGCCAACATCTGCCAATTCCGGATCTCCCTGGCCGTCGATTAACGGAAACGGGTTGGCCACACTCGCTGCTCTCGACTCTCCATGACGAACTAACAATATCTCAGTTGACCCCGACGGTCTTACAAATTTGGTTTGCCTATATACTTTTTCGTCATTCATGATTTTTCCACAATTTGATAAAATTCCAGCTTCACGCTTTGTTTTACAAGGGTACCACCAGCGCCATACGGCGTAAATCATTTGCTCGGTCCGAGAAAATTTCGAGCCGATATCCCGGCAGTGAGCGCTAGAATTCAGTGACAGCCGAAATATTATTCAAATCTTTAAAAAACATTAACATCCAATTAATACTTCTCTTTGATACTACGCGTGAATTGATTAAAAATGGAAATAGAGATGACCAAAACGAAAGAAAATGACTGTCAAAAACGAATACTACTCAATCCGATCAACGAAGTTATGCAGCAGCAAGCAAAAAATTTTTATATCGTGAGAGACGAAATCAATGGAGATACGTATCACTGGATCGATAAAGATATTTCGTTATACTCAAGCCGAAAATTGTGGGAACTCATTAGGAGCGTTGAATCTACGCCCGCTGATGACAATGACTATCTTATCGACCTAATTAAAAGTGAACTCGTTGTTAGAGGTCATAACGTCAAAAATAATCCCTGGCGGCGCCCGCATTAGGGATTAATACAGACATACCATAAATCCATCTATTGTACGGAACAATCACCTATAAATTCCTCCGAATGTTCGCCGGTTGGCAACGTCTTCATATTTCGAAAATTGCATTTATCGAAGTTACGGCACAAGCAACCAAAGCCGGCAACAAAGTGATCGCTCCATTACACTGCAAATTGCATGCAACAACCAAAACCCACCGGGTCATACCACCCCTAGTCGAAACTTTTGCATTCTCGGACTGTGAACTCGCAAGCTGTCATTAACATTTATCGCACCTTAGATGTCACAGAACGACTTCTTGATGGGCTCTCTGTTTGAATCATTCGATACACAACCATCGAATCCGACCACAAGCATTACGAGGATCAACTTTATCGCAACAACAGAACAACCAGTGTGAGGTTGTTTAAAACGAACTACCGTTGTACGATCGAGACTAAATCACGCCCACTCATCAACCTTCCCACTTTATCTAACAGCTTAACTAACAAATCAACATAGGATTAAACTCTAATGGCACGCCAACTATTCGACGAACATGCAATTCACGACGGAGCTCAGCCACAAATCGGTGGTGGTCACGAAGATACCATCAATGAGGTTAAGCAAGCACTGGAAAACAGCCCCGTATTGATCATAGGGATGGCGCAAAACCCTGTTTGTAAAAAGGTTCGAAAGTCACTAAATGCCGCTAATATTGACCACCAATATATTGAATATGGGAGCTACTTTAAAGAATGGTCTCGGCGCCTGGCATTGAAAATGTGGAGCGGCTGGCCTACTTATCCGATGGTGTTTGTTAAGGGTGTTTTAGTCGGAGGAAGCGACGAAGTAAACGCCTTAATCGCTTCAGGGGAGATGCAACAATTATTGGAAGGCGAGAAGTGAACTGGGAGTCCATTGGAGCAATTAGTGAGTTTGTAGGTGCCGCTGCCGTTGTTGCAACATTGCTCTATCTCGCCGCCCAGATTCGCCAAACCAATGCCAATCAACGGGTCGCCGCGAAACAGGAGATGACTCGTCAATTTGCTGAATTCATCGACTTTATGGTGCTAAACCCCCACCTTGCATCCATCCATGATCGCGGTTTGGCCGGGGAAGACCTCAACCCAGAGGAATCCATAATCTTTAGCCGCATCATGGCAAAAGCAACCTGGTATTTTTCGACCATGCACTTTCAATATCGAATTCAGTCGCTGGAACAGGGGGATTGGGAAGAATCTCGATCTCTCATCGCTTTCTATTGCAGCTCCCCAGGCTTTCAACGCTTTTGGACAACTCGGGCACGGGCCCATGGTAAGGAGTTTCTGGACTACGTCGATGGTGAAATCGACGCTGCTCTCAATACCAATACCTAATTGTCACCCATCATTCTAATTCCTAGCCCGAAAAATAATGTTTGTTGTAGCGGTTGTTGAAATCCTCACCGATTCAAAGCTGACACCCTCGAATACTTCCGTTAGTTTTTTTGTAGCCAGCGCCCTATCAAACCTCACAAACCGGTAGACATCTCGAACTCCATAGACCGACGGTACTGGGGTTCACCAATATAGGCCATTATGAGAGTTTTCGTTTCAGCGCTCTATGATGAAATTTTCAAATTCAGGGTCATGCGTGCGTTCCCAATACTCCTGAAAACAAAAGGGTGAATTGTTGACGACTCGACCTTTACTGTTTTTGTACCAGCTATCTACATCCGGGTGGCCCCAAGCAAGATTTTCGCTCAAGTGCTGTACTTCGTTATTATATTCAACATTAACATCGTCTTTGCATTCCAGTGATTTAATATCAGTTTGAGCCAATTCCATTATACAGCTCATCACATATCGAACCTGACATTCAACCTGATAGATGATACTGCCTCCATGCACAATATTGGTGTTCGGGCCATAGAGACAAAACATATTAGGGTAATCCGGTACGGTGATACCGAGATAGGCGCGCGGGTCGTCGCCCCACAATTCTTCAAGGGATGCACCAGATTTTCCGCGAATATCCATAGGCCACAAGAAACGATTTGACTCGAATCCAGTCGCCAGGACAATCACATCTACGTCATAGTGTTTTCCGTCGGCCATGGTAACCCCGCTGTCGGTTACAGACGCTATCGTATCGCTAACTAATTCGACGTTACTTCTTGTTATGGTGGGAAACCAATTGTTATCTATGATCAGACGTTTGCCCCAGACCGGAAACGTGGGTAACACCTTTTCTAGCAAATCCTGACGATCACCCAGCCCTTCCTTAATATGCTCTGTCAGAGCTTCACGCATAGCGTCACTCGCCTCGTTCATCGACCGTCCTTTATCGTGCCACTCTGGATCGAGAACAACCGCAGGCCACGTTACATCGCCAAACAAACGTACCGCTCTAAACCGGTTCCACGCTTCGTAGTAAGGTACATGTTTCAGCAACCATTTATGGCCCTCAGCAACGTCGCGGTAATAATCGGGATTCGGCAGCAACCAGTTTGGTGTACGCTGAAAGACAAATACCTGCTCTGCTTTTTCTGCCGTATCAGGCAAAAATTGGACAGCGCTGCACCCGGTACCAATCACCGCCACACGTTTACCTTTTAGATCGTGTTCATACTGCCAACTTGATGAATGAAACATAGGGCCTTTAAAGCCTTCCAGCCCGGGTATTTCGGGACGCTTTGGTCTGTTCAATTGGCCCACAGCGCTGATAAGCGCATTACAAGAAAAAATTTCTTCCTTACCGTTAGCATCGACTGTAGAGATTTTCCATAGATGATTTTCTTCGTCGTATGTAGCTGACGTCACTTCCGTATCGAATCTAATATTTTTTCGTAACCTATATTTATCGGCACATTTATCAAAGTATGCAAATAATTCCGGTTGCTTCGAGAAATAACCACTCCACTCTGCATTTTTATCAAAAGAATATGCATAGAAATAATTGGGCGTATCAACTCCACAGGCGGGGTATTTATTCTCGTGCCACGTTCCGCCAACCGCTGAATTCTTTTCAATGATTCTATACGGGATACCCGCTTCTTCGAGTTTTATCGCCGCACACAGTCCAGACATACCTGCGCCTATGATGGTGACCAGAAAATCATCCAGGGTAGAGGCCGCAGGTTTGTCTCGCCACGTAACATCGCGATTGGTAATTCCCATTTCTTCCAGGTACATCGCGGTCTGTTCAATCGGTAAAGGTTCACCAACACTGACAGACATAATTCTATTCATTTTTTCCAGATCAGGAACCGGAGGTAACTCCTCGGATTGGTCGACGTAGGGTTTAATAACGTCGAAGGCAAATATTCGTATTTCTTCAGCAATCGCGTCGTCAAAACCGCCGGAATCATCTGCTAACAATTCAGGGGGCACCGGGTTCGGTAAATACGGTGCAGACAACCATTTTTCATCGCCGCTTAAGTGACTCATCACTGCTAACAGCGTTGGTAAATTGGCGCATTCAATAGCGTCTCTGAGAATTTCATCTGGGTTTGACATATCGGTTATCTCGCTGTGATAGCTATAGCTTTTCGTTTGCGACACAAAGGCATTCAGCAGTCTAGAAAGGAGTTCACTACCTAGCCTATATATTAATGTTCGTGGAACCTACTTCATCAAAATATTGAATATTAAGCATCGAGCATCGAGCATCGAGCATCGAATACAGAACAATACGTTCCCCGGCTTTCCGCCATTATTATCTGTAGTTTAGCGATTGAATCTTTAGCTAGAGAGAGAAACCCTAGCTTTAGCCGCTGTCCAATCTTTTATTTGCTGAACAGAAATATCCTCTTCGTGCTGAAGAATTTCCTCGTACTTTTCGTCTTTATAGGTAATTTCGAGAGCGACACCATTCGGATCCCAAAAGTAAATCGAATGAACAAAATCGTGATTGATGGGACCGGCAAAAGGAATCTCCTTCTCCGTCAATGTCTCCATCCACCGGTTGAGTTCGTCTTGGCTGGACGCACCAAACGCCACGTGACAATCGAGACCGTACATCGGCTTAAAGTCGAAGTCTTCAGCACCGGCAGGATCATCGAAGAAGGCTATAAAATTACCGTCGCTCATTTCGAAAAACAAGTGCATAAAGGCGCGGCCATCATCCGTGCCAGGTGTTCCATCTTGAGTTAAAGCTACTTTGAGCTTAAGACCCAACTTATCGCGATAGAACGTCGCAGTTTCTTCCGCATCTTTGCACCGAAATGCCATATGATGGATACAGTCCAGCTTAGGTGTTGTGGTCATGTGGCATCCTCTTTTTATTATATTCTAGCTCTCACAAGTTGCTTCTAGATAGCTTGGTCCGACTTTAGCTGAGATATTTCATCGTTGCTAAACCCGTAGTCCGCAAGAACCGACTCGGTATCACACCCTATATCATTACAGGGTGGACTTTGAATTTCTGATTTTGTGTCGCTAAACCGCGGCGCTACATTTGGCTGTACCACGCCGTCAATCTCGACGAACGTTTCTCTAGCCACATTATGCGGATGTTGATGTGCTTCATTCATAGATAACACAGGGCCATAACACACGTCTGAGCCCGACATGATTTCATCCCATTCATCACGGGATTTTGTTTTAAATGCTTCGGCGACTTTTTCTTTAAGATCCGGCCATTTGGCCCGATTCATTTGATCATCAAAACCTTCGTCACTCAACCCAGCCTTTGACCTCAGCAGCGCATAAAACTGAGGTTCAATTGAACCTATAGAAATCCACTTACCGTCGAGAGTCTCATAAGTATCATAAAAATGGGCACCGCCATCGAGCATATTAGATTGTCTGTGTTCAGCATCCCACATACCGGACGCTGTCATCCCGTACATCATCGACATCAATGATGCTGCGCCGTCAGTCATTGCCACATCGACGACTTGTCCTTTTCCTGTGCGCTGAGCGCTCAAGACTGCGGCCAACAAACCCATGGCCAGATAAAGTGCTCCACCACCGAAATCGCCCGCCAGATTTAGCGGCGCTACGGGTTTGTCTGTAGTGCCGATCGCATGAAGCGCACCGGTTAGAGAGAGGTAATTTATATCGTGGCCCGCCGCCTGAGCCATCGGCCCATACTGTCCCCAACCTGTCATTCGACCGTATACAAGCTTTGGATTTCGTTGCAGGCATACGTCCGGCCCCAAACCCAGCCTCTCTGTGACTCCGGGTCGATACCCTTCCTGCAATATATCGGCGCCTTCCACCAACTTGAGGACCATTTCGACGCCCTCTGGCTTTTTCAAATCCACCGCAACCGATTTTCGACCGCGACTAAGAACATCATATTTGGACCCACCACGGGCTCCTTTTCTTTCTATTCGAATGACTTCTGCACCCATGTCAGACAGCAACATACCGCAAAATGGCCCTGGACCAATGCCGGCTAATTCAATCACTTTTATGCCTTGTAACGGACCCATTCTGGTCTCCTTAGATGGTTGTTGCTTAATTTTTATCGTTCTCTACAGAGTGCCTTTTCTCACAGAGAAGATCAACCTTTTCATTCTTACGATATCGTTAAGAAACGATAGTTCGATTGTATTAGAGAGCGTACATGCAGAATTCTGTAGATGCGTCGAACCGGATATATCTCGAGTCGGTCGCAAACGCCGTTCGCAGGTAGATACGAGTACCCTTACATTTTGTCGGTAGCAATATAACTACTGGGAAAGTACTCTTTTATAAACGGGCTATTTTGCCGATAGGGATAACAAGTGTTGACTAAATCGAATTTCATTTCTCGGCTTTCTTTAGACGGCATATCGACACTTTCACCGACTTTACGCGACCACATTGCCTGTTTCGCTCCAGAGGCCATCTGCGCTAGCATTTCGATAATATGAGTACACCCAAGTCCCGGCGACATAGCCGCTTTAACCTTTTTATTCCAGCCAGCTGCAATTTGCAAACCGATAATATTTTTGAAATTTGGCGTAGCCTCGGGACACAAATCATGTGCGGTGGCATCCATAGACGCAACGGCATCTTGAACGGTCAAACTATTGTCGAGAGTGATACGAATAGATAAATCGTGAACAGGCTCCCCTGCTTTTCTTACATCCTCCATCATATGATGCTCAAATGGTTTTACATCGACAATTCTACCTTCGACATCCATTAATCCGTCGCTGCGACGATAGGCATTGATTGTAATCGTTCTTGTATGAATATGTTCACGGTCTTCAGTTACGGGTAATGGCACTTAATTCTCCTCTTCATAAATAGTAGCAACAT
Organism: uncultured Cellvibrionales bacterium; assembly: GCA_913019905.1. Classification (GTDB taxonomy): domain Bacteria; phylum Pseudomonadota; class Gammaproteobacteria; order Pseudomonadales; family Dasaniaceae; genus Oceanicoccus. The sequence goes on from CAJVZD010000025.1 coordinate 53,579, forward strand.
AAAACACAATTTTTTTGTTAGACGGAAATCTAACAGCCTAAAAATACTAAAAAATACGGCTAGAGAAACGATAAACCGCATGTAATCTTTTTGGAAAACTCAAAGAATCAGATTCTCAAATCCGCGCTGATGCATGCTTGGCATGCCGACTAGACGGAAGAGTCATGTTTGTTTTGGGGAGAGAAAATAGACCTATGGAGTTTTTTATTCTCCCGAGAAAACTTTTCCGTCCCATGTATCACATCGAGTGAATTCTGCAACAGACTTACGGCGTAATTTACTTAATTGTTTAACCGGTTGACCGATCCCCACCAAAGAAGCAATGGCATACTGTTCAGGTATTTTTAAAAGGTCTCTGGCAGGCAATTCCTGGTTAGCGAGGAAAGTAGTCAATACGCCACCCAAGCCTTCATTCCGCGCTGCAAGTAAAATATTCCAAACGAAAGGGTAAATTGAGGCGCCGGAAATAACACCCACTCTAGAGAGGTCTTTATCCATAGAACTAACCGCAGCAAGATCGACGCAAACAACTAACATAACGGGGATGTTTTCAAGCTCGTCAACTAAGGGGAAATTTGAAGGAGTGGCATCGATAGTTTCTTGCGTCACTGTCGATTTATTAATCGTATTAAATGGTGTTTCTCCGGCCTTCACCTGAGCCTTATATTGTCTAATCGTTGGCGCCACCAATTCTTTCAGCTGACGACGGATCTTCATGTCTTTTATAACCAGCACTTTCCAGCCCTGGCGATTACCACCGCTCGGCGCAAATCGAGCGTTATCCAGGATTCTATAAAGTACTTCGTCACTGATCTGCGCGTCCGTATAATCACGAGCGGCAAACGTGGTCCTCATCACATCGTATGTATCCATTATGTTTTTCTCAATATTTTGACAACTATCATTCCACCCACCATTTAGGAAAATGGAGCCCCTAGGTGTTAAACAAATGCACTTACTATACAAACTCTTGAAAATTATCTGGCTAGTTATAAATACCGGTTTATTGAGTCGGCTAACTGACTACCCACTAATTTACAATTCCGCCGCTTCGCCGACCTTTCCCGATGGATGCTTACCGGCCCAGGCTTTAAAACGCGCCAACAATTGCAACCAGTCGTCAACCATAAGATACAAACACGGCACCAATAACAAGGTAATAAAAGTGGCAAATAGAACACCCCAGGCTAACGATACGGCCATGGGGATAAAAGGTGCCGTTGCCGGCGTCGCCGTTGACATAAGTGGGATGAGTCCCACAAATGTCGTTACCGACGTCAGCATGATAGGCCTAAAGCGGACTACACAAGCGCCCAAAACGGCTTCCAGAATATCATTTCCTTCACGGCGTAAGCGGTTCGCATAGTCCACGAGTACCAACGACGCGTTTACCACAACACCGGATAACGCCACGATGCCAAGGGCCGAAAAGAACATTAACTGGACATCCATTACGAAATGCCCAACGATTGCGCCAACGGCCCCAAAAGGAATAACACTCATTATTACGAATGGTTGCAGATAACTCTTTAGAGGAATCGCCAGCAACCCGTAAATCACCACTAAGGAAAACAAGCTGCCGATTGCCAATCCACTCATAGCAGTTGTGCGTTCTTCCTGCTCGCCACCAAGCTCCACATCAATTTTGGGAAAGCGCCGTTGGAAATCGGGAATGAGCTCGGTGCGTATACTGGCACTGACTTCTTCTGGTGCAACGATGCTACGATCAACATCTGCGACCACGCTAATGGTACGACGGCCGTCAAGGCGGTTAATGCTCGAATAGCCACGGCTGATGTCAAATTTGGCGACGCTATAGAATGGGACTTCCTTACCATCCGGCGTACGAATATACATATCTTCCAGATTACCAATTGACTTGCGCTCTAATTCAGGAAAACGCACCATCACTCGAACGTCGTCCTGTCCACGCTGCATACGTTGGGCTTCCGTACCGTAAAAAGCACCGCGAACCTGTCCTGCCAAGTCGGCCAGTGTGATACCTAAATTACGTGCCTCCGGCAACAGCTGGAGCTGAATTTCCTGCTTTCCAGAACGGAAAGAATCGCTTATATCAAACACACCCTGATACCGTGACAATTCAGCTTTTAGCTGCTCGGAGGCTTCGCGGAGCTTGTCTACATTTTTACCCTTTAACTGATATTCGATGGGCGAGCCAGCCGAATAAGTATCTGCGTCAAACGTTAGCTTCACTGCATCTGAGACTGACCCGACGTAGTCGCGCCAACGTGCCACCACAACTTTTGAGCTAATCTCATTACGTTCCGCCAGTGGTGCCAGATCGATAACGATTTCGGCAATATTACTGCGCCCAGCTCCTTGCGGTGCCCCGGGCCCGTTGCGATCGACATTTTGCCCCACGCTGGACAATATATTTCTGATCAATGGTTTCGACAATCCCATCTCCTCGGTCATGTCGTCACTCAATCGGCGTGCGGCTTGCTCGATATGAGTTGCTGCCGTCATTGTCGTTTCTGCGGCAATACCTTCAGGCATTTCCAATCCAGCATAAACACGATCACCTTCGATTGCAGGAAAGAAACCAAAGACAACACGACCGCTGGCAATCAACGAAAGCGCTAGTATTAAAACACCAAGACAAATAGAAGCGCTCACGTAACGCCACTCGAGTACCTTTCGAACGAAAGGCATATAATGGCGAACTGAAAGATTCTCCAACCAACTCGATAGCCCGCTCTGAAATTTATTCCATGAGGCGGACAAACCTTCCGTGGGTTCACTTCTATCCCTGTGGGCTAAATGCGACGGTAAGATGAGTTGGGATTCTATCAAGCTGCAGACTAGCGCGAAAATAACGACCCAACCGATTGGCGCGAAAAAACCCGCCATTCGTCCCTCGACCATAATGAGCGGCAAAAATGCAGCAATAGTCGTTAGCACGCCAAAGATAACGGGCACCGATACTTCCCAGGTTCCATCAATTGCTGCGTCGAGCGGCGACTTACCCATTTGCTCGTGACCAAAAATGCGCTCGCCAACCACGATCGCATCGTCAACTACAATACCCAATACGAGAATGAACGCCATAACGGTCATCGTGGAAATGGTGATATCCGTGAAAGGTAGTGCGCCAAGCGTTCCTAGCAATGCGACCGGAATTCCTACCGCGACCCACATTGCTATTCGAAACTTCAGGAACAACGCAAGAATAACCAGAACCAACACTAAACCGCCGCCCGCGTTCTTAGTCAACACAGACATACGTTCCTGCAATTCAAACGAGGTGTCGATCCAAGTGTTAAGTGTAATGCCTTCTGGCATATCAAACTGGTACTCATCGACAAGCTCGCGGACTTCTTTAGCAATCTGAATAAGATCTTCGCTACCGACCTGAGATACGTTAACAACCACACCCCGATCACCATTAAAACGCGCTAGCAGATCGCCCTCTTCAAAGGTATCGCGTATTTTTCCGATATCGCTCAAAGCGACGCGGGTGCCATTCTTTTGTGTCAGCACAATGATATCGGCGAACTCTTGTCCCCAGTAAGCCTGACCCGTGGTGCGAATGAGAATCTCACCGTTGCGAGTTCTAATACTTCCGCCCGGCATGTCTAGCGAACTTTTCCGAATGGCGGCCCCTATCTGGTCAAGGGTAATACCGTAACGCCGAAGCTCGCGCTCCGACACTTCTATCGATATCTCATAGGGTCGAATGTAATCAACGGCAACCTGTGAGATTCCTTTAACTGCTGCAATATCGTCTCGTAATTCGCGACCAATTTCTTTCAATGTGCGCTCATCGGCTTTACCCGACACAGCGATTTGAACCACTCGGCGGGTCATCGCCACCTTGGAAACAATGGGCTTTTCGATTTCTTCTGGAAAACTATTGATCGCATCGACGCGGCTTTTTACTTCATTCAGAACAGCTACTTCATCGGCATCTTGCAACAACTCAACGGTTACATTACACATCCCTTCTGTTGCCGTACTATGGATTTTATCGATGCCCTCGAGACCTTCAATAGACTCTTCTACACGAATACAAACGGATCGTTCGACTTCTACGGGTGCTGCGCCCAAATACGGAACCGTTACATTGATCAGTTTGATATCGAAGCTAGGAAACTCCTCCTGATTGGTGGTAATTGCGCCAAATGCTCCGCCCATTAATAACAAGACCATCAGCAGGTTTGCAGCAACTGGATTATTCGCGAACCAACGTATTGCAGTGTGCATAGTTTATTCCGTTCTATGTTTCGTCGGTGATTGGATTGACGGTCATTCCGTCGATGGCTGTTTGCAAAGGCGACAGACAAACACGATCACCCGCATTCAAACCACTCTTTACAAGCACATTGTCTTGATAGAGACGCAGCTGTTCTATTGCCCGGAAACGAACCTTATCCTCGGCGTCAATAATAAGCACCTGACCGTTATTCCGTAATGCCGAGCGCGGCAACACCACGACGTTCTCTGCGGACACGCCTTCAATTTCCGCATCCACAAACAAACCAACCGTGAGCGGTGCCTGGTCGGCAAAGTTTGGAACCCTCGCTACCAGCTGAACCATGCGGCTGGAAATATCAATTTCCGCTTCAGTGCGGACGATTTTTCCGGCCCATTTTAGTTTTTGACCCGCATATTCGGTGGTTAAACTGACCTCCGGCTGCATCTCCAGCGGCAGTTCGCCACGGAGCGTGGCTGGCAGGTTAAGAAACGCGAGTTGGCGGTCGGCGATAGGTAAACGGACTTCTACTAAATCGCTAGCGTAAAGAGTCGCAATAGCGGCTCCTCGAGAAATAAACTGACCGATATCAACTTTTTCTGACCGCACCAATCCGGTAAACGGTGCCAGAATTTCCGTACGCTCCAGATTTTGTTGAGCCTGCTCAAAGTTAGCCCGTGCATCATCTAAATTAGCCGTCGCGACACGCTGCGCGCGCAGAGAGTTTTCAAGCTGCGAGCGCGACGTCAATTTACGTTCCTCTAGGCTTTCAAGACGTTCGTATTCAAATCGTGCGTGCTGTTCTTCGGCTTCTGCACGCTCCAGCGATGCTTTCGCACGCTGCGAAGCATTGTTATAGTCGTCCGGATCAACCCGAGCTAATACCTGTCCTTTGGTAAAATATCCACCTGCCACAAGGTTGGGCGACATCCACAATACCCGACCAGAGACTTCTGGAATTAGCTGAGATTCCGTAGAGGGCATCACAGTCCCCTGCGAATGGACCTTCAATTGTACCGATTCAGGCGCAACCTCTCTAATACGGACAGTGATCGGTATGGGTTTTATATTGGATGGTTCCAACACTGGTGCCGTCGCCATCAGGGTCATGGCCCCAAATATGAACACCACGACAATAATCAGTGGAATGACAAATACTCGCATCATTGGGTTTTGGCCTCCGGGCCTAAAGCAGCACACGCGACTTTAAAAGCGCGCATCAAGGTTTCACGGTGTAAGTTCGAAAAATCGGCAAACGCTGCGCGCATGGCAGCTTTATCTCGTTGAATAAGTGCCCGATCTAGTTGACTAGCAAAATCACGATATGTGTCTCCATCAATAACGACATGGGGATGAACACTGGCCATACTGGGGGACATTTGGTCAAAAAGAGTATGTGCGATCAGGCGCAACGGTAAATTGCCGCTGGCGAGCATCATCGCTTGCATCAATTCAAATCGAGCCAGCGTATGTTGTTCCTGATTGAGGTCGTCTTCCACCAATGGCCTTACGAGGTCACGCATATGAACTATTTCGTCGTCGCTTGCCCGCTCTAATGCCTGCTCGGCTGCCGCACTGATTAATACGTTGACTACCATCATAATCTGATCAACAAGACCCGGGTCGGGAAGCCTGCCCTGAGCGAGGAGATGGCCGAGAACATCGAGGCTTGCTTCTTCTTTACTTTTGACGCGGGCACCACCGGGCTGAACTTCTGCCAGACCGATCTGCTCAAGCTTTTTCATCGCCTCTCGGACAGCGCCTCGATTAGCGTCAAAACGGATCGCCAGATCACGTTCTGACGGCAGACGCTCTGTCTCGCGGTAGCGTCCAGATAATATATCCTGAATCAAACTGCCCGCTATTTGATCGTGTTTACTTGTCACATTGATATTCCGTAGATTCGTATTTAATACAGCAACTCGGCGCTAACCAACTCGGCTTGGTCTAATCGATATGGTCCTACCAATCTGGTCTAACCGATTTGGTCAGACCAAAAAGAAAGCGTATTGTAATCGTTTACCCGCTAAATGCAAGAACGAATAGTGACGAGTCCCTGTTGCAAGGAATCACCCTCCACCCTATAGCTGCAGACAAACCTGAAAACCGAGAAACCCGAAAAATTAACAACGAGAACCCTGTTTAGCGACTAAGAACTCATGCAACCCGCCCTTTGTCGGGAGTGCCCCTAGTACATGTCGCGGTTATTTTCGTGAATAAACGGGCTCGCGCTTAAACTGCGGCAGTCAGAAAATGAACAGTCATGCACAAAGATCACTGTTCTAGAGACTCGAAAATATGTTTCAACCACGCCGCAATCAGTATCGATGAACGCACTTGCGCCGACGATCGCCGCCAATATAGGCGGGCTTCCGAATCAAGGATTTCTAGTCTTCGATCGACGTCTTTTCATTTCTCAAAAAATTGTAAAAATGAGAATTCGGTGTATGTTAAAATCTATCTTAAGAATCTGTGCGTGCATACCCAAGCCATACCCGTCATTCAATCCCACCCTACCGAGGGTCTAAATGCTAAAATTCTTACTCATTGTCTGCGCGGCCTTATCCTTCGAAACGTTCGCCGGTCAGGAGGAAGATGTTCCACAGGCAAAACTCATCGTCGGCGTCGCCTCCGGATTTTCCTTAGTGGAAAAACTCGCACAAATAGAACGAGTGATCAACGGCACCGGTTTGAATGTAGAATACGTAACTCTACCCTCGGAGCGTTCGCTTCGAGCCCTAGGCTCTGGAGACATTGCCATTGGTATATACCGGCAGCCAAGTGCTGTCACAGAGTTTAAAGACTTAATTCAAATCACTCCCGCTGTAGACTCAGTGCATTTCTGGCTAGAAGCTAGAACACCGGAACTCTGCAATTTACCTCCAAAAGAACGATTTCAACGGACCGTAGTCGGAGCCCGCGGGCTGCGTTTCTTTGACGACTATATTTACCCCAAGTTCGAGAAGCATATGATCGTTAATGACATCCGTCAGATTACCTTTACCATGGCCGCCGGCCGAGCAGACTTTAGCGTGCGCACTCGACAACTTCATACTGAAGACCAGTGGAATAAATACAACATCTGTGACAAAACCCCTTTCCTGACCGTCAAGTTTTACAGTTATATCCACAAAAAATATAGCTGGGCATTGCCAAAAATAATCGAAGCCTACCAAATGGAATTTGATTCTGCCGGACGAACGGAAATAGAGGACGGTTTAGAACCTTAAATTCAGACGATCGACCCACACTACATGACGGTGGAAAAAGGCATGTTCTATCTGTTTTAACAAAAGCCACATATTTATCGACCGCATAATTACACATACCTCGACAAGTCCGTGCCGGCATTAATCACACTGAACGTTCAGTCGCCAACTAATGTTAATAGAGAAGAGAACACAAAGAGAACTATGACCTGCATTTTTCATCTCTCTTTGTAGACTTTCCGAAAAGGCCCCTCTACTCTATAGTTATTAACCTAAAAACCCTGAGGAAAAAACCATAAAGAACTTAATCGCAACCACCAGCTATTGGCTAACCAGGGATCAGGTTAGACGGCTAGCGCGAGTGTCCGGCGGCGTAATTAACACCGGGCGACCGTTTCGCTATTATCAAAAAGTCTTTTTCAATAAACAAAGTAAAACAAAGATCTTACAGAGTTTACAAGGGAAAAAACTGGTCGACATAGGATGTGGCTATACACCTTTTGCACCAGATTCGATGTTCCGCGCCTGCTTTGATGAGGACATTGAGTTTTATGGCGTCGACCCAATCATAAAAGAAACCATGAAGTTCAAGCCGTCCGACGAATTCTACACACGACTTACAGGCGGTGCCGGTAAGTTCGATGCAAATGCTCCCGGCGTTGAGCGAGCACTGTCGGCGATGGCAGATGACCTACCCTTCGGCGATGAGGAGATAGACACAATATTAAGTTGCTGGTTGATTCTTATCTGGATTAACGAGGAGCCTGAATTACTAAAGATATTCTCGGAATTTTTACGAGTATTGAAACCCGGAGGCAGTTTTAATTTGTACCCTCTTCCAGACTGGCATAGTTTTCGATTTAAAAACCAGGAACTGAAAACACTGTTGCGCCAATTTGAGATCACTCAACATTTTGTTTACGAGGGATTTAATTTGCAATACCCACCTAGTAACAGGGTCACATTCACAAAAAAGTAGGCTAATTAGTGCCCATCCAGAAATGGGTGTTTTCAACGATGTCATTGCGAGCGAAGCGCGGCAATCTCCCGCAGCC
>CAJVZD010000026.1 GCA_913019905.1 uncultured Cellvibrionales bacterium
AAATTTGAGATAGCTTCGGTTAGCCGGCGACAATACCAGCATCGTGAAAGCGCCCGATCTCGCCGCTACTTAGCCCTAGAATGCTCGAAAGTATTTCGTCAGTATGTTGTCCCAGTCGCGGTGCCGGGCGCACCGCTTGTCGATCGGCGGCGGTAAAACCCAGGGGGTTGTGTGGCATCAGGTACTCGCCAATGCCCGGTTGTTCAATTTTTTCAAAAAGAGGGTTGTCGGTCGAGCAGTCTAGGTCTGAATGCACCATTTCAGATACGGTTTGATACTTACCCCAGCACACACCGGCGGCTTCGAGTTGCTCTGTTAGGGGAGCGAAATCGCGCTCGGAGAACCAGGGCTCTAATAGTTTACAAATCGCTTCGCGGCCGGTATAGCGGTCGCCTTCACGGTTGAAATCGAGCCCCATGGAATTTCCTAAACTGGTAACAGCCTCTGTCTGTCCAGTCACCTTAAGAATAGCTTGCCATTGATTGGCGCTGACACCAACAATCATTACACGGCCACCGTCGCGGCTCTCAAAGTCACGCCCGAAGGTGCCATAGATATGATTGCCAATGGCTCCGCGTTCGGTGCCGTTAATCATCACCTCACCGATATAACCGAGATGTCCCATAGTGGCCAGAGCCACATCAGCCAAGGCGAGTTTCACAAATTGACCTTTGCCCGTTCGTAAGCGATGACGTTCCGCAGCTAATAAGCCCAGTGCAATATGTTGTCCGGCAATCACATCCCAGGCGGGCAGAGGTGCATTAATCGGCTCGCCGCTATTTGACGTGCCCGTTAAATAGGGAAATCCGACTTTGCTGTTAACGGTATAATCCAGCGCGCTGGTGCCGTGGCGGTCGCCGGTAAGGTTGAGATAAATCAGATCTTCGCGATGAGCGCGCAACTTTTCGTCGGCCAACCAGCCACGGGCTGGGAAGTTGGTCAGAAACAGCCCACTATCGTCGCCGGGTGCGGTAATCAACTGAGTCAATAGTTCGCGTCCCTCAGGGGATTTAAAATCAACCGCGATCGAGCGCTTGCCTTTGTTCAGGCTATGCCAATAAATACTTTCGTTATTTTCCGTCACCGGCCAGCGCCGGTAGTCGATGCCGCCGCCGATTGGATCAAAGCGAATCACATCGGCTCCCAGTTGGGCGAGAGTCATACCGCCCGAAGGAGCTGCAACAAACGCGCTGCCCTCGACTATACGTAAACCCGATAATACGTCCTGCATTAGATGTTCTCCCCTGGGTTTCGGTTTCCGGCATTGGCGATCAATTCGCGCGAGATGACTTTGAGTGCAAGAGTTTCCTCGGCACCTTCAAAAATCGATAAAACTCGAGCATCCACGAAATAGCGACTTACGTCACTTTCTTCCGCGTAGCCCATGCCGCCGTGAATTTGCAGGGCCTCGCGAGTGACCCACTCCGCGGCGCGACAGCTAAATAGTTTAACTAGACTCGCTTCCATCTTGCCAGCACCGTCATCCAGCATTCGTGCCACGGCATAACTGAACTGCCTTGAAGCGATGAGCGCTGCCCACATGCGGCCTAGCTTGACTTGAGTGAGTTGGTAGTCGCCTACCGGTGCGTCAAATACTTTGCGATCTCCGGCATAGCTGACGGCGCGCTCCAAGGCCGCTTTCATTACGCCGCAGGCTCGTGCCGATGTTTGTATACGTCCGCCAGATAAACCTGCCATGGTGAGGTAAAAACCCTGGCCCAGACCTTCGGGACCGCCAACGAGGTGACTGTCGGGCACAAAAAAGTCTTCGAAGGACAGATCAAAGGAATGCATACCCCGATAACCAATGGTCGGAATAGCCTTGCCGTTCAACTGGCCGCCGTTGGGATTGATAAAGTTAAATTCGTGCCCTGCAAAACGCGGTTTTTCTACTAGAAACATACTTAAGCCGCGATGACCTAAACTTTGATCGGGATCGGTACGAGCGATTGCAACCACTACATCAGCTTTCCCTGCAAAGGTACACCAGGTTTTGGCGCCATTTAGAAGCCAGCCACTGCCGGTTTTACCGTCAACTTTACCGCTAGTTTTAGTGGCCTTCAATGTGAGACCCGCTACGTTAGATCCGTAGTCAGGTTCGGTAATGGCGATAGCAGCAAGCTTCTCACCGGCGGCCAGTTGAGGTAACCAGACGGCCTTTTGCTCTTCGGTGCCGCCGGTAAGCAGTGCACGAGCAGCGATTTCGGGGCGGGTAATCAGACTGCCCGCAGCACCCAATGAGCCTCTGGACAGTTCTTCGGTCACCACTAGCATGCCGATACTGTCGTGGCGCTCGTCGGGCATTAAACCGCCAAACCGCTCTGGGATACAGGTACCAAAACAGCCCATCTCCGCTGCCCCCTCTATGATTTCGTCGGGGATGTCTGTATCACAGCGATGAATATGCTCGGCCTGTGGCATCACCACTTGCTCGGCGAAGCGCGCAAAGCTGTCTTGAATCATGTCTTTTTCTTCGCCCAGCCCGCTTGGCAAGCGTACGTTACCTCGAGCCATAAGTTCGGCTCCGATGGCGGCAAACTGAGAAACATCACCATGTTCTGCCAGAAAGCCTGCGAGCGGTTCGCTGCCCATTAGGTCCAACAGGCGACGATTGGAAAGCCCGGCTTCCGCTGAGTGGGCTAACAGCCGCTGCCATACCGCGCGTAGATTTTCCGCGCAAAACGCGAGTGCCATTTGCACTGTTAATTTATCTTCAGCGCCAACTTTATCGGCGTACTTCAGCATTATGGCGGGCGCTTCTAACTCTGCCGCGCAAAAGGCTAATTCATAGCTCACTTTCTGGTGGGCATCGAGCTGCGATGCAGCAAACCGGCCGCCGACTGTGCATAAGCCATTGAGATGAAGCAGTCCCATGTCAACTTCGGTTCGCAAAACAGCAAGACACTCTGCGGCTAGTGTGAATTGGCTAGATTGAATGCTTGTCACGAATATGATCCTTCCTTTTTGCGCTTACAGAAACTTTTAAGTAATACAGAAGCCAGTAACCTCTGTTCACTCTGTGGGTATATTCGATGCCAAAGCGGCTTATTTCTGGTCAGTACACCGGTTAGGCCAGACGTCTCCTACTCCCCACATATCAGCGAGTGATCATATATTAATATTCAATCTTCCGCCCGCTTTGCACATCGAATTGTTGATAGCCTGCTTCTCCGATTTAGGTCACAGTTGGGTTAAAGTCGCTAATACGACAAGTCAAAAAAGGGGCCCCGATAGCAAGTAGGTGCAGAAAAATAATTCAATGTATTAGGAGCGTTAGGGCAAAATTGTTTCTTTTTACTATTTTAAAACACTTACTTTAGAATGCTAATGTCTTAAACTTCCAGCCGTCTGAAAAACAAGGGAACTATTGGCATGACCGACAACGCGAACCTTTACGCTCATTTCCAACAGCATTTTCCAGCGGACCTCGATACGCCCCTATTGTTTTCTAAGGAGATGTTTCCTGAGAAAGTCGTCACTAAAGAAGGGTCGCCTAACGAGGTGCTTGCGGATGGAGGGCGCACAGCGGGCCGGCGTTGTGTGACTTACGCTGAAGCAGATACCGCTTCGGCACGAATCGCTAACAGCCTTTTAAAACTCGGCGCGATAGCCGGCGACAGGATTACCGTACAAGTCGAAAAATCCGTGGAGAATTTGTTTCTCTATTTGGCCTGCCTGCGCGCTGGACTGGTGTACCACCCGTTAAATACGGCCTACACAGCTTCGGAACTTAGCTATTTTCTCGGCAACGCAGAGCCTACCATCGTGATCTGTGGCAGCGATGCACTCGCTACCATCAAATCTGTTTTGCCAGCTAGAGGCGAAAAAGAAATGGGCGTAAAAGCAGTGCTTACGCTCGATGCTGACGGCAGCGGCAACTTGATGCAAGGGGCCGCACAGGCAAGTGCAAAGGCCGATATTGCCCACCGGGAAGGCACAGACATGGCGGCGTTGCTCTACTCGTCGGGTACCACGGGCAGGCCAAAAGGCATCATGCTGAGTCACGATAACCTACGCAAGAATGCCGAAACACTGGTAGAAATTTGGGGCTTTTCTGCCTCTGATCGTTTGCTGCACATGTTGCCGATTTACCACGTGCACGGCTTATTTGTCGGTGTAAGTTGCGTATTGATGAGTGGCGCAAGTATGGAATGGCACCCGGGTTTCAACGATAAGGCAGCTATTGCAGCGCTGCCAGATTGCACGGTAATGATGGGGGTTCCAACGTTTTACACCCGGCTATTGTCAAACCCTGATTTTGGGCAGGAATGTTGTTCGAACGTGCGGTTGTTTATCTCAGGATCCGCGCCATTGCTGACGGAAACTTTTGTTGAATTCCAAGAGCGAACCAAACACACCATTCTTGAACGCTACGGTATGACCGAGACCGGCATGAATACCTCAAACCCTCTGCGCGGAGAGCGACGTGCAGGAACGGTCGGTCCTCCACTTCCGGGAGTAACCGCGCGAGTTGTCGGTGAAGCGGGTGAGCCTATTGCAACCGGCGAAACAGGCAACTTGCAGGTAAGAGGCCCCAACGTATTCCCAGGCTATTGGCGTATGCCCGAAAAAACAGCTGAAGATTTTACCGCCGACGGTTTTTTTAATACCGGCGACAAAGCGATTATCGACGCAGATGGTTATGTATCCATTGTCGGTCGCGCTAAGGACATGGTTATTACCGGTGGTCTCAATGTTTACCCTAAAGAGATTGAACTGGTGATCGACGACATGGCGGGTGTAAAGGAGTCTGCGGTCATCGGCGTGCCCCATGCTGATTTTGGTGAGGCCGTTCTGGCGGTGATCGTTGCGGACGGCTTAGTTGCGGACGGCTTAGTTGCGGACAGTCCAGTTGTGGACGGGACTTCTGTTACATCGGGGGTGCCAACGGCAGCTGAAGTGATAGCTCATTGCAAAACGCAACTGGCCAATTTTAAGGTGCCTAAGCGAGTCGAAATAATCGACTCGCTTCCGCGAAATGCGATGGGTAAGGTGCAAAAAAACTTGCTGCGGGAGCGATTCGCAGGCAATGGGTGACCACAATCCATTCTCCACTATAAGCTCAAACAACGGATGTTCAGGGCGCGAGAAACCTCTTATTAACTAGGTGATACCTCGCACCAGTGTTCGCCCGTGTTTCTTTAATTTACGACTGAGGGTTATACCAAATCGGCGATGACCACGCTCGTTCCTGAATCGTTTTTTTCAGATTATCGCGCGGCTCAGTTCCGGCTCGAACGGCATCCCAGGTAGACCAGCGGCAAGTCGGATTTTCCAATACTCGAACATAATACAATGCGGAATTCTCGGGGTTAAATTCGGGGTCTTTCCATAGAGTCTTTAATTCCGACGCGCCCGTATCGGCGGTGATGGAACAGTCGGTGATGTTCACCTTTGCCTCATTGTCAGGACACCGATGAGTTGCCGGATCAACCGTTAAGCCGTCGGAGCATGCGACATCAAAAACCTTCTCGTGAGATTGACCATCCTCCAGCCAGGCCTTGATAATCTGCAGTCGTTGCAAAGGCGCTGTATCGCTATCTCTTAACGCCCATAGCAAAAAGTTGGGGATTTTTGCGTCTTGTGCAATCAGGTCCGAACCCATAGGGACACCGTTTTGGTAAGCCTGAGTAACCATATCCCCGGTATTGAGAATAGATTCGTCAAAGTCGAATCCAGCGAAAAACCGGACTCGAATTCTTGGTCCTGATGTGCCAAAGGTCTCCTTGCGTCGAAAGGCGTCGTAGATGGATTCCCGGGTATTTTCTTCCGCCCACACACCGGCAAGACCCGCCGCCCCCCAGGTGGGAAACTTACCATCGATGAATCGTCTACCGTTTGCGTCCGTATAAATTAACGGGCTGAATTTGTAGTTTTCCTTGGTTTCTTCGGGTATCGGTACCGATCCGCGCAAAATACCGTTTGCATCGAACAGACCAACCTTGGAAAAGTAATTCGATTCGTCATAGGCACCTGCGCCCACATGGGTATCTGAGGAGCCAATGAAGCCGAATTTAAAGGGGTTTCCGACACCTTGTGCCTCGAGGCTAAGTCCGTTCTTCAGTGCCTCGCGGATGTAGCCGCCACTGGGTTTGGAAACGCCATACAGTGCACCGCTATATTCCGCTATTTCAAAATCTGCCCATTCATCATTCAAACTCAGGCTTGGGTGCGTTTCGGAGGTTCCCTTAACCTGGGTGATTTCAGCCAGGGGCTCGTTACGTCGACGTTGTTCGGTATAGCTTGTGTCCATCGGGTCACCGGCCCAATTCGTTAGCTCAAAGGTTTGGCCGCCAGATCCATTGGAGTTATGTGGAATGGCGAGTATTTCCACGCCATTAGCTCGCTGCGTGTCCATCCAGTCCCAGAGGTCTTCTGGATTGGGAGAGTTGATACGGGAAAATGGAATGTCTGGAAAATTGTCGGACCCCCTAAAGATGACATTTCGATGCAAGCTACCGGGGGCTTCTCCTGAGGTTGTGAATTCATAGCCAACAAAAGTAGTGAATTCGCCGGGAACATAATTGTCCTGCGCAGCTTGTATTGTCTCTGCCCAGGCACCTTTGCTGATATCGGCAATGGCTTGGGCCGAGATTTCGCCTTTTTTAACAGCCGCATTCAGTTTTGGAATAAAAGGTCGAAATGCTTTCGTTCTCGGGATAAAGGAGTCAATACCAAAGTTATCCGGCGCGTTCAGATTATGAAGGGGTTTAGCCGCATCTAATTTGGATAAGGCTGTGGTAGTGTCAGCGGCCACATTGGACGCCCCGAGATACATCGCGTGGTCTGTCACGGCATAAAAATCCAGCGGTTTATCCAGCTTTAAATCGTAGCCCGACGGATGCTTGATAGTCCCACCTTTCGCGTAATGATAAGCATCAGAGGGAGTCGCCATCGTGCCAAAGGAAAAGGCATCGAAAGAATAGGTGGTGTGAACGTGAAGATCACCGAAGTAGGCGACGCGATCGGGGTCGGGTGTCCAACTACGAGCCTCCTTGGTCTGTTCTTGCTCAATAACTTGTTGGGTCGACGTGGTTTTCGGGTCGATGTTTTTGTCGGTTGCTTCTTTTTCAGCGCATCCGCTTAAAAAGGCAATGAGTATCAAACCCGTTGTATTTAACGTAGTGGCTCTCGGTAGTTGAATCATCTTTCCCTCTCTCGTTTATTCTTAATAGTATGGAGATTAGTAAGTTATTTTTGCTTGTACTTCAACGTACAGTGTGTGATACGAAGCTTGACTTCATCCGCGTGTGTTTTCGACTTACACACGAATCCCAGCCGACCGTTCCAATGACCAGAAAACGCCAATAATGCCTACCGCGTAGGCTGGAACATAAGTTGAAACATTGTCCGAAACATCCTTCCAAAAATCCCCCGCAGACTGAGACTTCTTGGCAATAAACCTTTTATCAACGTTGCTAATAGTAGTGCACTAACCACAAACAGCAACTGCACCAGTTCGATCCCGGTGTCTTTTCCCGACATGCACGAGTTAAAGTAACCAACCCAGGGCTATCTCGGTTGATTTCCTGAGGTGAAGAATAAAACGACGCATCTACCTTGCCATGCTGGCGGCTATGAACGATGCTGTTGGTGATATTGCTCGGGCGATTGATAGGAATGAACTTGCCGATAAAACGCTAAACATCTTTACCAGTGGTCATGACCGCTCTAGATGGCAGACGACCTCGTTCAATGGACAGCCAACTGTGTCAGAGCAATAATGTTAGACGGTGGTATCCGGGTGTTAACAACCGTGCGCTGGAAGGGGGCTGTTCCCGAGGGGAAAAGCCCTTCCACCAGTGGGATTGATCAGGATCTAGCAGCAACAACCTTTCCGAACCGGGAGTCGAACGCACGAATGACATGGACGCCGATTGGAAAAACAGGTCAGATTCGTTGGCGCGTACTTCTGTCGGTTGGTGTCCGAGTGTGTCCTAGGAACAATGTAAGGCCCCAAGGGCCCTTACTGATCCGGTCGATATTGTTCCTTCGGAACTGCCACACAAAAAGTCGCGGGCATTGTACTTAGCGATACGTACCTCGAATCGGAAAACAACATAAATTTGGGATTCAAAAGGAGTAATAATTGAAATTTTTTCTCGGCACAACATCCTTTCGTTCTTTATTGGCATTGATCTGTTTCTCTTTACCAGCAATCGGTTATGCCCAATCATCTCAGCAACCGACTGTACTGCAGAGCCACACATTTAGTTATTCTATTCTCGACACTGAATTAGATAGTGTCGAACTCCTTGCAATGGTGCGAAATGAAATACTGTCCAAGGAAACTCTGAATGGCGGGGTAATTTATGCAAACTGGATATTTGCTAAGAAACCTGCCGATGCACCGTTTGCGGGCCTGGCGGAGAATCAGGTCGGCTTGATGGTTGCCTGGCCGAACGACGCACTACAACAGGTAGACGTTCTCATGGAGGCTCTCCAGTCGATAGATTCCGTGACAACTGTCGCTAGCCGATTGTTCGAAGCGATGTACCTTCCCGCGGGGTTAAGTATTCCAACAAAGGGTGGCTTTTATGTTCATCGCGAGGAAAAATATAAAGTAGAACATGTTAATGATGCTGTGCGTTTGAGCAAGGAGGCCTGGAAAACGTGGGAGCCGCATTGGGGAACAATGGTCATTGGACTATTTCGAGAAATTGGCGGCGCTACTGATTTTGTCAACTTGAATAGAATCGTCTGGTATCCCAGCTATGATGCGTGGCTGGATACTCGTAATTTTGCTGAAGATAAGGAATCCGCTATTCGATTTAGAGAAAGACAGGGTCTGCTGATTCCTGGGTCGGGAATCGCAATCGCCACTGATCGGATTCTGCCTTAAGCTAATAGTTTAACGCCTCCAGACGAGGAGAGTCCGCTTCCTTGTTTCTCGACTTTCCCCCAAACCGCTACGCGCTTTGCCAATCGGTTACACTAATGTCGCAAAAAAGAATGATGTCGCAAAAACGAATGGCGTCGCAAAAAACGAAGCTTAAATAAAAAAGAAGGTAATAAATATCATGAGTAAAGGTCAAGACTATTCCCCCTTACATACCGACGACATTGTTGTAGCAGATGGAGTGGAACAAGAAGCATTGCTCGCGGTTAATGCCTATATGGATTGTTGGAACAATTGGGATGTTGTCGGCCTGGAAAATACGCTACATTTTCCCCATGCGAGAATCGCCAGCGGCAAGGTTAATATCATGGAGGCTGGTTCACACCCTGCCGATTTTTTTGAAAAATTTTCAGCTAATACAGGCTGGGCATACAGCTTGTGGGATTATCGCAGGGCTGTTCAGAGTAGTCCTGATAAGGTGCATTTTGCGGTTCAGTTCACGCGTTACAAAGCTGACGGTACAGCCTTCGGCGCATTTCCGTCCATGTGGATCGTTGCTCGCATTAATGGCAAATGGGGAATACAAGCTCGGTCGAGTTTTGCACCGTGAGCTATTGCCGTTTTTCTTCAGAAGAGCAAATCGACCACGTTTTGTGTTTAGCTTAATCACTAGTGCGTTGACTATTTCCGAATTACCCCACTCCTTTCCTATGGATTGCTGGAGGTAGCTCCCCTGTTCACAGCGGTACGCGTCTAGCCCAAGACCTCATGATAATTTTGTTGTAGAATTCAGGCATCAGGCGTTTTCAGTTTGCCCAGTGGCACTATCCAATCGATAGGGTCGGGCTGCTAAATCATGGAATCAAATATGTCGGATGATACAGGTAAAGAAAACCAGGATAGCCGCGCGCCGGGTGCAGGAACACGCAGTGCCCTGGAAAAGACCTTGAGCTCAATCATGGTTGCCGGCCGCGAAATTCTCGCCACGCGTAAATTGTCCCTGCCCACCCGAACAGATCCGGTAGAGTCATTGGTCGATTTGTGCAAGGAGTTACTGGACCATCGCGGTGAGGCATCGGGGCTGGCATTGGCTGGAGAAATTACCGAGTGTTACAGAGCGCTGCCAGATGCAGGTCGGTTGGCCTTTTTCAAAGCGCTGGCCGAACAATTTGAAGTGGATGGCGAGGCGGTATTGGCGGCAGCGGATGCTTACCGTGATAGCAAAAAGGTCGAATGTCTAAGGGAGATAGCGCGTTCAATCGAAGCACCTCGGCAGAAGTTATTTCGCCGTATTAACATGGCGCCCAATGGTACCCAGACTCTAGTTGCGATGCGTGGAAACTTACTGAAGGTCCTGCGCAGTAATCCCGATTTGAAAGGTGTCGATGTAGATCTTAAACACTTGTTTGTATCCTGGTTTAACAAGGGTTTTTTAGAGATGCGCCGTATCGATTGGTCGTCCCCGGCACTGGTACTGGACAAAATTATTGCCTATGAGGCCGTGCACGAAATTAATGGTTGGGATGACCTGCGCAGCCGCCTGCGTGAGGATCGCCGCTGCTTTGCCTTCTTTCATCCTGCGTTCGAAAATGATCCGCTGGTTTTCGTGGAAATCGCGCTCACCGATACTACGCCCGGCGCCATTGCGCCACTGCTGCAGCAAGACCGCGAATTACCGAATCTGGAAAAAGTGAGTACGGTTGTTTTCTACTCAATAAGTAATTGTCATCCGGGGCTGGGGGGAGTGTCCTTTGGCAACTTCCTGATCAAGAATGTGGTTGAAGAATTGAAGAAGGAGCTGCCAACGCTCAAAACCTTTGTCACGCTTTCGCCCATCCCGGGTTTTCGCAGTTGGCTGCAACAGGCCGACCTCAGCGAACTGGTCAGTGAGGAACTTGCGGAAAAGGTGGTGCAGCCGTTGGGTAGCGTGATCGACAGTGCTGTCTACGATACGCTGGAAAAACTATGCGCACATTATCTGTTGCAGGAGAAATCAGGTGGGCTTGCCAGAGATCCGGTGGCGAGATTTCATCTGGGCAATGGCGCGAGCTTGCAGGGCCTGCATCGAGCCGCCGACCTTTCCGCGAAAGGACGAGAGCAATCGGCCGGCATTATGGTGAACTACTTATACGATTTGCCAAAGATAGAAATCAACCACGAGGCCTACTTTGAAAAGGGCCAGATTTCTGTGGACCGTTCCATCAGCCGCCTGTTGTCATGAACGTTCGATCGGGGTGTCACGGGCGGTGTGCCGCGCGAGATCTTACCGAAGGAGTTGCTCTCGATAAGGTGTTGCATCGAAACCGAAAGCAGAATAACGGGCGTTGACGTTGTCGAGCCGTTCGTCAGTCCAATACGGGTCGCCGGGCAGCGGGAAATCTAACAAGCTGCGCTGCAGTGGTGTCGACCGACCAATAATTGCCTCAAAATTGCCATAATAACTTTGCTTGGCCCAGCCTTGATTCCAGATACTCCAACCACGGGCATCGGCACGCTTCCAGGCGAGGTTGTGAACGCGGCGCAATTTTCCTGGTAGCAGGGGAGTGCCTCTATGCCAAATGTCATGGCGATAGAAAAGAATCGTGCCGGGTTTGAATTTTACGATTTCTTCGCGCTGGTAGAGTTTATCGCGCAGTTCGAAGGCAGCTGGGTCGTTAGCGCAAAACCATTTTTCAGTGGTCTTGCGATCGTTGAAAAAGGGTTTCCCCGCCTGTCCTGGCATGTGGATAAAAGGTGTTTGGTAGACGGGGTCGGTGTCCCCATTCCTCGTCACATAGGCGGTGCCGCCCGCGGTTTCTTCGCTATCATCATAATAAATAATCGCGGCAACCGCTTCAGGATCATACCAGTCGGGATGTAAAACGGTGTTGTTACCATAATCCATATGTATGCGTTGATCAGTATTGGCCTGCGCGTCATGGTTATCAGTTTCAACACCCACCTTCGGCCACAAATCAGCTTGTAGTAAACGAATGTCATCTACACCTAACAGCTGCTGAACCGCCTTAATTAGTTGTTCGTTTAATACGAGGTCATCGAGTGGTTCAACACAAGTAGGAAATTCGAACTGCTTGTCCGGAGAACCGAAATCCAGGTGTTCTGAATCGACCTTGTCGAGGGTGAAATTTTCATTGAGCCATTGTATCGATGGCGAGCTTACATCATCTGGGAGCTGCATAACAAAGGCTCCCTTTTGTTTCCATGTTTTTATTTGGTCTGGGCTGAGCATGTCTGGATTCCGTGCTGGCTGATTAATACGCTACCCGAAGCGCTAGAGATTTTTGTTAACACTATCTCTTGTAACTATTTTTGAGGCTAGGGCATCGATAGCTTGTTTCGATTTCGCCAAGCGTATCATTGTTCAGGAAAAAATTAGAACAATTTTTTGGGGCTTTTCGAAACTAGGGCACACCTTTCTTTTTTCCCTTAGGCAAAAATAGGCCTTACGATACTCGCTAAGTTTGGCATGAAGAAAAATACTAAATTGTTTGAGAAAAGGCTCTATTGAAATGATTCGAATCCAGCTAAACCGACACAAATTCGTGAATAAGTCGAGCAGCCAATCGAGCGGTTCGATTATCAATATCATATTTGGGGTTCATTTCTGCAATATCTAACAGTACGACTTTAGAGTGTAGCGTCTTTAAATAGTGTAACAACTGAATAATAATAAGAGGGTCTACACCCAGTGAGGCTGGAGCGCTAACGCCCGGTGCAATATGTGCCGGAAAAACGTCTAGGCAAATAGACACGTAAATTTTGTCTACGGAGTCGCAAAACCCTTGCAATTCCCCGATTAGCCGATTGACCGGTTGCAGGCCCATATTGATATCGCTAAGCCAATGTACACCTGCGCTTTTCGCATAGCTAAACAAAGCAGGGGAATTTCCCGCTTTGTTAATGCCCATGACGTAATAGTTAAAAGCTTGATTTTTCTTTTTGCAGTCTTCCGCAATTTGACGGAACGGTGTCCCTGAAGAGGGCTGCGGATCACAACAGCGAAGATCAAAATGAGCATCAAAATTGATAATTCCCACACGAGCATCCGGGTAAGCTTTTCTTATCCCTTGATAAGAGGCCCATGCAACTTCGTGTCCACCACCAAGCACAACGGGGAAGTTGTTTTGTGAAATATCTCTGGAAATGGCAGCGCCTAACTCTGCTTGTCCTTGCTCTAGACTACCGTCCACTTCATCGTGTTCGTAGCGGACATTGCCGCGATCTATAACCGGTCTTGGCGCACAATAGATGAGACTGGCAAGCATTGCACGAATGACATCAGGTCCGAATTGCGCGCCTAATCTACCTTGATTTCGCCTCACTCCTTCGTCTGAACAAAATCCGAAAAGCGTTATCAGTGACTTCCCCGCATCTGCTGGTTGTTTAATCTGTTGATGCCAGCGATTACTTTCATCCGGATCCGTACGTCCCTGCCATACGCTGTCTTTACAGGCTTTTAACACAGCGTCCCTCCTTAAAAACCATTGAAGGTTTGACAAGGTTCATTCCGTAACAAAGCTGCGCCGGAGAATCAATCGGCCATAGTGCGAGATCTGCCTTCAAGCCTTTTCTAATTTTGCCGACTTCAGATTGTTCGCCCAGGGCACGTGCTGCGTTAGCGGTGACTCCCCTTAATACAACTTCTGGCGTCATTTTGTAGAGTACACAGGCCAAATTCATAACATTGAGGAGTGACGCGATAGGGGACGAGCCCGGATTTAGATCTGAGGCGATAGCGATGGGTAACTCGTGTTCCAACATCTGTTTTATAGGCGGCATTTTTGTTTCCCTGAGCGAATAAAACGCGCCGGGGAGCAGGACGGCGACCAAATTTGCATCCTTCAAAACAGGTATGTCATCCTCCGGTAGATATTCCAGATGATCAACCGATAAGCCACCAAATTCAGCCACCAGTTTTGCGCCAGCTAAGTAGGATAATTGCTCAACGTGCCCTTTAACAGGCAGGCCCAGTTCCGTCGCAGCTTGGGCGTATCGCGAACACTGGTCACGACTAAATCCGATGCCTTCACAGAAAAAGTCGACGGCATCGGCGAGACCTTGCGAGCTCACTTCCGGTAGCACCGTATCGATTAGAAACTGGATATAGCTGTCTTTGTTATCAAAGTCTGAAGGCAGCGCGTGCGCACCAAGGAAAGTGGTCTTGATATCGACAGGAAAAGATTTATGCAGTTTACGTGCGACGCGTAACATTTTCATCTCGTCAGAAAGATTGAGGCCATAGCCCGATTTTATTTCTACTGTCGTAACCCCTTCTGCTAATAGTTTTTGTAAGCGAGGCGCAGATGCATCGAATAACGCCTGCTCACTCAGTGATCGCGTAGCATTGACGGTACTGACGATGCCGCCACCTTTTTTTGATAGCTCTTCATAGGTTGCGCCGGACAGTTTCAATTCAAATTCTTCAGCGCGGTTTCCGCCGTAAACCAGATGCGTATGGCAATCAATGAGCCCGGGCGTTAACCACTGAGATTCCCCTGCGATCGTATCGTTTGCGGTGATGTTCTCAGCTTCGTGATTACTTCCCAGCCAGCTGATTTTTCCGTCGGTAATACCAATCGCAGCATCTCTGATTGTACCGTAAGGCTCAGTAATTTTTTCGTCCATGCTAGCAATATGAACACTATTGATAATTGTATCGACTGAGGTGATTGATGAGTTTGTCGAATGGTCTGTCATATCGAGTCCGTCGCGGGGAAAATATTATGAGGTAAGTCTACTTGTCTATAGTTGTATATACAAGTAGACTTGAGGGCGAAAAAGGAGAGAGTTTTTGCAGGCAAAATATATTCAGATAAAGAACGCGATTACCGGCCATATCGAAGACGGTTCCTGGCTGCCGACGGAAAAAATCCCGTCAGAAAATGAATTGGCGGAACAGTTTGGCGTCAGTCGCATGACCGCCAGACGAGCTTTGGATGAGCTCTGTGCTGCCGGGTTTTTAGTACGTTCGCAAGGACTGGGTACTTTTGTCGCCGATCGGCGGCCAATGAGCTCGATGCTGGAAATTCACAATATCGCTGAAGAGATTGCCGATCGAGGGCACGCTTATTCCTGTCGAGTTGCAAAGCTAAATCGGGTTAGTAGTGATAAACGAAAAGCAATACTACTGTCGGTGCAGGAAGGTCAGGAAATTTTCCATAGCACGCTGGTTCATTTTGAAAGCGGAATTCCCGTTCAATATGAAGACCGGTACGTTAACCCGGTATTTGCGCCCGACTACGGTTTACAGGATTTCAATGTGCAAACACCCAATGTTTATCTTTCCAGCGTTGCGCCTCTAACGGAAGCCGACCATATCGTAGAAGCGGTTTTGCCTAGCAAGGCAATCGCTAAATCTTTGAAGATGGACCACAGTGATCCGTGCTTGAAAATCACTCGGCGAACCTGGAGCAAAAAAGGGGTCGTGAGTTTTGCTTATCTTTACCATCCGGGCGATCGATATCGCCTGGGCAGTCATCTTAATTTTTAGCTTCAGTTTTAGGTTTAGTTCCATTTTTGTGTAGAGAGGAGGGCTTTGGAATGTCAAACAGGTTTGATCCAAGCAGGAAAATCAAAGCGGCGACGGGCACGCAGTTAACTGCCAAGAGCTGGCTAACGGAAGCACCGTTAAGAATGTTAATGAACAATCTGGACGCTGAGGTTGCCGAGCACCCGGAGTCTCTGATCGTATACGGGGGCGTTGGTCGTGCCGCTCGTGATTGGCCGAGCTACGATAAGATCGTCGAAACGCTCACGCGCTTAGAGGAAGACGAAACTTTATTGGTTCAAAGTGGCAAACCTGTTGGCGTCTTCAAAACTCATACGGATGCGCCGCGCGTACTCATTGCAAATTCCAACTTAGTGCCGAGATGGAGTAACTGGGAGCATTTTAACGAGCTCGATAAAGCGGGCTTGATGATGTATGGCCAAATGACGGCGGGTTCGTGGATTTACATTGGGTCTCAAGGCATTGTGCAGGGGACCTATGAAACCTTTTGTGCCATGTCTAATAAACACTTTGACGGTGACTCGAGAGGCAAGTGGATATTGACGGGTGGACTCGGTGGCATGGGCGGTGCGCAACCTTTGGCCGCCACGATGGCGGGTTTTTCGATGTTGGCGGTCGAATGTGACGAATCTCGAATTGATATGCGTTTGTCCCAGTCTTACATCGACAGGAAGGCAAGTAACCTCGATGAGGCTCTAGATATTATCAATGAACATCGAGACAGAGGCGAGGCGATCAGTGTTGGACTACTCGGTAACGCGGCAGATATTTATCAGGAAATAATAGACCTCGGTATAAAACCCGATGTGGTTACAGATCAAACCAGCGCGCACGATCCACTCAACGGTTATTTACCTTGCGGCTGGACTTTAGCCGAGGCATCTGAAAAACGTGTTAGTGATCCTGAGTTTGTTGTCACTGCTGCTAAAGAGAGTATGGCGAAACAAGTGTCTTCTATGTTGCAGTTTCAACAGCAGGGAGCGGCAGTTGTTGACTATGGCAATAATATTCGGCAGATGGCTTTTGAATCGGGCGTAGAGCACGCCTTCAATTTTCCCGGTTTTGTTCCCGCCTACGTTCGTCCATTGTTTTGTGAAGGCATTGGTCCTTTTCGTTGGGTCGCGTTATCGGGGGATCCTGAGGATATCTATAAGACGGATGCAAAGATCAAAGAATTAATACCCGACAATAAGCAGCTGCATAACTGGCTGGACATGGCGCGTGAGAAGATTCAATTTCAGGGTTTGCCGGCGCGTATTTGCTGGATCGGACTTAAAGATCGCGCGCGCATAGGCGTTGCGTTTAATGAAATGGTAGCCAGTGGCGAGCTCAAAGCGCCTGTTGTTATCGGTCGCGATCATTTGGACTCAGGCTCTGTCGCATCGCCTAATCGAGAAACAGAGGCGATGAAAGATGGGTCCGATGCGGTATCGGATTGGCCCCTGTTAAACGCATTGCTCAGCACCGCGAGCGGAGCAACCTGGGTCAGCTTACACCATGGCGGTGGCGTGGGCATGGGTTTCAGCCAGCATGCCGGACTCGTTATTGTTTGCGATGGTACGAGCGCGGCGAAGTCGCGGATTGAGCGAGTACTGTGGAATGATCCAGCGACGGGTGTTATGCGTCATGCCGACGCCGGCTACGATCTGGCCGTTCAGTGTGCAAAAGATTGTGCGCTCGATTTGCCTATGCAGGGAGGTTTATAAAAATGGAAGTCATTACTCTTGTTCCCGGTAATTTAACATTTGATGATCTAAAGCAAATTCAAAAAAGCCCCTGCGTTGTTCAGTTAGACCCCAGATGTAAAGTTGATATCGATAAGTCTACAGCGGTCGTCAACCAGGTCATAGAAGATGGTTTGGTGGTATACGGTATTAATACCGGCTTTGGCTTGTTAGCGAATACTCGGATCGAAACCGATGAACTGGAAGTACTGCAGCGCAGTATCGTACTTTCTCACGCGGCGGGTATTGGCAAATGCATGGAAGAGTCCACGGTTCGTTTATTAATGCTATTAAAAATTAACGCTCTGGCCCGAGGTTTTTCTGGTATTCGCTTCGAAGTGATTGAGGCCTTGCTGCAGCTTCTCAACAAAGAAGTGTATCCCAGTATTCCGCTTAAGGGATCAGTAGGTGCGTCGGGTGACTTGGCACCTTTAGCGCACATGAGCGTCATTTTGTTGGGTGAAGGTGAGGCCATTTATAAAGGTGAAACCATTCACGCTAAGCTGGCATTGGAGATAGCGGGATTAGAACCTATAACTCTGGCGCCGAAAGAAGGGCTGGCATTGCTCAATGGAACGCAGGCCTCCACGGCTCTCGCCATTGAAGGTTTGTTTTATGCCGAAACCTGCCTTAATGCCGCAACGGTGATTGGCGCAATGACGGTCGAGGCAGCGAAAGGTTCACACAAGCCTTTTGACGCGAGAATCCATGCAGCTCGTGGGCATCAAAGTCAAATTGATATGGCCAGCTATTATCGTCACATGTTAACTCGGTCGACCATCGAAGACAGTCACGCCGAATGCGAAAAAGTACAGGACCCTTATTCGCTGCGATGCCAGCCACAGGTGATGGGGGCGTGTTTACAACAAATACGCAACGCAGCTGAAACGATTCTGGTCGAAGCGAACGCCGTGTCTGACAATCCCTTAATCTTTCTCGATAACGACTGTCCTGAAAATAGCGAAATCATATCCGGCGGAAATTTTCATGCCGAACCGATAGCCATGTGTTGCGATAATCTCGCGCTGGCGATTGCCGAAATCGGTGCGTTATCTGAACGAAGAATGGCCTTATTAATCGACAGCCAATTGAGTGGTTTACCACCCTTTTTAGTCGATAACGGCGGCGTGAATTCCGGTTTTATGATTGCGCAGGTAACCGCTGCCGCACTGGCCAGTGAAAATAAAAGTCTGGCGCACCCGGCTTCCATCGACAGCTTACCCACCTCGGCGAATCAGGAAGATCATGTGTCGATGGCGACATTTGCCGCGCGACGTCTAGGTGATATGTTCGAAAATACGGTCGGTATTCTCGCCGTGGAGTGGCTCGGCGCAGCGCAAGGTTTAGATTTTTTAAAACCGCTTAAATCGAGTGCACTTATTGAACAGGCCAAGGCGCTGCTGCGTAGCCAGGTTCAGTTTTATGCCAAGGACCGTTACTTTGCTCCCGATATACGGCGTGCTGGTGAGCTCATCGAAAAGCAAGTATTAAATAATGTGATCTCCGCAAAAATCACCCGATAGTAACGGCTTGCTACCTTTTGGTTTTGTGCGGACAGGCTGACTAACGGTCAGCTATGAATCGAACAATTGGAAGTTCAAGTCAGTGCCAGTTTACTGGTGGGATACACCGGTTGCTTTCATAAGTCGAACTCGAAGGGGTTTATACCAATTGCGCCGAGGTAGGAATTTTCGCGAGGAGCGACGCGACTCAGTCCGAAGAGGCATTGCAGCTTTTACTGAAATGATTAATCTTTCTGAGCGCGTGATGTACGACAAAGTTTTAGTCCGGACTGCTGCCCAGTGAACCATAAGTACGCGGAGCGTTAGTCACTAGATTGTTGTCCTTACGACGCCAGCGGAAAAACTTTGCAACATATTGCAGCAGTTGTTCAGGTTTGCGCGCATTTTTCCATTGTCCAGCGACGGCTTTGTTCATTTCGCTGAGCGTGGGGTAAATGTGAATAGTCCCGAGGATTTTGTTAAGGCCGATATTGTGTTTCATCGCCATGACGTATTCGGCAATGAGATCACCGGCCTGTTCACCGACGATGGTAACGCCGAGAATTTTGTCGCGGCCGGGAACCGTTAATACTTTAATGAAACCGTGGCCTTCTTCGTCTGCAATGGCGCGGTCCAGTTCGGCAATATCATACTGTGTCACGTCAACGGCAATACCTTGTTCCTTCGCTTCCTGTTCATTAATACCAACGCGCGCGACTTCGGGCTCAGTGAAGGTAGCCCAGGGAATAACTGAGTAGTCGACCTTAAATTTCTTAAATGAGCCGAACAAGGCATTGACCGCAGCATACCAGGCTTGATGCGAGGAGGTATGGGTGAATTGGTACGGCCCGACAACATCCCCGACCGCATAAATATTGGGATATTTGGTTTGCAGATATTCATTCACTTCAATGGTGCCGCTCTTGGTATTTTCAATGCCCAGGGACTCCAATCCAAAGCCACGGGTGTTGGCGGCGCGGCCTACGGCGACCAGGATTTGGTCGAAAGCAATGGTGACCTGCTGGCCATTGTTATCGCAGATCAGTTGTTGTTCGCCATCTTGATGAATAAATTCGAGTGCTCGGTGATTGACGAGTACCGAGATCCCTTCCGCTTCAAAGCGCGACTGAACCGACTGTGAAACATCTTCATCTTCTTTAATCATCAGTCGTGGCAACATTTCAACCTGCGTGACGTGACTGCCGAGGCGAGCGAAACTCTGGCTCAGTTCGCAGCCTATGGGACCGCCACCCAATACGATTAAGCGTTTCGGTTGTTCCTGTAACTGCCAAACATTATCGGAGGTCAGATAATCGATGTTTTCGATGCCCTTTATCGGCGGAACAAACGGCCTGGCGCCGGTGGCTACAACGATGTTGCGAGTGGTGATGGTTTGTCCGTTCACCTCTACCGTATAAGGTGAAGTGATTTTAGCTTCCCCCTGAACCACATTCACACCCAGCTCACTATACCGCTCTATTGAATCATGGGGCTCAATGGTTTTGATGACTCGTTGAACTCGCGCCATCACGTCGGAAAATTTCAGGTCGACCGTGGCGCTGCGAAACCCCAGAGCTTGAGAACGGTTAGCGTCGGCCATAAATTTTGCCGAGCGAATGAGTGCTTTGGAGGGTACGCATCCCGTATTGAGACAATCTCCGCCCATCTGGTGTCTTTCTATCAACGTGACCTTGGCTTTCACGACGGCAGCGATGTACGCCGTAACCAGGCCGCCAGACCCTGCGCCGATAACGACAATATCTTCATCAAATTGGTTTGGCTTTGGGTAGTTCCGATATACTTTCCGGCTGTTTAAGAAAGCTAACAAACGTTTGGTAAGTAGCGGGAATATTCCCAGCAGTACAAAGGAGGCGATAATGCCCGGCGATAAAATACCACTGAGAGATTCAATGTTGGCGATCTGGGTGCCTGCGTTGACGAACACAATAGTACCGGCAAACATGCCAACCTGGCTGACCCAAAAAAACGTACGCGCGGGCATTTTGGTTACGCCCATCACCAAATTAATGACAAAGAACGGCACGATCGGGACCAGCCGTAAAGTAAACAAGTAAAACGAACCCTCTTTTTCTATACCTTGGTTAATCGTTTTTAGCTGGTCTGCGAAGCGGTTTTGAATAGAATCCCGGAGCAGAAAGCGTGCGACTAACATCGCCGCTGTTGCGCCCAGTGTGGAGGCGAAAGAAACGATCAACAGACCTTCAAACAAGCCAAAAATAGCGCCGGCGATTAAGGTCATGAGGGCAGCACCGGGAATCGACAAGGCGGTGACAAAGACATAGACGCTAAAGAACACCAATACACTGGCTAAATGCTGGGTGGCCACGTAGTCATTGACAGCGTTCTGCTGCGTTTTGAAGTATTCCAAATTGAGGTATTGGCCAATGTCAAAATAGCTGACAATTGCCACAAGGCAGACCAGTACCGCGATGAGAATAAGTTTACTTTTGTTCATTTTATTAGGCCTTCTGAAGTCGGATCACTGGAGTCGCATCAGCAAAGTAAACGGCTGATGTGCGCGCTGTCAATACCAAGCAACTTATTTGCTATAAAGGGCTTTGAATTGTTCATACCGCTTGCGGTTAACGCCCATGTCGGACCGACCGGCGCGAGACTGAGAGCGAAAATGAACGAGTTGTGTTTGGTCGTCGAGCAGCACTTCAACATCGTCGTGGAAGTGCAAAGTGGCGGTGGTGAAAACCGT
Organism: uncultured Cellvibrionales bacterium; assembly: GCA_913019905.1. Lineage (GTDB taxonomy): Bacteria > Pseudomonadota > Gammaproteobacteria > Pseudomonadales > Dasaniaceae > Oceanicoccus. Next base: position 21,299 of record CAJVZD010000026.1, read on the forward strand.
ATAGAGATAATGGCTCTCCTGAGCTTGAAACTCATTGCTGCCCATTGTGTTCAAGGTAGCTATTACAGCGCTAATCGTTTCGCCAGCGCTGTCCTTGTACGGTAGTGGCTCGACTCGTTTCTCGACAATGTCGGTTTGGCTCGATACGGCGTTGGGTTTATCCGGCATAGGCGCTAACTTGCCTTCTTTATGACCCAGATGGGTCGGCGTGCTGACGTTTTGAAAAATCAGCAGGGCGATGAATAGAACGACAATAATAAGAGCGGACAAACCAAGAATTTTCATAATATAACCTGACTGTTGGGTGGTGTGCATAAGGGCTAATAATTGCGCACAATTTAATTGCGTGCAATATATAGATTTTTAAGATTCAAGTCAACCCGGATTCAAATCAGCTCAAATCAAATGCGCGTAAACAAAGGCAGAGTTAGCCAGTGTGTGCAATGGTTTTCCACAGAGAAGTTGCCAGCAAGCAGTTAACAAGTGGTCACCTCATCGGGACTGGGATGGCGCGGATACGGGATCATCAAAGCGGATCTATCGAAAAATAAGATCCCTGATATAATGTCGGCCACATTAGCGAAGAGAAAAGAGCAACCATAATGAAGATAGACAATAGAGTTACCCGCCTGACCAATACCGACTACCCCATTATACAGGCGCCGATGGGATGGATTGCCCGTGCCCAATTAGCTTCTGCCGTCAGTAATGCGGGCGGTTTAGGTGTTATCGAGACCTCTTCAGGTGAACTCGACAATATTAAAATTGAAGTAGAAAAAATGCGAGAGCTGACCGATAAACCCTTTGGAATGAATGTGGCACTATCGTATGTTCGGGGTACGAACATCATCGATTTTGTTATCGAGCAGGGCATAAAATTTGTGACTACTTCGTCCGGTAGCCCAGCAGTATGCACGAAAGAATTTCAGGACGCGGGTATTACTGTTTTTCACGTTGTTCCGACCCTGGAAATGGCCATGAAAGCTATGGATGCAGGGGTTGATGGCTTAATTGTTGAGGGCGCAGAAGGGGGCGGCTTTAAAAACCCCAGGCCAGTGACCAGTATGATTTTATTGCCGCTGATTCGCTCTCGGGTCGATGTACCGATTATAGCCGCTGGCGGTATCAGTGATGGTTTGTCGATGGCGGGTGTTTTTGCAATGGGTGCCGAGGGTGTTCAAATGGGTACTCGTATGTTGACCTGTGTCGAGTCGCCGGTCCATGAAAACTGGAAAAACGCCATTGTCGGTTCTAAAGAAACGGATACCGTGTTTCTCAACCAGCAGGGGCGGCCTGCGTTACGCGCTTTGAGAACCGAGAGAACCGGTGAGTTGGAATTAATGGGTCAGTTTAATATGAAAGATCATATGGCTAACTTGAAGGATCTCTATTTTGGCGGCGACCTTGAGGCTGCAATACCTCTGACCGGTCAGGTGTGCGGCCGGATCGATGCAATTAAGACTGTTAAGGAAGTTATCGATGAAACGGTTGCCGAGTTTGAACAGGTAATGGGCAATTTGGCTCGACAATACGCCTAGACGCTCCGTTATTGCTGGTTTCGTGTCAGTGCGGGAGAAATGTAGTGACGCATTTCCCCCCGCTTACCGACCCTAAGGTAGATCTCTTGTTTAGCACGGGTACTTTTAGCAAACCCACTTGTATTAATTTCACTGTTATCTATCTTTAGGTTCTTTGTCTCAAGGCTGTTTAGCTCAGGGCTATTTATCTCAAGACTATTTATCTAAAGTTACGTCCCCCTTAGTGACTGCTTTTTTGAGGTTGCTCTCTTGTCGGAACGCTAACGGTGATAATCCATACCAGCGTTTAAACGCTCGTGTAAAATTGCTCGGGTCTTGAAAGCCCAGTTGATAGGCAATTTCAATCATGGATAGTTGAGATCGGTTCAAATAGTTCTGAGCGAGGCCTTTTTTCACATTTTCCAATAATTGTCGAAAAGAGGTGTTTTCATCTTTCAGTCTGCGCTGCAGTTGGCGGCTGCTCATATGTAGTTCGCTAGCGATAATGTCCTGATTCGGGTCGCCCATGGCCAGCGAGGCAATCATTTTTTCCGTTACCTGTTTGGCGAGAGATTGCTTCAGTAGTCGAGACAAATAATCTTGTACGACCTCATCATTTTTTAGAGCGATTTCACGATTTGCCGAGGGTAGGGGGGTATTCAGATCGCTATTGCGATAGTAAATTTTATTGTGTCCACAGCCGAATGTGATTCGACAGGGAAAGCTCGCCACGAATGGGCTTAAGTCTCTGGGCTGCGCCCGTTCAAACTCAATTTTGGTCGGTTGAATATTGTCATTAAGAATGGCGGTAGACAGTTTGAGTAGCGTGCTAATGAAGGCGTCGATGGCTTCTTCTGCATAGTCCTGCCCTGGAATTCTGATATAACACAGTGCCGACTCGTCCGCGTATTCCTCTATTTCCACCTCTAACACATCGCTGACGACTTTGTAGTAGCGCTGCATTCGTACCCATGCTTCCTTTAGCGAAGCGCTAACCATGAGTGAGAATCCCAGTGCGTGAAAGGTAGTGGGTTGTAAGAAAGAGGGAACGCTCAAGCCAAACGCTTCATCCTGGGTAGCCTCTGTGGCTAGTTTCCAAAGCTGGGTTAACTTTGAAACCCGAATTCGTCCCTCCGGATCACTGAAAACCTCGGGGTCAATGTCCGCCTGCGCTAACAGCTTGCCGCTATCAACTCCCTTGGCTTCGATCGCATTGCACACCACACGTGCCCATGACGCGAGCGTTGTGGATGTATCTTGATCGATTGCATTAGATCCTTTTTCGAGCATACAAGATTCGCAACTAATGACTTGTCACTAACAGACAGTCGATTGTCGTTTTATGACCAGAAGGCATTTAAAGGGTATGGCAATCTTACCTATGTTACAGGCAGACAACTAGCGAAACTGCCAACGCTTTAAGGTAAATGCTCAATCCATTAAGACGTCGAGACAAATTATGCGCCCTGTTACTTTAACTGTTCAATCCTTAGTCGCTCTGGTCTTGCTAGCAAGTCTGAGTGCCTGTGATCGTCCTATTCCGAATGAAGTGGGGAGCGATGCTCAAGGCCATACAGCGCCTACCGCGGTGACGATTAAAGCTAATAAGGCCGTGTTAAAAAAACGGCCCTTTGGCAATACCTCCGACTTTGCCGATGCAAAGAAAGGTTTGATTGCGCAGGATAATAGTCTAATTGTGAATAACGACAATGGTGGAGCCGTTTGGGATATGACGGCCTACGACTTCATCGTAAACACAGGGCAGGATGGCGCTTCCCCTAACAGTGTGAACCCGAGCCTATGGCGCCAGGAGGCACTCAATAATATTCACGGTTTGTTTAAGGTAAGTGAAGGTATTTATCAGCTGCGAGGCTATGACCTGGCAAATATGAGTATTATCGAAGGGGATAGCGGATGGATTATTGTCGACCCTTTGACGGCCAAAGAAACGTCTGCAAAAGCCCTGGAATTTGCGCGCCAACATTTGGGTACTAAAACGATCAAGGCTGTCATTTTCACCCATAGTCACGTCGACCATTTTGGTGGAATTGACGGTATTCTGGAGAATATTAGTGCGACTGAGCGCGAACAATTACGGGTGATTGCGCCGCTAGGTTTTATGGAAGAAGCCACCAGTGAAAACATTATTGCCGGCGGTGCTATGAGCCGTCGAGCCTCTTACATGTATGGTCAATCTCTAGCTCGTAGTGAACGGGGCCATGTGGGCACCGGCTTAGGTAAAGGCCCTGCATTTGGTCAGTTGTCGCTTCTTACACCGACTGAATTAGTGGGCAAAACCGGAGAGGTACTGACGATTGATGGCGTGCCATTTGAGTTTCAATATGCACCGGGCTCCGAAGCGCCCGCTGAATTCACTTTTTACCTACCCACCTTCAAAGCGTTTTGTGGCGCAGAACTTCTTTCCCGCAATATGCATAATCTTTATACCTTAAGAGGTGCTAAGGTGCGCGATGCCAATCGTTGGAGCGACTACATTTTGCAGGCCCGTGACATGTTTGCCGATAGTGAAGTGTATTTTGCCAGTCATCACTGGCCGATGTGGGGACAGGCGAACATCCAAGAGTTTTTACAACAGCAAAGTGATACCTACAAATATATGCACGATCAAAGTGTTCGTTTATTTAATCAGGGTTATACCCCGAATGAAGTGGCCGAGGAAATCACCCTGCCTGAAAGTCTTAACACGGCTTTCCATAATCAGGGTTATTACGGCACGGTAAAACACAATGCGAAAGCGGTTTATCAGGCCTATTTGGGCTGGTACACAGCAAACCCGGCACAGTTAGACCCCTTACCCGAAGTGCAAGCTGCCGTTTTATATCTGGATATGATGGGTGGTATCGATACGGTGTTGACCAAAGCGCAAAACGCTTTTGACCAAGCCGCCGATGCCTCCGTCGTAGAGGGTACTCAAACCTATCGCTGGGTTGCAGAGCTACTTAATCATGCCGTCTTTGCCGAGCCTGACAATGCTCAAGCCAAGAGTTTGCTAGCAAAGGTTTACGACCAGTTAGCCTATCAAGCTGAATCTGCGCCCTGGCGAGACGTCTACCTTTCGGGTGCCTATGAATTACGGCACGGTACTCCCGATAGTGGTGTTGATATTTCCATCATGAAAAACGTGTTACTAAAAACGCCGGTGCACAACTTTTTCGACTCCATGGCGGTGCGTTTGAATGGCTTAAAAGCCGCCGACAAAAAAATGGCTATTAGAATCACCTTTACCGACTTAAATGAAAGTTATCTACTCAGTGTTCATAACTCGGTGATGCGTCATAAAAGAGTCTCTGCTGATACGGCGGCAGACGCGGCACTCATCTTAACTAAGCCACTGTTAGTGGACATTATTACGGGTAAAGCGGGTTTGAAAGAAACGGTCTTTGGTGATGATCTTTCAGTAGAAGGTAGTAAGCTGGACTTAATCGCCTTTTTCCGTCTGCTCGATAGCCCGTCGGGAGTATTTAATATCGTGACTCCTTAATACGGTCACGTCTTGAGATAGTCCTTCCCTATTATAGTCACTGCGTGATAGACACTGAATAAATAGACACTGACTAAATAGACACTTGGTGACGGTCAAACATCCCGACCGTTAACGATCCGGGCCACATGATTAAGCACCTTTTGGATAAAACATCTCCGTCATTTGCTGTGACCAATTGTAAATATGAGAGCCGGTAATATAGGAACTGTGGATAATTGACTGTGGATCGAGCTCCAGTGTATTCGCTGGAATGCTGGCTAGACTGGCATCGCGACCATAACTCACCAGAAAATCCTGCTGCCTATTAATGAGTGCCACGCCGCGAGGATGTGGCAGTTCAATCACTTTTAATAGACTTCGATCCTCAATCGACCAGAAGGTGACCATTCCCCCATCGGGATGGGTGACAGCGGCTATGCCGTTGCCAGAGTGAACAGCGACGCTGAGCGCTTCGCCGCGCATACGTTCTATAATCGGTGCCGGGCTGGAAATGGACTGAATCGCTTTTCCCTGCGGCCTGATGCTGACGCCTCCCAAGCCATTTTTGACTGAACCTAAGCGCGGTGCTGAGACCACCACAAGATCACCTTTTGGGCTGATGGCCAAATGTCCGGTATTCAATTGGCTGTTAGTCAGTTCTACTTTCTCGATGAGTTGTTGAGATTGAACATCGATGTAGGTCACCGATGGTCGATCACCGCGGCTGTCGCCTCCGCCATTGGTAACTACCAAGGTCTTACCGGCGTCAATCAGTTTGCATTCATGGGGCTCCTTGCCGTAGCTTGGAAATTCACCGACAGTGCTCAAATCGCCGGCGTTCCTGATGGCGATAACGCCATTGAGGGTGTCCAGCTGTGTTTCCGTTGAAAATAGCCTTTGGCCGTCGAGAGAATAGGCGCCATGACCATAAAAATACCGGTTGTTTATTCGCGGAATGGAACGCACGACTTGTCGCGTATCCAGATCGAACTCTACTGCGTTTGGGCCTTTTTTCTCGAAAATAGCCAATCGATTAAGGTTCGTTGGATTGCGGTGAATACCGTGAGCAAGAAAAGTCAGAGGAGATAGGTGGCGAGTTTCCGTGCTCATATCAACAATAGACAAAACGAAATTTGTCTCAGCAATACCCTCTTTGAGAAATTGCCCCCCGCCCAAAATAATATTAGTTTCATCCGTATTATTTTCGGCATGAGCACCTAACGTCAGAGCGGCACCCATGAGAATAAAGCCACGACGATTTACAGAAAATGATGCTGGCACTGAACGGCTACTCTTTTTTGTGGTTAAAGGGGCTGCGATTAAACGAATGGTGGTTGACGACAATCTTTAGCTGCCGAAAATCTTAGCAAGCTCTTTTAATAATAGCGCAGGAGGGCTGTAACCGCATTGTCAGGGCTTGCTCAATAGGATATTTTATCGAGTAATTTGTTGTTGCTATCGAGGATTTTGACATTTACGTCAATGGATTGCAGGAGAACATAAGGCCCTTTTTCACGGTACAAAATGTCCAGTTTTTCTTTCAGTCGCTCGGACATCTCCAGGTTCGCGTAAATAGATAATTCTAGTTTTCCGCAGCGCTTTCCCCGATTCGCAAGCCACTGCGCCAGCTCGGTGGTAAATTGACTAAACAACACCGATAAATGCTGTGACTCTTCACTTCTTATGCTGCAGTTGAACGCATAGCGGGTGACGACTCCCAGTTTCCGGTAGCGTGTCTCTTCGACGATCAATCCTGACTTTTGTTGCTGACCGGCGGGCGTTTCTTCTTTGTCGACCAGTTCTAATTGCGCCCCGCTAGAAGCCAGAGGCACAGCAATGGGATTATCATCGAGCCGTTCAATGGTCTTACAGAGCTCCAGTCCAGATTGAAAGCGTTCTGCTGGATCTTTCGCCAGCAATTTGTCGACAATGCCTTGATACTTTCTCAATGCAATCGGCAATTTAGGAATGGGGTCTTGAATGTGCTTCATGGCCATTGCCAGTGGGTCGTTGGCCTTGTAGGGGAGTTCCCTTGTTAACATTTGGTACAGCATGATACCCAGCGAATAGAGGTCCGATTTTGCATCGATTGTTTTTCCCTGTGCCTGCTCCGGACTCATATAGGCCGGTGTGCCGACAACCATGCCCTTTTCTGCGTCGTTAGAATCGTTTAGAGGTTTAGCTATGCCAAAGTCGGTCAGCACGGCTGAATTATCTTCACGAAACAGGATATTGTCAGGTTTTATGTCTCGATGTACATAACCCTTGCCGTGGGCATAATGGAGGGCCTGGGCCATTTGAATGATGATCTGCTCAATTTCTTTGTGCTCTAAGCCCGCTTTGATCCAGCTACTGAGATCACCGCCCTGTAAATAATCCATCGACAAATAGTGGTATTGCCCAACCGATCCGACGTCATAGACGGGAACAATATGGGGATGAGAAAAGCTGGCTATTACCTTGGCTTCGTAAGAAAAACGCTCGGCGAGTTCCTGGCTTCCGAACGCACTGTCTGCAATCATCTTAAGAGCGACTTTGCGCTCGAAGGATTTTTGCGTGGCAAGAAAAACGGTCGCCATACCGCCCTTGCCAATTTTCTTGTGTACTTGATAGCCAGGTATTTTCATAATTACCGTCAGTTGAGGTCAAATACTAGTCCGGTCACTTTTCCCTGTCGCTGTTCTTTACGGATGCTCTTAATCGCTGGTCTTTATTAATGCTCTTTATCGATGCTCTCTATCAATTAGCCGGGAGGCCATGACATCTTTCTTCCACCTAACAAGTGTAGATGAATATGATAGACTGTTTGACCGCCATCTTCATTACAATTCATGGCCAGGCGAAACCCGTTGTCGGCAATTCCCTCTTCTTTGGCAATTGTTTTTGCGGTGTAAATCATATGGCCCAGCAACTCCGAATTTTCCGTGCTCAAATCGTTCAGCGTTGCGATATGCATTTTGGGAATGATTAAAACATGAGTAGGTGCCTGCGGTGTGATATCGCGAAAGGCGATGACTTTTTCATCTTCAAACACAATGTCGCCGGGAATTGTTTTATTGGCAATGGAACAAAATAAGCAATCCATAATTGTTCTCCTAAATAATAATTATCACTATTGATTAAAACTCTGCGTCGTATTATCGGTCATTTATAAACGTCGAGAGACTAACAATTAGAGTAGCCTTTAGCGACTAGAATAGCCTTTAGCGACCCATAGAAAATGGCCGCGTCACGATCAGCTTTTCATACACAATAACGTGTCTGAATCTCTCAACAGGTAAAGAGAAAAACAGGCTGCTAACATTGGCCAGGCAGCAAAGAACAGCAGGTTCGATCCTTCAAACGGCGAAAAATACTGACTGAACGCAGAAAGAGTCGAAACCGAATGCAGTAATAGAATGAACCCGTAGGTATATTTCTTTTGATATCCGACTAAAAACAGCAACAGTATGCCAAGTTCAATAGCGCCTACGGCTTGTATAACAATTGATTCGATTCCCTTGATGAAATAAAAGTGTTCGAAAATCGCCATGGCATGATCGGGGTTGATGAATTTATCAATCGTCCACATGAACATCACTAAGAAAATAGTGGCACGTAAGAATAAGAGAGAATACTGGGTTTTATTTTCGTCGGTCATTGTGCACCTTGATGATGGTTGAATGTTTCGAATCGTATAAATGAGGTAAAATCGGGTTCAATTTAACTCGCAGTAAAAATTGTCCGCCAAAATAGCATACTACTTGAATGACCACAGTTTTATTTTTCATTTCACAGAAAACGGGTCTCCAAACCATAGCCGAAAAGCCACGTTGTCAAAACGGATTGAACCAAATGCCGTTGGTAAATTGACAGTCGATCGAATCTAATCCCATATGAATGATCAGGCCGATACCCAATAAACGAGTTTTTGGGAAAAAGCAAAAAGCGAAATAACTAACGATAGGGATGAATCCGTGAAGAGGATGGAAATTGATACTACAGCGGTTCGCATCATAGATAGGATTAGCCAATAGATGATCGAGATCTACCAGCATTGTCAGTAAAAGAATGGAAAGGCTAAGAGTCCAGGCCTTTCGGAAGAACGCCGCAGCAATGATACATGGAACAACGAAATGCAAAAAGAGGTGGATTGAAGTTACTCCCTGAATTGCTATGGCGGTAACAGCCTGGTGGGTCGCTACCTTTTCTATTTCTATCGATTTTGATTGTCTAGTTTGTTCTCGTACAGAAACTTGTTTTTGCGAGCGGTCGGTTCGACGCGGCAATCTTATTTTTTAACGGTTTGATCGTTATGTATTAAATCTAACGCCCAAGATTGCCGCGTCGCCAGGCTTCTCGCAAAGACGAGTATCTTGATGGGGCTAGTTAGTGTCTGAATTATTTTTGCTCTGCGGTTTAGCCATAAGTACAAAAGGTATCGCGAATGGACCAATTAACGCCCCCATCGACGCCCAAAAAACCGGCTTCGCGCCCCGCTTTTTTGCGATGTAATGGCAAAGGACAATACAAATTAGGTTGAGAATTACTAATGCGTAAATCGTCATGCTTTATTCCTTCGGATGTAAGTGGAAAAATCTATTTCCCGTCAAACAGTCAAAAACTTGTTGGAATACGTCGATTTCTATAAAGCCTGGAAAAACCGCCCGGACCGAGGAATATAGTAGTTGTCATAATTTAATGACAGCACCACACTCGAAGAGCGGCCTACAATCTCGTTTCTTGGCACCATACCGATAACTCTCGAATCGGCGCTATTGTCTCTGTTATCGCCCAGTGCTAAATAGGAGTTTTCGGGAACAACAACGGGCTTGAAACTTGACAGGCGCGAACCCGATTTGCTAACTCGGACCTGGTGTTTAACTCCGATGAGATCTTCTAACAGGTCTATCGTAGATCTTGATTGGGATACATCTTGATAGTCCAATTTTTCACCGTTAATTTTAAGAACATTTTCATGCATTTCGACAACATCATTGGGTATTCCGACAACACGTTTTACTAGTCTTTTATCGGACGCTTTTGAATCGAATATGATGATATCCCCCCTCGCCGGATCAGCCAGTTTCAGTAAGGGTATGTGCGTAAAGGGAACGCGAATGTCATAAGCCATCTTGTTAACAAAAATCCGGTCCCCCTCAATAATAGTAGGCTTCATGGAGCCGGTAGGAACTTCATTCCAATCGGCGATTGCACTTCGGAAAATGAACATTAAGCCAAGAAACAAAACAAAAGACCGATTGTCCTTCCAAGTTTTACTGATCCAAGCAATCATCGAGATACTCCGCATTTGTGTCTGGAAATAATTTAATTGTCTAGCAATTATCGAAAATACAATTTTTCTTCGTTTTAACTGTGGCAATGGATAACTTTACTGTGAGTAATAATAGTAGTGAAAATTTCTATTGGTATCACTTTAGTGCAGGACAAAAATAGACCATGTTTGGCGGCTACTTTTGCCCGCGCATCGCATTGGCGAGCCTATTCGAGCCATTGCTTTCAAGTTGTTCAATAATCGGGTTTTTGTCTTGTTCCGGCCGGTTCTGGCTGACTTTATATTTGCATTGAATTTCCGTGATCGATACTTCAAGGCCAACAATCGCTTTTAACATCGCTTCGTGGTAGTCGGCAACCCAGGGATTTGGTCGAAATTTTTCGTATTTATCGGTGAGTGACTCAACCAGTACTTTTAGACGTTCCGGCTCATTAAATACTCGACAGATGCCATACACATGAACCGCTTGATAATTCCATGTAGGTACCCCGGGCGAGTTATAGGCCGACGGTGAAATATAATCGTGGGGGCCCTGTAATGAAATTAGAACTTCCTGTTCGTGAATATTTTCCCACTGTGGATTTTGCTTAGCAATGTGACCCGATATTGATTCGTAGTCGTCTGCCATAAGGAAAGGCATGTGTGTTGCAAAAGGTCTATCGTTAACGGAGGATATAAGTTGTCCGAAAGAGTTGTGTTCGATAAACGAAAAAATTTCTTCTCTGTCACCTATAGCAAAATGTTTGGGTACGTACATATTTGTAAATCTTCAAAAAAAGTGACGAGGTGTAGTCGGTTCAATAATATTCTAGTACAGTATTTCAGGTTAAACTTTTTCTCAATAAAACAACCTTCCAACAGAATTGACTTTTAGATGAAAAAATCAACTCAGTTTTTTTGTAAAAACTTTGGAATTTCTTTGCAAGTTATACATTTTTTGTTCCGGAAGATAACTTTGGTCAGCCTCACAATAGCCTTGTTCAAGAAACCAGTGAGCTGTTTGAGTAGTTAGAACAAACACGCTGTCGAGTTTCATGTCGCGAGCTGTCTGCTCCAGCGACGCTAATATCCTTTCGCCACGATCTTCGCCCCGGTAGTCTGGACTTGTCGCCACGCAAGCAATTTCTCCACAATTCAAATCGGTATACGGGTATAGAGCGGCACAGGCTATAACCATTCCCTCGAGTTCCATTACCGAGAACTTCTCGATTTCGTTTTCCAATAATTCACGAGAACGTTTAACAAGGCTGCCATTCGCTTCGAGAGGTGCGATAAGCTCGAGTATTCCGCCAACGTCATCGATGCTTGCAACACGTAAATGTTCACTGTGATCTTTCGCAATTAGCGTGCCGGTTCCATTGCGGGTAAAGAGTTCTTGCAGCAGCGCACCATCGTCGATATAGCTCACATAATGACAGCGCGAAACGCCAGAATTTGCACTGGCAGATATGGCTCGAAGCTCACTTTTAATCTGTGGTTCGCTTGCCTCGGCGAGTAGATTTCTTATAGTGCTGACGTCACAACTGGGAATTAGATTATCGCTACTATCCACTAAACCCTGATTTTTTGACATGACAATAAGCTTGTCGGCTTTTAATTGTATTGCCGTTTGTGTAGCGATGTCCTCCAGAGACAAGTTAAATACTTCACCGGTTGGCGAGTAACCCGTCGGAGATAAAAGTATGATGGTTCCGTCAGTCAGATGTTTGCCAATTCCTTCGGTGTCTATTCGTCTAACTACACCAGTATGTTGATAGTCGACCCCGCCTCGAATCCCCATCGGCTTAGCTACCACGAAATTGCCGGAACACACACGAATATGTGCGCCATGCATCGGAGAGTTTGCCAGCCCCATGGTTAACAGGGCTTCAATATGAGAGCGCAGAGAACCGGCAGCATCTTTAACGCATTCGAGGGACTGACTATCGGTGATACGGACATCTTCCGCGAAACGGGTATTAACGCCGCGAAGTTTTGCCCGTTCCTCGATCTGCGGTCGCGCTCCGTAAACGAGCACCAGTTTTACGCCGAGACTATTGAGCAGCGCGATATCGTGAATGATATTGGGGAAGTTCTCATGCATGACCGCTTCGCCACCAAACATCAAGACAAAGGTCTTTCCTCTGTGCGCGTTGATGTACGGGGCAGAGTTACGAAACCATTTTACATATTCACGATTGTCTTTATTCACGGTATTACTTTTAGTTTATAGAGTAGATTGGCAGCTATTGTGCTGATAAATTGGGGTGAGAGCAAGTGCAGCTTCAATATAGCATCTGTCGGCTAGAAGTGATCGACGTGGGGCCGATTTATTGTGATAAGCTGGGCTCACGTCGATTAATAATAATGCCCTTAATAATAGCTGGGAGGAAATTTTGGAAGCAACACAAGAAAGCTACATTCGCATAGAGCTTATCGGTAACCGCGGTGAGTTGATTTTGAATCGACCCGAGCAAAAAAATTCACTCATTGGTCCGCTGGTCAAACAGTTATTGTCTGGTTTAAACGAGTTGGTCGCTAACGATAAGTGTCACGTGATTCTAATTCGCGGCGCGGGCGGCTGTTTTTGCGCCGGTTTGGATGTTAAAGCGTTTTTCTCGGAAAACAAGCCAGACTGGGTTGCCGATTTCCCAGCGGATTGGTTAGCTTTTCATGCCGCTGTTTATAGTTGTCCCAAACCTGTGGTCGGTGCCCTCGAGCGGTTTGCGATAGCCGGGGGTTCAGCGCTTGCCTTTTCATGTGATTTTCTTGTGGTCGGCGAAAAGTCGTTTATCCATGTTGCGGAAGTAGAGTTAGGGATGGCAGCGCCAATCAATGTTGCCTGGTTAAGCCTTAAATACGGAACAGCTAAAGCAATGGAACTTGCGGTGCTGGGAGAACGCCACTACGGTCAGGAGCTGATGCGTCTTGGTGTAGTGACCCGTTGCGTGGATGATGCTGAAACACTGACCGAGGCTCGAAAACTAGCCGATCGACTGGCAGGTTTCGACAGTACGACAGTACAAGCTCTTAAAGGCGCCATACACAAGGCCGAACATAAAGAGAGCTTTGAGACGTTGGTAGCCCGAATCAAGAAAGCATAGCCAAAAATCGCGATCTTTTTTTAAAGACAAAATTGGCGAATCAACTGCTTTAATAGCTCGATAGCGGGGGTGAGCTGATTTAACGCCATGTATTCGTCGGGCTGATGAGCCTGGTCGATAGAGCCGGGCCCCATCACCACCGTTTGCATCCCTAATTTTTGCAATAGTGGACCTTCGGTCGCAAAGGCGACCGCATCGGCGCTGTAGCCGGTGAGTCGTTCGGCGACTTTGACGAGTTCAGAATCCGCGGGTTGCTCAAAAGGTTCCAAATTTGAGATGAGCGAACGCAAGCTAATATTGACTTTTAGTTGTTTGGCTAACGGTTTTAGTCGTTGCGATATTTCATGGGTTAAATCGTCATTTTTCATGCCTGGTAAAGCACGCAAATCAAAATGTAGTTCGCACTGTCCGCAAATGCGGTTGGGATTGTCACCCCCGTGAATGCAGCCGAGATTGAGGGTGGGAACAGCGACATCGAATGCAGCATTGTTGTATTTTTGCTGCATTTCCTCCCTGAACGCCATTAAGTCTGTCATTACCAGGTGCATGGCTTCCATTGCATTGTTACCCAGCGCCGGATTGGAGGAATGACCGGCTCGTCCTTCGACAGTTATCGCCTGCATCATGATGCCTTTATGCATCCGAATCGGCTTTAATTCGGTCGGTTCTCCAATAACGGCAAAACGGGCTTTCGGGATACCTTGGGCTGCCAGCGCACGGGCGCCGTCCATCGAACTCTCTTCATCAGCGGTTGCCAATATAATAAGCGGTTCTTTTAACGGCTGATCGAGAAATTCTTTGGCAGCTTCAATAGCGATGGGAAAAAAGCCTTTCATATCGGTCGATCCCAGACCATAGAGTTTGTTGTCGCGCTCTGTCAGTGCCAGAGGATTCATAGTCCAGCGACTTTCATTAAAGGGGACGGTATCCGTGTGGCCCGATAACACGAGTCCGCCCGGTCCGCTGCCGAGGGTGGCGATCAAATTGGCTTTATGTTCTTTGCCCGGAAGCGGTAGAACTTCGCAGCTAAACCCCAGCGTACTTAGCCACCCGGCCAACTTATCAATAACCTGGCGGTTGCCGGTATCCCATTGGGCTGAGGTTGAACTAACCGAAATTTCGCTGAGCAATTCGTGGATCATTGTCAGCATTGGTGGCACGGTCTGGGGCATGATGATTACTTCATTATTTTTGTGGAAGGACGATTATCGATTGCTACAGCTACCTTAACAATAGTTGATGGTTTGTGAAATCGAAAGTACTTCCATTTGGGAGAAAGTTTTATTGTCACGGCTTGCTGGAAAAAACTATGCACTTCAGTGCAAGGATTTAGCTGCTACACAGGTCTCCGTCATCTTCGATGTGGGGTACCCTTACTCGGTTGAAACCCCACGCCCTCCAAAGGGCATCCAACACCGAAGATGACTCCTGTCGCGAGGGTGTTCTGGTTGTGATGTATCTGTCGGGCAAACTGTAGCTGCGAGAGGACGTGGACTTAGCTAAAATAAAGGGGCAGCCGAAAGTAGGTACCAGCTGCCCGCCAGCGGTTGCAGTGTTTACGTTGTTAGAGCGAGAGGTGGCTTGTAGCGATTAGTCACTTTGAAGCAAGCTATGAACTTTCAGTCCATAGTCGTTGATCGCTGTGTCATCGAATTATGTTTTTGGTACAGTGTCTGTTACGTCCCCTTTATTTCGGCAACGGCGCTGCACAGGGAGCTTGATTCAGCGCTATTCCGATAAGATCGTCTCCGGTGTTTTGGCGGGCCATTTTTTTCTCTTAAGGTCTCTGAGGTCTTCCAAAATCATAATGCCTGATGGCACCACTAACAAAGTGACCGCAGTCGCAAAGATGACACCGAAGGCCAGAGAAACTGCCATTGGTACCAGAAATTGGGCTTGTACGCTACGGTTCAACATCAGGGGAGCCAAGCCGGCAAAAGTCGTCAGCGACGTCAGTACAATCGGACGGCATCGCGATACTACTGCCTCCAAAACTGCCTCGCCGTAAGGCTGGCCGGTATTTTTACGTCCGTTAATATTGTGCACCAGTACGAGGCTGGAATTAACGACCACTCCAGAGGCAGCAATAAATCCTAACATTGACATCATGGAGAGGCCGGCGATCAGCCCAAAACTTTTCATGATAGCGTGTCCCCAAATTGCGCCGACGAACGCAAAGGGGATGACACTCATAATGACAATGGGCTGGGAATAAGACTTGAGTGGAATGGCCAGTAGTGAAAAAATAATAAACAAAGCCAGGCCAAAGAACGATAGCAAGCTAGCCATGGCTTCACCTTGTTCGCGTTGCTCACCCTCCAAGCTGTAAGCCACTTGCGGGTAGTCTGCCATTATCGTTTGGATGGCGCCCGCACTCAGATCGGCGATCACCTCATTAGCCGTGATCTGAGTCCGATCAACATCTGCCACCACATTCACCACACGGCGTCGGTCCGAGCGTTTGATGGATGAAAAACCTCGTCCTAAATCTGTTTCCGCAACCGTGTTAAAGGGCACTTCACTGCCATCGCTGGTTCGAATTCTCATATTGTCTAATGCACCGAGTGTTTTCCGCTCAGCCTCTGTATAGCGAACCATGACTCGCACATCGTCACGTCCACGCTGAATTCGCTGTACTTCCTCACCGTAAAACGCCTGTCGCATTTGACGGGCTAATCCGCCAAGTGACAATCCTAGTGATTCTCCGGCAGGTGAAATATTCAATTTAATTTCCTGCTTGCCGCTTCTGAAAGAGTCGGTGATATCAATAACACCCGGGTATTCCCCGAGTTTGGCGCGTAGCTTTGCAGCCACGACTCTGAGTTCATCCAAGTCATCTCCCTCGAGCTGCAGGTCTATTGCATTGCCGACAGTAAACAGGGAGGACTCAAATTTGAGTTCGATAGCGTCGGGAATCGAGCCGGACATTTTCCGCCAGCGGTTGGCGACGTCACGGCTTTCAATATCACGGCTCTGGCTTGCAGTCAGTTGCAAAGTGACCTCACCTAAGTGAGCTCCGGAACTGCCACCGCTGCCGCCGCCGGGTCCACCCCCTGCATTGGAAGAGGGATGATTACCCACTGCGGCCAAAATATGGGTAACGGGCGGCGCGCCGGGATACTCATCCGCTAACTGTGATTCGAGCGAACGGGCAGTGTCCTCCAAATATAAAACAGCATTGTTGGTGACCGAGGCAGGTGTGCCCAGAGGCATGGTTAATTTGGCGATGACCTGGTCGGACGCCAGCGGCGGAAAAAATGAAAAGGGTAGGCGGCCACTGGCCACAATGGCAACGCCGGACAGAAAAGCGACAATCGCTACTGACGCGACGATGTAGCGGATCGAAATGGCTTTGGTGGCAAGCCTGCGAAAATCGACATCGATTAATTGCTCCAGGAAGTGAGCGAATCGCGATTGCAGGCTAATGAGTCGTTTCGCGATGGGAGCGGTTATTCCCAGTAAATGCAGACTCACTAACACAGAGGCTGTTGCGATTGCGAGAGCGATATAACTGCGAAAATCCCACGCAAATTCTAATAGTAGAATGCCAAAAATGGGAATCAATAACAGGCCGATTTCACCGCTGGGACTCTCGACGCTCTGGTGTCCCAAATGGGCGGGTAAAATGAGTTGTGATTCGATCAGAGAAAATATCAGACAACAGACCACAACAGAGGCGATAATAGCTTGAATTTGACCACTGGTGCCTGGCCCCAACAGCAAAGGCATAAACGCTGCCATTGTCGTTAAGACACCAAAAATAACCGGTATCGATACCTGTTGGGCCCCTTTAATAGCAGCGGCTAAGGGGTCTTTTTCCCGTTGTTGGCTGGCGTGAATATTTTCGCCAACCACGATCGCGTCATCCACTAGAATACCCAATACTAAAATGAAACCGAATAGTGAAATGGCATCGATAGATAGGCCGAGGGTTGAGGCAAGAAATAAAGCCCCCAAAAAAGCAACCGGTACGCCAGCGCTAACCCAGAAGGCGAGGCGCGGTCTAAGGAACATGGCAAGCAACAGCAATACCATGAGAAAGCCCTGGCGGGCGCTGCCTAACAAAGTGTCCAGGCGGTCGCGCAGTACTTTGGAGTTGTCATTCCATACGGTTAACTTAACGCCTTCCGGTAACCGCTCCTCCGCAGTAGATAAGTAATCGTTGACGGCGGCTGTAATCTCCAGAATATCCTGTTCTCCCACTCGGGACACTCGAATGATGGCGGCCGGTGTTTCGTCGAATCGCAATAGCTGATCGGTATCTTCAAAACCATCCACAACGGTTGCAATATCCTTCAAGTACAGGCGAGTTCCGTCTTCTCTGGTGAGAATGACAAGATTCTCAAAGTCATCTCCCCAATAGGCCTGCCCTTTTGTCCGTAGCAAAATCTCTCCGGCAGACGTTTTAATTGAACCGCCCGGTAAATCTAGCGAACTGGCCCGCACGGCGTTAGCGACCTGATTAAATGACAGCCCATTGCGTTTTAAGGATTCTTCCGAAACTTCGATGGAGATTTCGTAGGGCCGAGTATTGGTGAGTGTGACCTGGGTTACTTTGGGTAGAGCAGCGATTTCATCTCTTACCCGTTGCCCCAGTACTTTTAGCGTGCGTTCATTCTTAGGACCGGTAATCGTAATATCCATGACTGACCGGATCGGTGTGACAAGATTAATGGTGGGCTTTTCGGTTTCTTCGGGAAAGGTATCAATGGCATCAACGCGGTTTTTGACGTCGTCTAGCGCTTTGGCCGTATCGATATTTTCAAGTAGCTCGACAGAAACCGCACAGCGTCCTTCGTTGGAAGAAGAGGAGATTTTTTTGACGCCTTCAATACCGTCGAGAGCCTCTTCAATCCGAATGCAGACGCCTTCTTCTACTTCTTCTGGAGCAGCGCCTAGATATAAGACTTCGACACTAATTCTATCGATTTCCAGATCGGGAAATGATTTTTGCGGCATGCGAGATACCGCTAGCAAACCCGCAAGGACAATTAGCATCAACATTAGGTTTGCCGCTATGTGATTGTTGGCAAACCAGGCGATAGGTCCCTTCATGATCCTGCCACCTGTGCAGCGCTGTCAACATCCTCGAGGCGCACCTGCATGCCTTCGACGGGACTATTCAGCGGAGAAACACACAGTCGCTCGCCAGCGACAAGACCACTGTTTATATAGACTTTGTTCTCGGTAATACGCAGTACTTCAACGGACCTGAATCGCAGCCGATTATCTGTGTCGACGATAAGAACTTCGGAGTTTGCGCGCAGCGCGGCACGGGGAACAATAACGACATCATCGACATGGATGCCCTTAATTTCCGCTTTAACAAACAAACCGACGGATAGTGGTGGTTTATTATTTACGGTGACATACGGTAAGTTTACTTGTGCAATAACGTTAATCATTCGCGTGCGAGGGTCCAGCTCGCCTTCGGTGCGGACAACTTCTGCGGGCCATTGATGTTCGGCTCCGGCAAATCTTGCGCGTAGTGTCACGGGTATCCGTTTTTCCAGCGTCGTCCCGTTGACCCCTAGCGGCAGATCCAAAAAAGCCAGCTCTTCATCGTGAATAGGCAATTTAACTTCCGCAATGTCAGTGGCGTATAACATGGCCAGTGGTGTACCTCGACTGACAAACTGACCGACATCAATTTGTTCCGAGCGGACTCGCCCGTCGTAGGGTGCGGCCAGCTGGGTTCGATCCAGATCCCTTTGTGCGCGCGCAAGTTTGGCTTTTGATTCTCGTAAAGTGGCTTCGGCAATCCGCAGTCGATTTAATGCATCATCCATTTGTGACGCGCTGATCGATTGCTTTTTTTCAAGATCCTGCTGGCGCGCATGGGTTTTACGGGCGTTGGAAAAATCACTCTCGGCGCGAGTTAAGTTAGCTCTCGCCTGTTCAAGTGCAACATCGTAATCGAGGGGGTCAATACTGAACAGAATGTCACCTTTGCGAAAGAATCCACCGGACACCATGGAGGGCGACATAGTGATAATCCTACCAGAGACTTCCGCGACCAACTGGCTCTGGGTTCTAGGAGCCACTGTGCCATGGGTCGAAGTCGTTAACTGAATGCGTTGCGGATCCACGCTGAGCACCCGCACCAGTGGTGCATTAATGACCGGAGGTCTGGATTCAAGTTTTGGGCCGGTGGCAATCAGTAGAGCGGCTAAACCAAAACCGCCGATAATAATGAGAAGAGGTAACAAAAAACGTTTCACTGCGTAATACCTGCGGTTGCGAATGAGAGGAGTCTTTCAAAGCCGTCTTTGGGATCGGCCTGTCGATCGCCATCGGCTTTTAAAGGAGGCACGTTATGGGGGTGGTCGAAATTGAGTAACTGGATCATGGAACCTAAAGTAAAATGAAAGCGCCATTGCAGGTCGATGAGATCGACATCGGGTAAAGCGATCTGCAGGGCGTCGATAAAGCGGCTCGATGTCGCTCCAAATTCTTGTTCAAGTAAGGGTCTGGATATAAACTCCGGTTCACCGAAAACCCTGCCCATGAGTCTGGGTAATACTTTGCTGATGCTGGCGTCGACCAAGGGTGATAAAAACGCCTTCATGATGTTCTCAACTGTGAGTGGCTCGGCGCTGGAAAGAAGCGCATCCAGCGCTTGAAATCGTTTTTCGGTAATAGGCTTAATGTGACGGTGTACGGTCGCGGCAAATAAACCTTCTTTCGAGCCGAAGTGGTAATGCGTCGCCGCGAGATTGACCTTCGCTTCAATCGCTATTGATCTGAGCGAAGTGGCTGAGAAGCCCTTTTTTATAAAGAGTGTTTCCGCTGCACACAGAATTTTGTCCTGGGTTTCGCTTGAGGCTTGATTTGCTGTGGGTGTTTGGCTCATGATTTTTCATTCAAACGACTGTTTGAAAAAATAATAACACTTTATCATGATGGAGCCAAGCCGATATTCCGGCCCCTATCCTCGTGCTTGTTCAAGGTGCTGTTTTCTATCGGTATTCCCGAAAATGTATTTTTCGTCCAAGCGTAAAATTGAAGCTGATACGAAGGAAAATTATTGGGATTATCGTTCTATGCTAAAAAATTGCATGGTCGACCGCAGGAACGATAATCGTTTGGCTGTTAGCTTGATAACTACTCTGTCTAATATGACTGGATTTATTGGCTAAGCTTTTATTGGTAAAACGTTGTGTCGGGCAGCGCCGCGATTTTGCGGAGTTTGAATCAGCGAATGATCATCTGTTCTCGTTCGGGTCCAACTGAAATCATTTTTATCGGGATATTCATCAGTGCCTCAATCCGCAGCACATAATTTTGCGCAGCTTTCGGTAAACTCATGAACGTACGGCAATCTGTTATGTCTTCATACCAGCAGTCGAGATGTTCGTATACGGGTTTCAATGTTTCTGTTTGTGGCCATATCGCATTGTCCTTATGGTGTCCTTCATAGGCAACGCAGATTTTAAGATCTTGCATGCCACTTAAACAATCGAGTTTGGTCAGCGCAATTTCGGTCGCAGCCTGCAACTCTGCGCCGTTACGTGTGGCTACGGCGTCAAAATATCCGACATCTCTTGGCCGGCCGGTGACGGCGCCGTATTCCTTAGTTTGCTCGCGGAAACTTTGTTGCTGGTCCATCGCCGTAGGCAGCGTGCCGGTTCCGACGGACGAACTGAATGCTTTGGCGACGGCAATGATTCGATCGGGGCGCAGAGCGGGTAGGCCACTGCCAATTCCTGCGTATGCGGCAGTAACGTGTGACGACGTCGTCCAGGGATATTCGCCATAGAGCAAATCTCGCCCCGCTCCGAGTTGCGCTTCAAACAAGAGGGTCTTTCCTTGCTGTTGTAAAGATTGGAGGGGCTCGGTGACGTTGCAAATTGATGTCTGCCAGGGCGCTGATAATTCCAGCAGTTCGGCGGTCAGTTGTTCCGCTGTTTGCTTGAATTGAAACTCGGAGTAAAGAGCGCGCATTTGCGGTAATTTCCATTCCAGTAGAAAACGAATTCGCTCCAACAGTACCTTTGGCTCATTCAACCACCCCACCATAATCCCTTTTTTCATCACTCTGTCGCCATAGGCAGGCGCGATGCCTTGTCGGGTCGACCCATAAGCTCTTGCGCCGAGACGCTCTTCTTCCAGGCTATCTTCTAATGCATGCAAGGGTAGGCACAACGTCGCGCGATCGGAAACGACCAGTTGAATATTCAAGCCGGCCTCGGTAACAGCGGTAAGCTCTGCCGCTAATGGCCCCGGGCTAATCACCATGCCCGGACCGAGTACAGCGATAGAGTCTGAATTAAATATGCCACTGGGTAGTTGGTGGAGTTTGTAGCTGCCAAAACGGTTAACGACTGTGTGGCCAGCGTTATTACCACCCTGAAATCGAATGCTGGCTGACGCGTCACCGGCCAAATAGTCCACAATACGGCCCTTGCCCTCATCGCCCCAATTTGCACCAACCACAACAATAGATGGCATAACAGCTTCTCCTCGAATTTGAAGATGTCATCCTAATTTTATTTGGTTAATATGGATAATTAATTAATATTATTATATTGATAATAAAATCATATGTAATTGGATCAAGACAAGACAAGACAAGACAAGACAAGGCCGAAAATTAACTGTGACAGATCGGAAAAGGAGAACAATTATGCTGGATATCCAATGGCTCAATACCTTTGCCGTTCTCGCTAGAGTAGAGCATTTCGGTAAAGCGGCTATTGCTCTTCATATGACGCAGCCTAACGTGAGCCTGCAAATCAAACAATTGGAAAAAATGACCGGTATTAAGTTGATTGAACGTAAGCCTTTTGTCTTAACTTATGCAGGACGACGTCTATTGGACAGCGCCGATAAGATCATAAGCGAGTTACAAAATTGTCAATCTGATCTCAATGCCATCAACGAGCTTTCACAGGGCTCATTAACGATTGCTGCCAGTGATGCAATTTCTCGGTTATTGCTGATTGCTCCCTTTCAATTATTTCGCCTGGAATTTCCGGGTATTGATTTAACCCTGCTCAATACAACGTCGGCCCAGGCAACTGAACTGGTCAGCAGCGCAAAAGTTGATTTGGGTTTTGTTATGGCGCAAAAAGACAGTTTACCCCTGCATTTTAAGGAGCTACAGCAAGTGCAGTGGTGTGCATACGGACATGGTTTAGCGAGTTGGCAAATGGGGTTGGACAAAATGGACGATCCCGATAGTCCAACTGCCGACAGCGGACCCACGTTAATATTGCTCGGTCACGAGACCAGAACCCGAGGCATCATCGACGCTTCCCTGCCGCTACTTGAACTACCTCACTACAGAGTGATGGAAGTCGGCAGCGTTGATGCTCAAATCGAGTGGGCTGAGGCGGGGTTCGGCGTCGCCATTGTGCCCGAATATGCTTTGCTGTCGAAAGGGGACACTACAGTGCCGACGACGTCTTTACCCGATTTCCCAACGACCAGCTTGGGTTATATTGTTCGCCAAAATCAGGTTCTGTCTCGTGCTATCAAGCAATTATTAAATTGGGTGGCGGCTGAAGCGAACGTTTCCGGGCCACGATGAGAGGATCGTAGAGTTAGAGCGAAAGCCGCTCATCTAAGCCGGTCAAACGCTAGCTAAAAATGGCTTTTAAGGTAAAGAAGAAGATAATCGCCAGCGCCGCGCCGGCCGGTAAAGTAATGACCCAGGACATAAATATTGTACTGATAACACGTAGATTTAAGGCGCCTATCCCTCGCGCCAGGCCAACACCTAAGACTGCGCCGACTAATGTATGCGTGGTAGAAATGGGCAAGCCGGTGCTGGAGGCCAATACGACCGTTGACGCCGCCCCCAGTTCAGCGGCGAAGCCGCGACTCGGCGTGAGTTCAGTGATTTTTTTGCCGATTGTTGCCATGACACGAAAGCCATAGGTGGCTAAGCCCAGCACTATACCGCCGCCGCCGAGCAGCAAGATCCATCCAGGCACTGCGGACTCTTTTGCTATTTCACCGCCGCTGCCAATAATGCTGACAATAGCCGCTAGCGGTCCTATGGCGTTGGCAACGTCATTTGAACCGTGGGCAAAGGCCATCGCACAAGCGGTGAAAATCATCAGAATAGCAAAAACTCTTTCGACATTGGCAAAACGATTGCCACTGTCCGATATGTCGTCCTCTTTGATTCGATTGAGGAGGATTTTGCCTAGCAACGCAACAACGACGCCTGCAATCGCTGCAATAGGCAGTGCATTGGCAAATTTGCTGCCAAGCCCTAAGTCAAACTCAATGCCGATATGTTTAAGGCCTTTCAATAACGTCACCATGACGATCATAAATCCGACGAAAAACATGTAGAGCGGTATGTATTGTTGCGCTTTTCTGAACGGTTCAGCCGTATCAAGAATGAGCTTTTTTACACTGACAAACAAGCCAAAGGAAATCGTTCCTGCCATTACTGGAGAAACGACCCAGCTGGCCGCGATGGTGCCGACTTTGCTCCAGTTGACAGCATCTACAGATATACCGACGGCCGCAAAACCGACTAATGCGCCAACGATTGAGTGGGTGGTAGAGACTGGCCAGCCAAAGTTTGTGGCAATTAGCAACCAAATTCCAGCGGCTAGTAGCGAAGACATCATGCCAAAAACGAGTAAATCCGGAGATTCGGTGAGAAGAGCCGGGTCAATAATACCTTTTCGGATAGTCGAGGTAACTTCCCCTCCCGCCAGATAGGCCCCTGCGAACTCAAAAATCATTGCGATTAAAATCGCTTGCTTTACGGTCAGGGCTTTGGACCCAACGGACGTCCCCATAGCGTTGGCAACATCGTTGGCACCGACTCCCCAAGCCATAAAGAAACCAAATATACAGGCCGTAATCAGTAAAATGTTGCCGTATTCAGCGATAATGGTCATGTGTTCACTTCCTATCAGGATTGACAACCGCCGTGATCACGGTATCAGAGACTGAAAAAACTAGTTTAATAAATTGGTTAGGTGTCTTATCGCGCGATGAGCAGCTGCAAACGGCTACCGACTTTTTGGGCACGATCGGCGAGTGCACCGATACCATCTATGACCTTATAGAGAAACATAACATCGACAGCATGCAAATCCTTCTCTAGCTTAAACAGAGCGGCACGAATTTTAATTTCTGTTTTATCATTGACGTTCTCGAGCCGATCGAGTTCTTTGATCAATTTTTCTACCAGCTTTACCTCACGGCCACTAAAACCGGTTTCAACAAGCTCATCCAGTTCATTGATGGCCTTTAACGCTTGTTCAGAGGTGGCAACAGATTCCTTAATGAATCCGAGTAAGCTATCGCCCATTGACTCGGGGATTTGCATTTTGCGGCCTAACATCAGGCCGGAAACATCTTTAGCGGCATTGGCAATCTTATCTTGCATCGTCAGCATATCTAACAAATCAGTTCGCGGAACGGGCAAAAACAAGTTTTTAGGCAGGTGTATGCGAACGTTTCGTTTTAGTTTGTCCGCCTCGTTTTCCAGTTTGGCGAGCTCTTTGCGCTTCTCTCCGGCGAGTTTCCAGTCACCCGCCCGCGCCGCTTCAAAGAACGGTATCAACGCCTTTGCGCAGCTATGTGCCTTTGCCATGTGATCTTGAATAGGCTTGAACGGTGACTTACCAAACATGTTGCCAAAAGGATTTCCGATTGCCACAGACTGTCTCCCTGAGAAATTTGCGCAATTATAATGGTTAATTGCGATTAAATGCACCGTTAATCTAACAACTATTTAGCAGAAATTTCAGTTTGTACCATCTTAATTTTCTCCATCACGACAATTTGATGTTTGGAGTGCCCAAAACCATTGATGTTAGCCCTTTTAGCTGCCGGTCGAGCATGCCATACACTACACTGTGACTTTGTCAGGTCGAATACTTTAACGAGTAACTTTCCTGCGGTATTCTATCGGGAGCTCCTGTTTTCTGTTCGGCAACTGCACGGTGGATGTCTATTTGACCGGTTTATGGGAAAAAGAAGTAATCGACCGGCACCGTAGCACTCAGGCAGTGAGCCCCTTTACATAACAACGAGGTATTTAGCAGTGGAAGGCGTAACAAATGGATCGGCGTCGGCGCGAGAGCGTTTATTAAACTTGCGTGTATTGATGGATAATTTGCTTTCGGACGGGCTAATCAGTGTTGAAGATCAATATCGTGTTCTCAATAACACCCGCAGTAAAGATCAGGCGACCATGCATCCGCTAACCTATATTGCCAGTCAGAATCTACCTGACGCGAGGAACCACCACGTTATTCTTGATATTTCCCAGCTGTTAAGCTGGCTGTCGAGTCGTGTTAATCAAGAGGTTTTTTTCCTGGATCCACTGAAAATAAACGTTCCTGCCATTACCGAGGTCATGTCTTTTGAATTTGCCCAGCGACATGGGATATTGGCTGTTGATGTCAATATTGAGGAGGTGACGATAGCCAGTTGTGAGCCTTTTATCGATACCTGGCGGGATAATCTCGAGCATGTTCTACGCCGTAATATCAAACGAGTATTAATAGATCCCGCCGATTTAAAACGTTACACCGTAGAATTTTACAGTTTGGCAAAATCGGTTCGCGGGGCAACGGGTACCGCTGTCGGTAAAATTGACGCGGTAACCAATTTTGAACAAATGCTGGAAATGGGTGACAGCAAAAACCCGGAGGCCAATGATCAACATATCGTAAACATTGTCGATTGGATTTTACAGTACGCTTTTGATCAGAGAGCCAGTGATATTCATATCGAGCCTCGGCGTGAACTGGCGCATGTACGTTTTCGGATTGACGGGGTGTTAAACAATGTCAATGAATTACCTGCCCATGTTGCGACAGCCGTTGTTAGCCGGCTAAAAATTCTCGGGCGCTTAAACGTTGCCGAAAAACGTAAGCCCCAGGATGGACGATTAAAGACCAAGAGTCCCGATGGTAATGAAGTGGAATTACGTTTGTCGACAATGCCGACGGCCTTTGGTGAAAAACTGGTCATGCGTATCTTTGATCCCGATGTATTGCTGCGCACCTTTGACCAATTGGGATTGGCCCATGAAGATTATGCTCGCTGGCAGGCAATGATTAATTCTTCGACCGGCATCGTGCTTGTTACGGGACCGACCGGCTCCGGTAAAACGACGACCTTGTATTCAAGCTTGAAGCAATTGGCTACAACGGAAGTTAATGTCTGCACTATCGAAGACCCGATAGAAATGATGGAAGATAGCTTTAATCAGATGCAGGTTCAGCCAGGTATTGAATTGGATTTTGCCAGTGGGATTAAAGCGCTAATGAGGCAAGACCCGGATATCATTATGATTGGGGAAATCAGGGATTTAGAAACGGCAGAAATGGCGATTCAAGCGGCATTGACCGGTCATTTGGTGTTATCAACCCTGCATACCAACGATGCTCCGAGCGCTATAACGAGAATGTTAGAACTGGGTATTCCAGCGTATTTGTTGAAGGCTACGGTGCTTGGAGTGATGGCTCAGCGTTTGGTTCGAACCTTGTGCCCCCATTGCAAGGCAGAAGATAGCTTGACGGAAACAGACTGGCGCGAACTAACGGCGCCCTGGAAAATAACAATGCCCGAACGTGTATTTAAGCCCGTTGGCTGTCTGGAATGCCGGAATACGGGTTACATGGGGCGGCAGGGAGTTTATGAAATACTGACCATGACAGAGCCCGTAAAAACCCAAATTAATGACCATCTGGATATCGACAAGATTCGGCGTCAAGGAATGAAAGAAGGTATGAGGACTTTACGTTTGTCCGGTGCTCAAAAAATTGCCTCGGGCGATACCACCATTGCGGAGGTTATGCGAGTGGCGCCCGCTTTGTCGTAATTAGGAATAGAGCTTTTGAGTAATGCTTTTAGTGCCGTCTGTTGTCGACTGATTGATTTTAAAATTATTTATTTTTTGTAGATTCTTTCGAGATTTCCGCATAAAACCAAACCATCGTTTTTGTAAACTGGACCGTTATTGTGAATAAAATCAGCTTGCCCATCGACCAATTACCGACACAATTATTGGCTGAGTTTGAAAGCAATAAAAACGTTTTTGTCGAAAAAAATCCCCACTGTGCTGTCTGGTTCTCGACGCAACTTGAAGATAGCGGTTTTTCAGAGCAGTTAATCAGAACGTGGTCGGGAAGTCGTTATGCGACTGAATTGTGTATGCGTCAGCCAGACATATTGATGCGTCTGGTCGCTGGCGGTGAACTGTTTCGATCCTATGACGACGGTGAGATGAAGAATGTTGTCACTCACTGCTTGTCCGATACGACCAATGCAGAGCAGCTAAATAAAGGTTTGCGACGATGCCGGGCGCAAGAAATGCTGCGAATAATTTGGCGAGACTTGAATTGCCAAAGCGATCTGCTGGAAACCACGGCCGATGTATCCGCCTTGGCTGAAGTCTGCATCCAGCAGTCAGTCGATTTTCATCATCAGCAGTTATCGACAGAATACGGCGTGCCGTCTGCTCTGGTGGAAGAGACTTTAACTGAACAAAAATTACTAGTGCTGGGCATGGGTAAACTGGGTGCCTCTGAATTGAATTTGTCTTCGGATATAGACCTGATTTTTGCCTATCCAGAAAGAGGCGAAACCGTTGATGCGTCCTCCTTAGCTGTCGCCTCGGTAAAAACCTTTCCGTATATGGTATCGGACAAAAAGTTTACAAAATTCCTGGACAATCATGAGTTTTTTACGCGGCTTGGTCAAAGAGTTATTACTTCTCTGGATAAAATGACAGAGGATGGTTTTGTTTTTCGGGTCGACATGCGCTTAAGGCCGTATGGGGAAAGTGGTGCCCTGGTTTTGTGTTTTGACGCTTTCGAAGAATATTATCAGGATCAAGGGCGGGACTGGGAGCGCTACGCGATGATAAAGGCCAGAGTCGTGGCCGGCGATCCGGACCAGGGTCTGTTATTGTTGGCAATGCTGCGGCCATTTGTCTATCGGCGCTATATAGATTATTCGGTCATAGATTCTTTGCGTTCGATGAAAAAAATGATCATGCAAGAGGTCAAGCGTCGACGTTTGGATAACGATGTTAAGTTGGGCCCCGGCGGGATTCGCGACATTGAATTTATCGTTCAAAGTTTTCAGCTGATTCGAGGGGGACGTGATACACAGCTGCAAGAACGGCGTTTATTGTCTGTGTTAAATACACTGGCTGAAGAAAACATTTTTGCAGAAGAGGCGGTTGAGGAATTAAAGGAAGCTTACCATTTTCTACGCAATACAGAACATGTTATTCAGGCTTTTAATGACAAGCAAACACAGTTATTGCCGGTAGATGATTATCCAAGACAGGCATTATGTTTTTCAATGGGTTTCGACAGTTGGGATTCATTTTCTCTAGCTTTGTCGAGATGTCGTAATAATGTTAGTTTGCATTTCAGAAATATTATATCCGACCATCAGCAAGAAAAAAGCGCGAAGAAAAAGTATGATCATCGGTGGTCGGGTTTGTGGGCGGAAACTTTAGACGACGATGAGTCGGTCGGCTTGTTGCTCGAGGCGGGTCATGAAAATGCCAATGATGTAATACAGCGCTTAAACCAGTTGAAGAATGCCCCCATCGTCAGTCGCATGCAGGCTGAAGGCAGAGATCGCCTCGATCGGTTTATGCCTATGCTGCTGTTGGCCGTCAAAGAAGCCGAACAGCCGTCGGCAACGCTAATAAGGATTTTCCCCCTGGTCGAATCTGTGCTGCGGCGCACGGCGTATCTTATTTTACTCGCGGAAAATCCTGGCGCACTCCGCCAGCTTGTTATTCTCTGTGCCGCTAGCCCCTGGGTTGCAACTCAACTGGCAAGGCATCCGGTGTTGCTCGATGAACTACTCGATGCCCGCACACTCTACAATGTGCCGGATAAAGCCCATTTACGTGATGAGCTGCAACAGCAGATGCTGCGTATTCCGATGGATGATCTCGAGGCGCATATGGACGGTCTGCGCTATTTCAAACAAGCCTACCAACTGAGGGTTTCGGCCGCTGAAGTAACAGACCGCTTAGAGCTTATGAAAGTTAGCGACTACCTCACCATGATTGCAGAAGTCATTTTGGAGCATGTGCTGGATGTGGCGTGGCATTTTCTTGCTGAAAGACATGGCGTTCCGCAGGGTTTGACCGGTATTCCCAGCGGCACGGATACCGACCATAAGGGTTTTGTCATTGTTGGTTATGGGAAATTGGGTGGTATCGAGTTGGGGCCAAGCTCTGATTTAGATCTTGTGTTTATCTATGACGCTCCGGCGAATTTGTCGACTAATGGCGATCGACCGCTTGATAATTCAGTATTTTATACCCGGCTTGGGCAGAGAATAATTCATATATTGAGCGCTCAGACACCCATGGGTGATTTGTATGAAGCCGACATGCGATTAAGACCGTCCGGAGAGTCCGGTTTGTTAGTGACGCCGCTGAAGGCTTTTGAAGAGTATCAACACAGCAAAGCCTGGACGTGGGAACACCAGGCGCTCGTCAGAGCGCGGGTGGTAGCTGGGGATGAAGATTTGGCTCATTCGTTTGCCTCGATTCGAAAAACGATTCTGGGACTGGAGCGGGATGAAACAATATTGCGGGCAGATGTGTCGTCGATGAGAGAAAAAATGCGTGATCATATGTTGCCAAAAGGCCTTGAAAATGGTGAACAGCCTATATTTCACCTTAAACATGGCACCGGAGCTATCGTAGACATCGAATTTATGGTGCAATACGCGGTTCTTGCGTGGACACACCAGTATCCGGCATTGGCGGACTATCCGGATAACATCCGTATTTTGCAATCGCTGCAACAACAGGGGCTTTTTAGCGAAACTCAATCGCTGGCGCTGACTGATGCCTACAAGGCCTATCGTAGTCACTCCCACCGCCTGAGTTTGTTGCAACAACCCAATGAAGTTCCGATGGCTAATTATCAACAGCATCGGCGGGCAGTGATTGCCAAATGGACGGAATTAATGACTTAAGCAAGGTGTGTCGTGCCAATATCATTCTCTATATATGAGAGAATGTTTCACTAATAATTTCTAGAGTCCTTCGCGTAAGCAGGGACTTTTTTTGAGGAGTAACTTATGTCCATGGCCGACCGTGATGGTCTAATTTGGTTTGATGGCGAGATGGTTCCCTGGCGCGAAGCGAAAGTGCATGTGCTCACGCACACCTTCCACTATGGCTTGGGCGTGTTTGAGGGGGTGCGAGCCTACAAAACCCAAAATGACGGCACCTGCATTTTTAGAATGCAGGAACATACTGACCGGCTGTTTCGCAGCGCGCATATTCTCACGCTCGATATGCCTTTTAGTAAGGACGTGGTTAACGAAGCGCAAAAAGCGGTCGTACGTGAAAATAATCTTGAAGAGGGCTATTTACGTCCAATGTGCTTCTATGGATCTGAAGGTATGGGCCTGCGTGCCGACAATCTGAAATCCCATTTAATGGTTGCCGCTTGGGAATGGCCTACCTATATGTCACCAGAAGCCACCGAGCACGGCATTAAAGTACGTACGTCGTCTTATACTCGGCATCATGTGAATATCTCGATGTGTAAGGCGAAGGCGAATGGCCACTACATTAATTCAATGCTTGCTCTCAAAGAGGCATTAGATAGCGGTTGTGAAGAAGCCTTGTTGCTCGACAATGAGGGGTATGTAGCGGAAGGTAGCGGCGAAAATCTATTTATTGTTCGCGATGATGTTATTTACACGCCAGAGCTGACCAGCTGCCTCGACGGCATTACCCGGGCCACGATTTTTACGCTGGCCGCTGAATTGGGTTATCAGATTGTTGAAAAACGTATTACCCGTGACGAAGTCTATATTGCCGATGAAGCGTTCTTTACCGGTACCGCCGCCGAAGTTTTACCTATTCGAGAATTGGATAGTCGCAAAATAGGTAGCGGTGATCGCGGTCCGCTGACTGAAAAATTGCAAACTATGTATTTTGATTCGGTAAAAGGGCGTCGTGAACAAAATCGTGAATGGTTAACGCCAATCACCAAATAAGAACTTTTTTGATGAAATCTGTCGCAAAAAAAATCTTAATCGTCGGTCCTTCCTGGGTCGGCGATATGGTGATGGCTCAATCGTTATTTATTACGCTTCAAACTATTTCTCGATCAATGAATTCCGACGAGGATTCTAACGCCGAGTGTCACATCGATGTGTTGGCTCCCGAATGGAGCCTGCCCATTTTGGAACGCATGCCCGAAGTTCGGCGCGGTATCATTATGCCAGTCGGACACGGTAAGCTGGATTTGCGAACGCGCTTTAAATTGGCGAGAAAATTGGCACTTGAGAGTTACGACCAGGCAATAGTATTGCCTAATTCATTAAAGTCTGCCCTAATCCCCTTCCTTGCGGGCATTCCGCGTCGCACTGGATGGCGTGGCGAAATGCGCTTTGGATTGTTAAACGACATTCGTTTATTGGACAAAGCTAAATATCCCTTGATGGTGCAACGTTTTGTAGCGCTAGCTTACTCAAATGAAACACCACCACCCGATAATTGCCCTAAACCTGCATTAGTTTCGGGCTCTGAGGGAATAATCGAAAAACACGGTTTCGATAAGAGTCAACCTTTCCTGGCCTTGTGCCCCGGTGCCGAGTTTGGCCCGTCAAAACGGTGGCCGGAACAACACTATGCTCAAGTAGCCGAAGAGTTTATCGCTCGCGGTTGGCAGGTAGGGCTTTTCGGATCTGCTAACGATGCCATCGTCGCTACCGATATTAGCCGTCAGTTGAGTGAGTCTGCCCAGAAAAATTGCATTAATTTAACTGGGAAAACGTCTCTTGCAGACGCGGTGGACATTTTGTCGAAAGCCTCGGCAGTGGTTAGCAATGATTCGGGTCTCATGCATATTTGTGCGGCTCTGGACAGACCGATGGCCGTTGTTTACGGTTCTACTTCGCCGGACTTTACTCCGCCTCTTAGTGATAATGTAATCGTCAAAAACCTAAATGTAGACTGTTCGCCCTGTTTTCAGCGTGAATGTCCCCTGTCTGAAAAAGACGAGCGGATGAAATGTTTACAAAGACTCGAACCCGTTGAGGTTGTTTCCGGATTGGATACGCTTTTATGAAATCAACGGTATCAGCGACAGAACAGACATGGACCGATTTCCTTGCCCCGCGATATTGGGGAACCTGGATTTTGATACTATGGATGCGATTATTAGCCCTCATGCCTTTTCGGCTCGGTTTGGCTATGGGTAGCGGTTTTGGCATGTTCTTGTATTTTGTGTTGAAGAGTCGTAGACATATTGCACAGGTGAACGCGGCTCTTTGCTTTCCAGACAAAAACCCGCTTGAACGTAAAACCTTTGTTAAAGAAATTTTTAAAGCGAATGGCACTGGACTCGTCGAAACCGCCTGGGCTTATTGGGGAAGTAAAGATAACATTCAAAAAAGGACAACGCTTAAGGGAGCTGACTTATTAGCAGAAGCTCTAAAACAAGAGCGTGGTGTCATACTCCTGGGCGCCCATTTTAGTACCTTGGATTTAGGTGGCGTACTCCTGTCTTTTTATGGCTGTCCGGTAGAATGCCTCTATCGAAAACATGACAATCCCCTGATGGATTTCATCATTCGGGAAAAACGCGGCCGGTTTACATCGGTAATAGAACGGAAAAAACTAAGGCAGGTAGTTAGGAGTCTTAGAAAAAACCACTGTGTCTGGTACGCACCAGATCAAGATTTTGGTAAGGCTGATTCCGTATTTGTGCCTTTTTTTGGCCAGCTAGCCGCGACTATTGTGGGGACGACCAAGATGGTACGCCTGAATAACTCCCCGATCTTGATGGTGAGCCACCACCGCAACGCAGATAATTCTGGCTACACCATAGAATTATCTCCGGTTCCTGGATTTCCATCCGGTGACGACAGCCAGGATGCACTTATTGTCAATCAGACAATTGAACGGGAGATCAGGAAGGCCCCGGATCAATACATGTGGGTTCATCGTCGGTTTAAAACTCAACCGGACGGCAGAAACAAACTTTATGACGAGACGGCGAGCTGATGAAGTTGGCACTTTGCTTGTTTAAATATTTTCCCTATGGGGGCTTGCAGCGAAATTTTTTGGCTATTTCCCGCGAGTTGATCCGGCGAGGGCATGAGGTCACTATCTATGCCGGCGTTTGGGAAGGTGAGAGAGATGCGGACCTGGATATCAAGGTATTGCCTATTACGGGTTTTACCAATCCCGGAAAGAACAGCAGTTTCTACCATGAGATGCAACAATCCTTAGATAAATGCCCGGCTGATTTAGTTATTGGTTTCAATAAAATGCCCGGGCTGGATGTGTATTATTGCGCTGATACTTGTTTTGCGACAAAAGCTTTCGAAGAAAAAAACTGGATCTTTCGGACAACGCAACGAAGTCGAACCTCCCTGGAATATGAAGAGGCGGTGTTTGGCAATTCAGTGACTACCGAAATTCTATTATTGTCAGCCACAGAGGGAACGGCATTCCAAAAATATTACGGTACCCGGCCTGAGCGAATGCACCTGATGCCACCGGGTATCAGTAAAAGTCGCGTCAGAAATGCTCAAAGTAAGGTAATGGCTGCTGCCATCAGACAAGAGTTTGATATTCACGACGACGAAAAGGTCATTGCTTTTTTGGGCTCAGATTATAAGCGCAAGGGACTGGACCGCGTATTGCACGCAATGGCAGCATTGGAAGAAAACATAAAGGCAGCGGCCCGCTTGCTGGTTATTGGCCAGGATAAGCGACAAATGACGTATGTGAAGCTGGCAGAAAAGTTGGGGATTGGAGAGCAGGTGTTGTTTGTGGGGCAACGAGATGACGTGCCAAGTTTTCTGTTTGCCTCTGATTGTCTGGCTCATCCGGCCTATCTGGAAAATACCGGTAATGTGTTGTTGGAAGCTGTGGTTGCGGGATTACCCGTCATCTGCAGTGGTATTTGCGGCTACGCTCATTACATTGAAGAAAACGAACTCGGGGCGGTCATTCCACTGCCCTTTAGTCAGCAGCTAATGAATAGCGAATTGCAGAAGTTGCTAACGAACGACGTGGATTGGGAATTGCAGTGTGCAAAATTTGCCGAAACTGCAGATATCTATTCGCGTCCATTACGTGCAGCGGAAGCTATTGAGCATATTGGTGAACAACGATGCTTGTAATTACTCGTTCCAAAATCCTTTCAAACTGGTTTGGTGCGGTGGACCCCTTTGAGAAAATAAAAAATATTGACGGCTTGGTTGTACGGTCGAAGGAGGGACGTACCACCCAACGTTTCGAGATCGACGGACAGGGTTTTTATGCAAAGTTGCATGAGGGCATAGGCTGGGTCGAAGTGATTAAAAATTTGTTACAACTTCGCTTGCCGATTGTCGGCGCAAGGAATGAATGGGAGGCCATCAACATTCTCCACAAGTTGGGTGTCGATACCATGACCGCTGTCGCGTTTGGAAAAAAGGGACTAAATCCCGCAGCCCAAACATCCTATGTGGTAACAGAAGAGCTAACGAATACTTTAAGTCTGGCAGTGTATGCTGAAAAGTGGGCTGAAAACCCGCCGACATTTTTGTTAAAAAAATCGATTGTTGAAAAAGTGGCCGAAATCGCCCGTACCCTCCACGTAAATGGTATCAATCATCGAGATCTTTATATTTGTCATTTTCTATTGGACATACAAGAAAATATCAATGAAATTTCTTATCGGGGTATCCGCTTATTTTTGGTGGATTTACATCGAGCACAAGTCCGGCCCTCTGTTCCGCAGCGGTGGTTAATCAAAGATGTGGGTAGCATCTACTTTTCGGCAATGGATATTGGCTTGACCCGAAGGGATATCTATCGTTTTCTAAGAGAATATTATCGCAAACCCTTACGAACGATATTTACAGAAGAGAGTGACTTTTTGAGGAAGGTTCAAAAGCGAGCAAATAATTTGTATTTACGTGATTTTAAATGCGAGCCCAGACAGCTATTTTGAAAACCATCATAGTCATGCGGAAATTCGATTACAGGTATTTTTCTATTTTATTTAATGCAAGCGCACGAAGACTATTATTATGAAAGATTATGGGGAAAATCCTAATTTTTTTCAAAAATGGTTACGCAATTATAAGGTAGCTAGACATAAGCCAAAAATATGGCGTTTGCGATCGCCTGACATCGCTTATGTAAAAATCACTAAAGTCGCATCAACTTCTATCGAGCTTACTCTCGCACGACATCTTCATGTGACAGTCAATGGCGGTGCTGTAGAGGACGTCGACCCGGCACTAGTCAAATTGTATTCGGCTAAGTACGCAAAACATTTGCCCTTAAGTGAATACGGCGAGAGTGAAAGAGCGCCTTATGTGGTTTCGTTTGTCAGAAATCCCCTCGACCGTTTACATTCCAGCTATATGGATAAAATTGCCGATGTTAAAAACAGCGGTGGCGGGAAAAATATATTCTGGAACCTAGACATTTCTCTCGACATGACTTTCGAGGAATTTGTTGCCCGAGTCGCACAGATTCCCGATGAAAAAATTGACCGGCATTTGCGCTCGCAGTCTGCATTTTTATGGGACGGAGAAAAAATAGTCGCCGATTTTGTGGGGAAGTTTGAAAATATTTCTGACGACTGGAAAAAGATTTCTGAACAACATGGCTTACCTGACCTTCCGCACAAAAACAAATCGACAAAATCAACCGCGGTGAAGGCGCCAACACCTTATACACTCGAATCGGCAAAAATGGCTGCAAAACGCTATAAACACGACATAGAGCTCTTCTCTTATGGCGATGAGATAGATGCTCTTATCCAATCGCTGTCAAAGCAAAGAAAATGATTGAGTCAAATGAGTGGGACTATTGAAAAACATCGAGTCTAAAAAAGGCACGCTAGAATTTGAGCAGATTGTTCAGAACAACGTCGTTGGCCTGGTGGAGAAAAATGTGGGGCTCGAGGACTGTTTTAATCACTCAACTATTGATTCTATGTTTCCCGATGTCGTCATGATAAAGCAAGAAACCGCGCGCAGCGTCTTTATCGGACAGCTTAAGAACGGACCGAAAATATTTTGCAAAGTCTATCGGGAGCGAGGTTTAGCCGCCTTTTTGCGCCGTCTTTTGTTCAAGAATCGGGCGCAACGAGCACATGCTCGTACATTGGCTTTCGAAAAAACGGAGGCATTAACACCACGTTCACTGGGGTATATGACCAGGAGTAATGGGATGTTGAATGTTGACTCATATCATTTCTGCGAATATCTCGATGACGGGATTGCATTGTCTGAATTATCAGATGAAGCCCTGTTTAGTCCGGCGCGACAGTTAGAAGTATTGGCTCAATTAGCGGTTCAGTTAGGTGAAATTCATCAGAATGATTACATGCATGGAGATACCAAGTTAAGTAATTTTTTGTACGCCAGATCGAAACTCTATTTCGTGGATTTAGACGGCTTCCAAAGAGCTTCGCGAAAGAAATCGCCGGCTCGTGATATTGCAAGGCTTATTGTGGCTCTCTCAGAGATCGGGCTAGAGAATAGTGAGCTCGATCAATTTGTCGCTCGATATTGTCATTGTACGAGCAAGGATCGAGTTTTATTGCTCGACCAAGTTCGTCCGTTAGTCACCGATTTTCAGAGAAAGCACAAAGTCAGGTATGACCGCACTCCAGCAACGATATTCTTAAAATGACATTCGCGGAAAATAGCAGAGTGTGATGTGAGTAGTCTTTAATATGTTTACGAAAACTGAATTTATCGATATTGACCCTGTGGCGGCAGAGGAGTTGCTGGCTCTATTTCTTCAAGATCAATGGCATGTGATAAAAGAAGATGACAGCAAATTACTTGCAGTTTACGAACAGTATTATATTAAAGTTTTTAAGAAAACAAATATTGTCGAAAAAATAAAAGGCAAGGTTGTCGGCAACCGTAGTCAACGGTTTAGTCGCGGAAATAGTTTGCTCAAGGAAATAGGTCTTAATGCACCGCCGATAGTTGTTCATGGTAATTTTAACAATTTGCCATTTATTATTATGAAAGAAGTGCCTGGATGGAATGTAAGCGACATCATTCACAGCTATTTTGTGCAGCCCTCCCGTGAAGGATTAAGGTGGAAAAGGGTACTGTTGAGAGAGCTTGGCCGAACCCTGGGTGAAATGCACAGGCACGATATCGTTCATGGCGATTTGCGGGCGAGCAATGTTTTGTTACATGAAGACGCGGGTAAGTTGAGTTTGTATTTTATTGATAATGAGAGAACTCGCGTAGCAAAAAGAAAATATCGGGAAAAAATTAGAAATTTGGTTCAAATCTTTATGATGAGTCGCCGAGGTTTTTCATTGACAGATCAGTTTCGAATCTTTTCCGCTTATTATGAATTCTCGAACATCGATTCAAAGGCTCGAAAAATAATGGAAAGAGACGTGCTAAAGACTTTGGATAAACGTCTGCGGCGACGAACAAAGTCACTTGACGGAACCCTGCTAACTGATCCACCGGCGGAACGCTTGTTCAGCTATTATTTCGAATAAACAAACACAGACTCAAAATAGCTGATTTTCTGTCGGGTTGAAATCCGACCTACACCAGAAACAGAAATTCTAAATCGATGTTTATGGATAGACACTAATTAGTGCCTATCCATAAACTAACAAGCTCAGTCATTGCGAGCGTTAGCGCGGCAATCTCATCCAGCATTGGCG